>JBBQYX010000125.1:0-2623 GCA_038208295.1 Candidatus Nanopelagicales bacterium | reverse complement strand
CGCCCGCTCCGCGGCGCGCTCCTGCTCCGCGGCCAGCGCACCCAGGGCCATCCGCCTGCCCAGGAACACGGCAACAGGAATGACGACCACCGCGATCAGCGCGCACGCGGTGGCCATGCGTGAACATGAGCCCGACCGACGCGAAGGATTTCTACGGCACCGCCCTGTACGGCGACCCGGTTGAGGTCACCGGCACCAGCACCCAGCTGGGCCCGTCCGATGGTGACGTCTATGACTGGACCTACGACTACTCCACGTGGCGGTCTCTGTCCGCGGTCTGAACCCGGCGCCACCCGCAGCGCCGGGCCGGGCTGCGCAAGGCCTGGCGGCAAACGAACGTTTCCACGACCCGCGGCAGCTCAGTGCCGCCGGGCGGACGCAGCGAAACGCCGCAGCCTGGACACCGCGAGCGGGGGCGGCGCGGCGTCCCGGCGCTGTCGAAGCGCGGCACGGATCAGCCGTTGCAATTCAAATTCACCGCTGCACCGCCAGCACTCTCGCAGGTGGGCCCGGACGCGGGCTTCCAGGGCAGGGTCGAGTTCCCCGTCCAGGTAGGGTCCGAGATGGGGGCTCAGCAGCACATGGCGCACGGGATGCACGCCAATGGAACCCGTCGCGGACCCGGCTGATTCCGCCGTGGCCGTGAGGGACGGCCAATGGAATCACCCACTGGGGCTGGAGGGTTGCCATGGTCGTGAGCGGTAGACCCAGCGGGAAGCAGTACAACGCTTTCGACGAGCACGTCGTTCCGCAGATCGAGGTGCTGTACCGGGTGGCGCTGGCGATGACCGGGCAGCCGGCCGACGCCGAAGATCTAGTGCAGGACACCCTGGTCCGGGCGTTCCGGGCGATCGACGGGTTCGACGGCGCTCATCCGCGGGCGTGGCTGTTGACGATCCTGCGGAACACCCACATCAACCGGGGCCGGCGGCGCCGCCCGGTCCTGTTCACCGACGGGGAACAAGCCGCGAGGTCCCTGGAATTGGTCGGGCCTTCGGCCCCCGCGGCGGAGGACGTGGTCGTCGGCGAGTTGTTCGAGGCGGTGGTCGCCGACGCGTTGGCGGCGCTGCCGGACAAGCATCGGGCGGTGGTGACGTTGGTCGATATCCAGGGTCTGAGTTACCAGCAGGCTGCGGATGCGTTGGGGGTTCCGCGGGGCACGGTGATGAGCAGGCTGCACCGGGCCAGGGCCCGGATCCGGGGCCGCCTGGTGGCAGCCGGTTTCCTACCCAACGGGAGGGCGATGTGAAGATGCTGATGGGCCGGTTGACCCGGTCGGAGTGTTCTCGGGTGGCCAGGGTGCTGCAGAGTTACCTGGACGGGGAGGTCGACCCACCGACGACGGCGATGGTGACGGCGCACCTGGAGTTCTGCCGTCGTTGCGGCCTCGAGGCGAGCACGTACCGGGCGATCAAGGCGGCCATCGCGGCCACCGGGCCGGCCGACGTGGACCTGGCCGCCGTCGGGCGGTTGCAGGCGTTCGCCGAGCATCTCGACGACCGGGAGAAGCAGTGACCGCGGCCGCCACCGGACACAACCCCGGCCGGCCGAGGTGACGCCCGGTCACGGCGTGGAAACGGCCGATTCCCACGGGACCCGGGATGTCTGCTGCGGGGTGGTGCACCTCGGCGGGTGCGCACTCCGAGTGGGACACGCATCGTTCTGCGACCTGATGGTGCGGACTGATTTGCGGCTGTCCGGAGCAGGCAGCCCTGATGGTGTTCGAGGTTCCGGTCGACCGGACGTCGGGTGGGTATCGGCGGTTCTGGTTGTCGAACTCGATCGCGAAGGGCGGGTCGTGCCCATGGGTCTATGGCCGGTGTCCGTGCTGGATGACCTCGCGGACTATATCGAGGTCGGCCGCCGTGCGGTGATCGCCAGGGCGCTGGCCGAGGACCGTTACGGTCGGTGGCCGAGACCGATCCTCGTCGAGGATCCGACACGGCCAGTGGTGTCCCAGGCCGTCGGCGGTCTCCGGTGGCGGGTGAGAATCGCGGACCTGGGCCCTTCGGAACGTACACGGGCCTGATCGAGGGCCGGAGCGGGTTGAGCCTGCCCGTTCTGGTTGGGCGAACTCGGGGAGCCGCTGTCGGTGTCGGCGTGAAAGGGAATGTTCCGGGACGCCAATTCGCGTTGCGCCGCAGCGGGAGTCGCCCAGGATTGCCACGCTCAGCTGCTCAGGCGCACCTTCGCCGTGGTGACGTTGGTGCAGTTGCAACGAGGACACATCGCCGCGTTGAGCGAGGTGACGGTTGATCAACGCGGGCACTACACGCGGGTCCTCGGTGATCCGTTGGACTGGGTGCGACGCCGGCTCGGGCACCGTTCGGTGGTGAAGACGCAGATCTACCTGCATGCGTTGGCCGAGTTGGGGATGCAGACCCGAATGGTGCTGGTCCACGACGGGGTAGACCCGGCGGACTCGACGTCGAATCGACGAAGCGGGTGTCGAGTGAAACCACCACGGACCGGGCGGGGGAGGGACGCATCGGGGTCACCCGGCCGTGATGCCGAACGGCCCGTACTCACCGGTGCAATCGATCGACCGCCGGGAGAGGACTTTCGTGGTCAGCTCCTTGGCGCTGCCCGGCCGGCACGCCCCGCTCGCCGCCCCGTGGGCAGT
>JBBQYX010000124.1:0-3310 GCA_038208295.1 Candidatus Nanopelagicales bacterium | reverse complement strand
CTCGATCGTGAAAGTAGACGCTTGGACCTGGGAAGGCTTCACTCCGTTCGAAGGTCGTGAAGAATCGTGGGAAGCTAGCGATCAACTCGGCGATCCGCTCGTCCCGCCGACCTCGGCTGGTGTGACGGCGCCGACGTGCGGGGGGTGTCAAGTGGTCTGTGTAAGCCGGTCCCTGTCGAGTGAAGGAGCTTTACTGTGAGCATGATGACTGATGAGAAGAAGGTTGCTCCGGCTGCGCGGGCGTTGCGTAAGGAGTTGTTTTCGGATGAGTTGATTGACGAGTTGATGTCCCGGGTCGATGAGGACGGGGTGGCGCTGACGGGTCAGGGCGGTTTTCTGCCGGAGTTGGTGAAGGCGGTCCTGGAACGGGGGATGGACGCGGAGTTGACGTCGCATTTGGGTTATGAGCGTGGTGACCGGTCGGGGAATGGGTCGGGGAATTCGCGGAACGGGTCGACCCCGAAGACGGTCGGCACCGAGATCGGCGACGTCGCCTTGGATCAGCCACGGGACCGTAATTCGACGTTCGCCTCGGCGTTGGTGCCTAAGGGTGCTCGCCGCCTCGGCGGCCTCGAGGACATGATCATCAGCCTGTATGCGGGTGGGATGACGATCCGAGACATCCAGCACCATCTGGTGGCGACGTTGGGCACCGAGTTGAGCCACGAGACGATCAGCAAGGTCACCGAGGCGGTGGCTGAGGAGGTCACTGCCTGGCAGGCGCGCCCGTTGGAGGCGTTCTACCCCGTCCTGTACCTCGACGCGCTGATCGTCAAGGTCCGCGACGGTGCGCATGTGGCGAACCGGGCGGCCTACATCGCCGTCGGGGTCGACATGGACGGGGTGAAACACGTTCTGGGCATTTGGATCCAGGCTACGGAGGGAGCGAAGTTCTGGGCGTCGGTGTGCGCCCAACTGGCCAACCGCGGCGTCAAGGACGTTCTCATCGTGTGCTGCGACGGGCTGACTGGGTTCCCCGAAGCGGTTGAGGCCACCTGGTCGCAGGCGACCGTGCAGACCTGCGTGGTGCATTATGCCGATGTCCGGGTTATGCCGATAAGGTCTCCGGAGTGGCTGGGGGGCAGGGGTTTGGTGCTGGCGAGGGCGGCATAATCCTGCGGGGTTGGTCGACGCTTGAGTCTCCGTCGTGGAGAGGAGAGCGTCATGGTCAAGGTGTTGTCGTCGGTGGTGCGGGGGCCGCTGGAGTCGCATGTCGCTGGGTTCGCCGATGCGCTGCTGGCGCGGGGGTATACGGGGTCTTCGGCTGTGCAGCAGGTGTGTTTCATCGCGCATTTGGATCGCTGGATGAGTGTGGAGGGCATCGGGCTGGACGGTTTGAGCGGGCCGGTGCTGGATCGGTATCTGGCTCAGCGTCGTGCGGGCGGGTATCGGGAGTACCGGTCGGTGAAGGCGCTGCGGCCGTTGCTGGACCATCTGGCACCGTTGGGTGTGCTGCCGGTCCCCCCGAGGGTTGCGCCTGGCCCGGTGGAGGATCTGCTCGGCCGGTTCTGGGGGTACCTGGTCGGGGAGCGTGGCCTGACGGTGGGGACGGCACGCGGCTACGTGGACTGCGTGCGGCCGTTTGTTGCTAGTCGGCTGCGGGGCGTCGTGCTCGATCTGGCTGGGGTCACCGCTGCCGATGTCACGGGGTTCGTCTTGGTCGCCTGCCCGGGCCGGGCGGTGGGGTCGGCGAAGCTGATCGTCTGCGGGTTGCGGTCGTTGCTGGGCTGGCTGCACCTGAGCGGACAGATCCCGGTGCCGTTGGCGGCAGCGGTGCCGTCGGTGGCGGGCTGGCGGCTGTCCGGCCTGCCGAAGGGTCTGGAGCCGGAGGAGCTGCGACGGCTGTTGGCCGCGCCGGACCGGGGGACCGCGACCGGACGGCGGGACTACGCGGTCCTGCTGCTGCTGTCCCGGCTGGGTTTGCGCGCCGGTGAGGTCGCGCGCTTGGGGTTGGACGACATCGATTGGCGCCGCGGCGAGTTCACGGTCCTCGGCAAAGGCAACCGGGGCGAACGCCTCCCGCTGCCGGGCGAGGTGGGTGCCGCGATCGCGGGGTATCTGCGCCGCGGTCGGCCGGGCACCGCTGAAGGCCGCAGCGTCTTCGTCCGGGTCCATGCACCGCACCGGGAGTTGACCGCTGGTGGGGTGACGATGGTCGTGTTCGACGCCGCGCAACGCGCCGGGCTGGGCCGCATCCACGCGCACCGGCTGCGGCACACCGCCGCCACCGCGATGCTGCGCGCCGGAAGCCCGCTGTCCGAGGTTGGACAGGTCCTGCGACACCGGTCGGCGCTGTCGACCGCGATCTACGCCAAGGTCGACGCTGGCGCCTTAACTGTGTTGGCCCGCCCCTGGCCCGTCACTGCTGCCGGCGGTGTGTCATGACCGCCTCGATGTCAGGCCCGATGTCAGGTCCGATGCCGGGCCTGGTGACGGGACCGTTGCGGGAACGGGTGGTCGACTACCTCGCGCTGCGCCGGGCGCTGGGCTACCGGCTGGCCCGACCGGAGAAACTCCTGAATCAGTTCCTGGACCACCTCGAACGGGCCGGGCAGTCCAACGTCACCGTCGCGGCGGCGTTGGACTGGGCTCGGCTTCCCGCCAACGGCGACTCGAACTGGTGGGCCTACCGGCTGTCGACCGTGCGAGGTTTCGCCACCTACCTGCACGCCCTGGACCCGGTGCAGGAGGTTCCCGCGCCGGACTTGCTGCCGCAGCGACCGTTGCGGGCCACCCCGTACTTGTATTCCGACGTCGACGTCGCCGCGCTGATCACTGCGACCAGCATGTTGCGGACACCGTTGCGGCGGGCCACGTTCGCCACCCTGATCGGGCTGCTCGCGGTGACCGGGATCCGGGTCGGGGAGGCCATCGCCGTGGACCGGGCAGACGTCCACCTGCCCGACGACGAACACGCCACCGGGCAGTTGCTGGTGCGTTCGGGGAAGTTCGGCAAGACCCGCGAACTGGCCCTGCATCCCAGCACGGTCGCCGCGGTGCGCGACTACCAGCGGCTACGCGATCGGCTTGCCCCCTCGACCACGACGGCGGCGCTGTTGGTGTCCACCGCCGGGACCCGGCTGATCTACTGCAACGTCCACAACGCGTTCCACCGTCTCGTGCGCCGGGCCGGGCTTACCCCCCGATCACCGTCGTGCCGGCCCCGCATTCATGATTATGCCGACGTCTGGGTTATGCCGATGGTGGCTTGAGATCTGTTGGCCTGGTTGGGGAGTGGAGCCTGGCGGGTCGGCATATTCAGAGGTTCTCCAGGAAGACAAGGAGTGGGTCAGGGGGCTTGTAGCGGGTG
>JBBQYX010000123.1:0-3326 GCA_038208295.1 Candidatus Nanopelagicales bacterium | reverse complement strand
CGCCTCCACCAGGGTGTCGCGGTCGAAGCCGACCCCACGGATGGTGACGCCGCCGAAGTGCTCGCCCAACCGGCGGAACGGCGCCTCGTCCAGGTCGATCACGGCCACTGAGTGACCCTCGTCGTCAAGGGTGTGGGCCAGTGCCGACCCGACTCGGCCGCAACCGAGGATCACGATGTGCACGAGGGCCTTCCGGATGCAGGACGAGAAGACGATGCGGGGCGAGGGCAGGTGAACGCTACACGGACCGGTTCCGGGCTTAGCATGCCTGCCCGTGCCCATGACCGATGCCGTAAAGAGGCTGCTGGTGGGGCGTGCCCTGTCCAGCGACCGGCTCCACGAGACGCTGCTGCCCAAACGCATCGCGCTGCCTGTCTTCGCCTCTGACGCGCTGTCGTCGAACGCCTACGCGACCCAGGAGATCCTTGTTGTCCTGTCGCTGGGCGGCGCGGCGCTGCTGAGCTACGGCGGCTGGGTGGCTGCCGGCGTGGTCTTGGTGTTCTTCACCGTCGTCGCGTCCTACCGGCAGAACGTGCATGCCTATCCCAGTGGTGGCGGCGACTATGAGGTCGTCTCCAAAAACCTTGGTCCGTCGTGGGGTGTGTTCGTCGCCAGCGCCCTGCTGGTGGACTACGTCCTTACCGTGGCCGTCTCGATCTCCTCGGCAGTGGCGAACATCGCCTCGGCGATTCCGGCCCTCGGTGAGCACGCCACGCTGTCCGCCTGCGTGATCATCGCGCTGGTCACGTTCATGAACCTTCGTGGCGTACGGGAGTCGGGGACGATGTTCGCCATCCCCACGTACGGGTTCATGCTCGGAGTTTTCGCCATGGTCGGCCTGGCTGTCTTCAAGGCGCTGACCGGCGGAACCGTACGCGCGGAAAGCGCCGACTGGACGATCGTGCCGGAAGCAACCTTCGGCGGGGCTGCCCTGGTGTTCCTGGTGGCGCGGGCGTTTTCTTCCGGGACCACGGCGCTGACCGGTATCGAGGCCATCAGTAACGGCGTTCCGGCCTTTCGCAAACCCAAGTCCAAAAACGCCGCCACCACCCTGCTCATGCTGGGGGTCATCGCCACCGCCATGTTCTCAGGCATCACCTGGCTGGCGCTCTACAGCCAGGTGAAGGTGACCGAATTCGACAGGGACATCATCGGCTTGCCGGCGGGTGAGCAGCAGAAGACCGTGATCGCCCAGGTCGCCTCGGCGGTCTTCGGCCCGGGGCCCATGTTCTTCTACATGACGGCAGTGACCGCGCTCATCCTGGCGCTGGCCGCCAACACCGCCTTCAACGGTTTCCCGGTGCTCGGTTCGATCCTGGCCCGGGACGGCTACCTGCCGCGTCAGCTACACACCCGCGGCGACCGGCTGGCATTCAGCAACGGGATCGTCACCCTGGCCGGTCTGGCGATCGTGTTGGTGATTGTCTATCAGGCCCAGGTGTCCAGTCTGATTCAGCTGTACATCATCGGTGTCTTCGTGTCCTTCACGCTCAGTCAGATCGGCATGGTCCGGCACTGGACCCGATTGCTGCGGACCGAGACCGACGACGCCGCCCGCAGGCGCATGCATCGCTCCCGGGCGATCAACGCTTTCGGCATGGTGCTGACCGCAACGGTTCTGATCATCGTGCTGGTCACGAAGTTCACCCGCGGCGCCTGGATCGTCTGCATCGCCATGCCGGTGCTGTTTTTCATCATGCGGGCGGTCCGTCGACACTATGAACGGGTGGCGCTGGAGATCGCTCCCACCGAGAACGAGACGGTGACGCTGCCCTCGAGAGTCCATGCGATCGTGCTCGTGTCGAAGATCCACAAGCCGACGCTTCGGGCGCTGGCGTACGCGCGAGCCACGCGACCCAGCGTCCTGGAGGCTGTCAGCGTCGACGTCGACCATGACGACACCACCCGGTTGATCGAGGAATGGGAACGCCGTGGCATCCCGGTGGCGCTGAAGGCGCTGGACTCACCGTTCCGGGAGATCACCCGACCGATCGTGGAGTACGTCCGAAGCCTGCGCCGCGACAGTCCCCGCGACCTGGTCACGGTCTACATCCCTGAGTACGTCGTCGGTCGGTGGTGGGAGCAGCTGCTGCACAACCAGTCCGCGCTGCGGTTGAAGAGCCGGCTGCTGTTCACCCCCGGGGTCATGGTGGTCAGCGTGCCCTGGCAGTTGCTGTCCTCGGAGCTGGCTGCGGAGCGACCGGAGTCCGAAGCCCCGGGTGCCGTGCGCCGTGGGGAGCCCAGCGCAGAGGAGGCGGAGGCGGTCATCGCGGCCCGCTACGGCCTGGACGAGCCGGGGGACCGGCCCCGGTAGGCAACAGGCGCCGCAGTCAGCTGCGCATCGCGACGGTGAGCAAAACAGCGCAGTCCTCGAGTGCCTCCAGTGAATGGCGACTGGGCGGGATGACGAGCAGGTCGCCGGCGATTCCCTCCCAGTCGGCGTCTGCCGTGACCAGGCGCACCCTGCCGGACAGAACGTGCAGGGTGGCCTCGCCCGGGTTCTCGTGATCGTCGAGCCGCCGCCCGCTGGCGATCGTGATGAGGGTCTGACGCAGGCTGTGCTCATGACCACCGAAGACGGTGTGGGCGCTGCGTCCGCTCGAAGCCTCAAGGGCTAGGGCTAGGTGCTGACGGACCATGGCGGTCAACGATGTCTTCTGCACGGCATACCTTCCTGCTCGACGTCACCGAATGCGTCTTCGCGACGCGAATGGCGTTGATGCTCCTCGCAACGTCTGATTACCGGCGCGTCGAAGTTGGTCCTGTATACCCCTTTATCGACGCTGCGAGCGGCACGAAATCACGGCTCGGTGCGTACGTTCGAATCGGTCCAGGCCCTCAACTCGGCCGCCGACCAGGTGTTGATGACGCGCTGCGGTGGGACGTCGAAATCGGCCAACCGGGCGCAGCCCAGCTCCAGCCAGGACAACTGACCGGGGGCGTGCGCGTCGGTGTCCACGGCCAGCAGGCACCCAGCGTCCAGCGCAACGCTGAGCAGTTCATCCGGGGGGTCCTGCCGCTCGGGGCGGCAGTTGACCTCGACCGCGACTTCGTGCTCGGCGCACGCGTCGAACACGGCTCCGGCGTCGAACTGGGACGGCGGGCGGCCGCGGCCGGTCACCAGTCGGCCGGTGCAGTGCCCGAGCACGTCGGTGTGCGGGTTGGACACGGCGGCGATCATCCGGGCGGTCATGGCCCGGGCGTCCATCCGCAGTTTGCTGTGCACCGAGGCGACCACGATGTCGAGCTCGGCCAGCAGGTCCGGTTCCTGATCCAGGCCACCGTCGTCGAGGATGTCCACCTCGATCCCGCTGAGGACTCGGAAC
>JBBQYX010000122.1:0-3594 GCA_038208295.1 Candidatus Nanopelagicales bacterium | reverse complement strand
ATGGGCGCCAGCGCGCTCATGACCGGCCTGCCAGATGCGCTTCAAGCCGCTGCCCGGCTACGGCCATCACCTCGGGGGACGCCGACAGGTACCAGTAGGTACTGGCCGGATTGACGTGACCGAGGTAGGTCGACAGCAACGTCAACCTGACCTGTCCGTCCTGCCCGGCGGTGTAGGCATCGAGCATGGAAGAAACCGCGAAGCTGTGCCGCTTATGGGGAATTCCCCATAAGAGGCATTAGGCGGACGACGACGTTATGCGCCCTGCCGCTCTGTTTCGGCTGGTCAGGCGCTTCCGGCGGGTGGTTCTGTCCGCATAATCCTGGGCGGGCCGGGGTCAACATCCCAGCGAGTCGAGCCAGCCCGGCAGGCCGGCGTTGACTTGCTGACGACGACGTGCGCGGCCGGTATCGGCGAAGAATCGCTTCTCATTCCACTACCGAATGCAGAGGTGATTGTCATGGGAGACGCAGATGTCAGGGCCGCCGTCAGCGATGTCTTGTCGGTGCTGCGCGGGGCGGGGAGGTCTGAGGGCACGGTCCGGCGCCACCAGATCGTGCTGGACCGGTTCGCTGTGTTCTTGGCCGGACGCGGCCTGGAGACGGCGAGCGATGGGGCGTGCATCGACTTCATCACGGACCAGTCCGGGGTGAAGTTGGGGTCGTTGTGGGAGTCGGTGACGAACAAGGATGTTCAGGCTGTGCGTCGGCCGGTGCTGTTGATGAGGGACGCGTTGGCTGGCCGGACGGTCGAGGTTGACCGGTCGGTCGTTCCGCTCAAGGACGGCTGTCCGGTGAAGTTCCGTCCGCTCAGGGACGACTACCTTGCGTGGTGCCGCGGGCGCGGCAACGCCGAGGCGACGTTGATCGCCAAGGACAAGGCGGTCAGCCGGTTCTTGGGTTATCTGGACGAGGTCGGTGCCGGCGACCTGGCCGGTCTCAGCGTGCGGGACTTGTCGGGCTTCTTTGTGCGTCAACGTGGTTTGCGGCGTAAGACCGTCGTGGCCATCAGGTCGTCGCTGCGGGACTTCTTGGTCTTCTCGGGGACCGCGGGCAAGACACCGCAGGGTCTGGCGGACCGGTTGCCGCGCCAAAAGCACGTCCGCCACGAATCGGAACCGCACCTGTGGACCGCGCAGGAGATCCGCCGGGTGCTAGCTGTGATCGACCGTGCCTCGGCCACCGGCAAACGTGACTACGCCATGATCTTGGCGACCGCTCGGCTGGGCCTGCGGATCTGTGACCTGCGCCGACTCGAGTTGGGTGACCTGGACTGGCGGGCGAAGCAGATCACGATCGTCCAGCGCAAGACGGGCCGACCCTTGTCCCTGCCGCTGCTCGATGATGTCGGCTGGGCGATCATCGACTACGTCGGAAGCGGTCGACCTGAAACCGCGTGCCGGAAGGTGTTCGTCAAGCACCGTCACCCGTTCGACGCGTTCGGGTCCTCCTCCTCGGTGGCCACCCGCCTGTCGCGGCACGCCGTCCGTGCGCAGATCGTGTTCGGGTCGGACGAGGTCTGCGGTATGCATTCGCTGCGCGGCGCGCTGGCCGTGGCCATGATCGGCAACGGCACGGCGATGCCGGTGGTCTCGGCGGTGTTGGGACACGCCTCGAGCGACACGACCCAAGCCTATTATCTGCGGTTCGACGTCGAACGGCTGCGCCGTTGCGCGTTGGACGTCGAAGACGTCCTCGACCTGGCGGGGGCGGGTGAGCCCGGTGCGTGAGATGACGCTGCCGGACCTGGTCGCCGACCTGGTCGCCTCACGCCACGGCGGCGGATACAAGTTCAAAGTCCAAGAACGGGTCCTGCGCCAGTTCGCCGACTACTGCCGGCAGGAAGGGTATCCGGACGGGTCGATCATCAAAGAAGCAGTGGAAGGGTTCCTCTACGGCTCGCACCTGCGGTCCTCCACGATCAGACGCAACGAGTTGGCGCTGCGTCAGCTGGTCGGGCACGCCGAAGGGGTCGGCTGGGACGCCTACACCCCTACCGCGGGAACCCGCGTCCGGCTGCGCCACCAGCCGCCGTATGTGCTCACCGACTCAGAGCTGCGCCGCTTGTTCGCCGCCATCGACTCCCAGCCCATGTCTTCCTTCTCGAACAAGGCGCTGGTCGACCCGGTCCTGTTCCGAGTGTTGTACGGCACGGGGTTGAGGATCTCTGAGGCGCTCAACCTGCGGCTGTCGGACGTGGACACCAGCGCCGGGACGCTGCGGATCCGCGACTCCAAGAACGGCCAGAGCAGGACCATCCCGATCACCGGGCGACTCGCTACGACGCTCCAGGCCTACACCGGGGCCGCGCACCCCGCCCCCCAGGACAGCGACTACGTGTTCTACAGCAGGGGTCCGGGCAGGGCGATCAACCAGTCGACGACCTACGTGCGGTTCCGCGGCTACCTGGCCGACGCCGGGATTCCCCACTTCACCGGCGGTCCGCACCCCCATTCGCTGCGCCACGGCTTCGCCGTGGCGAACTTGAGGCGCTGGGCCGCCGGCGGCGCGGACCTGGCCACGGTGCTGCCCTACCTGGCCTGCTACATGGGCCACGCCGACCTACGCGGCACCCAGTACTACCTGCGGCTGACCGCGGACGCCTACCCCGAGGTCATCGCCAAAGCCCAAATCCGGTTCGGCTACGTCATCCCCACCCCGCCCCAGGAGCAGCCGTGAGCCCGCGGCCCACACCGCCGGCAGATCTTGCCGGGCGCTGGCTGACGAAGTTCTTCACCGACTATCTCACCGGGGAGCTCGCGGCCTCACCCAGGACTGTGGCGTCCTACCGGGACGCGATGAAACTGCTGCTCACCTGGCTGCGGGACGCAGAGCGCATCGCGCCGGAGAAGCTGCGCCTGGCTGACATCGACCGGCCACGGGTGCTGCGGTTCCTGGACTGGTTGGAGACCGAGCGGGGCTGCTCGAAGGCCACCCGCAACCAGCGCCTCGCGGTGATCAAGTCGTTTTGCCGCTACACCGCCGTCGAACAGCCCGACAGGCTCGATCAGGTCACCCAGGTCCTCGCGATCCGGCACAAGAACACCGCAGCCCCACAGTTGGGACACCTCACCGCAGACGAGGTCAAGGCACTGCTCGCCGAACCCGGCGTGACCAACACACGCGCCGTCAGAGACACTGTCCTGCTCGCCTTGGCCTACGACACCGCCGCCCGCGTCCAAGAGATCTGCGACCTCAACATCGCCGACATCCGCCGCGCCGACCCGATGACGGTAGTGATCCGAGGGAAGGGATCCAAGATCCGATACGTGCCGGTGATGAGCCCGACCGCCCAGCTCGTCGCCGACTACCTGCAACGCCGCGACCCGCATCCCGGCCTGGCCGCCGACGCGGACCCGCTGTTCCACGGACCCAACCACTCCAGGTTGACCCGGTCGGGAGTCGCCAAGCTCCTGGCCCGTCACGTGCGCGCCGTCGCAGAACGCGACCCCGGTTGGGCTCCCGGCCTATCGGTCACCCCCCACACGATCCGCCGCAGCAGAGCGATGCACCTGATCCAGGCCGGCGTCAACCTGATCTACATCCGCGACCTGCTCGGCCACGCGGACATCGCCACTACCGAGATCTACGCCCG
>JBBQYX010000121.1:0-3620 GCA_038208295.1 Candidatus Nanopelagicales bacterium | reverse complement strand
CGAGTTGTTTCCCGGTTGCGCGACGGTGTTCTTGCTGATGACCGAGTCACGGTCGGGGACTGGCTGGAGCAGTGGCTGGCTGAGAAGACGAAGGACAGCGGAGTTTCTGCTGTCGGGCGGGGCGTGCGCGCCTCGACGGCGCGGATGTATGCCCAGCACATCCGGGGTTACCTGGTGCCGCGTCTGGGTGGTGTGGCATTGACGAGCCTTCGTGCAGAACACATCTCGGCCGCCTACGACGACATCCTTGCCCACCCGCTGCGCCCGGAGATGCCGATGGGACCGGTGACGTTGCGCCGGGTGCACGCGACATTGCGATCGGCATTGAACGCAGCGGTCCGGTCGCAGCGCATCGACCGGAACCCCGCCCTGTTCGTGACACTGCCCCAAGCGCGCCGTGTGGTCATCCACCCATGGAGCGCGCCGGAACTCGGGATATTCCTCGACCAGTGCATGAATCACCGTTTAGGCGTGCTTTTCGAGGTGATGGCGCTGACCGGGCTTCGTCGCGGTGAGGCGCTTGGCCTGCGCTGGTGCGACGTTGACCTGTCGTTGCAGATCCTCACGGTGCGGCAACAACTGATTCAGGTGGGTTCGACGATGCAGTTCGGTCGTCCCAAGACGGCCAGTGGCGAGGATCGGGTCATCGACATGGATGACGCGACCGTGGCCACTCTGCTCGCGCATCGGCGGGTGCAGGACCAGGAGAAGGTGATCGCGTACGGCGCCTACCAGGACCACGACCTGGTCTTCGCCCGTGAGGACGGGACCGCGCTGTCGCCGGAGATCGCGACAAAGTCGTTTCGCCGGCTGATCGACGAGGTGCGCTTCCCGGAGGACGCGCACCTGCCCGACGCGCAGCGTCGCCGACTGAGGCGGGTCCGGTTGCACGATCTGCGCCACGGTCAGGCAAGTCTGATGCTTGCCAGCGGGGGTGTCGCTGGCTGTGGTGTCCAAGCGGCTGGGGCACTCCACCATCACCATCACTGCCGACACCTACAGCCACCTCCTGGAGGGCGTCGGGCGAGATGCGGCTACCCGCGCGACCGCCTTGGTGCCGCGCGATGCGGGCTCGTCGCGATACCGCCGTGACGCCACCGTGACGCCAGAGCCCTGAACGAGATGTCGGGACGACCCCCGTGAGGGTGTCTTCGCAGGTGAGAGGGGTGGGCCCCGTGGGGCTCGAACCCACAACCCGCGGATTAAAAGTCCGCTGCTCTGCCAGTTGAGCTAGGGGCCCGGGACAGGCAAGCGTCACGGACAGGCCCCGATGCTCCCGGGAGGGACCGTGCCCGGGCGGGAGTCTAGCCGCGGGGCGGCCGACGCCCGGCGGCGATCATGCGCGACGCGGCGGGTTCGCGAGGCATCGGTGAGGGAGCGGCCCGGCGTAGCTCGCGATCGGCCCGTACCCGGGAGCACAATCCCTGCGGGGCGACGGGAGGAGACCGGACGTGAGCACCCTGCGATCGTTGCGCGACCAGACCGCGCTGCTGCCCGGCGGCCGGGTGCTCGGCTACGACGATCTCGGACCTGCCGATGCGCCGGTCGTCCTCTACTTCCACGGCGTGCCGGGTTCACGGCGGGATGCTGGCGTCTGGTCGGCTGCCCGAGCGGCCGAGAAGGCCGGGGTCCGCGTCGTGGCCGTCGACCGCCCTGGCTGCGGCGCCTCCACGTTCGTCCGCGGCCGTCGCGTGACCGACTGGCCGGCGGACGTGATCGCCTTGGCCGACCGGCTGAAGATCGAACGCTTTGCGGTGCTCGGCTGGTCCGGTGGGGCCCCGTACGCCCTAGCCTGTGGTGCACAACCCTACGACCGCGTCCTTCGGGTCGGGGTGGTCAGCGGGGTGGGGCGCCTCGATCAGCCGGAGATGCGTATCGGGCTGAACCCCACCACCGGCCGATTCTTCCGACTCAACCACGAGCGTCCCCGCATCGGACGCCTGCTCGACTGGTCTATGGCGCTGGGTGCCCGCCGCGGCCCGCAGCGGCTTTTGACGCAATCCCGGGCGGCCCTGCCGGAGCCGGATCGCGACGTCCTGCTGGATCCCGATGCGGGCGCTGCCTATGTCGCCGCGATCTCGGAGTGTTTCCGGAGCGGGACGCGCGGCGGTCAACTCGACACCTCGCTGGCCGTCGGCACCTGGGGTTTCGAACCCGAGCAGGTGACGACGCCGGTGCTCGTCTGGCATGGACGACTGGACGTCAATGCGCCTGTCGCGGTGGCCGAGCGACTCGCCCGGCGGCTGCCGGCTGCGACGCTCAGCGTGCACGACGGCGAGGGCCACCTTTCCGTCCTCTGCACCCACGCCGTACGCATCCTGGCCGATCTCACCGCAGCGGCAAGCCGTGGGTGACCCCGGCAGATGACGGGGGCTGCAGCCTGTGGCCTGGCACGAATCTGCCGGGCGGGACCTTCGCCGGCCCGGCCGCCGAACGGATGACTGCGTTCTGCCCGAATCACCGACAGCCATCCGAGCGAGTGCGCGCATACCTGTCGTGCATCCACGGCCGAGAACTCCTTGAATAGCGCTGTGCCCGTCGCCACGACATCGTCCTCGTCGCGGACTTGGCGGACACTCCGTGCGGCCGACTCGCGGATCGGCGTCCTGGCCGTGCTGTACGGCGCCGGTGCGCTGCTTGTGCTTCTGGCCTCCTACTACCCCATGTACCCGACCGAGCTGGGCGACGCCTTCCGTTGGGAGTCGCCCTACTACGCGCTGGTAACGCTCGTCCTGCTGCGCTTCGGCCGCCGCACGCCCGGCTGGGTGCTGCAGTTGCTGACCAGCCAACTGCTTCTCGGCTCGGCCGTCCTGATCGCCTGCGTGCCGCAGCCGGCTGCGGTTCTGACCGCCGCCTATGGGTACATTCCGGTGGCCGTGTACGCCGCCCACTTTTCCGAGGGATGGGTGCTGGCCGTGCACGCGGCGACGATCGTCGTCGGGTTCGGCGTCGCGCTGTCGATCAACGGCGCCCCGCAGATGTTCACCCCGTGGCTGCTGGTGTCGGTTGTGTGCGCCGGTGTCATCGTCGTACTGAACCGTTTGGTGGCCCAGCTGCGTCGTTCGGCATGCACGGACCCGCTGACCGGTCTGTTGAACCGGGCGGGCCTGGCGGCGGCTGTTGCCGGCTGGCCGCAGCGGGCCGTGGACCCCTCTGCGCGGACGGTGATCGTGGTCGACCTGGACGCGTTCAAGAAGGTCAACGACGAATACGGCCACCAGGCCGGGGACCGGCTCCTCGCCGACCTGTGCCATGGCTGGCGGCAACAGTTGCGCAGCGGTGACATCGCCGCCCGTATCGGTGGTGACGAGTTCCTGTTCGTCCTGCAGGGCACAGCCGACCGAGATGCGACCGAGTTCGTCGCGCGGCTGCGCCTTCAGCATCCCGCGCCATGGTCGTACGGGTCGACCTCCTGGGTGCTGGGGGAGCCCCTGGACGACGCGATCCGGCGCGCCGATGCCGCGTTGTATGCCCACAAACGCTCACGTCCCGATGCCAACGCCTGACGCCATCGAGCCGACAGCCGCGATGCCGCGCTCACCGGCCGCCAGTCGGATGGTCGCGGACCCAGGACTCATAGGCAGCCAACGCCACCGGGAACGTTGGGAACATGAACTCCG
>JBBQYX010000120.1:0-3645 GCA_038208295.1 Candidatus Nanopelagicales bacterium | reverse complement strand
GCCAGCAGCCGACTACCCGCTGATTCGTCGAGTGCGCGGTTGCGTACGGCCGCCAGCCCCGGCTGGGGCTCGTGCACGTACTGCAGGTGCGGGTAGGCCTGCGTGCTGGCGATCAGACGGGCACCAGCGGATGGGTCGTTGTCGATGAGCAGCGTACGAACGGCGAACGCGCCCGACTCCTCTGCCAGAAGGGCCTGCTTCTCCAGAACGGGCAACAACTGCGTCAATAGCTCGTTGCGCCGGTACGTGGGTACGGCGACGGTGATCTGCAGTCGCCCGTCGGAATCGGCCATTTCCCACCCCTGCGACCGCCAACAGCCCGGATCTGGTGACCGCTTCAGTATGCGCGCCCCGAGCCTGGCGATGCCTGGGCATCGCGAGGCCTCCGAGCGCCGAGCGCACAGGTTGGGCCGGTCGACGTCGTTGGGTGCGTCGCTGTCCTGGATCGAATGTGGCCGCACCGCCCTCACTGTGACCGGCGACACAACGAAACTGGTCCATCGCAACTCGAGCAGCTGCGCCCAAGAGAATGGAAGCCCCTACTGACAGCTGGCAAATCCGCAAGGCGGGAGCAACTTCGTGACAACGGGAAGCCCACGGGTCAACAACGTGTCACCGATACTCACCCATCTGGGCCGACATGATCCACCGTTCGGTTGATTTGCCGTTCACCCAGATAACAACGGGTCACAGCGGTGGTTGACTGCACGTGAACGAGCAGCGTCGGTCGAGCCACCGGGGGGTTGGCCCGCAACGCGGTTCGTGGGGCGCGAAGCCCGCGCCCCGGGCACTGGTCCGAAGGGGGTTCGGGCATGGGAACGATGGATGCCTCGACTCGCTCGACGACGCCGCGCGAACACCGGCGCGGGTTGGTCGGGCGGCGCGCTCGCAGGGCAGCGCCCCGACCGTGGCATCGCGAGACGCCGCTCCCGCCGACCGCCGAGCCAGCCACGACGGCGGAAATCAGCAACCTGGTGACGCCGGAGCGGTCGTTGGGGGATTGCGCCCGGACCCGTTGGCTGGCCCGCCATGCGTTGGTCCTGGGCGCCGCGGACCTGATGGTGGCGCTGCTGAGCGTGTCGATCGCCATCGCTCTCACCGACCCGCAGCCGGCCAGGCTCGTCCGGCTCGGGTGTCTGGCGAATCTGCCGCTGCTGTGGGTGGCCAGCCTGGTGCTGGGGCGCGTCTACGAGCATCGATATCTCGAGGACGGCGCCGAGGACTACCGCCGACTGGTGAAAATGAGTGCTCGGTGGATGGGCGTGGCCGGGATCCTCGCGCTGATCACCGAATGGGAGCTGCCCCGGACGTTGACCCTGGTCGGGGTGCCGGTTCTGGTCGCCGGAAGCCTCGTGGTGCACTCCCTCGGGCATGTGGCGCAGGCGCGCGCGCGCCGCGCCGGGGTGACCGTGCACCGGGCCTTGGTGGTCGGGACCGAACGCGCCACTGCCGAGATGATTCGTCGGCTGTCGCACCGCGACGACCACGGTTTCGAGGTGGTCGGCGCCCTGGTGGACCGCTGTCACAACGGAACCATCGAGGGGGTCCCCGTCGTCGGGCGCGGCGACGATTTCCGGGCGGCCCTGGAGGAGTATCAGGCGGACACTCTCGTCATCGCGGCCTGGTCGATCCTGTCCCAGGAACAGTTGCGGCACATGTCCTGGGACCTGGAAAAGAGCAAGGTCGAAGTTCTGGTCGCCCCGCTGCTCACCGACGTCGCCGGTACGCGGATCACCGTACGCCCCGTGGTGGGCCTGCCCCTATTACAGGTGGGACATCCCGAGTTCGTGGGGCTGCGGCGCCTCTTCAAGAACGCATTCGACCGGACGGCCGCCCTGGTCGCGCTGTTGCTGTTGTCCCCGCTGTTGCTGGTCCTGACGGTAGCCGTACGCATGGACACACCCGGCCCGGCGTTCTTCCGTCAGATGCGGGTTGGCCGTGACAACACGACGTTCCGAATGGTCAAGTTCCGGTCCATGGTGGTCGGTTCTGAGCTGCTGCTGGATGAACTGCGCGAACTCAACGACCACGGCGAGGGACCGCTCTTCAAGATGAAGGACGACCCGCGGGTGACCCGGGTGGGCGCGGTGCTACGGCGTTACTCATTGGACGAGCTCCCGCAACTGTGGAACGTGCTACTGGGCCACATGTCCCTGGTCGGACCGCGCCCGCCGCTGCCGGCGGAGGTTGCCGAGTATCCCGACGACATGCGCCGCCGGCTGATGGTGAAGCCGGGGATGACTGGGCTGTGGCAGGTCAGTGGCCGGTCCGACCTGGACTGGGACGAGTCGGTGCGGCTGGATCTCTACTACGTCGACAACTGGAGTTTCCTGCTCGACATGTCCCTGCTCACGAAGACCGTTCAGGTGATCGTGGGACGCAAGGGAGCGTACTGATGAAGGGTGTGCGATCCACCGCGGCTGTCATCGGATACTGCCCCGGCGTGTTCGATATGTTCCATGTCGGCCACCTGAACATCCTGCGGCGCGCACGACTGGACTGTGACTACCTCATCGCCGGTGTTGTCACCGACGAGGTCGTCGAACAGATCAAGGGCCACCTGCCCATCGTCCCGCTGACGGAGCGGCTCCAGATCGTGCAGGGCCTGAGGTGTGTGGACGAGGTCATCCCGGACTGGTCGATAGAGAAGATCGACATCTGGCGACAGGTGCAGTTCGATGTGATCTTCAAGGGCGACGACTGGCGCGGCACCCCGAAGGGCGATCGACTGGAGTCTTCCTTTGTCGAGGTCGGTGTCGCTGTCGTGTACTTCCCCTATACACCGACGACGTCCAGCACGCTCCTGCGGCAGGTGCTGACAACAATCGAATAGCATCTCCTACGGCGGTCCCGATCTTGCTTTCGGCGATTTTGTTCTCACCCGTCCGGGGGATACCGTGCCGCCTGTTCAGACCCGGCGTCCCCACTCGAAGTGTGCGGGGCGCCGGTTTCCATGAGGTGCGACCGGGCGCGACCGGCTGCGATCCCGCCAGACAGACGGGCGAAGCCGCCGAACGCGCTCGGCTGGACCGGTTTTCCGCGCTGGGCGCGGACGCCCGGCCAGGTTCAAGGCACCCCGACCAAGGAGGGGCACCATCTCCCGGCGGCTAAAGTTTTCCGTGCCCAAAACCGACAAAGGCCACATGATTTCTTCTCACGCGGCCCGTAGCCCGAAACCTTCCGTGCACGCAAGGCCCTCACGGAGTTCCTATCAACTTCCCGTGCGCGCAAGGGCATCCGGTAATTCCCGCAGTCGTCCCGCGCACGCAAGGATATCGGTGCTGCGAATCCCTGAGCCGCGCATTGTTCTGATCATGCTGGTCGCACTCGCCATGACGGCCACCTTCGCCGTGACCCAGCAGTCCGTGGCGGCGTCCTCGGCCCTGGCGGCGGATGGGTTCTCGCGGAGTGTGTCGGCTGGGTGGGGGTCTGCTGATGCGGGGGGTGTGTGGACGTCGGTGCCTGGTGCGGGTGCGGGCTTCTCGGTGACTGGTGGTGCTGGCCGGTTGGTGCTGGCCAAGGGTGCTGGGGGCCGGGCGACGTTGGATGCGGTGGCCTCGTCGGACACGGATGCGGTGGCCGATGTCTCGGTGGACAAGGTGCCGGCCGGGGGTGCGGCGTACTTCTCGCTGATCGGGCGTTCGG
>JBBQYX010000119.1:0-3758 GCA_038208295.1 Candidatus Nanopelagicales bacterium | reverse complement strand
CGACACAACAGCCGCGCAAGCCGTCCCGGTCGCCGCCGGAGCCGCCCGATGACGCCCGTCCGCGTGCAGGCTCGGCGTACCTTCGCCTCGTTGGGCAATGGCAACTACCGCAAGTATTTCCTCGGCCAGGGCGTGTCCCAGGCCGGCACCTGGATGCAGTCCGTCGCCGTCGCCGTCTTGGTCCTGCACCTGACCGGGTCGCCCACCTGGCTGGGCACCGCCGTCGGCCTGCAGTTCCTGCCGTTCCTGCTGCTCGGACCGTACGGCGGTCTGGTCGTCGACCGCCGCGACACCCGTCGGGTGCTGATCGCCACCCAGGTGGCGATGGGTGCGGTCGCCGCGGCCCTGGCGGTACTCACCATCACCGGCGCGATCCAGTTGTGGATGGTGCTGGCGCTGACGGCGATCAGCGGTCTGGCGAACGTGTTCGACGCCCCCGCGCGGCAGGCATTCGTCCGCGAGATGGTTGCCCCAGATCAGGTACGCAATGCCGTCAGCCTGAACTCTGTCGTGATGAACGTGGCGCGCGCCGTCGGGCCTGCAATTGGCGGGATCCTGATCGCCACGACCGGGATCGGGACGAGCTTCGCGGTGAACGCGATCTCCTACGCGGCAGTACTGATCGCCTTCGCCCGAATGGATGTGGCTGCGCTGCATCGGGTCCCGTCGGTCGTCCGCGAACGCGGGCAAGTGCGGCAAGGTTTCGCCTACGTCCGGCGTACCCCGATCCTGCTGGTGCCGGTCATCATGTTGGTGATCATCGGGATGCTCACGTACGAGTTCGGCGTGGTACTCCCGGCCATGGCGGAGACGACTTTCGGGACCGGGGCGCAGGGCTTGGGTCTGCTGACCGGTGCGATGGGTGTCGGTGCCGTGATCGGCGGGCTGTACTCCGCCGGGCGGACTTCTACGGGGCTGCGGCCTCTAGTGATTGCCGCGGGCGGGTTCGGGGTGGCCGTGCTCGCGACGTCGGTGGCGCCCACCCAGAACTGGGCGCTGGCCGGCATGGCGCTGGTCGGCGCGGCCAGTGTGCAGTTCCTCGCTACCGGCAATTCGACGCTGCAGCTGCACACCGTGCCGTCGATGCGTGGTCGGGTCATGGCGTTGTGGACGATGGCTTTCTTCGGGACCACCCCGATCGGCGGCCCGTTGGTGGGGCTGGTGGCCGAGCAGGTCGGGCCCCGTTGGGCCATGGCGCTGGGTGGCGCCGCGGCCCTGGTCGCTGCCGCGTTGGGTTTCGTTGCGGCGCGTTATCTGCGTACGCGCTCCGGCACGGCTTCCCCGAAAAAACTGGTCAGCCCGCTCGGAGACGCCGCCGCCGATGCCATCCCGAGGTCCCCCGAGGAGGACGTCCCCGAACTCGCGCCGTCGCAGGCCACGTTGGCCACATCACCTGCCTGAGCGACCCGTGGGCCACTGCCCGGTGCTAGCGTGAAAACCACTCGCAACGCAGTCGCGCTGCCTTCATCGAATGGAGGCCGCAGATGGTCACTCAAGACGGCGAGAAGGTCGTCTCCGTCATCCCCAACGCCACGCTCAAGGCCGGTTTCATGGGCGTCAAGTCACGGGTGCACTCGCTGGTCTTCACGAATCAGCGCGTGATCTTCGCCCGGTTCACGATGGCCGATGGCAAGCAGCTGGGGCAGGAGGCCAAAGCCGCCGGGATCTCGCAGAAGCAGGGGTGGGATCTGCTGGTGAGTCGTTATCTGGCAGCTGACCCGGACACGATTCTGGCGGAGAACGAGAACAACTTCGCCGTCCCGTTGTCCCAGGTCACGCAGGCGAAGGTCAAGACCGAGAGTGCCAGCCAGGGGATCGCCAGCGATGCCCTGATCCTGAAGACGACGCAGCAGAAGTACAAGTTCACGCTGGGCGGTAGCCAACCGCAGGCTCGGGCAGCGATCGTCGCAGCGGGCCTATCTCAGTAGTTCTCATTGGCGCGGGGGTTTTGCCTTGCTGCTGATGCGTCCGGCTATGCGGGAGCGACAACCGTGATGCCGTTGGCTCGCGCCGCGTCCGCGAGCCGGTCGTCGTACGTCACCACGGCTTCGAGGTCGTCGCCCAGTCGCAGGGCAGCCGCGAGGTGAACCGCGTCAAGACTGCGCAGGGAGGCCGGGTCCAGACGGCCGGCCTCGTCGAACGTCGCGGCAGTTACGGCTAACAGAGTGACCGACTCGAGCACCTGCCGTGCTTGCACCAAGCGGTCGGCGGCGCGGCGCCGCACCGAGCGCAGGAGTTCCGTTCTGGTCAGGTCGCACGACACCGGAACCCGATCAGCCGAGGTGAGCCATGAGCGCAAGGCGCCTGATTCGTCTTCGGCCACCACGAGTTTGACCAATGCAGAGGTGTCTAGGTAATGCGCCACGTCAGTACCGCTCGTCGGCTCGCATCGCCGCCAACTCCACTGACAACGAAGGTCCGGGCGCTGGCGGCGGGAGGTCCTTCAGACTGCGGCGAGGTGGTCGGGCTTGCCCTGCGTCGATGAGTCTCTGCAGGGGTGACAGACGGATCGCACTCAACTGCGCCACCGGACGACCGCGGTCTGTAATCGTGACGATGTCGCCGGCGACCGCATCCGCTACGACCGCAGAGGCGTTCTGCTTGAGGGCTCGGATGCCTACTTCGCTCATGTGCTCCAGTGTAGAACCTCCCATGTGGCTTAGGCGCGCCATCGGCTACCACCCGTCAGGCAACTCGCGGGCGCTCGGCCGATGGTGTGCTGTCGATCAGGTGCTTGCGCGCCCAGCGCACGGTGGCGGTGCCCAGCAGTTGCGCGGCCGCCGGGGAGAGCCGGGCGGCCCGCCACACCAGCCGCGCCCGCCACGGCGCGACGATCAGCGCCTTGTTCGCGGCGATCCCCGCCAGGGCGTCGGCGGCCAGATCGTCGGGGTCGTAGAACTGCCCGAAGGTCAGTCGGGCCAGTAGTTCTCGGGGGTTGATGGCCTGCGGTGGGTCGTCCAGCCCGGCCGGGGAGGCCGAATCCAGGATCGTGGTATCGATCGGTCCGGGGCACAGCGCGCTGACCCGTACGCCATGGATGGCCGCCTCCGGCCGCAGCGACAGGGACAGCCCGATCACGGCGTATTTGCTGGTGGCGTACGGCACCAGCAGTGGCCCCGGCAGCAGACCGGCCAGCGACGCGGTGTTCACGATGTGGCCGAAACCCTGGTCGCACATCAACGGATAGGCCGCCTGCACGCCGTGCACAACCCCGCGAATGTTGGTGTCCAACACCGTGTCCCAGTGCTCGTCGGACAGTCCCCGCGTCTCCCCACTGACGGACACCCCGGCGTTGTTCAGCAGCAGGTCGAGGCGCCCGTGGCGACGTACGGTATCCGCGACCACGCCGGCCACCGCCTCGCGGTCGCACACGTCGACCACCGCGGGTGCGGCATTCGGGCCGAGGTCCTTGGCCGCAACGCGAATCTTGTCTTCGTTCCGGCCGGTGATCACGACCGTGTCGCCGCGGGCCACCAGGGCGCCTGCTAGCGCCCGCCCGATCCCACCCCCGCCTCCGGTCACGATGGCCACCCTGGGACGTCGGTCGGATCGATCACGTCGCATCAGCACGACCGCGTCCTGCCCGCGCGAGTGCGGTTCACCCCCTTTCGGGCAACTCCAGGCGTACGCCGCGCCCGCTTGGTGGACGTCCGCGCCGGCGGGCGGCCCGCCGGACCCGCACGACCACGGTCAGGTCGCCGAGGGCGCGACGAGGGCGGCGGCCAGGGCTCTCAGCCGAGCCACATCGTCCCCGTCCG
>JBBQYX010000118.1:0-3880 GCA_038208295.1 Candidatus Nanopelagicales bacterium | reverse complement strand
CATCAGCGCCCGACGTCCATTGATCGTGTACCTCGAGGAGATGAGGCGGCTGGGTTACGCGAGGAACACGATCAATGGACGTCGGGCGCTGATGCGCCGGTTGAGTCGCTGGCTCGAGGGTCAGGGGCTTGATGCGGCCGGCCTGACCACGGAAGTGGCGGAGGCGTTCCTGCTGGCGCTGAGGGACAGCGAGAGCCGGTGGCAACCCACGCTCAGCACGCTGTTGCCGCTGCTGGGATACCTGCGCGAGTCCGGTGCCGCGCCGGCTGTGATGGCTTCGGTCGCGACGTCGCCGACGGAGCTGCTCCTGGTCCGCTACCGCGACTACCTGGCCGACGAGCGGGGCCTGGCACATGGAACGATCGGGCACTACCTGGCAGCAGCTCGGCTGTTCCTGTCGGTCCAGTTTCCCGACGGGGTGCTGGATCTTGCGGCACTGAGCGTGGCTCAGGTGCTGGGTTTCGTGACCCTGCGCTGCCCCGATCTCAGCGTCGCGGGGGCCACCGGTCTGCTCGGTGGGCTCCGTGCGTTCCTGCGCTTCGCCCATCTGGACGGCTGGACGATCGTGCCGTTGGCTCAGGTGGTGCCCTCGGCGGCCGGCTGGAGCCTGAGCAGTCTGCCTCGCGGCCTGCCAGCCGAGGACGTGCGGCGGATGATGGCTGGATGCGACCGTGATCGCGGCACCGGACGGCGGGACTACGCGATCTTGACGGTGCTCGTTCGGTTGGGGCTACGGGCTGGTGAGGTCGCTGCCCTGACGTTGGACGACGTGGACTGGCGAGGCGGCCAGATCGTGGTCCGCGGCAAATGCCATCGTGAGGAGCGGATGCCGCTCCCGGTCGATGTCGGGGACGTGATCGTCGACTACCTCCAGCACGGCCGGCCCGTCAGCCCTGACCGGGCCCTGTTCCTGAAGGCGCATGCACCGATCCGCGGGCTGACTGCTGACGGCGTGTCGGAGGTGGTGCGCGCCAGCAGTGAACGGGCGGGTCTTCCTGGCGTCGGTGCGCACCGGCTCAGGCACACCGCCGCGACCCAGATGCTCCGCGCCGGCGCGGCCATGGCGGAGGTCACGCAGGCCCTCCGGCAGCACAACGCAGCGACCACCGCCATCTACGCCAAGATCGACCATGCGCAGCTGGCGCTTCTGGTTCAGCCCTGGCCGGTGGTCACGCCATGAACAACCAGCCCGGCCCGACAGGCCGAGTCGACATCTCCGCCGCTGCCGTCGACTACCTGGCGACCCGGCGGGCGTTGGGTTACAAGCTTCGGCAGCAAGGTCAGCTCCTGACCGACTTTGTGGCGCACCTCAACGTGATCGGCGCCGAGCACCTCACCACTTCCGTCGCCGTGGACTGGGCCCGCCGACCGGCCGACGCTGATCCGGTCTGGTGGAGCCAGAAGCTCGACGTCATCCGCGGCTTCGCCCACTACCTGCAGGCCTTGGACCCGTTGACGGAGGTGCCACCGGCCGGGGTGCTGCCCGGACGCGACCATCGGATCGTCCCCTACATCTACCGGCCGGAGGAGATCAGCGCCCTGCTGACCGCGGCAGGCAGGCTCAGGCCGACGTTCCGGGCCTGCACTTACCAGACCCTGATCGCGCTGCTGGCGGTCACCGGGATGCGTCGCGCGGAGGCTGTCGGGCTGGACCTTGCTGATCTGGACGTCGAACAAGGTTTGCTCACGATCAGGAACGGTAAGTTCGGGAAGTCCCGGCAACTCCCGCTGCACGCCAGCAGCATCGGGGCCTTGAGTCTCTACCGTGACCAGCGCGGTCAGCGTCACCCGACAGCCACGACAGACGCCTTGTTCTTGTCTACGGTCGGGACCCGCCTGATCAGCAACAACGTGACCGCGACGTTCAACAAGCTCGTCACCGACAGCGGAATCACCTGGTCGCGTCAGCGCCGCCGACCTCGGATGCACGATCTGCGCCACAGTCTGGCGGTCGGAACCCTGCTCAACTGGTATCGCGCCGGTCTGGACGTCGAACCGATGTTGCCGCTGCTGTCGTCCTGGCTCGGTCATGTCGGACCGGCGACGACCTATTGGTACCTGACCGGGACACCGGACCTGCTCGCGGTCATCGTGGACCGGCTCGAGACGGCGCGGGACGGCAGGCCGTGACCAGCCTCGCGCCGGTCCTGCAGACCTTCTTCACCGAACGCCTCATCCAGCAGCGCAACGCAAGCCCGCACACCATCGCGTCCTACCGTGACACCTTCCGGCTACTGCTCACGTTCGCCCAAGGACGGACCGGCAAGGCCCCGTATCAGCTGGACATCGCCGACCTGGACGCTGTCCTCATCGGTGCGTTCCTGACCTACCTGGAGACCGACCGGGGCGTGAGCGTCCGGACCCGTAACACCCGGCTCACCGCGATCCGGTCGCTGTTCAGCTACGCCGCTCTGCGCCATCCCGAACACGCCGACGTGATCGCACGGGTCCTCGCGATCCCGCCCAAACGATTCACTCGGAACCTCGTCACGTTCCTGTCCGCACCTGAGATCGAGGCGCTGCTGCACGCACCAGACCGCACCTGCTGGATCGGACGGCGTGACCACGCGCTGCTCGTCGTCGCCCTGCAGACCGGGCTACGGGTCTCCGAACTCACCGCCCTCACCATCGCCGATCTCGAACTCGGCACCGGAGCTCACCTGCGCTGCGTGGGCAAAGGACGCAAGCAACGAATCACACCACTGACCAAGGCGACCAGAGCCGTCCTCACCGCCTGGCTCAAAGAACACGAAGGGTCGCGCACCGCACCGCTGTTCCCTGGATCCGCCGGCCATCAGCTCAGCCGCGACGCAGTCCGCCGGCTCCTGTCCCGGCACGTCCAGAACGCCGCTGGCGTCTGCCCGACGCTGGCGACCAAGACGATCTCGCCGCACACCCTGCGGCACAGCTGCGCCATGACCCTGCGCGAAGCAGGGGTCGACATCTCCGTCATCGCGCTCTGGCTGGGACACGCTGACATTCGCACCGCGCAGATCTACCTGCACGCCGACCTCGCCGTGAAGGAACGCGCCCTCGCCAGAACGACACCGCCAGACATCCGCCCGGGGCGCTACCGCCCCTCGGACACGCTCTTGGCCTTCCTGGAAGGACTGTGACTATGCGACCTGCCCGAAGCCTCCTGACCAGGCGCAGCAGGCGAAGTAACGACGATCAGAGCGCCCACGCCGCATAGTCGCGGGCGCGCCATAGTGGCTGCAGTACGACTACGGCGACGGCCCGGTCATCGACGGTGTCAAGACGGTGCTGTTCGTTGCCTGGCTGGCCTGGTCGCGGTTCCGGGTCGTGATCGCGTTGCGGGACAAGACCATGCCGAGCGTGTTCGCTGCCCTGGATGTGGCGTTCCGGCGCCTCGGCGGGGCACCCACGTATGTGTTGACTGACAACGAGAAGACCGTCACGACCGCTCACGTGGCGGGGATCCCGGTCCGTAACCAGAACATGGTTGCCTTCGCCCGGCACTATGGCATCACCATTCACACGTGCGAGCCGTGCGACCCGGCTTCGAAGGGCGGAAGCGAGTCGAGCGTCAAGATCGCCAAGACCGATCTGGTCCCTAAGGACACCAACTTGCTGGAGGCCTACGACTCCTTCGCGCAGCTCGAGGCGGCATGTGAGGCGTTCTGCGCCCAGGTCAACGCCCGGGTCCACCGGGTCACCCGTCGCGCCCCCGACCAGATGCTCGCCGCTGAGCAGAGCCGGTTGCATCCGGTCCCGGCCAGCCCGCACAGCGTCGCGCTCGGGGTCACCAGGACCGTGCCCGCCAAGACGCCGATGGTCTCCTATGACGGCGGGATGTACTCGGTCCCGTCCGAGCTGCTCGGAGCGACGGTGTGGGTGCGAGTCCACGGCGCCGGCGCCG
>JBBQYX010000117.1:0-3950 GCA_038208295.1 Candidatus Nanopelagicales bacterium | reverse complement strand
TACGCAGGATCGTCACGACACCGCTCGGTAGACCTCGACCGTCTGGCGGGCGATCGCATCCCAGCCGAAGTGCTCGATCGCGCGGGCCCGACCGGCGACGCCCATCGCGGCGGCCAGCTCCGGCTGGGCGGCCAGGGCGTTGACGGCGTCGGCGAAGGCGTGCTCGAAGGCCAGCGGCTCGGCGGCGTCGTAGGGCACCAGGGTGCCGGTCTGGCCGTCCACGACGACCTCGGGGATGCCGCCGACGGCGCTGGCGACCACGGCGGTCTCGCAGCCCATCGCCTCCAGGTTGACGATGCCCAGCGGCTCATAGACCGACGGGCAGGCAAACATCGCCGCATGCGTCAGCAGCTGCACCACCTGGGGGCGGGGCAGTTGCTCGTTGATCCAGATGACGTGGTCGGCGCCGCGAGTGGCCTGCAGCGCAGCGATCCGCTCGGCGACCTCCACCCCCAG
Source organism: Candidatus Nanopelagicales bacterium (assembly GCA_038208295.1). GTDB lineage: Bacteria > Actinomycetota > Actinomycetes > S36-B12 > JBBQYX01 > JBBQYX01. The sequence continues at coordinate 3,494 of JBBQYX010000117.1, read as the reverse complement.
CTCCGGGGTGTCCGGCGAACCGGCGCACAGCACCAGGCGAACCGATGGATCGAACAGTTCAGCGGCCGCGAGTAGGTGCGCGATGCCCTTCTGCCGGGTGATCCGGCCGACGAACAGTACGTACGGCTCATCGGGGTCGATGCCGTGCGCGGCAAGGACATCGGTGTTGGGGTCGGGGGTGTAGACGTCGGTGTCGATGCCGTTGCGCACCACATGGACGCGTGCCGGATCCAGGAACGGGTAGCAGTCGAGCACGTCCGCGCGCATCCCGTCGCTGACCGCAATTATCGCTGCGGCACCCTCGTACGCGGTTCGCTCGATCCACGACGAGATCCGGTAACCGCCGCCGAGTTGCTCCTCCTTCCACGGCCGCCGCGGCTCCAGCGAGTGCGCGCTGATGACATGCGGGCGCCCGTGCAGCAGGCCGGCGAGGTGGCCACCGAGGTTGGCGTACCAGGTGTGCGAGTGCACGACGTCGAAGTCCTGTACGGCCCGGGCGAGGTCCAGGTCGACCCCGATGGTCTGCAGGGCGAAGTTGGCGCCGTCTAGGTGTGCCGGCACGGCGTGCGCGCTGGCATCCGTACGCGGCCCGCCGAAGCAGTGCACGTCCACCTCAACCAGGTCGCGCAATTGGGCGACGAGGTGTTCGACATGCACCCCCGCGCCGCCATAGACCTCCGGTGGCCATTCCCGTGTCAGCATCGCGATACGCACGGGCGTCAGCCTAGAGGGGTAGGGCGGGTCGGACGGCTTTAGTACGTCAGGGCGGAACGTCCCCTTACCACCCGCCCATCCATGACTAGAGTCGCAAGCGTGCCAGCAGACCCGCGTGTCCTTGGGATCGTCCTCGCCGGCGGCGAGGGGAAGCGTCTGATGCCCCTGACGGCTGACCGGGCGAAACCCGCGGTGCCGTTCGGCGGGGCCTACCGGCTGGTCGACTTCGTGCTGTCGAACTTCGTCAACGCCGGCTACACCCGCATCGCGGTGCTGACGCAGTACAAGTCGCACTCCCTGGACAAGCACATCACCCAGACCTGGCGGATGCCCGCCATGCTGGGGGAGTACGTCACTCCGGTCCCCGCGCAGCAGCGGCTTGGCCCACGCTGGTACACCGGCTCGGCGGATGCGATCTTCCAGAGCCTGAACCTGATCTATGACGAAAAGCCCGACTACGTGGTCGTCTTCGGTGCCGACCACGTCTACCGGATGGACCCGCGGCAGATGGTCGAGCAGCACATCGCCTCGGGTGCCGCGGTCACCGTCGCCGGTATCCGGATGGCACGCGCGATGGCCCACGACTTCGGGATCATCGACAACTCCGCGGGCGGCACCATCATCTCGGCTTTCCTGGAGAAGCCGAAGGACCCGCCCGGGATCCCGGATTCCCCGGAGGAGTCGTACGTCTCGATGGGCAACTACGTGTTCACCACCGCGGCCCTGATCGAGGCGCTACGCACCGATGCCGCCGACGAGGCCTCCATCCACGACATGGGCGGCAGCATCATCCCCATGATGACCGAGCAGGGCCTGGCGCATGTCTACGACTTCGGGAAGAACGACGTGCCCGGCTCCACCAACCGGGACCAGAGTTACTGGCGGGACGTGGGGAGCCTGGACGCCTATCACGATGCGCACATGGACTTGGTGTCGGTGCACCCGGTGTTCAACCTGTACAACCGGGCCTGGCCGATCCTGACCAGCCTGCCGCCGCTGGCGCCGGCGAAGTTCGTCGAGGGCGGCAACGCGCACGAGTCGATGGTCGGCGCTGGGTCGATCGTGGCCGGTGCGCACGTACGCAATTCGGTGTTGTCCTTTGATGTACGGGTCGGCGAGGGCTCCTACGTCGAGGGCAGCGTGATCATGCCCGGCGTCCGGATCGGCCGGAACTGCGTGATCCGCCGGACCATCATCGACAAGAACGTCGAGGTCCCCGACGGCTCCCAGATCGGTGTCGACATCGAGGGCGACCGGGTCAAGTACACCGTCAGCACCGGCGGCATCGTGGTGCTGGGCAAGTCGCAAAAGGTGCTGTAGCGCAGCGGTTGTTGCCTATGTAGGAACTAGGGAGTACGCAGGGACTCGCCGTCGAGGTGGCCCGTCCGCGGTCCGTGCCCGAGCTCCCACACCTGGCCCCGCCCGCGTACGGTCCACTCCTGCGGCCCGCCGACCAGCGCGGTCTCCTCATCGATGCCCAGCAGCGCGACGCCATCGGGGGCGTGCACGAGATAACGGGTGACCAGATCCGGCACCCAGCCACCCATCCGGTCGAAATGCGGGATGACCCGCAGCGCGGGCAGCAGTCCGAGGCCGTCGACGTGGCCGGGATCGCTGGCGCCACCGGCGGTCATCGGGTCGGCGTTGCCGGTGGCCGGACCGCTGCGCCGCCGGGGTCGCAGGTGCGGCACCCATGACGTCAGCGCCATCGCGCCCGCCGAGCAGCCGGCCAGTGCGGCACCGTCGCGCCAGGCTGCCTTGATCGCCGTCCAGGTCCGGGTGCCACGCAGGGAGTCCGACAGGTGCGCGGGATTCCCGCCGGACAGGTAGATCAGCCCGGCATCCTCGATCAGCGCGGCCATCGCGGGGTCGTCGGCGGTCTCCCGGTCCAGCACCGGAACGGGGACGCACTCGACGCCGAGACGCTCAGCCTGCTCCGCGCCGAGCCGACGCCACTTTTCCCGTACGGCCAGGCCCTCGGGCGCGGCGGCGGTGGCCAGCTGCACGTAGCGCGCGGGTCGGCCAGCGCCGATGGCGTGCTCGAGCAGGTCTCGTTCGAGGTCGAGCATCGAGGGCAGGTATTCGCCTGATCCGACGAGTGCGATCGGTCCGGGCACGCTGGCAGCCTACGCATCGGTGGGCGAACCGGCCCGATGGCCCAGGGGCTGCTCAGGACTTCGGGTCGGCCACCGCCGCGTACAGCAGGGCATGGTCATGGCCCTCGGTCCGAGCCGTGTTGCGCGCCCGCCGCGCCGCGCTGACCCAGCCGCAACTGCACACCGCCTGGGTGAACCGGTGGAAGTCCACGATGCTGACCTCGTGTATGGGTGCGCCGGGGCTGTCCGCGGCCGGGCCGGTCTGCAGCGCCGAAGGCAGCTCGACTCGCGTCGCGTGATCCGGCGGAACCGGCTCGTCGATGTGTCGCTGGGTGAGCATGCCCACGGTTGGTGACTCGTCCACCATGATCCTCTCTCCTCCGGTCGACGACGCTAGCCCCGGCACTGCGTCGTTGCGAGTGGGCGAAGGGTCCGCGCTGGGTGAGCCCGCTCACCCGCCCAGGGGAGGCCGGGTTCCGACCCGGCCCGTCGCCGTCGTACGGTGGCCGCTCCGACCAGAAGGGGTGCACATGAGCGTCGAGACGACCTACACCGTGACCGGGATGACCTGTGAGCACTGCGTCAAGGCCGTGACCGAGGAGGTGTCTGGCATCGACGGCGTGCAGAACGTCGCCGTGACCCTGGAAGGCGGTCTGGTGCAGGTCACCAGCGCCGAGCCCCTGT
>JBBQYX010000116.1:0-4120 GCA_038208295.1 Candidatus Nanopelagicales bacterium | reverse complement strand
CACTGTGGCCCGCTACGCCCCGACCGCGGTGATCTGTCTGGACCCGTTCCACATCGTCGCCTGGGCCACCAGAGCCTTGGACGAGGTCCGCCGTGGCATGTGGCAGAAACTACGCGGGCACGGCAAACACGCCCAAGCCCGACAGTTCAAGGGCGCCCGGTGGGCGTTGATGAAGAACCCCGAAGACCTCACCGGGGAGCAACGCACCACCCTGGCCGGGATCGCCACCACCAACAAGGACCTGTACCGGGCGTACCTGCTGAATTATCCGGCCTTGGGTGCCGGGTCAAGTCATCGTCGCTGGTGAGTTGTTGTTCTCCAGTCGGCGGAGGTGTTTGTCGAGGCTGTCGATGACCCGCTGGTGGCGGGCGGTCTCGGAGGTCCAGCCGCGGTCAGCGGCGTCGTCGCGGAGCTGGTGGACGTCGGCGATCTGCGCGGTGAGGGCGGGAAGGAACTCTGCTGCAGTCAGGTAGTTCTCGCAGGTCTCGCAGATGTTGGCGTAGGGGCAGGCCTGGGCGGCGAGTTCGCGGGCGCAGTACCCGTGCGCGACGCGGGTCTTGAGCATCTCGGCTCGCAGCCACTGGATCCGGTCGGGGACGATCGGTTTGCCGACCGGGGCGATCGGTAGCCGGGGGCGCATCTGGCCCATCGCGGCTTCGTAGGCGGTGTGCAGGGCTGGGGAGGCGAGGGTGGCGTAGCGCAACGTCATCTCGGGGGTGGTGTGGCCGAGTAGGGCCATCAGGGCCTGTATGGACATGCCGGAGTTGGCGAGGCTGGTGGCGTAGGTGTGCCTGAGTTGGTGAGGGACGACGTGCAGCGGGGTGCCGTCGGTGCTGGTGAGGCCGGCAGCGCGGACCGCCTCGGCCAGTCCGCGTTCGATCCGGGTTGCGCTGGGACGGCGGCCGCGTTCCAGGAACAGGAAGTCCACAAGCCGGCCGTCTCGGGTGTTTGGCAGGACGCGTTGGGTGCTCCGGTGAGCGGCCCATTCGGCCAGCACATCGGCAGTCGCTTCGTCGAGTGGGACGCTGCGTTCGCTGTTGAGTTTGCCCAGTGGAACCCGCAGCCAGGTCCCGGCCGGGCCGTAGTCCACGACGCAGTTCAGTTCGAGGTCCAGGAGTTCGCCGATGCGTAGCCCGGCGCCGCGCAGCACCATCAGGCCGGTGCGAGCGAAGTCGTCAGGCAGGTCGGCAACCGCGGCCATCAGGGCGGTGTCCACGTCGGGGGCCAGCGCTCGCGGTAGGTAACGGGGTGGGCGGGGCACATCGCAGGAGAACATCAACTGGCGTTGAGGCGCATCAGCCCATCCCCAGGTGGTGATGTCGTCGAGGAAACTGCGGACCGCGACGAGACCGGCGATGATCGAGGCGGCGCCGATCTGCTTGTCACAGGCGCGTTGGCCACGCCACCGCCGGGTCGGCACGAACGCGCAGTATGCCTCGATGTGGCTGCGTTGCAGTTGCGGCAGTGCGCTGATACTCGGGTAGCACTCGGTGAGGAACTCACCGAAAGCCGCGAGGTGGCTGGTCAGGTTACGGATCGAGTGGACCTTCAGGACCGCCTGCTTGGCGTGCACGTAGGCCACCAGCACCCGGCGGATCTCCGGAGCACCGACGACCGCGAGGCGGGACTCGAGGTTGCCGGGGCCGTCGCCGCGCCGGTGGATCGGTGGGGAGTCGATGACCTGGGCCTCGTAGAGCAGGCGAGCCAGGCTGTGCAGGTGACTGAGCCGGCAGTGGCGCACGGCCGGTGTGTAGTACGGGCTGGTGCGGACCGCGTCGCGCACCGTGTCGATGTCAGCCTCGGTCAACTCGCTTGGGGGATGACCGGTGCTGGCGACGACGAGCGGCGGACTGTGCCCCAGCACCGCATGGGTCCACGGATCGGCCCAGTCCAGCCGGTTCACGGCTGCGCGCAGCGCCGCCACGTCCTGCGGATAGATCACCGTGACGGCGGCGGCGAAGCTGCGTCCGGCGTGTTTAGCGGCGAGCAGGTCGAAGTCGCCGGGCAGCCGAGCGGTGAGCATCGCGAAGCCGACCAGTTGCCAGGCCAGCGGCACACGGGCGAGGTCGGTCAGGCGGACCGGCAACGGTCGGTCCATCCAGACCGCCAGGTCCTGGTGCCGGCTCAGGAACGCCGCCGCGCTTGTCAGCCGGACACCCCGCGCGGACGTGCTCAGCCCCAGGGCTGCACAGTGCTGCGCGTAGTCATCGAGCAGCTCATCGCTGACGTGTTGGCGGCAGGCCAGGAGGGCGTTCACCGCGAACTCACGGCTCGGGCTGCCGCGTACTCGGCGGCCAGCGTTTCCGGAGCCAGGTGCACGTAGCCGGCCGTGGTCTGCGGTGAGGCGTGTCCCATCAGTTCACGCAACACCAGCAGGTCCATCCCGGCCGAGGCGAGTTCGGTTCCATAGGTGTGGCGCAAACGGTGCGGACGCACCCGGATCGCTCCCGAACTCACCCGATGGTGACCGAACAGGCTGCGCAGACCAGCCTCGGTCAACGGCTGTCCGGTCGTCGGGCCCCGGAGCACAACGAAGCACTCCGGGGTCCGTCAGCCGGCCGGGCGTTCCTCACGCACATAAGCCGCCAACTCCGCGAAGAACGCCGGGTCAACAGGGACGACCCGCTCCCGGGCGCCCTTGCCGAGGACCCGGACACGACGCAAGCCCATGTCGACATCGGCCAAGCGCAGACCACGGACCTCAGCCGAACGAAGCCCCCCGAACAACATGACCAAGACGATGGCCCGATCCCGGTAACTGCTCAGGTCGGCCAGGAACGCCGAGACGTCGGTAGGTGCGAGCGACTCAGGAAGGCGCCGCGGCGCGCGCACCAGCTGGCCGCCGCTGCGCGGACGCCCCGGGCCCAGATGGCCCAAGAGTCCTCGACGGGTGGCGCGCAACCCCGACGACCCGCGTGCCGATGGCACCGGGCTGTCGGCCCGGTCCCCGATGATGGCTAAATAGGTGAACAGTGCGCGGACCGCAGCGATCCGCCGGTTCATCGTCGCTGGTGCCGCCCCCCGACGGTCGGTCAGCCGCACCACCCGCCCTCCAGTGGCGGCCGGCCGGGCCTGCCAGTCGAGGTAGTCGAACAAGTCCGCCGGCTGCACCGCGGACAGCCTCAACCCACGCGTCGCGCAGAACCTCAAGAAGTTCAACACGTCGAAGGCGTAGGCCCGCACCGTCGCCGGTGAGAACGCCCGAGCTGCCAAGTGAGCCAAGAAACGGTTGACGACGTCCACGTCGTCAACATCGGGTCCGTTGATTCGAGGACCGTCGTCCGTGCGGGTCACCTGCACGTTCATCGGGGTCTCCTCCCCGTCCGCCGGCTCAACTGTCCCGCTGGTCAGTCCTTCGACTGTGCATCGCGGGACTCATGGCGTGTCGTCACGCCAAGGCCGGTTAACGGATAGGAGCAACTACGGCACGTGTTCGTCACCAAAGGAAGCACCGGCCGGCAACTCCTGGCGGGTGGCTGGCCTGGGCCCGACGCTCCCGGCTGTCCGGGTTCGTGAAACTCGCCAAGACGATCACCCGCTACCGGCAGGCCATCCTCAACACCCCGACCATGGCCTGAGCAACGCCCGCGCCGAAGCCACCAACACCCACCTCCGCGTGCTCACCCGACGCTCCTACGGGTTCCAGACGCCACAAGCACTCATCGCCATGGCCATGCTCACCCGCGGCTCCTACGGGTTCCAGACGCCACAAGCACTCATCGCCATGGCCATGCTCACCCGCGGCGGACTCTGCCCCGAACTCCCCGGACGAGAACTAGCTAACTAGCCGAAAAGAAACCAACGGGAACGGCAGGAGGTCCACAAAACCCCCACCACGGCTCCAGCCGGGACCCGACGTGGCCTGAGTTTTGGAGCGGGGAGCTGGGGACCGAGGGTTCAGGTGACAACGTCCACAAGGGGAGCGGAGTGCAGCCGCCGGTCGGTGGTCACCAGCGGGTAATTGAGCGAGACGGCCAATTGCACGTACAGGGCGTCAACCAGTCGCAACTCGTGACGCCGCGCCCACGTGCCGATCAGTAGCGCATTCACATCGTGGCGCTGGATCGGAGCAGTGGCGAGGGCCTGGAGCCGCAACTCCACGTCGCCGGCCTCGAGATCG
>JBBQYX010000115.1:0-4284 GCA_038208295.1 Candidatus Nanopelagicales bacterium | reverse complement strand
ACCTCCCCACCGCGTGGCCCTGGGCCACCGACTGGATGGCCCTGCACCAGACGGCCACCGGACCCCCCACCCGCGCCACCACCTGACCACCCAGCCCACCCCCGGGCGCAACCGGAGAACCCCTCACCGTGGAAAAGCCGGCCGGCCTTCGCGGTCCAGCTCGTCCAAGGAGAACTGCTGAGCGGGAGGTCTCACGTGTCGCCGCCCTCGGCATCAGCCCCACCCTCGGCCGGCTCGTCGAGGGCGGTAACAATCGACGCTGCCGCTGGAACAATCGTCGCCCTGAGCGCCGCCAGCCCGAAGCGCTCATGCACCTGGTTTCGGGTCAACCGACCGTAGTAGTGCTCCTCGAGCGCGGGACTGCTCGCGAGTCGGAGGGCCACCTGCTGGTGGAGTAGGACGAGGCTGTTGTCACTACTGTCACGGCACGACAGGTGGACCTGCCCCCGCGCACATCCCATGAGCCTCCCGGATCGCCCGGGTCGCGTAGCCTTTCCGGGATGGGGTCTCCGAGCGGACGCCGCGTCACGGTGGCGCTGTGCGACCCTGCGGGCACATGGTTGGGCGCCCTTCCCCCTGTCGACCTGCCCTCGCCCTGGTACCCCAACGCCGAGGACGTCATCGAGTCCGTGCGCAAGCAGGCCGGCGTGGACGTCACGGTCCTGCGCCTCCTCGACGCCGACCAGCCACCCTCGCACCGGGGCGGTGGGAAAGTCATCGTCCTCGCGCAGGTCCAACCAGGTCAGCCGACCACGCGACGCCTCGAACCCGTCCCCCACGTGGCGAAGTCCGCACGCGCCGACCACCGGTTGCGAGCCGCCTACGCCCGCCCTGGGGGGCCGCAAGCCGATCTGGCCTGGGCTGAGGGGGTCCTTGCCCGGCGGGGCACGCCGCGAATCGGGGCGCCGCGGCAGATTCGCACGTGGAACCTCTCGTGCATCTGGGTTTTGCCGACTGCACAGGGACCCGTCTGGCTCAAATCGGTCCCGCCCTTCTTCGGCCACGAGGGCGCGATGATCGAAATGCTTGCGTCAGTGACCGACGCGGTGCCAGCGCTGCTCGGGCGCGACGATGGCCGGGTGCTGCTGGGCGATGTCCCCGGTGTGGACCAGTACGACGCCCCCGCGAGGGTGCTGCGGCAGATGCTGCAGGTGCTCGTCGGAATGCAGGTGGCCCTGATCGGACGGGTCGGCGACGTGCTTGCGACGGGGGCCTTCAACTGGCGGCCGCCGAGGTTCGACGACCTGGCTGCCGATGTGGTCGACCGGACCGCCGACCAGCTCGATATGCGGACCCGGGCGGCGCTCACCAGGATTCTCGCCGGGCTACCCAAGCGTCAGGCAGCGCTCGCCGCGTGCGGCATCCCAGACACACTGGTCCACGGCGACTTCCACCCCGGCAACGTGCACGGCGGCACCGACGGGCTCGTGATCCTCGACTGGGCAGACTCCGGGGTCGGCCATCCGCTCCTCGACCAGTCCGCCTTCCTCGAGCGCGTCCCCAAGGCCGACCAACCGCTGCTGCGAGCGTTCTGGTCGGCACTGTGGCGGGCTGCCATCCCAGACTGCGAGCCCGACCGGGCCGCGGGCCTCCTGGCCCCGATGGCGGCTCTGCGCCAGGCCGTCATCTACCGCTTCTTCCTGGACCGGATCGAACCCGCGGAGCACCTGTACCACGCAGCTGACCCGGCAGTCTGGCTCACCAAGGCGGCGCTCACCGCCACGAACGCGGCCGAGTAGAAGCCGTCGGCTCTGGTGACCCCGACCTCACAAGCAGGTGCCGGAGGCGGCCCGGTTGTTGAGGTTGCTCGTGACCATGGTGAAGAAGCCGGACCCGAAGAAGGACTGCCGATCGCCGCGCCACCAGGTCCTGTCGTACAACGTCGTCACTGAACCAATCACGTCCAGCTGTGAGGTGCGGTCGTTGCCACCGCCGAAGGTCGGGATCGGCACGCCGATGAGGAGGACGCCGGTGACAGCCCCCTGAGGCGAGTAGTCGAACAGGATCGCGGAGTGCAGGATAGGGGGATCCAACAACGCTGACCCGTGATGCGCGACGTCGAGCAGCTCCCGGGACGTCAGCGGCACTCCCATTCGCCGGGACAGTTCACTGAGATCTTCACGCACCCGCTGGGTGACGAGCTGCTGGCGTTCCAGGAGGTGTTGATGGTCGCGACTCTGGAACTCCCTCGCCTGGTGCACCATCTCCTCGCTCTCGGCGTACTTCGGCCCGAACGGCTGGGCACGGACCCAACGTTCGAAATCCTCCTTGCGCCGGAACGCCCGAACCTCCTGGGCGGTCTCGTCCACGGCGACCGTGCAGATCTCGGGACACCCGGTCATCGCCGCCTTCCGCTCCTCTCCATCGGCCCCGATCTCCCGGCCGTCAATCAGGTACGTGATCTTCATTTCGTTTCCTCGCTCCTCGACAGTTGCTGTAGCAGGCCGCGTCCCTGGCGTGCGCCCGGACCTCGGCCTGCCTCCAGCCTGGTCGCATGCGGCGGGGCTGTGCACCGGGTGAATCCCTTGAGCGTTGGGGCGGTGGCAGGCGACCGAGCGCTCTCGACGCGGCCCTGGATCACCTTCACCCCTGGGGGTTTCCCTGGTGCGTCTCCGCAGCCGAAGCGGCAGCCTTCTCGCAGCGGCGAGGTGCACAGGCGCCACGCCAGCGGGACCAGGTGCCCCGCGGAAGGGAGCCCCGGATGGCCCCGACGACGGACGGCACGTCGAATACCATCGCCTTGGTACGAGCGGTCGATCAACTCTGGCTCAGCGTGGTCTTGGAGAACCTCGAACTGGTCCAGGACGGGCTGACGCCCGCGGGCGATGGTCCGGGCTTTCTGACGCTGGTCCTGCCTGCCCAGCACACCGCCGAGTCGATCCCCACAGACGACCCGGTCTCACCGGGGACGTCGGCCAACCGGGTGTCGGGCCCGTCCCAGCTCCGGTTCGAGATCGCGGCGGGCACAGTCATCCCGTACACGGTCGAGGGTCTGCTGGGTTGGACCGATCGCACCCTGGTCCTGGACCCCAGGGGTGCCGTCTCGGGCAGCCCATACCCCACAACGCCACCGACCGAGACCTTCGTGGAGATGCCCCAGGCCCTCTTCCTGTCGCCGGGGGTCGGCGGGCGGTTCGTCACGCAGGCCCAGCCGCGCACCTTCGGTGCCATCACCGAGTTGTGGCGGATGCGCCTGGGCCGGGAGCGGACGATCGATGGGGCTGCGGTCGTGCTCGAACCGCCGCACACTGAGGTGCGGGTGCGCGCCATCTGGACCGACGATCATCAGGCGGACGTCCCGTCCGCCGACTGGCCCACACTTCACGACGAGTTCCCGCGGCTACCCACCCGCCTCGATGAACGCCACCTGGTGCGGGCGATGGGCGACCACGACATGGACTTGGAGTACCCCGCGCACGAGGCTGCCTCGGTCGACCGGCTCTGGCTTTCGTTGGCCGGTGGGTGGTTGGACCTGGCTGGGTCGTTCTCGGGGCCAGGGGTGCTGGCCTCCTGGGCGCAGCGGGTCGCCGCTGGTCGCGACGTTCACGTCCGGGTGGCGCATCGCGGTTGGCTGGTGCCGTTCGGCAATGTCGCATCGGTGATCCAGGTCGCTGACCGCAGATTCGAGGTCGACGCTGCCGGCGGTGTCACTGCGCCCCTGCGCTTACGGGAATTCCTCTCGGTGACTCCCAACGCGGTCAACTTCGACTCCCTGGCCGCAGGCATGCCGAACGCAGGTCGGGAGGTTCCGTTCCGCAGCATCGACCTCGTCTCGAACTTCATCGCGGAGATCAGCCGATTGCCGGTCCCCGATGTCCTCGATGACACTGCCGTCTTCGTGCCGGCCGCTGTCGCCGACGGCGTCCCCATTCAGTTGGACTACACGGCCACTGACCGGACCGGAGTGCAGCAGGCTTCCTTCGCGCTGCCTGGCGTGTTCGTCCGGCTGGATGCGGCAGCGGACGACATCGCCGCGGTCATCTCCTACTACCAGGATCCCGCGTCTGCGGACATGGGGGCCACGGACCTCGGCGGACAGCCGGTCGCGTACGCCGACGAGCTGCCGGGCACCGAGGGGGACGGCAAGACCACCCTGCCGACCTGGGCGATGTCGTTCACGGTCGGGGCCCCGACCTCGACCGCGTCGCTGCCCGACGGGGTCCTCCCGCTCGTAGCGGCCATGGACACCGCCGCGGTGGTCGACGACAAGGTCGACACCCTTCGCGGTCAGGATGCCGAACCGTTCACAGTTCGGATGGCTGGCCTGTGGCTGGAGCACGGCCT
>JBBQYX010000114.1:0-4307 GCA_038208295.1 Candidatus Nanopelagicales bacterium | reverse complement strand
ATGCCCAGCCGCGAGAAGGACCCGCGCACGTCGCTGCATGTGGACGACGTGCCGGTCCCCGAGCTCGGCCCGGGTGAAGCACTTGTTGCGGTAATGGCCAGTTCCATCAACTACAACACCGTCTGGACGTCGATCTTCGAGCCGGTCAGCACATTTGGGTTCCTGCAGCGCTATGGGCGCACCAACCCGATCGCCAAGCGGCACGACCTGCCGTACCACATCATCGGTTCCGACCTGTCCGGGGTGGTGCTGCAACTCGGCCCGGGCGTCCATACCTGGAAGCCCGGTCAGGAGGTCGTCGCCCACTGCCTGTCGGTCGAGTTGGAGAGCCCGCTCGGGCACAACGACACGATGCTCGATCCCGAACAACGGATCTGGGGTTTCGAGACGAACTTCGGTGGCCTGGCCGAGCTCGCCATCGTCAAAGCGAACCAGTTGCTGCACAAGCCTGAACACCTGACCTGGGAGGAGGCAGCAGCACCGGGTCTGGTGAACTCCACCGCCTATCGGCAGCTCGTCAGCCGCAACGGCGCAGGTATGAAGCAAGGTGACCTGGTTCTGATCTGGGGCGCCTCCGGCGGGTTGGGTTCGTACGCGACCCAGATGGCCCTCAACGGCGGCGCCACGCCGATCTGCGTGGTCTCCAGCCCGGAGAAGGCCGAGCTGTGCCGATCCATGGGGGCCGAACTCATCATCGACCGGGCCGCGGAGAACTACCGGTTCTGGAAGGACCCGAACACCCAGGACCCCAAGGAATGGCAGCGGCTGGGCAAGACCATCCGCGAACTCACCGGCGGCGACGACGTCGACATCGTCTTCGAGCACCCCGGCCGGGAAACGTTCGGCGCCAGTATCTACGTCGCCCGTAAGGGCGGCACGATCGTCACCTGCGCCTCCACCAGTGGTTTCATGCACGAATACGACAACCGCTATTTCTGGATGAACCTCAAGAAGCTGGTCGGCTCGCACTTCGCGAATTACCGCGAGGCGTGGGAGGCCAACCGACTCATCGCCCGCGGCAAGGTGCACCCGACCCTGTCCAAGACGTTCCCGCTGACCGAGACCGGGCAAGCCGCGTTCGAGGTCCACCGCAATCAGCACCAGGGCAAGGTCGGCGTCCTGTGTCTGGCGCCGGAGGAGGGTCTGGGCGTACGGGACCCCGAACTGCGCGCGAAGCACCTGACCGAGATCAACCGGTTCCGTAACACCTGACCGGTCGGCGCAGACACAGAGGGCCGAAGGTAAGGACGGCGTCCGCCGACAGGGTGGGGACCGCCAGCGCTACAGCGCTACCCTAGCGCTACGGCCACGATCCAGATCCGAGAACTCCCCGAGGAGACGTACGAAATCATCCGCCGGCGGGCGCGGGCGGCCGGGCAGTCGATCCAGGGTGACATGCGCGACCGAGTCGTCGAGTTCGCATCGCGACCGACCAGGCCGTAGCAGCGCTGCGCGCGGCTCACGACATCATCGACGTGCGCTACCCGCATACCGGCGGGCTGGCACTGGCGGCATTGGCTCTGCGGGACAACGTGTCTTTCTACGACGCCTTGTATGTCGCTCTCGCCACCAGCCTGGGCCTACCGCTGCTGACCGGTGACCAGCGGCTGAGTCGGGCGCCTGGCCTGCCGTGTCCGATCGAGTTCATCTGAACTTCCAGCCAACCAGAACACCGGCGAAACTCAACAGAACGGCGGCCGCAGCGGCTCGACGAACTCCATGATGGCGGCGGTGAGCGCGGCGGGGTCCTCCACCGCGGTCAGATGCCCACTGTCCGGGATCTCCACACCGGAGCCGCGCGGCAGTGCCTCCAGCATCGCGGCGACGTCGTCGGCGCTGCTGAGCGCGTCTTGGGATCCGCGTACGACCATGGCTGGGGATGCGAACCCGGCCAGTGTGGACAGGGACTCCGGGCGCTCGGCCATTGCCCGCTGCGCCCAGGCGATTGCGGCCGGGTCGGCCGCTTCTATCCATCCGCGGACCCGCGTGACCACGTCGGGCCGCGAGGCAAAGGTGGTCGCACCCAGCAGCCCGGGCAGCACCGAGTCGTACAACACCGATGTGCCCTCGGCGAGCACCGAAGAAGCGATGCGCTCCCGGTTGTCGCGGGCGGCCTGCGCGTCAGCGCCGGCCTTGGTGTCGGCCAGGATCAGTCCGGCCACCGGGTCGGGGTCGCGCCGCAACAGTTCCATGGCGACGTAGCCGCCCATGGACAGCCCGCCCAGCACATAACGGTCGACGTCAAGGCGACGCAGCAGCGCGGTCACGTCCTCGGCCATGGCGCCCAGGTTCGGCGGGTCGTCACCGAGCGGGGATCGTCCAAAACCGCGCAGGTCGGGGGTCACCACCCGCCAGCCAACCGCAGCCAGCGCGCTGCGCTGGGCGTCCCACAGTGCGCCCCGGCACGGAAAGGCGTGCAGCAGCACCAAGACCGGTCCGGTGCCTGTGTCGTCGTAGGCCAGCTCGACGGTGCCCATCAGGGCATCGCCGACAAACCGCCATCGATGACCAGTTCCTGTCCGGTCATAAAGCTCGACGCGTCACTGGCGAGGAACAGCGCAGCCGCGGCGATCTCCTCGGGACGGCCCCAGCGGCCCATCGGCACTCGGGACAGCGCCCCCTTCTCCACTTCCTCGGATACCCGCAGGAAGTCGGTGAGGTCGGTCTCGATCCAGCCGGGGACCAAGGTGTTGACCCGGATTCCGGCGTACGCGGTCTCCAGCGCCAACGACCGGGTCAGCGAGATCAGTGCCGCCTTGGCCGCGCCGTAATGGGACATCATCGGTGACCCGCGCAGACCGGCAACCGAGGCAATGTTGATGATCGACCCGGCTTTGCGTTCGGTCATATGCGGCAGGACCGCCTGGATGACGTGCACGACCGAGTCGAGGTTCAACCGAAACGTCTTTTCCCAGCCGGAGAACCGCATGCCCTGCAGGGGCATGGTGAACGAGTTGCCGCCGGCATTGTTGACCAGCACGTCGATGTGGCCGAGTTCCGCGATGGCGGTCGCGACTGCTGAATTCACGGCTGCTGCGTCGGTCACGTCGCACGGCAGGACCACCGCCCGCCGGCCCAGCGCCTCGACCTGCCCGGCGACCTCGGTGAGTTTGTCCGCGTTGCGAGCCAGCAGCGCGACATCGGCGCCCGCCGCCGCGAAAGCCGTTGCCATGGAGGCACCGATCCCCCGCGAGGCGCCGGTCACCAGTGCGGCTCGCCCGGCCAACACCGAATCGCCCAATACCGAACCAGCAGAAGCAGTTGTCACAAGTCGCTCCATCTCTCCATCGGGCCGTCCCACACCGTGGGCAGCGGCGAGCTGCCGGGCAGCACCCGCGATGCCACCTCGTCGAGCACGATCCTGACGTACGGCTCCCCCACCCATAGGTGCCTGGCACCGGTGACGGGGACGACATCGGCCTGCGGGACCCGCGCGAACGCGTCGATCGCCTCCGGGGGGCGCAAGAAGTCGTCGAGTTCGGGCACCAACGCCGTCAGCGGGCGCTCCGACGTCGCCCAATCGTCCAGATCAGCCGTTGTCGAGAACCGCAGCGGCGGGGACAACAAGATCGCGCCGGCGACGGGGTCCACGTTGCCGTGCTTGAGCACCACATCGGTGCCAAAGGACCAGCCCAGCAGCCACGGGTTCGGCAGCCCGGCGTGCGCGACTGCGGCCAGGGCTGCGGCGAGGTCGAGCCCCTCCGCGTTGCCGCGGTCGAAGCTGCCCTCGCTGCGCCCGGCAGCGCTGGACGTGCCACGGGTGTTGAAGCGCAGCACCGCGATCCCGGCCAGCGCGGGTAGCCGCCAGGAAGCCTTGCGCAGAATGTGACTGTCCATCATGCCGCCGTGAGTGGGCAGCGGGTGGACGCAGACCAGCACGGCCTTCGGTTCCACAGACTCGGGCAGGGCCAACTCGGCGACCAGCCGCAGCCCGTCGGACGTGTGCAGCGTCAGCGGAGCCCGGCGCGCCGGCAGCACACTGCTCGGACCGATCTCCTTGCCCACCTACGACCTCCGCATCGATGTCAGCCCACGCACTGCGGTGACCAGCCAACCAGTGTTCTCGCCCCACGTTCCTTAGCGACGCGGTCCACGACGGTCTCGCGCGGCCCAGCAGGGACTGTGCCAGTGCCGGCGGTCTCCCAACCCTTCGGCCCGGTCGGGGGGGGCCCCCCCCCCCAGCGGGGGGGGCGGCCGGCCCCCCCGGCCGGTGGGGGGGGGGCCGCCCGACCGGGCCGAAGGGTTGGGAGACCGCCGGCACTGGCACAGTCCCTGCTGGGCCGCGCGAGACCGTCGTGGACCGCGTC
>JBBQYX010000113.1:0-4311 GCA_038208295.1 Candidatus Nanopelagicales bacterium | reverse complement strand
AGCGACCACCGGGCTCGGCGGCTGGCCGGCTCGGGCGTTCGGCGGCTGGCGGACCTCGGCTGCGGGCTCGGCCTGGACGCCCTTTCCGCTGCCGCTGTTGGCATCGAGGTGTCCGCGGTGGAGCGTGACCCGGTGACCGCCGCCATGGCCCGGGTGAACGCGGAGCGCATGATCCAGGCTCTCCCCGTGGCGGCCCCCCTCGGTCGCGAGGCCGGACGGATGGATGCCGGTGAGCGCGCGGCGGGGGAGCGCCCGGCCGGCGGCGCTCAGCGCGAGGCCGAGGGCTGGACACCGGAACCGGCGAAGGAACGGCCATCCGTGGGTCGCGTCCGCGTCACGACCGGCGATGTGACCAAGCCAGCCGTCCTGGCTCCTGCTCTCGCCGACGTGGATGCCGCCTTCGTGGACCCGGCGCGGCGTGATCCGCAGGCAGCACGGCGTACCAACGGGCAGGTGTCGCGACGCCCGAGCGAGCCGGAGGCCTGGTCACCGCCGTGGTCGTGGGTTGCCGAACTGGCCAGTCAGGTTCCGACCGTCGCCAAGGTGGCGCCCGGGATCTCGCGCGACCTCGCGCCGCCCGGTGCCGAGACGTCCTGGGTCAGCCTCGACGGGGACCTGGTCGAGGCGACCGTGTGGTTCCCCGGGCTAGCCCAGCCCGGTGTACGCCGCCGCGCGGTGCTGCTGCACACCGATCGGCCACCCGTCGAGGTGACTGACCCAGGCGACCACGACGAGGTGCCGCCAGCGGTCGGCGCACCGGGTGAGTGGCTGATCGAACCCGACGATGCCGTGATCCGCGCGGGTCTGGTCGGGCACGTGGTTTCGGCCGTGGCCGGGCGGCTGCTGGATCCGCGGATCGCGTACGTTACCTGTGACAACCGTCCCGACACGGAACTCGGCAGAGTGTTCCAGGTCGAGGCCGAACTCCCCACGACCGTCAAGGAACTCCGTAAAGACCTGCGGCGCAGGGGTTATCGAAATGCCGTGGTCAAGAAGCGCGGAATGGCGGTCAAGCCGGAGGACCTGCGACAACAACTCGGTATGCGCGGATCCGGCCCGATTGCGACCATTGTGCTGACGCGTACGCCGCGTGGATCGCGTACCTTCCTGGTGACGTCCATGCCCTGAATCCGCGAAGGCCGCTGCACGAAACTCGGCCGGACCGGCGGGTGGGACGGTCCCTACCGCACGGCGACCGAACGGCTGTGGCTATGCAGTGGCTACTGGGGACAGCCGCTGACCAGGTCGGCCAGATTTGCGGGCGGGATGATCCCCTGCCGCACGGTGACCGTACGGGTGCTGCCGCCGTCGGGGACCTGCGCGATGACGTCGAACGGGGGCGCCCACAGGTCCGCGACGGGGCAGGGCGCGCCCCAGGGAGAGCGGAAGACCAGGGTGGTGTGCACCTGGCCGGTGCGGTCGGGGACCAGGGGTTCGCTGAGTCGCCAGGCGGGGATCAGGGTGTTTGGACCACGATCTGCGTCCGTTGCCGGGACTGACTGCAGCCGCAGACTCCGGACGAGACCGGGCGTGACGTCGATCGTCACGTCCATCGAGATCGTCCCTGCGGCGGGCCGTGCGCTGACGTCCCCGACCAGCGTGACCACCGGGCCGAGACTGCCGCACGCCCGGTGCAGCACCCGCCGCAGGACGCCGGCGGCCACCGGTTCGATCACCACGCCCGTCGGCCCGGCACCCTCCGCCCAGGGTGTCGGGCTGGTCGGCTCACCCGGGCCGACGAAGGCCCCGAGCCCGAGCAGGTCGGCGGTCGTGGCCTGCGTCCCGGACTGCCTACCACCCGGCGCAGAAAGCACGGCTGCATCGATCACGTACTCGCAGCGCGCCAGCTCGACGTCGATGCTCACCTGCGACGTCCCGGTCGGCAGGGCCGTGCGGGCCCGAGTCACGATCAGGTCGTCCCGCCAGGCCAGTTGGCGCCAGCGAGCCGACGCACCGGTGTTGACGACGGTCAGGACCGCACGGATCGCGGTTCGTTCGGGATATTCCGCGGCGCCGACACCTGTGACAGTGAGGTTGTTCCGCGCCTGCCAGGACCCGCAGGCCACCTCGACCGCGTCGCGCCAATGCTGGTCCAGTTCGGGTGCTGTGGTGAACGGGAGCACCAGCCGGTCCTTCGTGGCCGGCGTGCTGGGACTCTGGGTGTCGAGGGAATCGGCGGTACGGGTGGCCGCGGCCGGGGGCCCCGTGGGTGCGGCGCCGACGGAGATCACCAGCCCGTAGGCGCCGGGCGCTTCGGGGAGCCGTACCTGCCCGCACCGCACACCCGCACCCAGGGACACGGTCAGCGGCCCGTCGGAGGTGGTGGTCGCCAGGACGGTGTTTCCCGGTGTGACGCCCGGCCCGGAGACCCCGTACACCGCAACGCCTTGGGAGCCAACGCCGGCAAGTTGCACAGTCGCGGTCAGGCCCACCACCGCCGCGCCGGTCGGGCGACCATCGGGCCCGGGCGACCAGACCGGCGGATCGCCCTGCCCGGACCACGGCCCGTAACCGTTGTCGATACTGGCCCCGACCAGCCGGGGCGGACTCGGCTGGGCTTGTCGATAGCCGATCCCGGCGGCGGCCAGCATCACCGCCGCGAGCACGACCCCGAGGATCTTCGCCGAGCGGGGTCGATCCCGCAGCCACGCCCAAGCGCGGGTGCGCTGCGGCCACGGCGGCCGGTCATCGCCGGCCGCCAGGACCTCAGCGCTGCCCGGATTGCTGCCCGGGTTGCTGCGCGCAGTGCTGCCCGGGTCGTCGCGCATGAGGCGACCGTACGTCGATTCGGCGCCTGCCCACGCGTGGTCGTCACGTCTTGATCCATTCGACTGGTGGCGCGTGGCTGCCTTTCCACGATCTAAGTCCACCACCATGCACCACTCGCGGAAACTGGCCCCCGACCGACGCCAGCCACCGTGATCTTGCCGAGCGGTCTGCATGAACACCGCGAGTGAGGCCTTGATCGTTCCGAGTGGGTATTGGTGGTCGACTTCTTAAGATCGAACTCGACCACCAATACCTACTCGCGAAAACCACCCCGCCACGACGGCTTAGTCGCGGTGATCTTGCATGGTGACGGGCGCAGGGATGCGTACGCGGCCCGACGCGGCGGCCAGCGACAGCGATCAACCGCGCGCGCCTCTTCCTTGGCGCGCCTTGCTTGATATCCCGGCCATCAACGCACGCGCCACGGCAGCGGAGACCCTCAAGATCCCCGCGAGTGGGGACTTGATCCATCCGAGTGCGACGGCGTGGTCGTGTTTCCAAGATCTAACTCGACCACGAGTGCTCACTCGTGGAATCGGGACCACCACGGGCGCCCCCTCGCGGCGATCTTGGCGGTTGACCACCACGAGATGCTTGCCGTACGCGAGACCCGGTGCGACAGACTGGTGGGTATGCAGTTCTCGGACCCCATCGAGTTCGTCGGCGAGATGATCGACATCGCCGGGGTGGCGGCCATCGTCATCGGCGCGACCGTCGCGTCGGTGATTGCGGCGGGACGCGTGCTGCGGCGCGGCCCCGATGTCTACCGGTGGTACCGCCGGATCCTCGGCCGCACCATCCTGCTGGGCCTCGAGCTGCTCGTGGCCGCGGACATCATCAAGACCGTCGCCATCACGCCCACCGTGGAGAGCGTGTTACTCCTCGGGGTCATCGTGTTGATCCGTACCTTCCTGAGCTGGTCACTCGAGCTGGAGATCTCTGGTCGCTGGCCATGGCAGCACGCCCCGGCGGCCGAGAGCACAAAGTGAGCTCTGCCTCAGAAGACCCTCCCGATGGCCGGTCGCAGCCTTCGCCCACCGGGCACGTCGGATATCAACGACGGCAACGACAGCTGCGCGACGGCTTCGAGCAGTTGGCGATGCCCGATGAGGTGGGGCAGCGCGCGCTGGAGGTCCAAGCTGCGTTCGCGACCCGGAGCGCGCACCGCGGCGCTGCACTCCCGGACTTGCTGATCGCAGCCACGGCCGAGCGACACGACGTGACGGCGCTGCACTATGACCAGGAGTACGCCTCGATCGCCTCGGTGACCGATCAGGAGGTTCGCTGGGTCGTCCCGTGCGGCATCGCCGACACGCCGTAGACAGCGTTCCGCAGCGGCTTGCAGGCCCCCGGCCACGGTCGACGAGCCGGCCGGACGAGACTGGTGTCAAACGGTGGACGTTGCAGGCGTATGATTGCTTGACGGCAAGCAAGTAATACGCGGTACGAGGAGTGGCGAGTGCAGGACACAGTTGATGGCAAGCCCCAAACGAACATGGCGGACAGCTTGGACGACAGCGTCGACGACAGTGCGGAGCGGCT
>JBBQYX010000112.1:0-4361 GCA_038208295.1 Candidatus Nanopelagicales bacterium | reverse complement strand
CCAGGAGCAACCGGCAACGCGTCCGCGACTTCCAGGTGGGCTGGTGGGGCCGGCAGGGCCGATAGCTCGCTGGCGTCAGGGACGTTGTTGGGTGGCCGCTCACCGGCGGCGACGAGTGTGCGGGCTTCGCCGTCGCCAGCGAATGCCTGGGGCCTACAGGCGGTGAGTGTGCGGCGCGGAGGCAGCACGCTGCTGATGGGTACGAGGCGCCGAGGGGTCGGCGGATAGGTTTAGCTTGCGCTCGGCGGTAGGCACCTCGGTCTTGTCCGGCACCAGGGCCAGCGTCGCTGGTCCGTCATCGCGGTCGGAGATCGCGCTGGTCGTGCCGGCGTGGACCGACCCGTGCCACTGGGACGCGTCGGGCCGTCCGGGCAGGCGGATCTGGCCGCAGCGGCGCTCGATCGCCGTCATCGAAGCCGCAGCGTCGGTACCGGCAGGTGATCGTTCGGGTCAGGTGCCCAGTCGGTCACCTGCGTGTCGTGGAACCCGGCAAGCCCGACGAGCAGGTCACGGCGCGGTCAATGCGAATGATCAAGGGGGGTCGTGCGCCGTCGCACGCCGGTTGAGCCGCGTGGACACATGACGTGGTCGTGAGGAGCTCTACCGAAACCAGCTGCTCGCCCAGCTGGACCCGGCCGACCTGCCCGCATCGATGCGGTCCGTCACACCGGGCCTGCCTCGGGCCTGGCTCGCGGCCCGCACCGTCGCCGTGGCCTACGCGTCGGGCCGGTGTGCCGGCGACCTGGCGCAAGGCATCGGTGTCGACCTGGGATGGGACCTGGTCGACACCGGCGAATAGGTCGGGCCCGACCCCGCGCCCAACTGAACCAGCGGCTCGCCAACGCCACCGCCCGGATCGCCGACCAGGTCAAGGCCGGTGCGGACCCGCAAGCCCTGCTCGGCTGGGTGTCGTACTGGGCGGCGGGTCGCCGGCAGCGAAGCTCACCGGGTCGCTCGGACGTCGCCGACCAGGTGTCCACCACCCACCAGGTCCTGGGCCGGGTGATGCGGATCGCCGAACCGGGCGCCTACCAATACTGCCGCACCCTGGCCACCCGCGGCCCGGTATACCGCAGCAAGGCCACCGCGGTGGCGTCCAGGCGCGGGCACTGCCGCTGCGACGTGGTCACCGTCACCGACCCGGTGGCGGTCCTGGACTTGCGGGGCCGAAGGGGCGCAGGTCTGGGGGGACCCTGGGCCTGCCCGAGCGCACCAGCCCGTTCAAGCTCGGCGCCGGCACGACCGGGCTCCGACTCGACCCGACCCTGTTCCGGCCCGACGCCGGCACGCCTCAACGGCTGGTGTCGGTCCGGCTGCAGATCAGCCAGTACACCGGCGACCTGCCCGACCTGACCCCGGCGCAGGCCGGGTACCGTGCCAAGCGGCTCACCGCCTTGCGGGCCGAGGAGGCCGACCTGGAACGGTCCCTGCGAGGATCGCTGACTATGGGGCGAGTCGACACGGCGTTGGTCAACGGCCGACCGCCGCACCCGTTGACACCGCGGGATTCCCGGCCGGGTGGGCGTGTGCTCGACCCAGACGGCCGATTCTCCCTGGACGAGAGGAAGGTCGCCGACCTCCTGGCATCCGAGGGGCACGAGGTCGTTCACCATCCGCGTGGGCAGGAGAGGACGCCTGACGCCGTCGTGGACGGGGATCTCCTTGTTGAGTTCAAGAACCCCGGTCCCGGTGCGGATTCGGCCACTATTCGGAATGTGGCGAACGAATCCCGAAAGGGAGGCGGGCAGGCCCGCATGATCGTGATCGATGCGCGCGAAACGGGGCTGACCGAGGGTGATGCGCTCCGTGGCATTGCGCGCGTCAGAGGCGCATACTCAAAGCACTACGACTTCGTCCGGGTCGTGGGCGACGGCTTCGATGTATCCCAGGAGTTTCACTGATGGCCAGGAGCGAGCACGTGCTCATTGGGGGGACTGCGTCGATCGGCGACGTCCTCGCGATCGTGCAATCGCTGCCCGACGCCAGGGGCGCAGCGACCAGGGTGAGCGACGGATGGCGTGTGGAGTTCGACGGAGCCGAAGCCTTGATCCTCAGTGACGCGGGCTACGAAGACGACGCGGGCGAGGCTCTTAGCCAGTACCCCCTTGAGGTAATGGTGAGCGGATATCGGGACGAGCCTTGGCCGATCGTCGCCGCTCGCCAAGAGTCGTTGGCGCGGGTTGTCTTCGATGCCATCTCGGGGTCGTCCGCGTGGCCGTTGCTGCTGATGTCCGGCGTGCGGTCAGTCCTTGCGCGTCGCCCTGCACTCGCCGACGCGAACACCTGACCGCGACCGCGTAGACCTACGAGACCCCCGCATCGTCGGGGTCTTGTCATGTCCGGCCCTGTGCGGGGTGAGCCCCGGGGCTGGGCGCATCGACCACCGGACCCGCCCTGGGACCGGACTTCGCGACATGGGAGACCCGCATGAAGCGCAGCACGGCCGACATGGCCACGTGCGACGTCGCAGCGGACCTGGCCGCCCACCGGGTGATCTTCGGTGACGCCCGGATGGAGACCCAGGAGACCCCGCCTGCCGACGACAAAGCCCAGCAGCCGACAAGCCAAGCCGGACAAGGACCCCGCGGACGAGGTCGCGAAGTCGAAGGCCCTGGCGCGCATGAGGACGTCGCCAAGGCCAACGCTGACAAGGCCAAGCGGCTGGACGAGCTCGGTACCCCACGGAACACTGCGGCTGGCCGAAGCCGTAGCGATGCGAATGTCTGGGCACGCCGGCGCGACCGTCTGGCCCGCACACTCTCAACACGGGTCCGCGTGGGCCGTCGAAACCGTCGCTGATCACCTGGGGTGATGGCGCGGCCATGCACACGCAAACCGCCCGGGTGACCGACGAGGTCTTCGAGTCCTGACGCCTCCGGGAGTGCGCGAGTCAGGCCCAGCGGGTGTTACGAGCTCGGGATGCCCGGACGTTGACCGTCACTGAAAATGAAGATCAAACGTCACCGGCGATGCCGATGACCTTCCTCGCCGTTGATCATGGCCGCTGGGAGGAAGGGCCAGGTATGCAAGGAGAGTGACGCCCACGTCTTCATTCACAGTGACGTTCTACATCCGGGTCGCACCCTCCGCGCGGGGCTCCCGCAGCAACGCCAGGAACACCCCCATCAGCAACATCACCCGCTGCCCGGCGCCTCGGTCAGGTCCCCGAACCGCGCGGCAACCCGCTCCGCGGTGCGCAGCACCGGCGCCGCCAACACCACCGCGATGAACAAGGGTCCATAATCGCTGCATGTACTCGCCCGACCGGCGGCGTCGAAGCCAGTGCCACCCTGCCTGCTGGTGGACTCTGTGCCCAGGTGGCGCCCAGGGAGAGCGTCACGAGCCGGGAACAAGAGTAAACGCGCAGGTCAGAGGTTGTTTGCCGCACCGTTGGACGGCGCGCTGAAAATCGGAAGGTCGGCGGTTCGACCCCGCCCCTGGCCACCCGTTTACGCAGGTGAGAGGCCGTTTGGGTGGATCTTGGGGATCGTTTGGATCTCCGGCCTCTCACAATCGCCTCACGTGACGGGTTGACGTCGCTGAGGCGCCGCCGTTGTGCGGCGTCGGCCCGGTCGATCCAGGCGCTCCTGCCGCCGGTCTCGTCCAGCGGCTTCGGGGCTAGGTGAGTGGAGCGGTGTCATCGCGGCGATCGGATGGGCGCTGGGTGGTGAGCGGGATCGGGGTGGCCGCGAGTTGGCCGCTTGCTGGGAGCAGGCAACGGCGACGGATCCTGACCGAAGCTGCGTCATCGCTCACTGTTCTGGCCGACCTGCAACCGCATTTCGCCGAGGAGGTCGCTTGGGACGAGCGGACCCTGGCCGCGTACGACCGGTCCCCACACCGCCCATGCGGTGGCGGCGGCCAAGGAGGAGCACACGGGATCACTGATCTCCTACGGCTGCGGGGAGCTGGCCACCTTCCGCGCGCGCCATGGTCTCGTCGGCGAGGTGCGCGTCTGGGTCCACCCCGTGGTCTGGGGGCCCTGACGACGCACATGTTCTGCTTCCTCTGTCGCCTGGGCGGGGGCGGGGTCCCCGCTGAGCGGGCGGTCACGCGAGACACCGGCTGGAACGAGGCTCGCATCGGTGTGCGACCATCCGTGTCTGCATCGCACCCCCAACCACGCTCGACGGTGACGCCGGGGTCCGGGGCGCTGGCGGGCACGCGCAGCGGGGTGTGAGGGAGGCGGGTGCATGACCATGACGAATCTGATCGGTGAGGTTCGCGCGACGGTGGTGCTGATCCCGCCGGGCAGCGTCACGACCTACGGCGACATCGCTCGTGTGCTCGGCCTCGGGCCGCGTCAGGTCGGCTGGGCGATGGGGATGCTCGATGACGGCGTCCCGTGGTATCGGGTGGTC
>JBBQYX010000111.1:0-4623 GCA_038208295.1 Candidatus Nanopelagicales bacterium | reverse complement strand
CCTGCTGTGGCAGGCAGCACATTCGGAGTTCTACTTCTGTGAGGCCTACTGGCCGGACTTCCGAGAGGTCGACTTCCTGCGTGCGCTGCGCGCCTATGGGCAGCGCCACCGCCGATTCGGTGCATGACGACCTACCTGGCTCGATCGCGGCCAACGGGGTTCGCCGAAGTGTTAACCGGGACGTCATCTGGGCGACGGCGCGCCGCCGCGCGTCCGGAGGCCGGCCCGCCTACCGTCGAAGTCATCGGGTCCGGCACCCGGCCGGCCCAGCGTCCTGGGGAGCGACTGTGCCGCCTGCGTCCCGCCGCCGATCCACCACGCCTCGCCGCACGACCTACGTCCTGGACACCAGCGTCCTGCTCTCCGACCCGCACGCGATGCTGCGGTTCGACGAGCACGAGGTCGTACTTCCGGTCGTAGTGATCATCGAACTCGAGGCCAAGCGGACGCATCCAGAACTCGGCTACTTCGCGCGTCAGGCGCTTCGGCTACTCGACGATCTGCGGGTCGAGCACGGGCGTTTGGATGAACCCATACCGGTCGGGGAGTCCGGCGGAACCGTACGAGTCGAACTGAACCACGTAGATGTATCTACCCTGCCCAGCGGATTCGCGTTGCAGGAGAACGACAGCCGAATCCTGGCAGTAGCCCGCAATCTGGCCGCCGACGGTTGTGATGTGGTGGTCGTCAGCAAGGACCTGCCGATGCGGGTCAAGGCCTCGATCCTGGGCCTGACCGCTGAGGAATACCGCGCCGAACTCGTCGTGAGTTCCGGCTGGTCCGGCGTCGAGGAACTCGATATCGCCGGTTCCGACGTCGACCGGCTGTTTGCCGACGAGAGCATCGACCTGCCGGCTGCTCAGGACCTGCCCTGCAACACCGGACTCGTCCTGCTCAGTGAGCGGGGCAGCGCCCTGGGCCGGGTCACGGCCGACAAGCAGGTGCGTCTGATCCGCGGGGACCGGGAGGCCTTCGGCCTGCACGGCCGCAGTGCCGAGCAGCGCATCGCCCTGGACCTGCTGCTGGACCCGGACATCGGGATCATCTCCCTGGGTGGGCGCGCCGGCACCGGCAAGAGCGCCCTGGCCCTGTGCGCCGGGCTGGAAGCCGTCCTGGAGCGCCGTCAGCACCGCAAGGTGATCGTCTTCAGGCCCCTGTACGCGGTGGGCGGCCAGGATCTCGGCTACCTGCCGGGCAACGAGGGCGAGAAGATGGCGCCGTGGGGCCAGGCCGTGTTTGACACCCTGGGGGCAGTGACCACGACTGAGGTGGTGGAAGAGGTCGTCGACCGGGGGATGCTCGAGGTCCTGCCGCTGACCCACATCCGAGGCCGCTCGCTGCACGACGCCTTCGTGATCGTGGACGAGGCGCAGTCCCTCGAACGCAACGTCCTGCTGACCGTGCTGTCCCGGATCGGCCGTGACTCGCGCGTCGTGTTGACCCACGACATCGCCCAGCGGGACAACTTGCGGGTGGGTCGCTATGACGGGGTGGTGGCGGTCGTGGAACGGCTCAAGGGCCATCCGCTGTTCGCGCACGTCACGCTGACGCGATCGGAAAGGTCTCCGATCGCGGCACTGGTGACCGACCTGCTGGAGGACCTCCCGCACTGACCCGACGACCTGTCGGGGAATGGGTAAGAGGACCCAAAGCGCAAGCACGGCGCGATCTCATTCTGTGGGAACCAGTGTGGTGTGCGTCACAGCCATAGGCTGGTTCGGGCTGAAATGTCCCAGTTCTGTCGCGTCGCCGTCACGAACGTGGTGTCTGTCACCGCTCCTGGGCTTGGCGTATGCCGCGCTGGAGTGCACAGTAGAGCGCGTCAGACCCCGCGTACGGGTCCGTCAGGTGCTCAGGCCCCCCGCAGTTGCATCCCCAGATGGGTGCTGGCGGCTGGCCCTTGCTGGCACTGTGCCCCGATGGCACGACGGTCGCTGTGCGCCACCCCGCCGAGAGACATGCGGGGTCCGAGCGAGTGCGCCCGCAGGCTCCGGAGCCGTGCGCGCTTCCGCCTGTGTCCAGGGTTTAGATCGCATGCGCCGCCGGAGGCCGTGCCGTTCCTCTGAGGACATCGATTGACTCTCCATCGTCGTGGCACCGCCGTGGCCACTGCGCTGACGCTCACCGTCGGTGCATTGACCGTGTCAGCCGTCACAGGACCCACTCCATCCGCAGCACCCGACTCGGCCACGGTGTCGATCGCCGCCGCCGGTAACCAACTAGAAGATCTCCTGCCACCCGTTGCGCTGCTGGCGGCGAAGAGCCTCAGCAGCGTGCGCGCGCCGGCTGCCGCGGGAGTGACCGCGGCGCAGGCCCAAGCGGCTGCGGCAGCCGCGGCGAAGGCCAAGGCCGCCGCTGCTGCTGCCAAGGCGAAGGCAGCCGCGGCCGCTAAGGCACGGGCGGCGGCCGCCGCGAAGGCGTCGCGCGCCACGGTGCGGACGGCTGCTCCCAAGGCGTACTGGACCCCCTCGTTGAGCAAGACGGGATTGGCCGCCGTCCGCGCGCTGGCGCCGGTCAGGTTCGGGACGCCGGCCTATAGCCGTTGGTACGCAAAGATCCTGATCACCCGTAACTACAAGTGGAGTTACAGTAACTACCAGTCACTGAACTCCATGTGGTGGCGGGAGAGTAACTGGCAATACAAGGTCAGGAGTCGGTCGGGGAAATACCTCGGCCTCGCGCAGACCTCGGCGTCGGTGATCCGTTCGTACGGATACTCGGTCTCGTCCTACCTGAAGAACCCCGAGGTTCAGGTGCAGGTGGGCCTGCGTTACATCAAGAGTCGCTACAAGACCCCCTCGCGCGCCTGGTCGTTCTGGCGCGCACATCACTGGTACTGAGTTCAGCGGTTGCACCAAACTCAACAGCCCCGTCCCGACAGGGACGGGGCTGTTGGCGTTGACTACGAGCCGTCAGCCGGACGAGGACCGCGTCGGAATGCGCACCGCGATGGGCCGCAACGTGTCCGCGAAGAAGTCGTTGCCCTTGTCGTCCACCACCAGGAACGCCGGGAAATCCTCGACCTCGATCCGCCACACAGCCTCCATGCCCAACTCTGGGAAGTCCAGCACCTCGACCTTGCGGATGTTGTCCTTGGCCAACAGGGCCGCAGGGCCGCCGATGGAACCCAGATAGAAGCCGCCGTTGTCCTGGCAGGCCTTCGTGACGGCTGCCGAGCGGTTGCCCTTGGCCAGCATGACGAAGGATCCACCGGCCCGCTGGAAGGTATCCACGTACGCATCCATCCGACCCGCTGTCGTCGGGCCGAAAGAGCCGGACGCGTAACCCTTCGGCGTCTTGGCGGGGCCGGCGTAGTAGACGGCGTTATCGCGCAGATACTGCGGCATCGGTTCGCCCCGGTCGAGCATCTCCTTGATGTGTGAGTGGGCGATGTCCCGGGCCACCACCATCGGGCCGGTCAGCGACAGACGCGTCTTGACGGGCAGTCTGGCGAGTATGTTCCGGATCTCGTCCATCGGCTGGTTAAGATCGATCCGTACGACGTCGGCGGCCAACTTCTCCTCGGTGACGTCGGGCAGGTACTGCGCCGGGTCGTGTTCGAGTTGTTCCAGAAAGACCCCGTCGGGAGTGATCTTGGCGAGAGCCTGCCGGTCGGCCGAACAGGACACGGCAATCGCGACCGGGCACGACGCCCCGTGCCGGGGCAGCCGGATGACCCGCACGTCATGGCAGAAGTACTTGCCCCCGAACTGTGCGCCGATGCCGAAGTTCTGAGTCATGGTGAGGATCTCGGCTTCCATGTCGAGATCGCGGAAGCCGTGGCCGAGCTCGTCCCCATGGGTGGGCATCGTGTCCAGGTAGTGCGCACTCGCATACTTCGCGGTCTTCAGTGCGAACTCCGCACTGGTCCCACCGACCACGACCGCCAGGTGGTAGGGCGGACAGGCAGCGGTACCCAGCGACCGCAGTTTCTCGTCCAGGAACGCCGCGAACCCGCTGGGATTGAGCAGCGCCTTTGTCTCCTGGTACAGGTAGCTCTTGTTGGCGGATCCGCCACCCTTGGCCATGAACAGGAACTTGTACGAGGTCTCGTGGCCGGGCGCTGTGTCCGCATACAACTCGATCTGGGCCGGCAGGTTCGTCCCAGTGTTCTTCTCGTCCCACATCGTCAGCGGTGTCATCTGGGAGTAGCGCAGATTGAGTTTCTGGTAGGCATCGTAGACGCCGTGGGCGATCGCCGTCTCGTCGTTGCCGGGGGTCAGGACCTGCTGACCACGCTTGCCCATCACGATCGCCGTGCCGGTGTCCTGGCACATCGGCAGAACGCCCCCGGCGGCGATGTTGGCGTTCTTCAACAGGTCCAGGGCGACGAACCGGTCGTTCGGCGACGCCTCGGGATCCTCGATGATCCGGCGCAGTTGCGCCAGGTGTGCGGGGCGCAGCAGATGCGAGATGTCCCGCATCGCCTCGAAGGTGAGCAGCTGCAGCGCCTCGGGCTCCACCTGCAGGAACGTCCGTCCCGCCGCCTCGACGGTGGAGACTCCCTCGGTCGTGATCAGGCGGTACGGGGTCTCGTCGGCGCCCAGCGGCAGCATGTCGGAATATGCGAAGTCGGCCATGACGGCGAGCGTATTCCGTGGAGGCGTGCCCGGGCGGAACACC
>JBBQYX010000110.1:0-4883 GCA_038208295.1 Candidatus Nanopelagicales bacterium | reverse complement strand
GTCGCTTGAGGTGGCCCGCAGTGGTCGGCTGCCGACCCGGTGCCACGCCACCTGGCCGTCGGGCCGCGCCCAGCCCACCATGGCCCCGATCACCGGTCGCCCGGTCGTGCGCGCCACCGCCGTCGGCATCCCCGACGGGGGATTCGTGAACCGTCCTGACGGAGGAACACGATCCGCTCGGACAGGCTGGACAGGGGCAGGCCGAGCAGCCCCGAAGCGGCCTGTCCCGTCAAGGACTCGGCGGCGGGGTTCATCGACACCACGCGACCGTCGGCGCCGGTGACGCCGTCGTGCAGCGACGAGTCCGGCATGTGTATCAGGCACGGCTTTGCTTTGGGGGCGGCTGCCCCCTCATCGAGGGGGTAGCCGCCCTGCTCACCGCGCCTGACCTGCGGTGAGTCACGGGGTGAGTGACGGGACTTGAACCCGCGGCCACCTGGACCACAACCAGGTGCTCTACCAGCTGAGCTACACCCACCAAGGTGCCGCGAGATCGCCGCGGCCGCGACATCTTACCCACTAACGGGAGGCACCCCGTCCGGCCGATGCGCCATCAGGCAGGCGAACCCGTCCCGCCGGGGATGACATGCCCGGCGGCCAGCGACCGAGCGGTCGAACTGTCCGGTCCCGGCAGCGCTGTGAACACGGCGTCGCGGTAGTAGCGCAGTTCGGCGATGGAGTCCCGGATGTCGCCCAGCGCCCGGTGGTTGCCGCGCTTCTCCGGCCCGTTGAAATACACCCGCGGATACCACCTGCGGGTGAGTTCCTTGATGCTGGACACGTCGACCAGTCGGTAGTGCAGGTGTGCGTCCAAGCCGGGCATGTCCCGGGCGATGAAGCCGCGGTCGACGTACACGCTGGACCCCGCCAGCGGCGCGCGCCGCCCGTCCGGGACGTGGCTGCGGACGTAGGCCAGCACCTCGGCCTCAGCGTCCGCGACCGTGGTTCCACCAGGCAGGTCGGTGAGCAGGCCGGAGGCGGTGTGCATCTCGCGGACCACCTCGGGCATCTGCGTTAAGGCGGCCTCGGGCGGGCGGATGACGAGGGAGACGCCCGCGTCGAGTTCGGTGAGGTCGGCCTCGGTCACCACACAGGCGATCTCCACCAGAGCGTCGTTGGCCAGGTCCAGGCCGGTCATCTCGCAGTCGATCCACACCAGCCGGTCCTGCGTACGGTCGCTCATGGCCGGCAACGCTAACGCTCCGAGCGCTCAGCGAGTGGCACCGGCGCGCAGCGAGCCCAACCGGCGACGTGGCCGGGCCCAATGGGGTCCGCGGCCGCGGCCAGCCAGCGGACCAGATCGGCCGCCGTACACAGTCCGAGGATGCGGTCGTCCTCGTCCACCACCGGCAGTGCCTCCACCCCTTGCCGGGTGAGCAGCGCCGCCGCCTCGGTGGGGGTGTGCCGGGGACGCAGCACCACCAGCGGTACTCGGGGGACGATGTCGCCCACCCGCCGGGCCGCAAGCCGGGCCTCGTTGGCGGGGATGTCGCACAGGATCGCCCGGTCGTCGATGAGGCCCACACAGGCGCCGTCGTCCAGGACGATCAACCGACGCAGGCCCGAGACCGACAACAATTGCCAGGCATCCCACAGGGTTTCCGTGGCCTCGATCGTCAGCACCGGGTGCGTCAGCAGGTCACCGATCGTTGCTGGCTGCTCGGTCGGTGGGCGTCCGGCCGCGGCGTCAACGCCCGGCCCGACGGTCGCCGCGTCGCTGGCGCTTGTCTCCGTCGTGGTGGAGCGTCGATCGCCCGGGGTGGGCCGCCGGTCCGTCGGCGGGTCGGACCGGCGCTTGGGCGCAGGCGCCTGCGCGAAGTGCAACGACGACACGGTGGGTTCTCCTCGGGGTCGGAAGTCCTCGGGGCGGGCGAGATGGTCGTGCGGTCGGGAGCGGAACTGCGGAACCTGGCTGGGTGCGGTGCCCCGCAGGGCTCAGGTGTGCGGACGGACCACGGCGACGGGGCAGCGGGCATGGTGGATGAGGGTGTGGCTGACCGAGCCGAGCAGCAGCCCGAGGAAACCGCCGCGCCCGCGCGAGCCGACGGCCACCAGGGCGGCATGCTCAGAGGCCTCGACCAGCGCCTGGTCGGGTGCGTCTCGGATGATGCGCTGCTCGACGACGACGTCCGGGTACTTCTCCTGCCAGCCGGCCAGCGCCTCGGCGGTCAGCCGTACCTCGTCGTCGGAAATGTCGGTCAGCAGCAGCGGCGGCGGCGCTACGGAGGAAGCGATGACGTCGTACGGGGGCATGTCCCAGGCGTGCACCGCCAGCAGGTCGTAGCCGCGACGGCTGGCTAGGTCGAATCCGAAGGCAAGGGCGTCGCGGGACACGGCCGAACCATCGATGCCCACGACGACGCGACGCGCATTCGGGTCGTGGACCGGCCGCGTGATGACGACCGGACTTGGTGCGTGCGAGGACAACTGGACCCCGACCGAGCCCAGGAGCAGACCGCTGAAGCCGCCCAGGCCCCGCGATCCGAGGACGACCATGGTGGTGTTCTCGGCGATCTCCAGCAGCGCCATCGCGGTGGAGCCGGACATCAGCCGACCCTCGACCGGCACTTCCGGGCGAGCGTGCGCGGCCAGCGCCAACCCCTCGGCCAGCACCTCGCGGGCCTCCTCGGCCAGCTCTTGGGCGTACGTCGGGTCGACGGCCACGCCGTAGCCGATCCCGGCCGTCGGGACGCTGGGCATATAAGCGTGCACGACCAAGACGGGTAGCCGCCGCTGGGCAGCCTCCTCCATCGCCCACGCCAGCGCCGCCTGGGACGACGGGGAGCCGTCGTAACCGACGATCACCGGGCGTGTGGACGTGTGCTGCATCTCGCCCACCTCCTGAATCCTGACGGGCTCGCGAAGCCGCGACGCGCGGCGCCGTGGATGGGCGAATCGCAGCTGCTGACGGTTCGGTCCCGCCGGTCGACTGCATCTCGACCATTACTCCGACTCGGGGCTGGCGGCAGGGGATCAGGGCCCCGCCATCAGGGACCTACGTCCCGACGAGGCTGCCCGGGTACGCACGGTCCGTACGCGATCACCCGTTCGGCGCACGACACCGGCGATCCGGCGCCCGATGCCCTGAACGTGTGTCAGACGCGTGAGTACGGGTGGCTGAGCGGACGGGTCTGGTCGCGGCCGTCCGGGCGGCGTGTCACTGCCGCCTCACTGACCTTCGCGCTGGTCCTCGGGTTGCTCGGCACCGGTTCGGCGATTGCTACCGCGGCGACCGACGGCGACGATGCCGTGGTCGGGACGGTCGAGCGGTTATACGTCGACGACCCCTCGGCGGTGGATGACGATCCGGTGACCCTGCTGCGGACGGGATCCACGGTCCGCCGCATCGACGGCCCACAGGCCGATCAGGTCCCCGCGGGCTCGACGGCACGGTTGGCGCGCGGTCGGCTGACCACGCTGGCAAGCCCGGCCGCACCCGCCCGCCGGGGTGCGCTGACCGGCCCCGCCGGACCGCATCAGGTCACGGTGCTGCTGGCCACCTGGCCCGGGATGCCGGCCGACGGCACGACCCCGGCGCAGTTGCAGCAGTTCATCGATGGCCCCGTCAACGACTACTGGTCGGCGGTGACGGGGGGGGGTGTCACGTTCCGTACTGCCGCTGCGGTCGGCTGGACGGCTCTGAGCACCGCACCGTGCGTCGCTGGTGACGCGACCACGCACGCCTTCGAGTTCTGGCGGGAGGCAATGGCCGTCACTGGATTCGTCGAGGGACCCGGCCGGCACCTGGTCGTCTATTTCCCGCCCGCCGCGGACGCCTGCGGAGGTTCGGTCGGGCTTGGCACGATCGGCCACTCCCGCGACTCCGGCGGCATGCTGTGGACGGCTGGCCGCCCGGTCCTCGGCGTCGTGGGCCACGAACTCGGCCACAACCTCGGCCTGGGACATTCCCAGGAGATGTCCTGCACGGGTCCCGGCGGCCGAGTTGTCGACGGCCACCCGGAGCAGTGCACCTCGCGTGCCTACCGTGACCTGCGCGACATCATGGGGCTCTCGTGGGGAAACGTTGGCTATCTCAACGCGGTCCACCAGGAACAGCTCGGCGTACTACCCGCCGATTCGGTCGTGGACGTTCTCGACGCCGGTCGGTTCACCATCCGGCCGATGGCCAGCGGTGACGGCGTACGGGCGCTGCGGGTCCCGGTGGGCGGGGACACCTACTACGTGGAATACCGGGCGGCTGTCGGCATGGATGCATTCATGACCGCGCAGTCCCCGACCGATCCCGGCGTCACCATCCGACGGGTCTGGGATCCGCAGAACGCAGCGGTCCGATTCACCAGCCGCGAGTCGTATCTGCTGGATGGCGATCCGCAGTCCGAGGACGCCGGCTACTTCACCGGTCGCCAATCCCTGCCGATCGGCACGGTGGTTCAACTGGCCGACGATGCGGCGTTCCTGCGAGTGGACCGGACCGGTACGACGGCGACGGTCAGCGTTTCGGTCGGCAACCGGGCGAATCTTCCGGCGGAAACGGCCCAACCGTCCCGGCCGGAACCGGAGAACTCGAGGTCCACCCAGCCGGCTGCACCCGTCATCAGCGGTCCGACGGTGTCCCTGGGTGCTGGGTCCGTCTTTGGTATGCGTGTCCCCGTACGCCTGGCCTGGGATGTCCACACCAGCGCGCCGACGCAGGTCGCCCTCAATTCTCGACCCGTTCCCGCCCTGGGCAGCCTGAACACCTCGGTGTCGGCCGCGTCCAACGCCTGGCGGGCCACGACGTTCCGAGTGACGGCAACCTCTCCTGCCGGAATCGCACCGGTCACCGGTCGGGGGGGGGCGGCCGCCCCCCTGGGGGCCGAGACAGCTCGCAACACCGCCGCGCGGCCCACCTACACCGGTTCCTGGCGGGACCGGCGGGGGGC
>JBBQYX010000109.1:0-4953 GCA_038208295.1 Candidatus Nanopelagicales bacterium | reverse complement strand
GGGTAGAAGTCGGAGAACGCTGCCGTCCAACGGGAGCCGGTCGAGGCTGCGACCACCGTGGCGGACGGCTGCAGGGACTTGACGACCTGGTAGGCGCGCGTCGTCAGATCGGCCATCTGCTCCGGCGTACCCGACCAGTAGGACGGCACATTGGCCTCGTTCCACACCTGGTAGGCGCCAATCCGTGTGCCGTAGCGGGAAACCACGGCCCGGACGTACTCCTCGAAGAATGCCGGGTCCTGCGGCATGGTCGACGAGCCAGGTCCGGCGAACTCCGGGGCGCGGGCGCCCCCAGTCGAGGCCCAGGCCGGGGTGGCCCCCAGGACGA
Source organism: Candidatus Nanopelagicales bacterium (assembly GCA_038208295.1). Taxonomy (GTDB): domain Bacteria; phylum Actinomycetota; class Actinomycetes; order S36-B12; family JBBQYX01; genus JBBQYX01. The sequence continues at coordinate 4,625 of JBBQYX010000109.1, read as the reverse complement.
GCAGGACCTCCTGGTGCGCGGCTTCCGCCGCAGCGACCGCAGCGTCCAACGTCCACCACGAGTACTGACCGCGGGCGATCTCCACATTCGCCCACGCGGTCGAGGTGTCCCACAACCGCACCGCGCCAGCACCATCTGGCGTCCCGGATACCGGGTGGTTTCCGAACAGGGTCGCCGGGACGATCACGTCGGCCGGCTTGACCTCGGTCGGCACCGATGGGGCATAGCGGGGCTGATAGGTAATGCACTGCGGGCTCGTCGTCTGTCCCTTGAACTTCGAGGTTGCTACGAGGGTGGCCCGAACGTTGACGGCGCCGGTGTGCTCGGGGGACGCCAACTCGCCGCTGACCACCCCGCGCGCGTCGGTGGTCACGCTGGCGACCGTCGACCAAGTCGCCTTGTCGGGGGAACTCTCGACGATCACTGTGCGGCCGGCAATCCCGTTGACACCGGGGAGATACCCCGCTCGCACCGTTGCGGTCCAGGTGACCGCCGTACCGACTGGTGGCGACTTGCTGCTGAACGTCACACCGACATTGCTCCACACCGGTCCGCGCGGCGATATCACGGCGACGGTCCGGCTGCTCGGGATCTGTCCCTTGAACTGAGCGTTCGCGGGCACGCTCACCCGCACGTGCATCGTGCCCGGTGTCCGGCTGGCCTTGACGTATCCGGCGAGCCGCCCGTTGGCCGGTGTGCGCCAAGTGGCCGCCGTCGTCCAACGCTTCCTGTCCGCGGACGTCTGTACGACCACGGTCCGACCGAGGGCACCGTTGCGGTTGGCGATTCCCCCGGTACGCAGCACCACGGAGACACGCACCGATCCGCCGGGCGCCACCGCCCGGGGCGCTACGGCCAGCGCGACCGACGTCCAACCGGCGGGCGTGGCCGCCTTGACGACCGTTGTTGCCGCGGCCTGCGCGGCCGGTGGGGCGGCCATCAGGCACCCGATGCCCAAGGCAGCCGAGGCTCCGGCAACGACGAACCTGTGGGCGTGCCTGCGCATCGCGGTGCTCCCTCACGGGCCGCCCGGCGCGCACCGGATGCACGACCGACCAGGCGACCTGCAGAGGGCATCGGCTGATGGCTGGTGTGGCTTGACCCGCCGTTGCCACGTACGGCGTGCTTCCCCGCGCCCCGCCCGCGTTACTCGGCGACGGGCGGCTCGTGGTCGCTGTTTTCAAGATCGAACCCGACCACGCCCATCGCGAGGATGGGGGTGGCATACCCGGGTGGGGGGGGCGCGCTCACGGTCACGGGATCCGTCCGATGTTCCGCGGGGGCTAGGAAACCCAGGGGGTCGTGGCTTGGCGCTTACGGCCATCGCCGGCGTGGCCGCACGATGCTGTCAAACGGTGGCGTCTGTCGATTGTGAGCTGACATGGCGTGCGTACGTGATTGGACATATGGTTCGCTGCATGACAGAAGTGCTTTGCTTTGACACGAAGATCAGTGCTGAGGGGCGGATCGTCATCCCGGCCGAGGTCCGTGCAGCACTCAACATCAAGGCGGGTGACCGGCTCCATGCCACGGTTCACGAGGGGGAGGTCCGGCTGGTGACTGTCCGATCTCTGCTCCACGGAGTCTGGGCGAATAATCATGGCGGTGACGCGGGCAATGCCGTCCAAGACGTGCGCAGAGCTCGGCAGACGGACCGCGCGCGTGGAGTGGCGAAGTGGGATCGGGTCGAGCACGCCCGCATCGATGAAACGCGCAGCGAAGAGGCCATCGAGACGGATCTGATGCGCGCTCTGGGCCTCAGCCGGTGATCGGAGTCGTCTTCGACTCCTCCGCCATGGTGTCGTTCCTAATCCAGGAGCGTGGCTGGAAGGGGATTCACAGCGCGCTCAGCAATTCCGAGATGGATGCGGTCATGGCTGGACCTGCGCTCACGGAGACGATCACGATTGCCCGGCGTAGGGGGAACCAAAGTAGTGGTCAACAACTCTGGTCCGTACTGTCCGCGCTCGGAGTTCGCGTCGAACACCCAACCGACCAGGACCTGATCCGCGCTGCAGAGTTGATCGAGATCGCCGAGAACAACCCTGGTCCCCCGCATCCGCGGACCGGCGACGAAGCCACCCTCTGCCTGGGGGACGGGCTCATCCTCGCGGTCGCAGAACGGCTCGAGTTTCGTGTCCTGACCTACGACACGTACTGGAAGTGGATGGTCGAGGAGGGTCTGCTCGATCTGCACGTGGTCGTTCCCGAGTAGCTGAGACGCTCCGGCCGTCGCGCCCAACGCACAACCATCAGATCTGATCAGATTTGATTCAGTGGTCGTGAGGCGCTAGTCATGCCAGTCTGCATGCCGTGATGCGAATCCGCATCTATCGTTGTCACATGCCCAGAACGGTTCAGATCCGCGATCTCGATGATGACGTCTACGCGCGCCTGGCGCGGCGGGCCGCAGAGGCCGGGATGAGTGTCCCGGAACTCCTGCGTGCCGAGGCCGTTCGACTGGCCGCCAGGCCCAGCGTCGAGGAATGGTTGAGCCGGACCCGCCGCAGGTCGTCCCCCATCGGTCGGGCGGAGATCATGGCGACTCTGGATGAGCACCGCGGATCGTGGCCCGATGCTGGTCGTTGACGCGTCCTGCCTGGTCGAGGTTCTGATCGGCGGTCCTGGGGCCGAGGCGATTCGCGAGCGACTGCGGCGGGACGAGGACCACGCGGCCCCGCACATTGTCGATGTCGAGGTCTTCGGAGTCATCCGGCGCGAGCACCTGCACGGGCGCCTCGACCGTACGGCGGCCACGCAGGCGGTCGAAGACTTGGCCGCGTGGCCGGGTGAGCGGTTCGGCCATCGCCCTTTGCTGGAACGGGCTTGGGAGTTGCGCACCACGGTCCGGGGGTGGGACGCCGTGTATGTGGCCCTCGCCGAGGCGCTGGACGTCGTGCTGATCACGACGGATCAGCGACTCGCCCAGGCATCCGGGCCAAGGTGCACGATCGAAGTTGTGCCTTAGCCGGGGCCGCGCCGCCGTCTACAGGCTCCACCTGCGTCCTTCGAGGGAAAGCGGGACTCCCACAGGGCCCGGGCTGGTCAAGGACCGTCCACTACCAACTCTCCAGCATGGCCCGCATCAACTACCGGTACAACGGTAGTTACAAGACATCGGCGAACGAGGATGGCCACAGGGTGGTAGCCATTCTGTCGATCGACTTCTCAAGCCACTGAAACTGAACTGAACTGACAATCGTGACGACCGAGTGCGGTCGAGTCTGCGCCACCACTGTGCACCGCTGGTCGGGTGACAGCGCTCAAGTACGTACCGCCGAGTATCCGATGCATCGCCCCAAGGACCAGATCCAGGGGGTACGGGGATGCATCAACGCGCGGTCATGGCGATCGTCGCCAGCGCGGGACTGCTGATCTCGGCGGTAGCGCCGGCCACGGCATTCGCCGCCGACAGCCAGATCACCGCCGTGGTGGTGTCGCTGGAACGGGATGCGCGGGGCGACATCGTCAGCGTCGAGCACGTCGTGCCTACTTACCAGGTTGCGGCAACCGTGGCCGACCTCGACCGACTGCCGCAGGTAATCAGCGCCGGTGTTCCCACGATGTTCCACGCCTACGACGACGGAGCACCAGATCCACTGCAGTCGACTCAATGGGGATATCGCCGTTTCGGCGGTGATCAGCTGGCGAGTGTCTCCACCGGTCGCGGTGTCATTGTCGCGGTGATCGACAGCGGGGTGGACGGTACCCATCCCGACCTCACCGGCCAGTTGGTCCCCGGCGCCGACATGGTTAACAAGAACGGTGACGGCACGACCGATCTGCACTTTCACGGCACCCACGTGGCCGGAGTCATCGCCGCAAAGTCCCACAACGGAATCGGGATCAGCGGTCTCGCACCGGATGCCAAGATCATGCCGATCAGAGCCCTGAGCCGGTTCGGCGGGGGATTCTCGGACTGGATCGCCAAGGGCATCATCTGGGCCGTCGACCACGGCGCCACCATCTTGAACCTCTCTCTGGGCAGCACCATGCAGGACAAGCTGATCTCCGATGCGATCGCGTATGCGGTCTCCAAGGACGTGCTTCCGGTCGCCGCAGCAGGCAATGCAGGATTCCAGTGCGGACCACAGGGCTGCCCGATCTCCTACCCGGCTGCGCTGCCGGGGGTGTTGGCGGTCGCCGCGACATCTGATGATGACAGCCGTGCCGAGTTCTCCACCACCGGTTCCTACGTCAGCCTCGCCGCGCCTGGAGTCAACATCCAGTCCACCATCACCACCCTGCTCAACAAGATTCTCCCGGGCGAGGATCCGGAGTACGCGGCCGTCTCGGGTACGTCCCAGGCCGCACCCCAGGTTGCCGGGATTGCAGCGATCGTCTCGGCAGCAACGGGTCTACGTGGTCAGGCATTGATGCAGGCTTTAGTCACCTCGGCCGTCGACATTGGTGCACCCGGCCGGGACCCCGAAACCGGGTACGGACTGCCCGACGCCTTCGCCGCGGTCGGTCAGGCACACCACGTGTTCGCCAACGTCGGACGCTCACTGGACCTCACGACTGCAGCCACAGGGCCGGTCACCGACGGTTCCTATGTGACGTTTGAGGCCGGACTGACGGACAGTTTCAGCGACGGCTCACGAGCCCCCGCTGCCCTGGGGTCG
>JBBQYX010000108.1:0-4990 GCA_038208295.1 Candidatus Nanopelagicales bacterium | reverse complement strand
TGAGCAAGCCACGCTGCTGAGCGACCCAGCGTTCGATGTGATGGGGTTCGCCGTCGCCAACGGCGTGCTGTTCGCGTCCGGGCATCCCGGGCCAGACCAGGACATGCCTGCCGACCTGGGCTTCCAGAAGTCCAGTGACGGCGGGCGGTCCTGGCAGGCCGTCTCCCTCGAAGGGCAGGTCGACTTCCACCGGCTGCGGGCTGTCGGCAGTGTCGTCCTCGGCCTATCCGCCCACGATGGCCGCTTGTACCGTGAGCCTCTCCTGACGGGCCGGGCGCCAACGATCAGATGATCACCGACCGTTCTCCCAGGTGCTTGGGCGCCGGGCGGCTTCGTAGATTTGGTCGACCTCGCCGGGTCGGATCTGGGGCGGCAGGCCGGAAAGCCACTGGGGCAGGGCGCGGGCGTTCATCAGGTAGGCGCCGGCTTCTGGGGCTTCCTTGATGGTGATGCTGCGGGCGGCGACGACAGCGATGACCGCCTAGGCGATGACAGGTTGCCCGCTCGCCGCGGCTAGTCTCACGGCCGCCCGGCGGGCCTCGGCCCGTGCCTTACGCAGGTAGTGGGTCCGTTGCCCGTTGACCAGGACGGCGTCGTGGGCCACCCAGATCGTTCCGCCGCGATGATGCTTCGTGTTGATCGTGAATACCCCACCCGGGCCGATGACCAAGTGGTCCAGATCGGCCTGGTCCCCGATCGGCAATGCGTGCAGTACCCGCCAGGCCGGATCGAGCTGCCGCAGAAGTGCCGCGACCTGTACCTCCCCGTCGGCGCCCATCCGCCAGGCCCGCTCCTGAGTTTTCAGGTCGAAGATCCTCGCCAGCGCGGTCCGTACCGGGGCCGCCGCACGGGCCTCCAAGGCTTTGGCCCGGACCTGGGCGCCCGCCGGCGTGGCCGCCAGATCGACAGCGGGCGGTGCGTGCAACACCTGGCTGGTGAACTCCTCATCCACGCCGGCGGCCAGCGCAGTGGGCTCCTCCGGGAGCAAGTGCTGCTCGGCCAAGGCGGCGTAGACGACCGGTGCCATGTCCGTCTCGGTGACGTGGACCGTGCCAGAGTCGGCGTCCAGCCAGCCCAAGGTCACCCCGCCCGCCGTCGCGACGTACCAGCGGTCATGCCCATAGCGGCGCCACCGCCGCACGCTGACCCCGTCCACACCCAGCCACGCTAGGCAGCACCGCGCCCCCCGCGCGCGCCCGACCGGTTGGTATCGCCCAACCGGGCGAACCCCGCTGAACCCAACGCTGGTAACCACGCCCCGCAGCCCGCGACACCATCCCCCCATGACAGGGCCGCGAACAGGCGCGACCTGGGTCGTTGATCCGGCGGCGGATCAGGGAAGTGCGACATGCCGGGTCCCCCCTAGGTGCGTAGGCGCCCTTGCGGGAACTACCTCTGTGCGGGATCCGGGTGGGCCGAGACTGAACGGACGACCCAAAGCGGTTGTCGCTCGCCTGTTCGATTCATGACAGTCTGGTGGTTATGGCCGGTGGCATGCGCAAGGGTTCCGGTCGCAGCCTGGGTGAGCGCGTCGCCGCTACTCACCTGCACAACCAGGCATGCATCGAGGACGGTGAGCACTCGACGGCCACCCCCGTGGAACTGCCGGCAGTCCAGACTCGGCCGTGCTGGGTGGTCCTGGGTGAGGGCGAGATCTCCGGGATGGTGTTGACCTGGCGGCGCGACCAAGCGGGCGACTGGCAGGCGCTGGTGGTGGCCTGGCCGCCCGCGCACGCCATCCGGGCGCGCAGCGACACCGCCCCCAGCAGACCAGGCGCGCCAGACGATCACGCCTGACTCCACTGCGCCACTCTCGCTGTCAGCCGCAACATCTGCCGCGCCCACCACCGGAGATCCCGGTGCCTCGCGAGTACGCGGTCCCCCCGCCTTCTTGCGACGGTGACAGCGGACCAGCGGCGGACTGACGGCGGCGAACTCATCACCCCCGCTTGCCGTGGCGCTGTCTGGACAGCGGTGCGTCAGGTCGCGGCCGGTGGACACGGCGCTGTCTGTCCACAGATTCCGGCTCAGACAGCGGTAGATCCAGCGGCCCTACGGATCGTCAGTGGCGTCCCCCACCATCCAATGGTCCTGGAGCCCGTGATGACGACCACCGCCTGTCCCGTACGCAGCGCAACTCCCGCTCCCACCGAAACTGTGCAGCACCATCCGACGGAAACCCCACCCGCCTCCGGGAGTCTCCGGCGTGAACCCGGCCGGGGAATCGCCAACGCTGGATCGGCGGACCCAGCGGCAGATTGTCGGCCGTTGTCGGACTGTGGCTCGCTGCGGGCCTGGTGTACGGGGACCGAACGGGCGCAGGCCTTCGCCCGCCGGCTCCACCGGGATCTACAGGTGGTCGATGTGCAGGGGTGGGACGCTCAGGTGGGCCGGTCGCTGATCGGGTTCATCTCCCGCGAACTCATCGACTCGGTCCTGGCCGGCGTCCCGCTGTACGGCGCCGCCCGAGTCCAGGCGCATGCCTCGGCGTTGCAGAACGTGTGGGAAGCCCTCGGCACCGACACCGTGCGCACCGCCGCCAACCCCTGGTCCGCGCTGTGGACCGTCGCCCGCAGGGCCGCCTCGACGGAGGCCCTGACCGCGGCGTTGGCGACCTCCCGGCACAAGGCGTGGCGGGTACTCGCCGAAACCCGCGACCCCAACACCCCGACCGAGCCGGACGCCGACGCCGTCACACCCCCGGTCCGGGCGTACTGCCTGGTCAGCCTGGAGGCCCTGGTCGATGACGCGGACTTCGACCTCCCCGCCGCCCCGGAAGCCACCGGCTACCTGGGGCCACTGCTCACCCGCATCGCCTGGGCGTTGATCCAAACCGGATGGCCCGGCACGCTGGTCGACGCCGTCCTGGGCTACATCGCCGACGGCACCGACCCCGCCGAGGTCCGCGCCGGAGTCCCCCGCAGCTGGCGGGCCCTCGCCATGCACTTCGGGCTGCCCGGCTGGCAAGCCCGCCGCCTGCAAGCCCTCATCTGCGGCACCGGCACCTGGACCGGCCTGCTCGAACGCCTCGCCCAAACCGACCACCACGGCGACCACGCAGCTGATGACCTGCTGAACTCGCGCGCCGTCCGCCAGCAACTGGCCTCCACCCGCGACCACACCCTGCCCCCACCCGAACGCATCGCCCACGACCTCACCCGACAAGCCAGCTGAAGACGCCCGCGTACGGACGGTGAGTGGGCACAGCGGATGGCCTGCGGGTCACGCGTGGCCGTTCGAGGATCGCGGCCTCAGGGGCTGCGCGCGGAGCCAGGCCGATGCCTCGGCGTGGCTGCCCAGCCGCACGACCGGCAGCCCGGGGCGTTCGACCCGCAGACGCCGCACCCGGAGGGCGGTCTTGGGGGGTGGTCCATGCCCAGCGGATGATGTGGTCCTCATCGGCCAAGATCATCCACAACGGCGGTTCGACGTTGCCGTGCCACAGCCTCTCGCGGTGCATCCGACGGCGCACCGTACGGACCATGATCTGCCGCATCACCACGACTCGAGGCAGGTCCAACCACACCACCAGATCCGCACGAGCCGCCAGCAGATCCCGAACCTGACCGTACTGCCACTCCGTCACCCACCCAGGCCCACCGCTGAACGCCTCGACGACCATCGTTGCAGCGTCGCGACGGTGGAGGAACGGCGCACCAGCGCCACGTTGATGCTCACCTCGGGGGTGCCGGTGCACGTGGTAGCCAGCATCCACGGGCACGACCCTGTGATGACCCGACGCATTTGTGCGCATGCGCACAACGCAGACGCCGTCGCCGCCGTGTCCGCGCTCGGCCACACTCTGCGGGTCAGGTGACCGCATCCGGCATCCCCGGAGGAGATTCTCCCCCTCGGTGATTGTTAGCCTCGATCAGTTGCGCGTTGAGATACGTATTGACTGGCTCCACTCCCTGCAAACCAGCCAGACCCCTGCTGAGGAGTGCCCCGTAGCCGTCGTCGTTCCGGGCGGCCAGGCCGGCGCGGGAGTCAAGCGGTGGTGTAGTCGACGCCTGTTCGGGCACAGATCACCAGAAGGTCGTACTCGGTCAGGATGAGTCGTTTCGCGCGGTACTCGCCGTGGTCGCGCACATCGTACTGCGGACAACGAAGAAGCCGTCCATGACGTTCTCGACCTGGTCACGATTCAGTCTGTACTCGAAGGGTCGTCAAATTTTCTGTGTGAAGCCGCCGTCTGCATCGGTCGGGCCAGTAGACGTCTCGCCCGATCGCAGTCCCTGGTCCGACCGTGACGAGTGCCGTGGTCATGTGCCCTCCTCGGACGTCTCATCAGCAGGAGTTTCCAGCAACTCACGTGCGGCACCGCTGAGCGCACGCAACCGCTCGTCGAATTTCGCTAGCCCTCGCATCCCCGACTGGGTGGCATGGGCGGACCCGCGTACAGGGTGCATAACCTCGTTGCGGAAGTCACCGAGGCCCCCCGTGAGCCATCGCCAACTGCGCCCACCCTGGATAGCAAACGCCACGAAGTCAGGCTTCGTTCCCACCAGTTTCACCAGATCTACCAGATTCATGGTTGCAACTCGGTCGAGCGCCGCGTCATGCGCACCCAGATCTCGAAAGAGCTGCTCGCAAGCGACCCTGCGGGGGTCCGAGAGAACTGACAGCGCGTCAGTCTGGTCGAAACGACTGCGCACGAAACGTGCCAGCAGTAACTCCAGTTCGGACAGCAGCAAGTAGTAGTGCGTCCTCGCAGGAACTGTTCCCATGTCAGCCGGCGTGATAAAGCCGGTCAATTGGTTACCCTGCAGCATGAAGAGGAACGGCTCGACCGCCAACACCGAAGGCAGCTGACTCAAGGACGTATCGGCCGACACCAGCAGCTTCTCATTCAGCCTTGATCCACCGATGTTTACGGGGTGTGGGCGTGGCGTGAACGAGAATGTCCTTGCTGGGCAGGAGAATCGGAGTTACCACACCACGATTCCTGACGCCAGGCAAGGACACCTCGTAAGTGAAAGCGTCTCACATG
>JBBQYX010000107.1:0-5057 GCA_038208295.1 Candidatus Nanopelagicales bacterium | reverse complement strand
TGCACGTACAGGGCGTCAACCAGTCGCAACTCGTGACGCCGCGCCCACGTGCCGATCAGTAGCGCATTCACATCGTGGCGCTGGATCGGAGCAGTGGCGAGGGCCTGGAGCCGCAACTCCACGTCGCCGGCCTCGAGATCGCCCGCGCGATGTAGTCGTCCCATCGCAGCGAGGACCTCGGCGTCGAGTTGGGCTGGTGCGTGCAGCGCGTGCCCCGCGAGCCGCCGTCGGACGGGTCCACCCAACTCGTTGTCCAGGAGTAGATCCATGATCGCTGAGGCGTCGACGACTGCCTCAGCCATTGCGCGTGGGGGCCTCTTCGCGCGCGGCGTCGAGTGCATCGAGGGCGCGGTCGTGGGCCACTCGCTGCGCGGAGGGTGCAGTCGCGACTGTGCCGAGCCAGGCGTCGGTCGAGCGCCCGGCAAGGTTTCGCTTCACCGCTTCCTGCGTCAGCGCGGAAAGGTTCATGCCAGCTTTCCTGGCCTCTGCCGCGAGTTCGTCCGGAAGATACACATTCAATCGAGCCACAACACACACTATACACACTACTCGTTACTCGTGCCTCGGTTGTTCCAGACGGTTCCCCGGCCAGGCCCAGCCCACACGCCTATGACCCGAATTGCTTCCAACGCCCTTCGGAGACGCCGCGTACCACGCCACGCACAGTTCCCCGACTCCCCATTGCCATCTCCATCCGCCTACCACCGAGATCGTCGTCAGACTGTACGTCCGGCCAATTGGCGTACGAACGGAACTCTCGTAACGGCCCGCACACTATTCGACGGACCATATCTGGTGGAGTCGTAGGAGAGCGTCCGGCCGGCTCATTTCGGCCACTTCGGCCTCGGGCACCCCATGTTTGAGGAGTTGACGCACTATTTCGGCCGGGATGCCGACTCCGGGTTGGGGCGCGGATGCCCGCGTTGGAACAACTTTGTCGTGGACGCATGCCCAGAACACGTTCTCGGTCACGTCTAGTTGGTCGCGCAGAATGTGGCTCCACAGGGCTGGTCCGTAGGTGGATCGGTTCGGCGGGTGGGAGATGCGCGTCCGGAGGATTCTGCCGTCCGGCAACACCAACTCAAAGGTGAGGTGGTGGGTGCCTGTCGTACTTCGCGCTGTGCGAACACGGCTCCAGCCTTCCCCTTCGCAGAACGTCTGATGGTCTGCGCGAGTTGGGGCCGGATATTTCAATGGCCGACCAGCCAGTCCTTGATTTGCTGGTCGCCCGAGAGAACGATCAACTGGACCAGTCCCCAGTTCTGGCTGTGGTTGGGGGCGTGCAGCAACCGGTCGTTCCAGTCGTCTGCATAGTCACGCAATGCCTCGACCATGCCATCGAGCGCCTCGTCCACGGTCGCGGCGTCGGCAGCAACGGGCAGACCTGGGATAACGATGGTCCACCCGCCCGCTTCCGCTACGAGTTCAGCTCTTGCTGGGCGCAGTTCAGTCAGCGCATGCCGGAACCGGTCAGCGTCCACGATCGCCGCACGGGATGATTCGCGGCGCACACTCGCGGGGCGGCCCGACTCGGCAGCGTCGAACAGGTCGGTGAAGTGAGCTCGCCCTTCGGTGAGCGTGGCGAAATGGACACCTAACACGCGACACCTCCTTTTGTGTACAGACGGTACAGCACGTACATGCCCATTGTCGCCGCGCGGGCCGGACGGGACACCCGCACCCCCGCGTAGTCTCGAGCCGGAAGAAGAGCCGTGGACGCCAGCCGGTCGTGCTTCACGGGCTGGCCCCACCCCTCCCACCTGGCGCGGGGCAACGGACGCTGGGCGGGCTTCCCTATCCCCCGCCACCGGTTCGACCCGCCTTCGGGCCGATTCCGGGTCCGGTACGCCGCCAACGACCCCGTCGCGGCTGTACGGGAACGATTCCCGGCCCGACGCATCCCCGCGACCGCGGCATCGCTGCACCTAGTGCAGATAACCGGCCCGCCGCGTGCGCTGCATCTGACGCATCAAGCCACCCTGGACGCGCTCGGCGTCGACGATCGCATCAACACCGGCCGCCTGGACACCCCGCTTCCCCGCGACCGCGACCCGATGCTCGCGGTCTGCCAGCACCTGGCGGATGCCCTGCACGACTGGTGGGCACCAGCACCGGCGCCACCGATCGTTTACCGCACCCGACACCTGCCCGCTGCCCGCTGCATGGCGTTCACCGAGGGTTGCTCCTGGCGGGCGACCCGCTCCCGGCCGCTGCGGACCGCGACCACCCTCCTCGTGGAACTGGTTACCCGCCACGGCTTCGACATCCCCGACAGTTGGCTGAGCGGCCCATAATCACGTGCGAAAGCGACGAGAACGTCTTGGGAAGGTGCGATCCAGGTAACGGAGACCTCCGGAACGTTTCAACCCGACCACGACCCGGGCCCGTGGAGCCTGAACTTCACGTACGTCGACGAAGACCTCCAAAGCCCGTTCCCCTAGCCGCCGGATAGCGCGGTCACGGCTCAAAGGATCTACACCTGGCTCGCCCGGCTCGCCCGGGAGCCCTTCGATGATGTCCGCAACGTGGCCCGGGTTCTGAACACCCGGTTATGCGAAAAAGCCGGGCCCCGCCGAGCCCCTGACCAGCACAAACACCAACAACTTCACAGAACCGTGGACTTCACATCAGACGAGTTATGCGAAGCTTCGCATAACTCGTCCATGACCACGACGGGGTAGGCCGGATCGTAGGAGGTTCACCACCAGTGACGCCCGCATCAAACTCCGGCACCTATCCCCAACTCTTTAGAAGCGACAGCCTACTAGACGGGATTCTACAATTCCTGTACGTTCCGCCCGTAGATGGCATCTGCCCCCTCGCGACCCAGGATCAATCCGCGCTAGTTGGCATCCGGGAATCAGCGGGAACATGGCATTTCCGAATGACCGAACGTTCGGTGAGGACGTTCGGTGCTGGTGTCGATAGGCGTCCACGCCGAACACAGCAGCGCGATGACGGTTACCTGGCAAGACCCAGGCCCTTCTCCGTCCGGCTCAAGTGATCTTGCGGATCCGGTTGTCCCCACCCCAATGCGCTGGTCACCGCCCCGGGCCCGGGCCGGGGTAGTCGATCAAGTGGGTGGTTCGTCCACCGGCAGCCAGCCTGGCGGTGCCAGGACGCGCACGCCGTGCCGGGCCAACCCGGCCAGCACCTCGTCCGATTCCACTGCGTGCATCATTCGGACCAGCCACCCGGGCACGCGGTCCGCTGCGCCGGCGGGCCCGAACACCGCGGTCGTCCGTGTTGCCCCCGTCGGGTCATGGCGGGTCAAGCCCACCAGGCCGGACCAACCGGCCCTGTCCAAGTCGGCTGCCCATGCCTGCCCCACGCGGTAGTCGTCGCCAGTGAAAACGTCCAGCCGGACCCCGAACGCGACCGCAGTCGGGGCGGTCAGGTCCGCCCACCGTGGCGGGTCTCCCACGACGGTCAACCGGGCCAGGCTGCGTGCCGCCAGATCGGTTACGTCCACCACACAAGCGCCTCGCGTTACTTCCAAGACGGCCGCGGCGATCGTGTCGCTGGCATGGCAGGTGCCGCGTGGATACGGCACGTCGTACCGGCCGGCACGGTCGCCGGGTGGGGTGGGGAGGGAGGCGAAGTACCACGCCGATCGACGTTGACCGGCGTCGTCGAACGTGCGCACGAGCCGGTACAGCGGGGAAGCGTGCGGCTGCGTCCGGGCCGGGAACGCCGCCAAGGACGCGCCCGTGCGCGACATTTAGGCGATGAGGGCGAGCGCCCACGAACGAGCAGCCGCCAAGACAGGGCCCGGTTGCCCACGGCGCAGCACGTCGATCGGTGCTGCGTCGCCCAGGTCCGCTGCTGGGGTGACCAGCCAGGACGCGACCGTCCAGGGGGACACAAGCGAGGCGGGTAGGATACGCAGCAACTCCGCAACGCCGGGGACCGCGGCACGGGCGTGGAATTGGAACGCCGGATACAGCACTTGCCCGCTACCGGTCCGCAGCGTCAGCAGACCCCGCTTGTTTACCGCTTGCCGGCTGATCGGTTTCCCGTCCGGGTGCGCGAGCAGCCGTCCCACCCCTTTGGCGTCGTACAGCGCTCCCACGTGGGCGTGCCACACCGACGCGGTGTCCAGGACAGCGGAGGCCGCGTCGGCGGCGGCAGCGTCGGGGTCGGAAAGCAGAGCCGCTGCAGCCCCGCTGGGATCTTGTCGCTGCAACTGCACCGCGATCCGGGCCAGCAGATCGTCATGCGCGGCGATCCCTGTCCGCACGACCGTAGGAGCGTCCACTACCCCCCACCTCCTGCCCGACACTGCACCTGCCTACGTCAACCCCGTCAACCTATCAGACAGGGCGGCCACCGCACACCGCGATGGTGTTCCCGGGTGACAGCCGGACACCGGTGATGCTGGTGGGGAACTCCCCGGTGCGGGCGCGGAGCCCTTCAACCTGTTTCACGGTCGCGTTCACATCCGACTTCACGCTCGCGTCGTAGGCCGCGGTCCGCTGATTCGCGAACACGGGGACCGCGATCGCGGCGAGGATCCCGATGATGATGATGACGACCAGGAGCTCGATGAGCGTGAAGCCCTCTTCCTGCTGGGCCTTGCGGGGGCGAACAAACATGGCGACGTCCTCCGGAGCTCAGTGAAGGGGGCGCCAGGAGCATCGACCCGCACGAGAGCGATCTTGAGAGCAGAGCCCCCGTTCGGTCGAGCAAATCAGATCAGCAGGCGGCAGTGCCGGTCGGCTGGAGACCACCCTTGACGCTGTTGTAGTAGAACACCTTCGTCGAGTCCGAGGTGCTCCACAGGCAGTAGCCGTTCGCCTTGTTCGCCAGCACACCGGTGCCGATGGCGCCGGCGCTGGTCACCCAGCTGGCGCTCACGTCACTGGTGTTGGCCGACTTCTTGTAGCAGACCGCCGTGGCCGGGGCGCACGCCGCAGCGTTGCCGACGGTCTCGGTGTAGGCGTTGTTGTCGGTGAAGTAGCTCTCCTCACCCGTCGCAGCGTTGCGAAGGTCGCTCTTGGCCTGCGCGTCGTAGCCCTTCTGGCGCTGGTTGAGGAAGACCGGGATGGCGATCGCGG
>JBBQYX010000106.1:0-5100 GCA_038208295.1 Candidatus Nanopelagicales bacterium | reverse complement strand
TCCGTGGCGGGGTTGGCACGCTCACCGTCCCCGAGGAACCAGGCGGCGATCGCGGGGTCGTCGACCGGTGGTGCCGCCGCGTCCTGCTCGAGGGGGTCGTCGTCGGGAGCGCCGTCGGGCCGCACCGCTACCCCGGCCCGGCCGGGTCGGGGACGCAGACCGACAGGGCGCCCGGGGCGAGCGTGAACTCCAGCCTTATCGCCGGATCGAGCAGGTCACCGTCGAGCTCGACAGGTACCGCATCAGGCCAAACGACAACCAGCCGGCGCGCACGGTGCGTCTGCAGCTGCCAGGGCTTCGGTCGGCGCCCAGCGACGATGTTGGTCGCCAAGCCGGCCCAGTTACGAAGTCGTAGCGGGGTGAGCACCGCGACATGGAGCAGCCCGTCGTCCGGCTCAGCCTCGGGCAGCAGCTCCATCCCGCCGGTCAAGGTCCCGACGTTGCCCACCACCACCCCGATACATGTCACCGACTGGGTGCGGCCGTCGAGGTCCAGGCTCACCAGGGCCGGCGCCGCGGACCGGATCGCCCCCGCGCCGGCCCACGCGTAGGCCGCCCAACCCACCCGGCTCTTCAGGGTCTCCGACGTGCGCTCGAACAACAACGCGTCGAACCCCGAGCCGCCCATCACCAAGAACGGATCACCATCCAGAGCCGGGACGTCGATCCTGCGCACACCACCAGCGGCGGCGACCTTCGCAGCCTCGGCCAGGTCGCCCGGGATACCCAAGTTGCGGGCGAGCAGGTTACCGGTCCCAGCAGGCAGCAACGCGAGCGGGACCTGGCCACCGGCGAGGATCGCTGCGCACGCACGGACGGTCCCATCGCCGCCGCACGCAACGACCAAATCGGCACCCTCGGCCAAGGCGCGTTCGGTCTGTCCCCTGCCCGGGTCTTCCTCCGTCGTCTCGAACCACGACGGCGCCGGCAGGCCCGCGGCCACCATGGCATCGGTGACCTCGCGTCGGTTCGCTTCTGGGTCGATGGCCTTACTCGGGTTGGCGACCACCGCAGGACGATCCGACCGCACCCTCATGTCAACATCCAAGCCCCTCCATCGACAGGACCCAGACCGTACAGCGCCCCTTTTCCCCCAACCCGAAGCGTCCCACCCACCATCGGCACCAACGTTGCCGACCCAGCGAGTTCCTGCTCGACCTCTGCAGGGTGACATAACTCGGCGACGCTCAGGAGACGATCATCATCACCCAACACCCGAAAACACCCCTTGCCGGAGTTCG
This sequence comes from Candidatus Nanopelagicales bacterium, assembly GCA_038208295.1. GTDB lineage: Bacteria > Actinomycetota > Actinomycetes > S36-B12 > JBBQYX01 > JBBQYX01. The sequence goes on along the minus strand of JBBQYX010000106.1, from coordinate 3,859 downwards.
AATCCCGGGCACCCCCGTCCCGCTGGTACCGGGGGACTCGCAGCAGCCCTCGTTGTCAATCGAGCCTCGTTGTCAATCGAGCAGGACCTCAATGCGGCAGCTCACCCCGGGTGCCCGGGATAGTCGGACGTCGCTGGTGATCAGCGTGGCGTCCAACATCTCCGCCAGTACGACGTATACCGCGTCGTACGGGGTGATGTTCTCCCGGAGTTCCCAGACTCGCGGAAGCAGCGGCTCATGATCCCAGCGGAGGGCCGCCAGATCTCGCAGATCGTGCAGGACATCGGTGGCCAAAGGCACATCGGTCTGACCGAGGCGGACGCGTCGCCGTAGCGCCGCGGTGACCTCCACGTCGAGCAGGTGCGGGACGTGCAGGTCGGGATCCAGCCGGAGCCGTTCGCGGGCGCGCGCCCCGGCGCCCGATGTGCTGAGCAGCGCGGCGACGACGACGGACGCGTCGACGACGATCATTCGTGGGGACGCCCGGCGGTGACGGCCTCGCGAGCGTCAGCGAATGTCAGCCGGTCACCGGCCCGTCGGGCGGACCGGTCCAGGAGGTCGTCGAGCGAGGGCCGTCTTGCCAGCCGGGAGAGTTCCTGCCTGGTGAAGTCGGACAGGCTCATGCCGACCGCAGCGGCCCGCCGACGCAACTCGGCGTGCACGTCGTCCGGCACGTCGCGGACCTGCAGCATCTTGGTCATCGGGACATGCTAGACGCATGTGTCGACATGCGTCTCACATCTGTGCCGGGGCGCAGCGAGACCGAACGCCTGGGTGACACGCGGGATCCGTCCGTCACAACCGGACTTCCCGATGACGGTCATGAGTAGACGATTGGTCCCATGACAGCGGACGTTCTTCGATACGCAGCATTCACCGACCACGGACAGGGGGGCAATCCGGCCGGGGTCGTCCTGGACGCCACCGGACTCACCGGCACCAACATGCTCTCGATCGCCGCCGAAGTCGGGTATCAGTCACAACCTGATGCGCAGCCGCTCCAGCGCCTTAGTCAGTACCTCAGGACGCTTGCAGAACGCCCAGCGGACGTACGGATCGCCGACCGCAGAGTCACAGAACACCTGATGCGGGATCGCCACGACACCAGCACGCTCGGGTAGTTCGCGGCAGAACTCAAGGCCGTCGGTGAAACCACGCGATCGAACATCGGTGGTGCAGTAATAGGTCCCGTCGGGGATCAGCACATCGAAACCCAGCTCGTGCAATCCCGCGCACAGCAGGTCACGCTGGTCCTGCAGTTGCTGCGCCGCTCCGCGGAAGTACGCGTCCGGCAGCTGCAGACCGGCGGCCATCGCATACTGAAACGGCCCGCCGGAGACGTACGACAGATGCTGGCGGACCACCCGGACGGCACCGATCAGCTCGGGCGGTCCGCTGCACCAGCCGACCTTCCAGCCGGTGAAGGAGAACATCTTCCCGCCGGAACCCACCGTGACCGTACGCTCGAACATGCCCGGCAGCGTGGCGATCGGGACATGCGCAGCGCCGTCGAACACTAGATGCTCGTAGGCCTCGTCGCTGATCACGAGCAGGTCGTGCTCGATCGCTACGGCTGCAACCCCGGCGAGTTCCTCCTTGGTGAAGACGACCCCGGTCGGATTGTGCGGGGAGTTCAGCAGGATCAACCGCGTCCGGTCGGTGACGGCCGCTGCCAACGCGGAAACGTCCGGGCGGTAACTCCCAGCATGCAGAGGCACGGTCACCCGGCGCCCACCCGCGAGGCTGATCGCGGCCGCGTACAGGTCGAAGTACGGCTCGAAGACGATGACCTCGTCCCCGTCATCCACCAGGGCGAGCAGCGCCGCCGCCAGCACCTCCGACGCGCCGGTGGCGACCATGACTCCGTCCCCCGGATCGACCTGCAACCCGTAGAACCGTTGCTGGTGCTCGGCGACGGCAGCCCGCAATTCGGGTATGCCGTGCGCGGGCGGGTATTGGTTTCCCCGCCCGTCCGCTATCGCGGCGCGGGCGACCTCCTTCAGGGCAAGCGGGCCGTCGGTGTCCGGGAAACCCTGCCCCAGGTTGATAGCCCCGGTGCGCTGCGCCAGCGCCGACATCTCCCCGAAAATGGTGCTGACGTGCGGCGCCATCCGAGGCACCAGCGGCGGTGTTCGACGGGTCACGACGCATGAGGGTATGCGGCGGCGAGGCAGGGCCTCCCGTCGCCATGGCAGGGCGTTGCCGCCAGCGGCTCGTGTCAGGGTGTCGGCATGAGCACCGCCCTGGTCACTGGCGCCACCGCCGGCATCGGTCACGCGTTCGCCGAGTCCCTGGCCTTGTCCGGGCACGACCTGGTCCTGGTGGCCCGCGACGACGCCCGGTTGGAGGTGGTCGCTGCGCACCTGCGGGCGATCGCGCGGGTGCAGGTCGAGGTGCTGCCGGCGGACCTGTCCGACCCCGACCAGCGCGCCACCGTCGAGACCCGGCTCGCCGATCGCGACCAGCCGGTCGACGTCCTGGTGAACAACGCCGGGTTCGGCGTGAACACCCCGTTCGCCAGCGGCAGCATCGAGGACGAGCAGCGGCAGCTCGACGTCCTGGTCACCGCGGTCATGCGTCTGACTCACGCCGTCGTCCCGGGCATGGTCGAGCGCAGCTGCGGCACTGTCCTCAACGTCGGGTCGGTCGCGGCCTGGACGGCGGGCGGTACCTACTCGGCGGCCAAGGCCTGGGTCACGGTCTTCAGCGAGAGCCTGCGCCGGGAGCTGGCCGGCACGGGTGTCGGGGTGACGGTCGTCGCTCCCGGGCTGACACACACCGAGTTCCACCAACGCGCCGGGATGGACCTCGCCGGCGTCGGCGAATGGGCGTGGCTGGATGTCGACGAAGTAGTCCGGACCGCTCTGGCGGATGCCCGCAAGGGGCGGGCGGTCAGCGTCCCGGGCCTGCAGTACAAGGCGGCGTCGCTGCTGCTGAAGTATCTGCCCCGAGGCCTGGTCGTCCGGGCGTCCGGGCTGCGACCCAGCGAGCGCGGCCGCTGACGGCTGGCGGCTGGCCACCTGCGCTCCTGTACGGGGCCCCTACAGTGCTCGCCGTGCCCGATTCCGCCACGTCTTCGCCGCAGCCCATCCCCTCTTCGGTGCCTACGGCAGCACCCGTACCCGCTGGCGGTCCGGGCTCGCACGCCGCCGACCTGCGCCAGCAGATCCTCGACAAGGCAGTGGTTCGTGGCCGGGTCGTGCTGTCCAGCGGGCGCGAGGCCGACTTCTACGTCGACCTGCGCCGGGTGACCCTGGATGGCGAGGCTGCGCCGCTGGTAGGCCGGGTGATGCTGGCGCTGACCGCCGACCTGGACTACGACGCCGTCGGCGGGCTGACCCTGGGCGCCGATCCGGTCGCCACCGCGATGCTGCACGCGGCGGCTGCGCAGGGTCGTCGGCTGGACGCCTTCGTGGTGCGCAAGCAGGAGAAGGCTCATGGCCTGCAGCGCCGGGTCGAGGGTCCGGACGTCGCCGGACGCCGGGTGCTCGCGGTGGAGGACACCTCGACGACGGGCGGCTCGGTGCTCACCGCCGTCGAGGCGTTGCGTGCGGCTGGCGCTGAGGTGGTCGGGGTCGCCGTGATCGTCGAGCGCGGGGCTGCTGCCGCGGTCGAGGCAGCGGGGTTGGGCTACCGGGCTGCTTTCTCGCTGGCGGACCTGGGGTTGGCCTGAGCGAGGAGGCGCAGGTCCAGCTTCAAACGGCCGTTGTTGTCGTGTTCAGCCCGTGAATACAGCAACAACGGCCGCCCGAACCTCCGTACACGCTCAGGCGCCCGGGGTCTCCGAGCTGGGGGATTCCGCCACGACGACCCGGTTGCGGCGGTGGCGCAGATACTCGATGAGGATCGGGACGACACT
>JBBQYX010000105.1:0-5357 GCA_038208295.1 Candidatus Nanopelagicales bacterium | reverse complement strand
CGGCTGCAGCGCCCCACCCTGGTGATGGCGCCCAACAAGACGCTAGCCGCACAGCTGGCGAATGAATTCCGCGAGTTACTGCCGAACAACGCGGTCGAATACTTCGTCTCCTACTACGACTACTACCAGCCGGAGGCATATGTCCCCCAAACAGATACCTATATCGAGAAGGACTCCTCGATCAACGACGAGGTGGAACGGCTGCGGCACAGCGCGACGAACTCCTTGCTGACCCGCCGCGACGTTCTGGTCGTCGCAACGGTCTCCGCGATCTATGGCCTGGGCACCCCGCAAGAGTATGTCGACCGGATGATCCGGCTCCGGATCGGGGACGAGATCGAACGCGACAAGTTACTGCGCCGATTCGTGGAGATCCAATACACCCGCAATGATCTGGCGTTCACCCGCGGGACGTTCCGGGTGCGCGGGGACACCGTCGAGGTGTTCCCGGTCTACGAGGAGCACCCGGTCCGGATCGAGATGTTCGGCGATGAGGTGGAGCGGCTTATGACGCTGCACCCGTTGACCGGGGAGGTGCTGACCGACGACCCCGAGCTGTACGTGTTCCCCGCCACCCATTACGTCGCCGGACCCGAACGGATGGAACGCGCCATCATCGGGATCGAGTCGGAGCTGGAGACCAGATTGGGTGAGATGGAGCGGCAGGGGAAGCTGTTGGAGGCACAGCGGTTGCGCATGCGGACCACCTATGACCTGGAGATGATGCGTCAGGTGGGTTCCTGCTCAGGGATCGAGAACTATTCCCGGCATATCGACGGTCGCGGTCCCGGCACCCCGCCGAATTGCCTGCTGGACTATTTCCCCGAGGACTTCCTGATCGTGATCGACGAGTCCCATGTCTCGGTGCCGCAGATCGGCGGTATGTACGAGGGGGACATGTCCCGCAAGCGGACGCTGGTCGACCACGGGTTCCGCCTGCCCTCGGCCATGGATAACCGGCCGCTGCGCTGGGAGGAGTTCGTCGACCGGATCGGGCAGACCATCTATCTGTCGGCCACGCCTGGGCCGTACGAGTTGGGGCGGGTCAAGGGCGACGTCGTCGAGCAGGTCATCCGGCCGACCGGGCTCGTCGACCCGGAGATCGTCGTCAAACCGACCAACGGGCAGATCGACGACCTGATCGGGGAGATCCGGGCCCGGGAGGAGCGAAACGAGCGGGTCCTGGTCACCACGTTGACCAAGAAGATGTCCGAGGACCTGACCGATTACCTGTTGGAGCAGGGCATCCGGGTGCGCTACCTGCACTCCGAGGTGGACACGCTGCGCCGGGTGGAGTTGCTGCGCGAGTTGCGGATGGGCGAGTTCGACGTGCTGGTCGGGATCAACCTGTTGCGCGAGGGCCTGGACCTGCCCGAGGTGTCCCTGGTGGCCATCCTGGACGCGGACAAGGAGGGCTTCCTGCGCTCGGGCACGTCGCTGATCCAGACCATCGGTCGCGCAGCTCGTAACGTCTCCGGCCAGGTGCATATGTACGCCGACAAGATCACCGCCTCGATGGCTAAGGCGATCGACGAGACCAACCGCCGCCGGGAGCGGCAGGTCGCCTACAACGTCGCCCACGGGGTCGACCCGCAGCCGCTGCGCAAGAAGATCGCCGACATCACCGATCTGCTCGCCCGCGAGGACGCCGACACCGCCGAGTTGCTCGGTGGCTCCGGGCGCACCCAGTCACGCGGCAAGAGCCCCGTCCCAGGCATGGGTTCGCGGGCCGGGGGAGCGGCCCGGGCCGCCGGAGCGATCGCTGCCTCCGACCTGGCCGCCTTGGTGCACGACCTCACCGAGCAGATGCACTCCGCGGCCGCCGAGCTGCAGTTCGAGCTGGCCGCGCGCTACCGCGACGAGATCTCCGAGCTGAAGAAGGAGCTGCGGGGTATGCGGGAGGCCGGCCACGGCTGAACGAGGAGGTGCAGGGGCGCCGTCGTCCGAGCGCAGCGAGGGCAGGTGGCCCGGAACCGACGACATGAAGCCGTATGGGCTTCGCTGTACGAGGAGGTGCATGGGCGCCGTCGATCGACGGCGGTGACCGTCCGCTGACCGTGGCACGATGGATCGGCCGTACAGCCATGGCTGCCGATGCGGACCTGCGGGTCCGGTGCAGCCTGACCCCGACCGAGAGGCTTCCTACCCGTGGATGTGCCCGCCTGGGCCTGGATGGTCACGGTCGTCGGTCTGCTGGCGATCATCACAGCTGATTTGCTGCTGGTCGACAGTCGCCCGCACACGTTCGGGGTCAAGGAGGCAACCCGCTGGGTGATCTTCTACGTGGCGCTGGCGGTCGCGTTCGGGCTGGGCATCTGGTGGTGGGCGGGATCCACGTACGCCGGTGAGTTCTTCGCTGGTTGGATCACGGAGTACTCACTTTCGGTGGACAACTTGTTCGTCTTCATCGTGCTCATGTCGGCGTTCGCGGTGCCGGCGGCCTACCAGCACCGGGTCCTGCTGGTGGGTGTCGTGATCGCCCTGGCGCTACGTGCGGTCCTGATCGTCATCGGTGCCGCGGCGATCCAGCGCTTCGAGGCGACGTTCTACCTGTTCGGGGCGCTGCTGCTCCTCACCGCGGTACAGCTGCTGCGCAATCGGGACGAGACTCCCGAGCCGGGAAACAACCCGATTCTGCGGCTGGCCGAGCGCTTCTTGCCGACCACGCAGGAATACCACGGCTCCGCGCTGACGACCGTGATCGACGGCCGCCGGGTGGTCACGCCCATGCTGCTGGTGATGCTGGCCATCGGTACGACAGATGTGCTGTTCGCGCTGGACTCGATCCCGGCGATCTTCGGCCTCACCCAGGAGCCCTACCTCGTCTTCACCGCGAACGCCTTCGCGCTTATGGGCCTGCGTCAGTTGTTCTTCCTGGTTCGGGGTCTGCTCGACCGGCTCGTGTATCTGTCCATCGGGCTAGCCGTCATCCTCGCGTTCATTGGGGTAAAACTCATTCTGCAGGCCATCCATGCAACCACCGACCTGCCGGTGCCGCTGGCCCCTATCAGCGTCTCGCTCGCGGTGATCGTGACCATCCTGGTGATCACCACCGTCACCAGCCTTGTCGCCGTCCGGCGCAATCCCGAGCTTGTGAGCACGGTGGGAGTGGGTGCGGACGCCGAACGGGAAGCACTGGAGCATGCCGGCGAAGAACTGCGGCGGCTGCAAACACCCGAGCGCCTCGATGGTGACGACCCGCCACGGTGACATCGTCCGGCTGCGTGCGGGCGACCGGCGAGTGCTCTAGAGCCGCGCCACAGGTAGTGTCAAAATCCCGCCGCCGACCTAAGGGGTTCGTACGTGGACGTCACGCTGACCGTGTGGGGGGTGACCGTCGGATTCGTGCTGGCTCTGATCGCACTCGACTTCCTGACTGTCAGTCGGCATGTGCATGAGGTGGGCATGCGCGAGGCCGCGCTGTGGTCGACGTTTTACATTGGCGTCGCCATTGCGTGGGGTATCGGGATCTGGGTGTGGGCGGGGTCGCAACCGGGTGTCGAGTACTTCGCGGGGTGGCTGGTCGAGAAGTCCCTGAGCGTGGACAACCTCTTTGTCTTCGTCATCATTCTGACCCGCTTCGCGGTGCCTGCGGCGTACTGGCAGAAGGTTCTGCTGTTCGGCGTCCTGTTCGCCTTGGTCCTGCGCACGATCTTTATCGCGATCGGGGCAGCGGCCCTGGCGGCGTTCTCCTTCACCTTCGTACTGTTCGGGGTCCTGCTGATTTGGACGGCGGTGCAGTTGGCGCGGCACCGCAACGAGGACCCGGACATCGAGGACAACGCGCTCGTCCGGGTCGCCCGACGGCGGTTGCCGATGACGCAGGAGTGGCACGACGGAGCGATCTTCGTACGCGAGCAGGGCCGACGGATGGTCACCCCCTTGCTGCTGGTGATCGTGGCCATTGCCTCCACGGACCTGTTGTTCGCGCTGGACTCGATCCCTGCGGTGTATGGCATCACCTCCGAGCCCTACATCGTGTTCGCTGCCAACGCGTTCGCACTGTTGGGCTTGCGGGCGTTGTTCTTCCTGCTCAAGGGACTCCTCGACAAGATCATCTATTTGTCGCTGGGCCTGTCCGTCATCCTCGGCTTCATCGGTATCAAACTGATTCTGACCTGGGCGCACGAGACCTGGCCGGATGCGGTCCCCAAGATCCCGACCGCCGCGTCGCTGGGGTTCATCGTGACGGTGCTGGTCATCGTTTCGCTAGCCAGTTGGTGGACGGTACGCAGGGACCCGTCCGCCATCGGGCACGCCGGTGCGCTGCGGGAGCCTCGGACGCCATCCGGGCAGCCGACTGACGCGGATCGTGGCTCCTCAGGCCACGCCAGCGGTGACTAGACCCCGAGCCGCTGCAGGCAGGTCAACATCAAGTGTCGTGCACGCTGAGCGGGCCGACTGGTGAGCTGTCGCCCGGTGTCGCGGTGGTGTAGGACAAGCGTTGCGTCCGCATTGCCGGACAACGTCCACAGGCCGTTGTGGGCTTGGTGGTGGTCGAACCAACAGAAGCCGGCGCAGTTGACGCTGCTGGTTTGACCACCGTTGGCCCAGTGCACGATGTGGTGGATTTCGTCGATCTGGTTGCGGCAGCCGGGCCAGCGGCAGTGCTGGTCGCGGTGCCGGACGGACACCGCTAGCGGGGTGGGGATGCTGCGGCCGGCGCGGCCCACATCGATGACCAGTCCGTCGGGGTCGAGGACCAGTCGGCGTATGACGCCGTCGCAGGCCAGCCTTCGGGCGGTCTCGCTGGATACGGGGATAGGTGCTCGGCTGGCTGGCCCGGTCATGGCGGCTGGTGGGTGTCCGATCTGGTTGCGGGCGGCGAGCAGGGTGTTCAGGTCGATGGTGACGTGCACGACCGGGCGGGAGCCGCGCACCAGTGCCATGGGTTGGCCGTGGATCAGGCCGGATTCGGCGAAGGCGATCAGCCGTTGGAGTTGGTCGAGGTTGCGTTGCCACTGCGGCCGTTCGGGAATCGGCGGGTCGGCAGTGGGACTGTCGGTGCCGTCGGTGCCCTCGGTGTTGTTGGCTGCGTCGGTGTCTTCGGCTCGGTCGGTGTGGCTGCCCGAGCCGGCGGGCTGCTCACTAGTACTGCCCGGGTCGGCGGGCTGGTCGGTACCGCGTCCCGGATCGGCGGGACTCGGGTCGGCGGGGCTGGACTCAGCCAGGTCGGGGTTCATGCCAGCCGCGCGTAGGGCGGCCAGGAGGCGGGCGCCCAGGTCGGGGGGCAGCATGCCGATGATGGACACCCAGCCATCGGACAGTTCGACCACCGACAGCCGGGCCCGGGTTTCGAACTCACGCTCATCGCGAGCATCCATCGCGTCGGGATCCACGCTACGGGCCAGAGTTTC
>JBBQYX010000104.1:0-5505 GCA_038208295.1 Candidatus Nanopelagicales bacterium | reverse complement strand
GACTCGGCAGAGGCGTTGAGTGGAGTTGACGACTCGGCAGAGGCGTTGAGTCGAGTTGACGACTCGGCAGAGGCGTTGAGTGGAGTTGACGACTCGGCAGAGGCGTTGAGTGGAGTTGACGACTCGGCAGAGGCGTTGAGTCGAGTTGACGACTCGGCAGAGGCGTTGAGTGGAGTTGACGACTCGGCAGAGGCGTTCGCCGGGGCGGCAGGCTGGTAGCAGGTGCTGTGCCGACCATGCAGGATCAGGACGACCGGACGGGCTCCGCGGGCGTTTCGGGGAGCGACGACGACCCCTTCGACCTCGACCGGCTGCCGCAGCCCCGGCAGCCTGATCGGGGCCAGCTTGTATGTCGCACTGACTGCGCCGTAGGGACCCGGGGTTCCGGGGTCGTAGGAGTCGGCCGGGCGGCGGCCGGACCCGGGCGCGGCGCCATTGCTGGGTAGCTGGTCGGTGAGATCCCGCAGGTCCTGGTCGGCAGCCTGTCGGTCGTCCGCAGAGTCCGGTGGTGGGCTGGCGTCCATGCGGCGGCCAGACGCCCAGGCGGACAGGTTCCCCGGGGCGGCGCCCACCGCCCGGAGTTGTTCGGGTGCAAGCGCCAGGATCAGGCGTTGGCCGGAGTCATCCGTACGCGGTTGACCCAGGACCACCGCGCCGAGGCGGAACTCCCAGCGGGCGTCCCCGGACGCGCGGGCGCCCGCCAGGTAGCCGAGCGTGGCTGGCGAGCCCGGCTGCCACGACCAGCCCGCGGGCAGCACCGGTTGGCCGTCGCGCGCGGACATCGAGGCAGCGCTGAGCACGTGGGTCGGGGAGCCCGCGGCGGCGGCCGGGACCACGCCGGACAGGCCCACAGCAAGCGCCATCCCGACGATGACCAGCGGCACCGCGTGGCGGATCGATCGGTGCCGGTGCATACGGCGGCCGCGCGGCTGCTTGTTCACGACAGACCGGCGATCACGTCGGCCGCGTGGTCGAGCTCGTCGACGGTGTTGAACACGTGCGGGCTGAACCGGACGACCGGTCCCAGGCCGTGCGCCCGGAAGTCGTGCAGGGCGTAGTCGGGAGGCGACAGTGACGCGTTGATCCCGGCCGCGCGCAGGACGGCGATGACATCAGCGGCGGGGGTGGTGGCGTGGGTGAGGGTGACGATGCCGCTGGGGTTGGGGCCCCGGTCGTGCACGCTGACCGCCGGGATCTCCTGCAGCGCTGGGCGCAGGTGCCGGGCCAGTGCTGCGATGCGGGCGGCAACCGGTTCGACCCCCAGGTCCAGCAACTCGCGCACGGCGACGCCGAGGCCGAGCATCGCTGCGTACGACCGTTCCCAGGTCTCATATCGGCGGGCGGTCGGCGCCACGTCGTAGCCGGCGTCGGTCCAGGTGGCCGAATGCAGATCCAGGGGGTATGGCTCCAATTCGACCAGGGCCCGTTCGCTCACCGCCAGGAACCCGGTGCCGCGCGGCCCGCGGAGGAACTTGCGGCCAGTCGCGGCCAGGAAGTCGCAGCCGATCAGGGTGGCATCGACCGGACGCTGCCCGACTGACTGGCAGGCATCCACGAGATACCAGGCCGTGGATCCGCTGCGGCGCAGCAGGTCGCCGAGTTGCTCGACGGGATTGAGCAGGCCGTTCTGGCTGGGGGCGTGGGTGACGGCGACCAGCCTGACGTCGTCGTCCAGCATCGCGATGGCGGCATCAACATCCAGCACGCCGTCACCGTCGTCGGGGACGAAGTCCACCCGGACGCCGGTGCTGGCCAGCTGCAGCATCGGCAGGACGTTGCTGGCGTATTCGGCCGTACTGGTCAGGATCCGGTCGCCCGGACGCAGTCCGATCGAGGTGAAGGCACGGTCCCAGGCGACGGTGGCCGACTCGACCACTGCGACCCGGTCGGCGGGGACACCGACCAGGGTGCCGATTGCGGCGTAGACGTCGTCGACCTGCGCAGTCGCGGCCGCGTGCGCCTCGTACCCCCCGGTCAGCATCTCCCGCTGCAGGTGGGCGATCACTGCGTCAACCGTGGACCGGGTCGGCAGGGCGCAGCCGGCATTGTTCAGGTGGATGACCTGCTCGCAGCCCGGGGTGGCCGCCCGCAACGCCGCGACGTCCAGCCCGAAGGAAAGGTCATCGTTCCTGCGGGCCGTCCCGTCGCGCACCCCGGGAGGGGTCGTCGGCTGCGTGGGGGACAGCCCGGTGGGGGACACGAGGGACATTTCACCACCACTGGCGCCTGATACCAGGTCCATGGGTCCCTTCTTGCTCCACATTGCGACGTGGGGCTGTGCACATCGAGGCCGGGACCGGTTTGGCGTACGGGGACCCGCCTACCATCGCGACATGGCCGGACGGATCCGCGACGAGGACATCGCCGCCGTCCGCGAGCGCATCCGTGCCGACGAGGTCATCCGGGACTACGTGGCGCTGCGCCCTGCCGGTGGGGGGTCGCTGCAGGGCCTGTGCCCCTTCCACGACGAACGGACCCCCTCGTTCAACGTCAATCCGGGTAAGGGTGTCTGGCACTGCTTCGGCTGCCAGGAGGGCGGTGACGTCCTCACCTTCGTGCAGAAGATCGACCACCTGACGTTCACCGAGGCCGTGGAGAAACTCGCCGCCCGCGTCGGCGTCCAGCTGCGCTACGCGGAGGGCAGTTCGGGCAGCCAGCGGCTAGCCGGTCAGCGGACCCGACTGGTCGCTGCGAATGCAGCCGCGGCGGCGTTCTTCACCGACCAGCTGCAGCGACCCGAGGCGCAGGTCGGCCGGACGTTCTTGTCCGAACGTGGCTTCGATGCGGCAGCGACCGAACACTTCGGCGTCGGCTTCGCGCCTCCGGGCTGGGACCCGCTCACGAACCACCTGCGGGCGCAGGGCTTTTCGGACACCGAGATGCTGACCGCCGGGCTCGTGGCACAGGGCCAGCGCGGGGTCTACGACCGGTTCCGCGGTCGGCTGGTGTGGCCAATCCGGGAACTGTCCGGCGACGTGGTCGGGTTCGGCGCCCGGCGGCTGCTTGAGGACGACAACGGCCCGAAGTATTTGAACACCCCCGAAACCCCGCTCTACCGCAAGAGTCAGGTGCTGTACGGAATCGACCTGGCCCGCAAGCAGATCTCGGCGCAGCAACTCGCCGTCGTAGTCGAGGGTTACACCGACGTGATGGCCTGCCATCTCTCGGGCGTGGAGACCGCAGTGGCCACCTGCGGGACCGCCTTCGGCGCCGACCACATCCGGGTGCTGCGCCGGCTGCTGATGGATGCCGAAGAGATGCGCGGGCGGGTCGTGTTCACCTTCGACGGCGATGCGGCCGGGCGTAAAGCGGCCTTGCGGGCGTTCGAGGACGATCAGCGTTTCGTTGCCGAAACGTTTGTCGCGGTCGAGCCGAATGGCCTGGACCCGTGCGAACTGCGGCAGCAGGAGGGGCCGGAGGGACTGCGTGCGCTGATCGAGTCGCCGGTGCCGCTGTTCGAGTTCGCGCTGCGCTCGACGCTGGCCGACATCGACCTCGACCGCCCGGAGGGCCGGGTGGCCGGGCTGCGTGCCGCGGCTCCAGTCGTCTCCCGAATCCGGGATGTGTCCCTGCGCCCGGAGTACTCCCGGCTGCTCGCTGGGTGGCTGGGCATGGAGGTCGAGGTCGTGCTGCGCGCCGTCGCCGACGCCGGTCGGCAGGCGAATCGGCAACCGGCGGGCGGCGCTCGTCATGGGCAGCAGCGGTCGGTTGGCCCAGGGGTCGAGCAGCAACGCTCGGTGGGCGCGGGCGCCGGGCATCAGCGGCCGGGTGGCGCGGGAGCGCGGCCGCAACGGTCGGGCGGTCCGGGCGCCGGGCAGCAGTGGTCGGCGGGCTCGAGCGCCGCAGGTCCCGTCGCGGACGGCCGAGCCGTCGAGTCGCGACCGACCGGGCCGAGTGATCGGCAGACGATCTCGGGCCCTGACTCGGCGTCCGGTGCGCCGGAAGGCCAGCCGGGCGGCCGCCGATCAACGCCGCGGCCGGACCCGCGCAACCCGGTCGCGATGGTCGAGCGCGAGGCCCTGAAGTGCCTGCTCCAGGAGCCCGCCCTGGCGGTCGACTGGCTGGCCGACGTCGACCTCGACGCGTTCACCATTGAGGCTTACCAGGCGGTGCATGCGGCCATCCGGGCAGCCGCACCGACCCTGCTGGATGCCGCTGCCCCCGATGATGTCGGCGGGTCCCGCTGGGCGGCTGCCGTCCTCGACCGATGCGCGGACGATGACGTACGGCGGGACGTTCGGGGTCTGCTGGTCGAGCCGATCCCCATCGAGCCGCACCTGGTGCATCGCTATCTGGCAGCCGTGCTCGCCCGGCTGCTCGAACGAGCTACCGGGCGACGGATCCGCTCGCTGAAGGCGCACCTAGAACGTACGAGCACCACCGATCCCTCGTACGACCCAGCCTTCGCCGACCTGATGGACTGGGAGGCCTACCGACGAGCGCTGCGCGACCGGGTGGCCGCCGAGACCGGGCCCGACGGGGTGGAGGTGCCCGGGGAGACGCTGGCTGCGGCGGATGCGACGAGCTGATGGCTCGGGCGGACGCGATGAGGTCAGGCGGTCGTACCGAGGCGAGGTCCGGGCGCACGCGACGAGATGATGACCCGCATGCGTATCCCCCGCCCCCGGCGGTTGCCGTCGGCCGTCCGCGAGCGGCTGGACCTGACCGGGTCGGAGCAGCCGATCGCCTGGGCGACCGCCGCTCTCGATGACGGTACGACCGCTTCGGTGGTCGTCACCGATCGAGCGTTGCACCTGCCGCCGGGTCTGCAGCCACCGGCAGCCGACGCCGACGCGCAGTGGTTCCGAGTCCCCTGGGACCGCGTCGTGCGCGCCAACTGGGACGAGCCCCTATTGACGATCGTGATCCAGCCCCGCCCCGGCGCACGTAGCCAGTCGCTGGCGGTCCGCCTCCCCGAGCCGGGCAACCTGCCGGTGGTGCTCCGCGAGCGCGTCACAGCCAGCATCGTGCTGCAACAGCACGTGCTCCTGATGGGGGAGCGTGGGGCCAGGATCACGGCCCGGCGCGACAGCGACACCGCGGCGATCCGCTGGGCGGTGACCTTCGACGCCGGTCTCAACTCCCGCGACCCGGACCTGCGACAGCGGGCGGACGAGGCGCTGGCCGAGTTGCGGGCCCAGTTCGGCGTGTGACGCCGCCGGGAGTGTCCGAGATGCGCAGACCCCTTCGGTGTTGCCTGGCAGGAGATGCTCTGACCTGGTACGCGACATGGGGACGGAGTCAGACCGGGGCCGATGGTAAGGTTCCGGTCGCCTTGCAGCCACGCGAGTCCGCTCGGGGGGCTGCTCCATCCCGCGTAGCTCAATCGGCAGAGCGTCCGGCTGTTAACCGGTAGGTTATAGGTTCGAGTCCTATCGCGGGAGCCAAACCCCTTGCAGCGCAAGGGGTTTCGTCATCCCAGCGAGAGTCTGTGCACTAGCTTCGTGCACTGACGCGGCGGTAGGCGTCGGCGCTGGGCCGCCGAAACCGCAAGGCACGGGCAGG
>JBBQYX010000103.1:0-6011 GCA_038208295.1 Candidatus Nanopelagicales bacterium | reverse complement strand
ATGATCGTGTGCAATCCGCAGATCTCGATGGTGGAGCGAACCGCCGGGTTGTTGCTGACCAGGCGCAGATCGCCATCCTGGTCGCGTAGCCGCCGCAGGGCGCCCACAATCACAGCGAGCCCGGAGGAATCCACGAACGTCCCCTCGGTCAGGTCCAGCACGATCCGGTGATGTCCTGCGTTGATCGCATCGAGCAGCGCGTTGCGTACCTGTGAGGCGGAGACAAGATCGATCTCACCACTGGCCGTCACGACGCTCCACGAAGGGCCGAGCGACGGCTCGACTGGCTCCGTCACAGCACCCTCCCAGCAGTGGCGCTCGTCACGAAGCTCAGGCACGCGCAGCCCCCAGATGCTCGTACGAGATCCGAGCGGTCGCCCATGAACATCTCCCGACGTAACGTATCCAAACCCACCGAGACGGCTTACGTCCGTGCGGGCCGGGCCGATCCCACTGGGTCGCCAGCAGACCATGGTTATTCGCGTTGCGGCAGGGGGGAAATCGGGACGAACGGCCCGTTCTGGGGCTAGGCATCCCGCCTACGTGTGCGGATCGGCGGCGGTCGGGCCGGCTAGCGGGGCCGGTCGGCGACAGTGGCGGGGTGCCATGAACCCGGACCGGACGCCTACGGTGCGGGCATGACCGAATCGCACCGAGCGACCGAGCCGATCGCGACGCTGAGCCTGACGGCGATCGACTGCCCAGACCCGGAGGCGCTGGCCGCCTTCTACGCCACGATCACCGGCTGGGCCGTCGAGCCTGACGGCGACGAGAGTGATTGGGTCCAACTGCGAAGCGACTGCGCGGTCACCCTGGCGTTCCAGCGCGTCGCCGAATACCGGCCGCCGCAGTGGCCCGGCCAAGAGCATCCGCAGCAACTGCACCTCGACTTCGATGTCGCCGACCTGGACATCGGTCAGGAGCAAGTACTGGCGCTGGGCGCCCGGTTGGCGACCGAGCAGCCCGGCACGACGTTCCGGGTGTTCCTCGATCCGGCCGGGCATCCGTTCTGCCTGGTCCTGGCGGGCTGACCCGGTGTCGACCTCACCGACCCCGGCTGTCCCGACGGGGCCTCCAATGACGTCCTCCGTACCGACTCCGACCCCCCCGACCCGTTGGGTCACCCAGCACGGACCGGACCACGCCCAGTGGTACATCGACCGCTTCCGCACGATGGCCGCCGAGGGCGCGGATCTGGCTGGCGAGGCCCGCCTCGTCGACGCGATGGTGACGCGGCAGTCGCGAATCCTGGACGCTGGCTGTGGGCCGGGACGGGTCGGCGCGGAGTTGTTCGCCCGCGGGCACTCGGTCCTTGGCGTCGACGCCGACCCGGCTCTGATCGAGGCGGCTCAGGTCGACCATCCGGGGCCGACCTGGCTGGTCGGGGACCTTGCCGACCTGCGCCTGAACGAGGAGTTCGACGCTGTCGTGGTGGCCGGCAATGTGCTGCCGTTCGTCGCAGCGGGGACCGAGCCCGCGGTGCTCGCCGGGTTGTTCGCTGCCGTCCGAGTGGACGGGTTCGTGGTCACCGGTTTCGGCGTGGATCGGGGCTATGCGTTGGCCGATTTCGACGCGCACTGCGCGGGCGCCGGGTTCGTACGGGAGCACCGGTTCGCCACGTGGGATCTGCGGCCGTGGCAGCCGGAGGCCGAGTTCGCGGTCACGGTGCTGCGGCGGCCTGCGGCGGAGTAGGAGCGGGCGAGCGGAGACGTACGCCGCCATGCGGGGTTACCCGCCGCCGGGCTGGGTAGACGGGGCGGCATGACTGACCATGACGAGAAGCCGACCACCACCGACGCAGGCAGCGCCGAGCAGTCGCACCGGCCGCTGACCGACCCGCTGGGCAGCGACAACCTCAGCGCCGATGAACTACGCGATGCCGCGGCGGGCCTGGAAGGTTGGGAGGCGAAGGGGACGACCCTGACGCGCGACCTGTCCGCCGGACCGCTGGACGCCGAGGGGCTGCAGGACACCTTGCGGACGGCGGCCGCGGAACGGGGCCGGGAACTCGATGTACGCCAACACGAGGGTGGTGTGACGATCATCCTGGGTGCCGACCAGCCGGTGACCCACTCCGACCTGGAACTGGCCAGCGAACTCGACGCTGTCATTGTGGGCACCGCCCCCACTCCCGGGACTCAGGACGTCGGCTGAGCCGAACCGATGCCGTCCCACGCCAATCGGTAGTGCTATCATGTAGCACATGCGTCGAGTAGGAGTGCGGGAACTCCGTCAACAGGCGAGCAAGGTGTTGGACGAGGTCAAGGCAGGGGCGGTGGTGGAGGTGACCGAACGCGGTGAGCCGGTTGCCCGGATCGTGCCGCTGCGCCCCGATCCCTGGCAGGCCCTGCTGGAGTCGGGTCGAGTCCAGGTCCCCATCGGACCGGCCGATCTGTTGAATGTCGAGCCATTTCTCGGTCCGGGCAGTGCCTCTGATGCCTTGGACGAGTTACGTCGTGACGAGAGGTGATCTGTTACCTGGACACGTCAGCACTCGTCAAGTTGCTGACGGTGGAGGCTGAGACGCCAGCCCTACGCAGCTGGCTTCGGCCGCGGTCTTCGCGTCTATCGAGCGCATTGGCGCGCACCGAACTTCTCCGGGCCGCCCATCGTTTGTCCAGCAGCAGCGTCACGGTCGCCCAAGCGCTCATCGACGCCATAGTTCTCGTCGATATCGACGCGGATGTCCTGACCGCTGCTGGACACCTCCCGCCCGTGGGTCTGCGTTCCCTGGACGCGATTCATCTGGCGACCGCCCGTACTCTCCCTGCGCCGGTCACGGTGGTTACGTATGACCATCGGATGAGCGCTGCCGCAGCCGCTCTGGGCTTGGTCGTCGCGGCACCCTCGTGACTGTTGTGCGGCGAGGCACGGTTGTTGGTGAGTTCAGGCTTGCGGGGGACCAATGGGTCGTACGCTCCGCCAGTCACCTGCTGAGAGGACTCGACCGATGAGCCGTACACATGGATTTCCGCCCGGCGCACCCTGCTGGTTGGACCTGATGACCTCCGACCGGGACAGCAGCGTCGCGTTCTACACTGGTTTGCTCGGCTGGACGGCGGACGAACCCAATCCGGAGTTCGCTGGGTATTCGACGTTCCGTAAGGATGGAGACCGGGTCGCTGGCGTGATGCATCGCCAGCCGGGTGACCAGACGCCGGACACCTGGACGCCGTACCTGTGGACCGAGGACGCGGCTGCGACGTTGGACGCGGTCCGGGCCGCCGGGGGAGTGGTGCATTTCGGCCCGCACCCCGTCGGCGATATGGGTGCGATGGCGTTCTTCACCGATCCGGCAGGAGCTGGGATCGGGCTCTGGCAGCCGGAGACGCATCGCGGTTTCGACATCGTCGCCGAACCGGGAGCGCCGGCGTGGTTCGAGTTGTTGACCCGCGACTTCGTTGGGACTTTGGCGTTCTACCAAGGGCTGTTCGGCTACGGAACTCATGTCATCGGGGACACCGACGAGTTCCGATATTTCGCGCTCACCCAGGGCGAGGAGTGGCTCGCCGGAGTGATGGACGTTTCTCGCGCTCTGCCGGAGGGTTCACCGTTGGGTTGGGGTGTGGTGTTCTCCTGCGACGACACCGATGCGGCGCTGAGTAGAGTTCCCGATCTCGGCGGCACGGTGCTGGAGGCCGCGATGGACACTCCGTGGGGCCGTCTCGGCCAGATTGCCGACCCGACCGGCGTGAGATTCTCGTTGGTGTCCGGTGAGATGTCGGCCTGAGGGGGTCAGGGGGGCGTTTCGGCCCGAAGAATCCAGGTGTAGGTGTGGGCCGATCCGCAGGCGGGGTGCGCCGTCACATGCCGATGTCGAGCAAGAGGGCGATGACTTCCCGGATCCGCTGAAGGTCCACGGGGCCGACGTTCCCCATTGAAGCGGAGACGCGGGGAGTGGACACGGAGCGCATATGCTGGCATTGCGCTGACGAGTTACGAGGCAGTCCGACGGTGCCGCGTGTGATGGTGACCTCCGAACGGTAGCGGCGCAAGGTCGACGTCAGCGGCACAATTTGCACAACACTAGGAACTCGATCGAGAACATCCTGGGCCGTAACCACCACTACTGGGCGGGGGAACCCGGCTTCGTGACCAATAGGTACGCCGAGGTCAACGTGGACGATGTCACCCGAGGTCAGCATCGAGCCACGCCTGTTCCTCGCTTGTCAGAGGAGCAGCGAGTTCGTCGCCAATGCGTGCCTGGTCCAGACGGCGGACGGCGTATCGGACGGTCTCGCCGACGCTCAGGTGCAGCTCTTCGGCGAGTCGCTTGAGTTCTTGGTGCGTCCCAGTGTCGATCCGGACGCTGGTGGTCATCTGCATGCTTTTCAGCATACACTCTTGCATGCATGCCACGGCTGCCTGCATCGTCGGGCTTGGGGCGCTGCTCAGCCGTGCCACCCTGTCTGCATGGCTTGACCAAGCCGGTCAAGGCATCGATTGACCGGCTCACAGCGGCACCGCCTCGGCCTGTACGTGGACGGCCAGCCGTTCGCGCGGCAGCGACTCAGTGACCAGGTCCCCCTTCACTCCCAAGGGCTTGCTGAGTTCTTCGCTGATGCCGGTCACTCGCAGCAGGAGGTTGCCGGCGGCGGGGTCCAGGTCGACCAATAGCTCGATGTCGCTGGCCACGCCGGCATCACCGCGCGCCACTTATCCGAACAGACACGGGTTGTCCGCTGAGTATCGCGACAAGCCGTCCTCAAGCGGCGGCTTTGGCGGCGGCATGGTCGGCGCGGTGTTGGAGGGCGGACAGGATGCAGTCGGTGGCGTACGACCAGTTCACGGGGTAGCCGCGGCCCTCGGTATTGGTGATCTGTCGGGCGGAGGCTGCGGCCGCCTCGTACGCCTGGGCGTCGGTGACGGACACCCCTGCGGCGGTGCGCATGGGGGGCCGTTCGGGGATCGGAGTTCCGTTCGGGGTGTAAAAGCGCCATCCGGAAGCGCCGGTTGAGGGTTCGCCGACCGTGAGGTCGCCGACAGCCGGGCCGATGGTTTCGGGGTCGATGGTTGCGGGGGCGATCGCGAAGTTGCCTTCGTGGAGCATGCGATGGTGGGTTCCGCACAGGGCCACGAGATTATCGGCGTTCGTAGTGCCGCCGTGGATCCAGTGCCGTACGTGGTGCAGATGAATTCCCACTGTCGAGCAGCAGCCGGGGAACTGGCAGCGGTGGCCGTCGCGGCGCAGGATCGCGCGTCGCAGCCGACGGGTCGGTACGCGTCGGGCCCGGCCGAGGTCCACCCCTTCGCCGGATACCAGCTCGGCGATGAGGCGAATGTCGGCGTCGCACAGCAGCCGCGCGACCGTCGAGATGTGCGCGGGTATCCCTCCGTCGAACTCGGACAATGCCAGCACCGGTATTGATCCTGATCCGGTGTGCGCCGACGTGTCTTCCGCGGGAGGAGCCGCCGTGCCGCTCGTCCGCGTACCAATATCCACCGACGTATCTTCCGCGGAAGAGTCCGACGCGCTGCCTGTTCCGGTCCCGGGATCTGTCCTGTGGTCATCCGGGGTCGCGGCGGTCGTGGCGACATTCGCGGCGGCGTCTGCCCCTGCGCGCTGCGCCGCGGCACCGTCCGCTGTGGTCCTGGATTTCGCCACTGTCGCGCGGGTTGTCGGGCTGTTGTCCCCGCTGGCGGAGGCGTCCGGGGCGTGGGCGAGAGCGTTCAGGGTGTCCAGGTCGACGTGCAAGGTCACGCTTGGCTCCACCCCCGGCGACTCCACATCGGTGTGCGCCAACGCCGCCGCTGCAACAGCGACCAGCGCATCGGCGCGTTGATGCGCCACCGGTACGCGCTCCAAAGCGTCCTCGTCGCCGGAAACCCTCGCCTGCTCCTGTGCTGCCGCTTGCGCTATTCGCAGGGCATGTTGCAGCGCGGTGAGCACAATGGCGGCCTCGTCGGCGGACAATCGGGCGCGGAGCATCAGCATGCCGTCGATGTCCAGATACCACGATGCTTCCCGGGACTGCCGCCGGGCTGCTTCCTCGTCGGGCGTGGTGGCCCGT
>JBBQYX010000102.1:0-6069 GCA_038208295.1 Candidatus Nanopelagicales bacterium | reverse complement strand
TCCGGGGCAGCCGGGCAGGCCGCAGACCAAGGCCTGCACCCGGCGGACCTGCCAGGCCGGTGCCCGCACCCGGGCGGCCAGGGTGCGCCACCCGGTACCGCTGTCGATCGAGGGGTTGCCGCGTCGGGGATCCGCGGCCAGGCATTCCAGCACCTGACTGACGCGCTCACGTTCCCACCCCACGTCTACCAAGGCGTCCCGGATCCGCTCCAGGTTTGACCCCAGGCAGTACGGCTCTGACGGTGCGACCAGCCACGCCCGATCCGGATTCGCTGCCAGGAGGGCCTCGCAACTGAGCATCGGCAGGACACCCCTGGGGAGCGCTTCGCCCGTGTCATCCCCGGCGGTGCTGGCTCGCTGCCAGGCCTTGCGGCGGGAGGTATGCGTCGCCGCGGTCACCCACTCCTCCCGGATCCCGCGGCGCGCGACCGTCCACAACGCCGCGAACGGGTTCGGCGCGACCCGGATCCACTCACTGGTCAACGCCAGCCACACCTCCTCCCACGCGGTGGCCTCGGCCTGCTCCCGCACCGCCGGCTGCCTCAACGCCACCCCCAACACCGCGCCCACCAACTCCTCCCGTACCACCCGCAACAAGGCCGTGGCCGTCGGCCCGTCCCACCCCTCCGCATCAATCACCGACAGATCAGCCCGCAGCCGAGACGGTGACAACCTCCGCGGCACCGCCGGCGGCGGCAACAGATCCGCATCGACGTCGAAGGTCACGGTCTCAGCTGTGGTGGCATGGACTGCAGTGGTGACACTCAGCAGCGCAGGCATCTGGGGCTCCCCGGGGTCGACATCAGCAGGTGATGCCTGCACACCCTGAGCAGCTCCGGTCGGCGCAGCGGTACACAGCACCAGAACTGGGGACCGTCGACCGGACTATCCACAACCCC
Organism: Candidatus Nanopelagicales bacterium; assembly: GCA_038208295.1. Classification (GTDB taxonomy): domain Bacteria; phylum Actinomycetota; class Actinomycetes; order S36-B12; family JBBQYX01; genus JBBQYX01. The sequence continues at coordinate 5,170 of JBBQYX010000102.1, read as the reverse complement.
GGTAGGCCGGTCACCGGTAGACAGCACGCGGGCCGGTAGACACGGCCGCGCCGCCGCCGGTAGACACGAGCCCCGCCACCGCCGGTCCCATGGCACGTGGCGGTAGACAGCCCGCCCCGCAGCGGTAGACGCACATTCGGCAGAAAAGACTGGTAATGGGGGGATAACCCTCTGGTCGCTCGGTGGAGGGAGCGCCACGACCCGGCCGTTCGGGCTCAGGCATTCAGGTTGGCACGGGTGTGGCTGATGTGACGGGAGCCCTGAGCACCCGGGCGTGTCACGCCTCGCGGTAGGGCGGCGAGGTGCGGCTGCCTGCGCCCTGGGGCGTTGCCGGTAAAGTCCTGCCTGCGAAGGGGAGTAGCCCCCAACCGTCGAGTCGACACGCTGGTCCCCCGGGACCCGGCTCACGGGCCTACCTGGGTAGGCGGGCGAGACCTTCGACCTGACCATCACGCCGTGGTTCGGGTCGAGGTGTCCTCCCCGGTCACCCTTCCCGGCCCGACCGGAAGGACCGACCTACCCGATGAGCGCATTCCTGCTCAGCTTCGCCGTCATCTTCGTCGCCGAGCTCGGCGACAAGTCCCAGCTGATGGCGATGACGTTCGCCACCCGCTACCGGTTCTGGACTGTCATCGGTGCCATCACTGCCGCGACGGCTGTGGTCCACCTGTTCTCCGTCGCAGCAGGCAACCTCCTGGGCTTGGCACTGCCGACCGGACCCATCAACATCGTTGCCGGTATCGCGTTCGTGGCGTTCGGCCTGTGGACGCTGCGGGGAGACGAGCTGTCCGAGGAGGAGGAAGGCAAGGCGGAGCGCTCCACCCGGTCGGCGTTCTTCGCCGTCGCCATCGCGTTCTTCCTGGCCGAGCTGGGCGACAAGACGATGCTGGCCACCGTCACCCTGGCCACCACGAACGGCTGGTTCGGCACGTGGATCGGCTCGACACTCGGCATGGTCGCTGCAGACGCTCTGGCCATCGGTGTCGGTGCGCTGCTGGGCAAGGCCCTGCCGGAGAAGGTCATCAAGATCGGTGCCGCAGTGCTGTTCTTCCTCTTCGGTGCGTGGCTCATCTTCGAGGGCATCAACGCGTACCGCGGCTGAGGGTCGTCAGGCCGTACTGGTCAGGCCCAGGGTCGGAATGGGTTCGGCCTGGTTCTACCGGCGGGCCGGCGCTTGGCGGGCGTGTGGGCGTGCTTGCTCGCGGCGGGTTCGGCAGCGTCGGCGGCCTTCTTGGCGTCCAGGCGGGCAAGAGCGGCTGCAACGCCGACCTGGGCGGGGTTGGTGCTGCCGGGCGCGTGCACCTCGGTGAGGACTTCGATGGCCTGGTCAGTCAGCCCCCGCCCGACCAGCAGCGTGGCTACGCGGGTGGCGAGGTCCGGGTCGAAGCGGTGGAGCCCTTCGGCTTCCGCGGCGGCGAGGACCTGGCCGGCCTTTACGGGGTCGCGGTCAGCGAGCCACACCTCGGCCATGCGCCAGGCCAGGCGCCCAGCAACCTTGGGGGCGCTGACGCGGTAGTCAGGCAGGCTCGGCAGGAGCTTCCTGTCGAAGTCACACAGTTCGCCGGTCGGCTCGCACAGGAGGGCGTCAGCGGCGTACTCGTGCGCGACATCGAGCGGGCACGGGTCGCCCTTACGGCAGGCGGGGCACGCGTCGGCGCTGGTGCAGCGGGGCGCGGTGGCGATGAGCGGGGCGAGCGCCTTCCACCAGTTGAGCTCCTGCCGGGGCAGCATCGCCGGCGTGATGACCCTCATGGTGGCGCCGACGAGAGTGGCGTGCTGGCCGGGCTCGGTGAGGGTCCTGGCGTTGGCGAGCAGCGGCGTGGACGCCATGTCGGTGCGATGACCGGCGATGGTGGCGAGGTCGTCGTCGAGGACGGGGCAGCGCAGTTCCGCGCACAGGGTCACGTGCGCCCACCAGCGTTCCCACAGGGCGACGCCGTCTGCTCCGCGCGGGAACTGGCGAGGCGACGGCAGGGTCCACTCATGCTCGGCGACATGCTCGGCGGGCATCGTCCACGCCTGACCGCGGTCGCGTGAGCGCGTGTGGCCGGCGTCCTTGATGGTGGAGGTGCGCAGGCGCCCGGTGTCCACCAGCAGCGTGTCGATGTCGGTGCCCGTGCCGGACACGGCGGCGCGGTTGAGCAGCTGGATGAGGATGTCGGCGGCGGCGAGGGCGTCCGCGTCGGCGTTGTGGTGCCGGGCGAGCTTCACGCCGAGGGCCGCGGCGAGCAGCGTCAGCTTCGGGGTCGTGGTCAGGCTGGTCGAGGTGAACCCGGTCGCGGCGGGCAGGCGCATCGTGTCGATGACGGGCAGGTCGGGGAAGGTCGCACCGAGGAGGGCGAACTCGTTGCGCAGGACCGTCACGTCGAACGGTGCGTTGTGGGCGACGAGGATGGCGCCGGGCCGGTCGAACGCGGCCAGCACGTCGAGGATGTGGGCGTCGAACTCGGGCAGGCCCTCGACGTGCGCGTCCGTGATGCCGTGGATGTCGGTGGACTTCTCGTGGATGGGTACGCCCGGGTGGACCAGGCCGGTGATGCGTTCGTCACGGCGGACCTTGCCGTCGATGACGGGCACGATCGCGTACGAGACCAGGCGCTGGATCTTGGAGCCTTCAGCGAGCGTGGTCTCGGTGTCCACGACGAGGAACGGTCGGCGGGTGAGCCCGCCGAACGCGTCGAGCTCAGGCGTGTAGGACCTCGCGGCGCCGCCGCCGTCCACTCCTAGAGACGGGCGACATACAGGCTGCCGACCAGGCCCGGGTCAAGCAGGGACGAGTACCGGGGCCGGCGCGGCTTGCTCTTGCGGCTGACTTCGCCCGGCTCGACCTCGGGCGCGGCCACGACCTCGTCGGCGGGCGGCGGGTCCGTCATGAACATCGCGTCGAGCTCGTCAATGACCGGGCCGGCGTCGTCGATGATGTTGGGCGGCTGCCGGTCGTCGAAGGTGCGCCGCGCCGTGGCCCAGCCGCGGTTCCCGGGCGCGGTGTTGTCGGCCCGGATGAGCCGGGCGACGCGTCCCCGATCGAGGAACAGGCCCTGGTCTCGGGCGACGACGAGGTCGAGCAGCGCGTTCGTGCGGGCCAGGTTCCGGTAGCGCTGCGAGCGGCCCCGCAGCAGGGGCTTGAGCAGGTTACGGTTCTTGATCTCGATGCTCGCGTTCGAGGCGGGCAGGAACGGCTGGTCGGTCAGGCAGCCGATGGCTGCCGCGATGGACTCGCGGTAGACACCGCGTGCCTTCTTGACGGGGTTCGGCGATGCCTTCGCCGCGACAGCCAGGGCGATGAAGTCTTCCCACCACTGGTCCCAGCCGGCAGGCCCGACCTCGACGAGCCAATCGCGGGTGACGACCTTGATGTGCTCGGCCATCTCCGGTCGCGGTTCGCGGTCCTTGCCCTTGCCCAGGTGGTAACCGGGCTTCTCCATCAGCAGGTCGGCCATGTTGGACGAGAAGTGGTTCAGGCTCGGCACCCACCGGAACTCGTGCCCCTTCCACACGGTCGCGGCAGCGTTCCGCGCTGGGCTGGCCCAGTCGGACACGAGCACGTCGGGGGCCACGCCGAGCACGTCGAGGACGAGGAACCAGCCGACCCCGTTCGCCGGCCCGGGCAGGGCTCGGGCGAGCCGCAGGCGGGTCTCACGCTGGACAGGGTCCCCGACCCGTCGCCCAGGCCGGTAGATGACCTCCGCGACCGTGAGCAGCGTCCAGGCGACGCGGGACTTCGCCTTGCCCATCCGCACGTACACGGGCACCTCGTCCACGACGAACGTGATGGGCTTGTCCGGCAGGCCGTCCGCAGCCTTGATCGCGTCGTTCTCGGCGCGCTGGGCCAGCTCGGCGTCGTGGACCGGCTCGATGGCGGCGGCGAACAGGACGGGGCTGTACTGCTCGACGAGGTCGGCCGCCAGGTGCCAGGCGTCGCGCCCGCGCTTGGCAGCCCACGACAGCGACTTGACCGGCTTCTTCTCGGCCTCGGCGTCACCCGCGCCGTCGGCGTCCCCGGGCTCCGGCTCGGGCTCCGGCTCGGGCTCGGGTTCGTGGCTCGCCAGGTGCGCGCGGGCCAGCTCGGCCTTGTCCCACAGGTCGGTCGAAGCCTTGGCGTAGGAGGTGCCCTTCGACAGGTCCGACAGCGCCTCGACGACGGCCGTCAGCGGCCAGGAGCTGCGGCGAGACGATGCGGCCTCTCCTCGATGAACGCCGACCATGACCTCGCATTCACGGCACTCGAGGTGTCGGTCCCCGATGTGGTCGCGCGGCAGCTCCGCCACGAACCAGTGCTCATGCTGGACCCCGGCGGCGTCCACGAACTTGCACTCGTAGCGCTGTCGGCGGACCCTGCGCCCGTACCAGCCGTTGCGGATGACGTGCTCGCCCGGGCGCTGCCACTGGCGGCCAGCGGCGTTCTTGCGGACGCCGTCCTTGGCGGTCCTCGAGCCGGCGTGGCGCGATTGGGGGCACACCACCCCGTGCAGCGGTTTGCGTGGCATCACCGATGACCCCCCAGCGCCCCCGCCAAGTCGGCCCCTCGCCGGCCTGGCCGGTTCAGGGTAGCGCTGGGGTCCGACAGTTATCCCCCCAGACCAGTCTCTTCTGCCGAATGTGCCTTGCCTGGTGCGGGGGAAGCCGAAACCGTCGATGTCGACGGCCCGGCGGGGCCAGGCCGCGCACGCAACAGAACTGTCCATATCCGTACCGACCGCCTCCCCGGCGCCGGGCACCCGGTGGGGAGGTCCCGGACAGCAGCGGGCGCGATCAGCCGTCCCTTTGCCGGCGCCCCGATGGTCGAAGCGGGTTGCTCACCGGGAGCGCTGCGGCACCACGAACGCGGACATGCCGGCCGCGCGGGCGAGGTCCGGGCGGGAGACTGCCGGCTGCGCCGCTTGGCGCAGCGCGGCCAGGGTCGGATTGGTGCTGTTGGTCGGCGCGACGGTGATGCGGTTGTCGAGTTTCGCGGTGACCAGGTAGGGGTCGTTGGTGACCTGTTCGCCGGTGAGTTGGCGGCCGTGGATGTACAGCTGCTGGTCGCTGCTGATGCGAGTGAGGCTGTCGACCAGCCAGCCGGCGACCTCGGGTTGGATCCGGGTCAAGTGCAGCAGCCCCGGCAGCAGCGACGGGTCCGCGTCGGCCCTGGCCGCGGTCTGGACGCCGGGCTGCATCAACCCTTGCGACG
>JBBQYX010000101.1:0-6162 GCA_038208295.1 Candidatus Nanopelagicales bacterium | reverse complement strand
CCCACGACTACCCACTCGAGTTGATCTTGCCTCGAATCAGCTGACTCGACGACCACGACTGCCCACTCGCGGTGATCATGCGGGGGAGAAGGGAGTCGACCGACCACCAGCGCCAACTCGCGGTGATCGTGCGGGCGGTTGGCGGTGGCGGCGTACAGGGGGACCCGCACCCCTGGGACATGGCCAGCGAGAACGAGCCGGGGGCGGTCCACCCGACGGCATGCAATTCGCCCGCACGCACGACGAGTTTGCCGGGTTATCCGCGCGGGACGGGTCGGTGATGATGGGGTGTCCCCAGGCGGCCGCGGAACTCCACGGGCGCCGGCATGCATGCAGCGTCCCCTGCCAGGAGGTCCCACCCCATGACCGCCGACGGAGGGCCCAACCTCGTCCAGCTCCTCACCCCCGAGGGCGAGCGGGTCCAGCACCCCGACTACGACATTGAGCTGAGCGCCGAGGAACTGCGCGCGCTGTATCGCGACCTGGTGCTGGTACGCCGGGTCGACGTGGAGGCCACGGCGCTCCAACGCCAGGGCGAGCTCGGCCTATGGGCCCAGTTGCTCGGCCAGGAGGCCGCCCAGGTGGGCGCCGGGCGGGCGGTCCAGCCCGACGACTTCGTGTTCCCGACCTATCGCGAGCACGGCATCGCGTGGACGCGGGGTGTCGCGCCGCTGCAACTCCTGAAACTGTTCCGCGGGGTGACCAATGGCGGCTGGGACCCCCACGAACACAACTTCGCGCTCTACACGATCGTCATCGGCGACCAGGCGCTGCACGCCGTCGGCTACGGGATGGGCATCCAGCGCGACGGTACGGATGACGCGGTGCTGGTCTGCTTCGGTGACGGAGCGACGTCACAGGGGGACGTCAACGAGGCGTTCGTGTTCGCCAGCGTCTTCAACGCACCGGTGGTGTTCTTCTGCCAGAACAACCAGTGGGCCATCTCCGAGCCGCTGGAGCGCCAGACCCGCATACCCCTGTATCGGCGAGCGGCCGGTTTCGGTTTCCCGGGGGTACGGGTCGACGGCAACGACGTCCTGGCGGTGCTCGCGGTCACCAGGGCCGCGCTGGCCTCGGCGCGTGAGGGCAACGGGCCGACGCTGGTCGAGGCGTTCACGTACCGAATGGGCGCCCACACCACCTCCGACGACCCGACCCGTTACCGGATCGCGGCCGACGTGGAGCAGTGGAAACTCAAGGACCCGATCGAGCGGGTGAAGGTCTACCTGGCGCGCAACGGGTTCGCGGATCACACCTTCTTCGAGGAGGTCGAGACCGAAGCCGAGGCACTGGCGGTGAAGCTGCGCGACGACTGCCGCGCCCTGCCGGACCCGGAGCCGATCAGCATCTTCGACAACGTCTACGCCACCCAGAACTCTCTGGTCGAGTCCGAGCGCACCGGGCTGCGCGACTATCTGGCGAGTTTCAGCGACACTGCGCATGCCGGACGGGGGCACTGAGATGGCCGTATTCACGATGGCCAAGGCCCTCAACGCGGGCCTACGCCGAGCGCTGGAGGACGACCCCAAGGTCGTGCTGATGGGGGAGGACATCGGCCGGCTCGGCGGGGTGTTCCGGATCACCGACGGCCTGCAGAAGGACTTCGGCGAGCACCGCGTTGTCGACATGCCACTGGCCGAGAGCGGCATCGTCGGCACCGCCGTGGGCTTGGCCATGCGCGGCTACCGGCCGGTGGTGGAGATCCAGTTCGACGGGTTCGTCTATCCGGCGTTCGACCAGATCGTCTCGCAGGTGGCTAAGCACCACGCGCGCTCCAGTGGCCGTACGCCGATGCCGATCGTGATTCGGATCCCGTTCGGTGGCGGCATCGGGGCGGTGGAGCACCACAGCGAATCACCGGAGGCGTACTTCGCGCACACCGCTGGGTTGCGGGTCATGAGCCCGTCGAACCCGCTGGACGCCTACGCCATGATCCAGCAGGCGATCGCCTGCCCCGACCCGGTCGTGTTCATGGAGCCTAAGCGGCGCTACTGGGACAAGGCCGAGGTCGATCCGGCGACCGCGCTGGAGGCGGCCGGACCGTTCGAGCGGGCCCGGGTGGTGCGGCCCGGTGAGCACGCAACCGTCGCCTGCTACGGCCCGATGGTGCGCACTTGTCTGGAGGCCGCCGCGGCCGCCGAGGACGAGGGTCGGTCGCTGGAGGTCGTCGACCTGCGCAGCCTGTCGCCGTTGGACATCACCACGTTGGCGGCCTCGGTCCAACGCACCGGACGGCTGGTCGTGGTGCACGAGGCGCCAGTCTTCCTGGGCCTGGGTGCGGAGATCGCCGCGCGGATCAGTGCCGAGTGTTTCTATCACCTGCAGGCACCGGTGATCCGGGTCGGCGGCTATCACGCCCCGTACCCGCCGAGCCGGGTGGAGGAGCACTACCTGCCGGACCTGGACCGGGTGCTGGACGGCGTCGACCGGGCGCTGTCCTACTGATCGGGCCTTTTCGAGTGCGCGTTGGTCGCGCAGGGCAGACCCCGTAGTCGCAAGGAAGCAGGGAGGCACGACGTGTCGCAGATGCGTGAGTTCCGGTTGCCGGATGTCGGCGAGGGTCTGACGGAGGCGGAGGTCCTGACCTGGCACGTCGCGCCGGGCGACACGGTCACGGTCAATCAGGTACTCGTCGAGATCGAGACCGCGAAGGCCTCGGTCGAATTGCCCAGCCCGTACGCGGGAGTGGTGGCCGATCTGCTGGTCGAGCCTGGCGCCGTGGTGCCGGTCGGTACGCCGATTATCCGGGTCGATGTGGCTCCGGGCGCCGGCGGCGAGCCGGCTCAACCAGGTTCGGCCCCAGCTGATTCGGCCCCCGAGCAGGCGAGCCCCGCCCAGCCGAGCCCGGAACAGTGGGCCGGTGCGGCGTCCGTACCCCCGGGGCAGGAGCAGCCAGCCACGCAGCCGGAAGCGACCACGGACAGCGACACCGCGGCAACAACCGATACAGCAGCGGCTGCCCCGACCAGGACCGCGGTGCTGGTTGGCTACGGGGTCAAGGAGTCCGCCGGCGCACCGAAACGCCGCCCGCGCGTGCCTGCCTCCACGCCGTCCGGGGCACCCGCGCCGGAGGCTGGTCCGGCCGGTGAACCGGGTCGCCCCACCCGGATCGGCGGCTGGGAGATCGGTCGGCACACCGAGGAACGGCTCGCGATAGCAACGCTGGTCAAGGCCGCCCCACCGGTACGCAAGCTCGCCCGAGACCTCGGCGTCGACCTCAACGCGATCGACCCGACGGGCCACGACGGGGTCGTCACCCGTGACGACGTCGCCCGGGCGGCCCGGCTGGCCCACCCGGAGCCGAGCGCCACGCAGACAGCCGAACCGGTCGCAGCGAGTCCCGCCGGCCCGGCTGTCGGGGCGGCGGCCCGGGGCGTACGCCCGACCGAGCAGCCCCGCGAGGAACGCATCCCGGTCCGCGGGGTGCTGCGCTCGATGGCGGAGGCGATGGTGCGCAGCGCCTTCACCGCCCCGCACGTCACCGAATGGGTCGACGTCGACGTCGCCCGGTCGATGGCGTTGCTCGACCGGCTCAAGGACGTCCGCGCACTAGCGGGTGTCCGGATGACCCCGACCGTGCTCGTCGCGGCAGGCCTGCTGCATGCCGTACGCCGGAATCCGCGCGTCAACGCGACCTTCGACGACGACGCCGGCGAGGTCGTCGTGAAGCATTACGTCAACCTCGGCATCGCCGCCGCCACGCCTCGCGGACTGGTGGTCCCGGTGATCCCCGATGCCGACCTGCTGGGCCTGCCCGGCCTGGCGCAGGAACTGGCCGCGCTGGTCGCCGAGGCCCGGAATGGCAAGACGCCGCCGCAGCGGATGACCGACGGGACGATCACGATCACGAACGTCGGCGTCTTCGGCGTCGACGGCGGGACCCCGATCATCAACCCCGGGCAGGTGGCGATCCTGGCGATGGGCCGGGTATTGCCCAGGCCGTGGGTCGTCGACGGGGAGGTTGTCGCCCGACCAGTGATGCAGCTGACCCTGTCGTTCGACCATCGCTGCGTGGACGGGGCCCTCGGCTCGGCGGTCCTCGCCGACGTCGCCGCCTTCCTGCACGATCCGGAGGTTGCGCTCGCGGTCGGTTGAGCATTCCGGCCTAACGTGATCTGGCCCTCACCTCACCGGGGGCGCCGCCGCTGGTGGCGGTCCGACGGACGCATCCGTGCGACCCTTGCAACGTGCAAGGTGTAGGCAACGGATCGAAGGGAAACGACGCCATCGTGACCGACGCCGTTTCGTCTCTGGTGACCGACCCTGCTGCCCGCCACCGCACTGCCCCGCACCCTGCCGCTCCCCACCATGCCGCTCCCCACCATGCCGCCCCGCTTGATCGCGGCCGGCGCGGGGTCATGGTGGCCGGAATCGCGGCACTGACGGCTGCTCTGGCCGTGACGGGGGTGCTGGTATTGCGCTCCGTGTCGCCGCAGCCGGCCAACGCCGTCCTCGCGGCCGGGTCCGGATCGGTAGCCGGCGGGGCACCCGGCGAGGCCGCGCCGCAGACCGGCGTCCCGGCACCGTGGCCGCAGAGCGCGGCATTCCTGGGCGACTCCATCACCGTGGGCGACAGCGACCTGGCCAGCGGCCGGATCGGGGAGCTGTCCTGGTTCGCCGGACTGGTCCAGGGTGACTCCGCGCCGCTGCGCTTCGACGGCGGTGCCGCGGAGATCGGGATGACCACCGACTGGATGGCCGAGCACGTCGGCCAGGCGCTGGCTGCTCGCCCCGACTGGTTGGTGGTCCTCGGCGGCAGCAACGACCTCCCCAGCGACATCCCGCTGCCCACGAGTCTGGCGAATCTGGGCCGCATCATCGATGCCGCCGACCTGGTCGGTACGAAGGTCGCGCTGGCGACGATCCCGCCGCAGCGCTTGCCCGAGCACGACCCCACCGTCGACATGTACAACGCTGCGGTCCGCGACCTGGCAGCGCAGCGCTCGATCGTCCTGCTGGACACCCACGCTGCGGTGGCCGACAACGACGGTGGCTGGCTGCCCGGGCTGACCACCGACGGGATCCACCCCAGCGTCGAGGGAGCCCGGCTGATGGCCGCCAAGGCGAGCGCGGATCTGCGCGCCCAGCAGTAGCCAGCCAGGCCCTGGGCGATACTTGCCCCCATGCCGGTCGCCGTCGCGCTGATCCAACTCGAGGTGTCGGACGGCGAACCCGTACCCGAACGCATCGAGCGGGCGATTGGACTAACGGCAGCCGAGGCGCGCACGGCGGACCTGGTCGTACTGCCCGAGCTGTGGCACACCGGGGCCTTCGCGCTCGACGCGGTCAGCCGCCATGCGCAGCCGTTGGACGGGGACCTGGTCACTCGCTTGCGCGGGGTCGCGGCCGAGGCGGGCGTTTGGATCCACGGCGGGTCGTTCGCCGAACGGACGCAGGATGGGCGCGTGTTCAACACCAGCGTGGTTCTCGACCCGTCCGGAGACGTGGCCGCGGTCTATCGCAAGATCCACCTCTTCGGCTTCGACGAGGGCGAGGCGGCCGTGCTGTCCGCAGGTACGCAGGTCGTCACGGTCCCGACCCCGCTCGGCGTCACCGGGCTGGCGACCTGCTACGACCTGCGATTCCCGGAGCTCTTCCGGGCGCTGACCGACCGGGACGCCACCGCCGTGGTCATCCCCAGCGGCTGGCCGCAGCGCCGCATCGCGCACTGGACGCTGCTGGCCCGGGCGCGGGCGGTGGAGAACCAGACCTTCGTCCTCGCCTGCAACACCGCCGGCACCCACGCGGGCGTCGAAATGGGTGGCCGTTCTCTGATCATCGACCCCCAGGGCACGGTGCTCGCCGAAGCCGGAATGCAGGAGCAGGTCCTGCGGGCCGAGATCGATCCCGACCAGGTCGACCAATGGCGGGCAGCGTTCCCGGTGCTGGCCGACCGGGTGCTGGGGAGGCCGGCCCGGAGGGAGTCGTGATCGGGCGGCGATGCCCGCCCGTGAATGACCCGCCCGAGCCTCGGCAGGGCTTAGGTTCACGACGATGGTTCGGCCGGGCAGACGACGCAAGGGAGTACGGACGGTGACGGGGACGACAGGCGGTTCCCAGCCACAGCAGGCCGCGGCGCAGCAGCCCGGAGGTGTCGCCGGGCGGGCCAAGCAGACCGTGGCCGGGCTGTCCCGGGCGTTGCCACCCAAGCGGGCCCAGGCG
>JBBQYX010000100.1:0-6240 GCA_038208295.1 Candidatus Nanopelagicales bacterium | reverse complement strand
CTGCGTACGCGGAGATGCGCTGGTGGTGGAACGCCGGTTGCACAAGGCGCCGGGCGCGCAGATGCGCGGCCCCCTCAGAGGTCAGCAATCCCTCGCCCAGCAAACCCTTGGTGCGTTGCAGCGCACGACCTTTGATCGTGTCGCGCTGCCGCGAGTGCAGTACCGCAAGAACCGTCTCGGGGTGGTTGAGGAAATAGATGTGTTCGCGCCGGATCTGGGTGTGCGCGATCCTCGGAAACTCTCGAGCCGCCTGGGCGAACAGTTCGGTGATGTCGCGGCGCGTCGACGTACTGGTCCGCAGCAATTCCCACCCGGACGGCCCGCCTGGGCGGGGCAGCGACCGGGGCTGCGGTCCTGGCCGGGTGGCGCGTACGGCAGCTCGGGAGAGTTCCTGCCGCGCCCGGGCAGCCGCGAGGGCATCCAGCACCGGGACGGCGCCGTGTGGGTCGATGGTGGGGATGTTCGCGCCGGGTGGCAGCGTGGCGATCGTGGTCATGACTCCATCCTCACCCGTGGCGAGCCCGTCGCCGGAAGCCTGATCCCAAGCCTCAGTGAGTTCGACATAGTCAGGATCAAGTACGCCCGCTGCGTTCGCCGCACGCACCGCCGCGAATCGCCGTCCCCGGTCATGCTCCTTGGTGACGAGGTCCAGGAACTCTGCGGCGGTAAGTCCCTCTGCTCGGGCTGACCGCATGACTAAGTCGCGAAGAACCTTCGGGACCCTGATGGTGGCCAGATCCGTCATACGATCGAGGGTACTTGCAGCGATGCGGTGGGGCGCCCCGAGATAGGAGCGGGTCACTGGGACGTATTACCTTGACGTGTGGCTGACACACTCACGATCCGATTGGCCGCCGACGACCGGGCGGTGCTGGCAGCGGCCGCTCGCAGTCAGGGCAAGGGGCTGAGTGCCTTCGTACGGGACATCGCCGAGGCGGAGGCACGGCGGATCCGCCGCGAGGCGATCCGGGCGGACGGGGAACGAGTGATGGCCTACCTGAGCGAGCACCCTGAGGCCGTTGACGAACTTGATGAACTCGGGACGCCGTTGAGCGATCTGCCGTGAGCCGATACCTGGCCGGCGCCCCACGTCACCGGTGTGTCAGGGCAGGATCACGTCCGTGCAGACGGTGACCTTGGACGACATCCGCGCGGCCCGGACGCTGCTGCGCCCGATCATCCGCGACACGCCCCTGATGAACGCACGGTTCCTGGCCGATCAGGTTGGGGGGCCGGTGCGGCTGAAGTGCGAGAACCTGCAGCGGGCCGGCTCGTTCAAGATCAGGGGTGCATACACCCGGATCAGCAAGCTGGACGCCGAGCAGCGGCGGCGCGGCGTGGTGGCGGCCAGCGCCGGCAACCACGGGCAGGGGGTCGCGGTCGCTGCGCAGTTGCTGGGCATTCCGGCGACCGTGTTCATGCCGATCGGCGCGCCGCTGCCGAAGGTGATCGCGACCCAGGGGTACGGCGCCGACGTGCAGTTCCACGGTACGAGCGTGGATGCGGCCCTGGACGCGGCGCGCGAGTTCGCGGAGCAGACCGGCGCGGAACTGATCCACCCCTTCGACCACCGCGACATCGTTGCCGGCCAGGGAACCATCGGCCTGGAGATCGTCGAGCAGAGCCCGGATGTCCGCACGGTCGTGGTCTGCACCGGCGGCGGCGGGCTGCTGGCCGGGATAGCGCTGGCGGTGAAGTCGGTGCGGCCCGGAGTGCGGGTGGTCGGGGCGCAGGCGGCGGGGGCGGCGGCGTATCCCGCGTCGTTGGCGGCCGGGCACCCCGTACCCCTGGAACAGATGCACACGATGGCCGACGGCGTCGCCGTGGGCCGGCCGGGGGAGGTGCCGTTCGCGCTAGTCCAGAAGTACGTGGACGAGATCCGCACCGTGTCCGAGGAGTCGCTGTCGCAGGCGCTGCTGCTCTGCCTGGAGCGGGAGAAGCTGCTGGTGGAACCGGCCGGGGTGGTCGGGGTTGCGGCGGTACGCGATGCACCCGAGGCGTTCGAGCCGCCCGTCGTGATCGTGCTATCGGGGGGCAACGTCGACCCGCTGCTGCTGATGCGGGTGATCCGGCACGGGATGGCGTCGGCCGGGCGCTACCTGTCGGTGGCGATGCTGCTGCCGGACGCACCGGGCTCGTTGGCTGTCCTGCTGGCCGAACTCGGTGCCGCCGACGCCAATGTGCTCGAGGTCGAGCATGTCCGTACCGACCCACGGCTGGCGGTGGACGAGGTCGAGATCGTCGTGCAGATGGAGACCCGCGGGCGCGAGCACGCCGACGCGGTGCTGGCGCGGTTGAGTGCGGCGGGGTACCGGTTCTTCCTGGCCGAGCACCGAGGTTGAGGCCCGAGCCGCTCGGCATGACCCTGGTCCCAACGCCGGGCAACCGGGTCGCGCGAGATCACCGCGGCGCCTAGCGTGCGCCCGACACGAAAGGAAGTGCCGCATGCCCGACGCCATCGTCGCCGAAGGACTGGTCAAGCGCTACGGCGACGTCACCGCGCTGGACGGGATCGATCTCACCGTCCCCGAGGGGCACGTCGTCGGCCTGTTGGGACCCAACGGGGCCGGTAAGACCACAGTCGTCCGCATCCTCACCACCTTGTTGAAGGCCGACGGCGGACGGGCCACCGTTGCCGGCCATGACGTCGCCGCCCACCCGGATGCCGTACGCCGGATGATCGGCCTCACCGGGCAGTACGCCGCGGTCGACGAATACCTCACCGGCCGGGAGAACCTGGACATGGTCGGGCGGCTCTACCACCTGCCGGCCAAGTGGGTGGCCGCCCGGGCGGAGGAGTTGCTGCACCGCTTCGACCTCGCCGATGCTGCCGACCGGCCGTCGAAGACGTACTCAGGCGGCATGCGTCGGCGGCTGGACCTGGCCGCCAGCCTGATGGCCCACCCCAAGATCCTCTTCTTGGACGAGCCGACGACCGGGCTGGACCCGCGGTCCCGGATGTCGGTCTGGGAGGTGATCTCCGAACTGGTCGCCGAGGGCACCACCGTGCTGCTGACGACGCAGTATCTGGAGGAGGCCGACGTGCTGGCTGAGCAGATCGTCGTCATCGACAGGGGGCGAGTGATCGCGAAGGGGACCTCGAACTCGCTGAAGGACGAGGTCGGCGGCGACCGGATCGAGGCGGTGCCCCGCGACCGCGACCAGATGGGTCTGGTCGTGGACGCCCTGCGGCCGCTGTCGGCGACCGAGCCGACCGTCGATCCGGAATCCGCTCGGGTGACCGTCCCGGTCAGCGGTGGCTCGACCATGCTGATCGAGGCCGTGCGCGCGGTCGATGCCGCCGGGGTTGTGCTGGACGATGTCGTGCTGCGGCGGCCGACCCTGGACGACGTCTTCCTGTCCCTGACCGGTCACCTGGCCGAGGACACCCCAACCGAACCGACCAAGAAGCGCCGCGGCCGCGGCAGCAAGGAGGGCTGAGCCATGGCCACCACCCATCCCACGACCGCCCCGACCACCGGACCGGGCCGTTTCCACAGTGCCGGGCCGCTGCCCGCCCCGATGCGGCGACCGCTGGTCGGCTGGTCGGTGCGCGACGGCCTCGTCGTCATGCGTCGGCACCTGATCCAGACGCTGCGAGTCCCGGAACTGCTGTTCTTCTCGATCGTGCAGCCGGTCATGTTCGTGCTGTTGTTCGCCTACGTCTTCGGCGGTGCCATCCCGGTGCCGGGCACGGACGGGCCGCCAGACGCCGCGCTCTACCGCTCCTTCCTGATTCCCGGCATCTTCGCCCAGACGATTACTTTCGCCGCCGCGAACTCGACCGTCGGGCTTGCCGAGGACATGCACAAGGGCATCGTCGACCGGTTCCGGTCGTTGCCGATGGCCGCCTCGGCGGTGCTGTGGGGCCGTACGGCGGCCGATGCCGCCCGGATGACGTTGGTCCTGCTGGTCCTGTCGATCACCGGTCTGCTGGTGGGCTGGCGGATCGAGGACGGGATCCTGCGCGCGGCTGGCGCGTACGCGCTGCTGCTGCTGTTCGCCTACGCCCTGGCCTGGATCGGCGCCTGGGTGGGCCTACACATGAAGACCCCCGAGGTCGCCAACACCGCCGGGCTGATCTGGCTGTTCCCGGTGTCGTTCCTGTCCAGCGCGTTCGTACCGTTGAACGGGATGCCGGACTGGTTGCGGGTGGTCGCGGAGTGGAATCCGGTGTCCAGCCTGGCGCTGTCCTGCCGGCAGTTGTTCGGCAACCCGACCGGCCTGATCCCGCCGTCCAGCGAAGCGTGGCCGATGCAGAACCCGGTGCTGTGGACGGTGTTGTCCTGCTTGGTGCTCATTGCGATCTTCGCGACGTTGGCGGTACGGCGGTACCGCCGGGTGTCGGCGCGCTGATCTCGATCTTGTCGCAGAGCATCGGAGCCCGACCCCCTCGGCGGGGGCCGGGCTCCGTTGTTGTGCGTACGCGGAATCGTGCTCAGGCGGGCGTGTAGGCCTGCACGTCGACGACCTCCACGGCCATCTGCGTGCCGTTGACCAAGGTGTACGTCGACGCATCGCCAACCCGGTGCCCCACCACGGCCGCGCCCAGGGGTGAGGTGGGGGAGTAGACCTCGATCGTCGCGGTGGCGCCCTCCTCGCGGGAGCCGAGCAGGAACTTCTCGGTCTCGCCGTCGGCGAACCGGATCGTGACGACCTTGCCCGGGGCGACCTCGTCGTCGGCGGATTCCGGCACACCGATGCGGGAGTTCTCCAGCAGGTGCTTCAGCACCCGGACGCGGGCCTCGTTCTTGCCCTGCTCCTCCTTGGCCGCGTGGTAGCCGCCGTTCTCCTTCAGGTCGCCCTCCTCGCGGGCGAGCTCGATGCGCTTGGTGATCTCCACCCGCAGGGGACCGCTGCGGTCGGCCAGCTCGGCCTGCAGCTTGTCGTGCGCCTCCTGGGTCAACCAGGTCACGTCGGCGGTGGACTCGATCACGTCATCACTTCCCGAAGTCTGAAGGTGGGGCAGGTGGGTGCGCGGATCGACGGTCACCGTAGAAGTTGCCAGGGTAACAACAGGTGAGCGCCGGTCGCTCCGTACGCAGGATCTTCGGTGCGTCCGGGCACGCGTTAGCACTCGGTGCAGTGGGCTCAGGCCGGGGTCCAAGGCTGCTCGGGTGCCGCGACTCCAGGCGGGAACTGCGGCGGCGGAACCCGGTCGGGCGCGTCGCCGGGGGCACAGCCGAGGACCTCGACGATGGTCGCCCGGGCGTTAGTGCGCAGTTGGTAGGTGGGCTGCACGTACGTGGTTCCCGAGGGAAGCGTCACGGTCGCGTAGCCGACGTCCAATCGGGTCTCGTCCTGGGCGCGCACCACGCAGGTCACCGGTTGGTCGGCGCTGCGCCGGACCTCGAACGTCACCCGGACGTGATCGTCGGCCAGGATGCTCCAGGCGAGGACCTTGCTGGTCACGGCCGGGTCGGCGACCCGCAGCGCGGCCCAACCGAGCACGGTGACGAAGGCCGCGACCAGCAGCACCGCCAGCAGAATCGGGCCGCGGTTGGACCGGTCCAGGCCGTAGCGGGCGCGCAGGTGCGGCGGGAGCTCAGCCGTACGCGGGCCTGGCTCGTGCCGGCCGTCCGGGTCGTCGGGCTGCGGGCCGGCGGGCTGCGGATCAACCGGCCGAGGTGTGCTCATGACCGACTGCCCTCCTCGACCGGGCCGCCCGGCTCGCGACTGCGTGCGGCTTTGCGACACTAACCCCGTGACCGTACCCACCACACAACGCCCTGCCGCCGATCCGACGTTGGTGCCGACCCTGCCCGGGCCTGGCGAAGCGTTGCGGCTGATGCACGTGCACGCGCACCCGGACGACGAGTCCAGCAAGGGGGCCGCCAGTTCGGTGCGCTACGTACACGAAGGCGCGCAGGTTCTCGTCGTGTCGTGCACGGGCGGCGAGCGTGGCGATGTTCTGAACAAGGCGGCCGCCGACCTGGTGGCGGCCGAGGGCATGATCCCGGTCCGGCGCGCGGAGATGGCGCTGGCTGCTGAGATCCTCGGAGTGCAGCACGCGTGGCTGGGGTTCGAGGACTCCGGGCTGCCCGAGGGGGATCCGCTGCCGCCGCTGCCGGCGGGCTGTTTCGCCGATCTGCCGCTGGCGGAGGTCACCGAACCCCTCGTACGGCTGATGCGGGAATTCCGTCCGCATGTGGTGACCACCTACGACGAACACGGCGGCTATCCGCACCCGGACCACATCCGCTGCCACGAGGTCACCATCGCGGCCTGGGACGCGGTGGC
>JBBQYX010000099.1:0-6420 GCA_038208295.1 Candidatus Nanopelagicales bacterium | reverse complement strand
GGTCGCCGCGGGGGTTGAGGACCTACGGCCCATGTTCGGTGCTGCGGACGAGCGGGTTCTGGTCGCGGGGCTGGTCTGCTGGACCCACCTGTTCGGGGCCGTTGCCTTCGAGCTGTTCGGGCACCGGCACAACGTGGTGGCCGACGACGCCTATGCCGCGTTCTTTGACCATGAGATGCGCCTGCTGGGCGGCCTTACCGGACTGCGTACCTTCGATCACGATTGAACCGCGCCGCAACCTCCCGACCACCCGCGGCGGACCATCCCGCATCTCGGCCGGCGCGAGCGGCCTACGGTGGGCGTCATGCCGCGTACGCGCCTGTACCGCAACGGTGTCCTGGAGTGCAAGGACTTTCCCGTCGCCGACGTCTCCGAGCACCTGGCCCAGCAGGGCACGATGGTGTGGATCGACCTGGGCGATGCGCAGGAGGCGGATCTGGACCTCGTGTCCGAGGAACTCCGGTTGCACGAGCTGGCGCTGGAGGATGCGCTGCACCGCGACCAGCGACCGAAGGTTGATCGCTACGCCACGCACCTGTTCGTCAGTGCCACCGCCACATCGATCGGGGCGGCCGACGACGGTGACATCGAGTTGTCCGATGTCCACGCGTTCGTCACCCACAACGCGTTCGTGACCGTCCGGCCCGGGGATCGCTTTGACATCGACGCCGTCATGACGCGCTGGGACGATTCCGCAGACCTGGCCAAGTTCGGGGTTCCGTATCTCCTGCACGGTCTGCTGGACGTGGTGGTGGACAGTCACTTCGCCACCGTCCAGCGGATGGACGACGAGATCGAAGAGCTCGAGGAGATGTTGTTCCAGACGGGCCGCCGCGACACGCACTTCCAGCGGCACACGTACCAGACCCGTAAGAATCTGGTCAAGCTCCGCCGCGTCGTGCTCCCGATGCGCGAGGTGGTCAACTCCCTGATGCGCCGCGACCTGCACGTCTACGACGAGGCGATGTCGCCGTACTTCCAGGACGTCTACGACCATGTCCTGCGCGCCAGCGAGTGGACAGAGTCGTTGCGAGACCTTGTGACCACGATTCTGGAGACGAACCTGACCATCCAGGGAAACCGGCTGAACGTCATCACCAAGAAGGTGACCAGTTGGGCGGCGATCATCGCAGTTCCGACCGCCGTGACCGGCTTCTACGGTCAGAACATCCCCTATCCGGGGTTTGCTCAGGCCAGTGGGTTCTGGGCGTCCACGGCGCTGATCGTGGTGATGTCGACAACCCTGTGGTGGCTGTTCAAGCAGCGCGACTGGCTGTAACCCAGCACTTCGGTTAGCCAGCGGTCGTTGAGCTGACCCTTACTCAGGCGCCTGTTTTGCGTTGCCGACCGGCGGTTCGACTAGCGCCAGGGACATGCCCAGACCCTGGAGCACCGCGTCGGCATCCAGACCGCTGGAGTCCAGCGCCTCACCGAGCCATTTCACCAGCACCATCGACAGAGCGGTGTCCTCCACCTGACGTTCGTCGACCGATTGATGGGCGCGAATCGCCTGCAGGTGGCGCAGCGCGGCGACCAGGCCGTCGGAACGGGACAGGGTGACCAGCGCAAGGGCAAGAGTCATGGCCTCATGCGTCGTGCGGTCCACAGCGCCGGGACTCGGCCCGCGGGCGGCGTTCGTTGACGTCATCGCTCCACCTTCCCTTGCTGGCGGTACGCATCTCGCCCCACATCGGGCTGCTTCCAGCCTGCCCCGGACCAGGCCAAGATGGCAGGCCCCGTACGGGTGATCCGCGCTTGACGTGTCGCCCAAGAGGTCGATGCTGGTTCGTGTGGGTGACGCGCTCGGCCCGTCGACTGGGAGCATCGACCATGCCCGCACCGCACACCCCGGACCACGCCGATCGACCGCCGCTGCCCACGCGGGTACGCGTCGGGGCCGCCATGCTGACCGTGCAGCCTGCCTACATCGCGCTGGAGGTGCTCGTCGGCGCCGCGGCAACCTCGTACAGCGTGCTCGGGGACACGATCAGCGACCTCGGCACCGACGGTTGCGGTACCGGCGGGATCTGCTCGCCGCTGTACCCGGTCATGAACACAACCTTCGTAGTGTTCGGCCTGTTGCGCGCAGCGGGTGCCCCACTGGTCCGAACCCGGCTGCCGCGGGGGTTCGTCGCCAACGCAGCCGTATCCCTGTGGGTGGTGTCCGGGCTGGCGTCGGTCGCGGTCGGTCTGGTGCCGGTGGACGCGGCGCCGACCTGGCACGCGATCGTGGCTGCCCCGGTGTTCGTCGCCCAACCACTGGCCGTCCTGGCCACGGCGCTGTCCGTACATTCCCGCCGGCTCCTGTCCCGGGCCGGGATCGCCGTCGGCCTGGTGTCCGGCGCGGCCGCAGTCGCTTTCGTCGCCACCGACATCACTCCGGGCATCCTGGAACGATTGGCCATCTGGCCCGCGTACGTCTGGCTCCCGTTCCTGGCTGCTGCAGTCCTGCGCCGACGCACCACAGGTTGACGAAGCTTCTGCACAGGAACAGTCGCATCGACTCCCACGTATGTCGGTTGTAACATACGTTCATGGCCATGAAGCGGACGACCGTCTTCGCCGACGAGCGGGACCTCGCCATCATCAAAGCCGCAGCCGCTCGCCGTGGCGTCGCGGAAGCGGAGCTGCTGCGACACGCCATTCACTTGGCGGCGATGGCCGAGCGCCGCTGGGATGCCCCCTTCTTCAGCCGTACGTACGTACCGGTGGTCAGCGAACGTGAAGCCCGCGCCGATGAAGCCCTGGAGTCGGCCTGGGCCGAAAAGGCCACTGCGTACGAGCAGACGAAGTCCAATACTTCGTGATCGTCGTCATCGCCGACACCTCAAGCTTGCTGGCGGCCCTCGACGAAACCCATCCAGCAGGCGATGGGGCCCGTACCGTCCTTCGCGGCGCTGGCTCGTTGATCATCTCTCCCGTACTACTCAGCGAGATCGACCACGTAGCCGGGCGCGTCCTTGGTCCGGCTGCCGCGCACCGGGCGATCGACGACATCCGGGGTTGGGCACGAGCCGGTCGCGCCGTTATTCCGGCGATCACGGCCGACATCCTCGACACAGCGCATGCAATCCGGAGGCAATACCGAGATTTGGAGCTCGATCTGGCAGACGTCGTCAACGTTGTATTCGCGGCAGAGTTCCGAACCAACGCGATCCTGACGCTCGACCGGCGAGACTTCCGGGCGATCCGGCCCCTCAGCGCCCACGACGCCTTCCGGTTGCTCCCCGACGACTCCTGATCTGATTGACCTCGACGACCCAAGCAGCACCCAACCCACGCCTAGACGCCTTACCCCCCTTGCCCAGCCACGGCGCCGTGGGTAAGGCGCCGTATCGCTAGCCGCCTTGGGCGTCACTGGCTTCACTTCGATGTCGCGAATGGGCCGGGGCGTGTTCCGCTATCCACCGGTCAGAGCTTCTGGTGGGCGATGTAGGAATCGAACCTACGACCTCTTCCGTGTCAAGGAAGCGCGCTAGCCCCTGCGCCAATCGCCCCTGTGGTGCGGCACCGGCTGACCTGGTGACGCGAGCCAGGAACCTACCACTGCCACTGATCACGACCACCGCATGCGGGAGCCCTGATCGCTGAGGTGGAGACGGGATTTGAACCCGTGTACACGGCTTTGCAGGCCGTTGCCTCGCCTCTCGGCCACTCCACCGCGAGCCCTGCCGGGCACCGAGCGGACGACGGGATTCGAACCCGCGACCCTCACCTTGGCAAGGTGATGCGCTACCAGCTGCGCTACGTCCGCGTGCCGTCGGGGAAAACCCCGGACGCGCGAGGCAAGACCATATCCGAAACCGGGCCCGGGCTCCAACGTGGTCAGCAACATGGTCAGCGACGTGGTCAGCAGTGTGGTCAGCAGTGTGGTCAGCAGCGTGGTCAGCATGCACGGGCCGGCGCGGCGCTGGCCGGGATGGGGCTGTCCATGCCCAAACGCGACCTTGGGATGCTGCGCGCCATGACCGCACCCTCAGCAGGCCGCCCGAACGCTCCCGTCGCCGGTTCAGACCTGCCGACCGACCTGAGTTGGCCGCGGGCTCTGCACTGGCTGGGGGCTGCCCGGCCCGACCCGTCGACGCCGGTCGACGTGGCCCTGATCGGGATCCCCGCCTGGCGGACGTCGCTGTCGCCCACGGGGGCCTACGCCACCCCGCGGGCAGTCCGGGAGGCGTTGGCCCGCTACTCGACGTACGCCGACGGTGCCGATCTGCGCGCCTTGACCGCGACTGACCTGGGCGACGTGCACGAACCGGACGGTGCGCCCGGCCAGCAGCGGGCGACCCTGGCGGTTCGTGCGGCCGCTGCCCGCCTGGTGGTGGCACTCGGCGGCGACAACTCGATCACCGTGTCGACGATGCTCGGCTCGTGCGGACCGGACCTGTCTGGCGCGGGTCTGGTGACCCTGGACGCCCACCACGATCTTCGGGATGGAATGAGTAACGGCTCCCCGGTCCGGCAACTGTTGGCCGCCGGGCTGAGTGGCGAGCGGGTCGTGCAGGTCGGCATCGCCGATTTCGCCAACTCGGCCGACTACGCCGCGCGGGCCCGGGACCACGGCATCACGGTGATCACACGGGCCGCGGTGGCGCAGCGCCCGATGGCAGATGTGATGGCCGAGGCCCTGGACATCGCGGGTGCCAGCGGTGGACGGGTCCACGTCGATCTCGATGTGGACGTCTGTGACCGGGCCGTCGCGCCGGGCTGTCCGGCCTCGATGCCCGGTGGCCTGTCTGCCTTCGAGTTGCGTCAGGCGGCACGGCTGGCCGGAGCGGATGTGCGGGTGGTGTCGGTGGACATCGCCGAGGTGGACACCACGGCGGACACCCCGGATGGTCGTACGGTCCGACTGGCGGCTCTGTGCGTGCTGGAGGCGGCCCGCGGCCTCCTAGGCCGCCGTGATGACCTAGCTGACTGATCAATGCAATGGTGATCCGCTGGCTACGTTTCCAAGATCCGCTCGACCTTCAGGCACCACCCGCGGCGCAGTCGCGCGGGCTTGGGCAAAGGCCTCGCGTCAGATCGACAGCAGCGCCTGCGCCAGCCGATCCAGATCCAACCGCTCCTGACCGTACGGAACCAGCGCGTCGGTACGCCCGAGGAACAGGGCCACGGACTCCCGCGATGCCACCAGCACCGCCCGGCCGGAGGGGGACGTGAGCGTCACCTGGATCTGCTGACCGTTGCCCGGGGCGGGTGCGACCTGGACGTCCCCGTCACCGGCGCAGCGGGTGAGCCCAGCCCGGAGGAGGTCGCGCGCCAGCAGCCACTCCACCGCCGTACCGTTGGCGTGGAAGGTGGCCCGCACCGCGTACGGGTCCTCCAGCCGGAACTCCAGGGTGCACCGCACGGGGGCCGAGTCGCCGTCTGGGCGGACTACGGCGACGTCGAACTCGTCTCGCACGGCGGTGATGGTCACGCGGGCGCTATCCCCGGTGTGTCGCCCTTCACACCTCGCGTCGCGATCTGGCTTGTCGTTGTCCGGCCACGGCTGCCCGCTGCAAGCCGCGTCGTGATGGATCGTGACGGCTCGGCAGGGTGCTCCTGGAGGGTCGTACGGCGGTGGCGCAGGCCCGCGGACCGGGGCCTACGGGGCGCGCGTGGGCGTCGGTCGACGCCGTCGGTGCGGTAATGTCTGCGGCCGATACGGTCGATTAGCTCAGCGGTAGAGCACTCGCTTCACACGCGAGGGGTCGCAGGTTCGAAACCTGCATCGACCACCACGAAACCCGTTGCGAGACAAGGACATTCACGATTCGGACCCCCTTCCGTGCCACTAGATGTGCCACTACGGGGCCCCCGGGCCGCCGTTGTGCACAGGGGCGGTCCCCCCGCCTTGCCGCATCTAGCCGGTCCGTGCCATCGTTGGCCCCGGCCGGTGAATCACATCGGTGCGATTCGACCGGGCGAAGGGCGGGGGTGACGTGGTGCGGGGTCGCGTGCAGCACCACACCGTCTGGCCGCTCTCGCCGCGGGAAGGGCGGCATCGCCTGCGGGCCGCCGCACCGGCGAGCCTGCTGCGGGCACACGCCCTGTGGCGCCGACCGGACCGGACCGCCACAGACTCGCCCCAGGACGTTGCCGCCGCCGCACTGGCTGAGGGTCGCGGCTATCTGCTGCGCGTCTCCGGCATCAACGGTGACCTGACCGCCGGCGAATCGGCCGCAGCCGATAGGTGCGCTGCCGCCGAGATTGAGCTGGTCGCGGCGACCCAGGCGCTGGCCGGGGAGCCCATCGACCGCCTCGAGGAAGACCTCGTCCGGGTCGCCGTGGCAGTGCTCGCCTGCCGCCGGGCCGCCGCTGGGATGCGCCGCGCCACGATGCTCGCCGACCGCCACCGGCAGGCCGCTGACGACGCGGCCACGCGGCCAGTGCTCTCGGACGTGCTCTTGGCGTGGCTGGCGCTACTGACCGCCC
>JBBQYX010000098.1:0-6650 GCA_038208295.1 Candidatus Nanopelagicales bacterium | reverse complement strand
CCGGGCCGGGGTAGCGGTGCGGCCCGACGGCGCTCCCGACGACGACCCCCTCGAGCAGGACGCGGCGGCACCACCGGTCGACGACCCCGCGATCGCCGCCTGGTTCCTCGGGGACGGTGAGCGTGCCAACCCCGCCACGGACCTGCGCGCGTTCAGCATCGGGAACCGAGTTGTCCCGCTGATCGACGGCCGCAGCTACTTCCCGCGGCTCCGCACGGAGCTGGAGTCGACTCAGCCCGCAGACGAGATCTACTTTCTGGACTTCCGCGGCGACCTCCAGGAGCGACTCGACGGCGCGGGGACCGAGATCGGATCTCTGCTGGGCAACGCAGCCTCTCGGGGCGTCGCAGTGTTCGGGCTGCTGTGGCGCTCGCACCCCAAGGCCCTGCACCAGTCGGAGGAGACGAACGCCGACTTCGTCCGGGCGATCGGCGAGGACGGCGGCCAGGTTCTGCTGGATGCTCGCACGCGGCGCGGGGGAAGCCACCACCAGAAGCTGGTCGTGGTCCGCCACCGTGGCGAGACGGACCGTGATGTCGCGTTCGTGGGGGGAATCGACCTGGGCTACGGCCGCAATGACGACTCCGAGCACGCCGGCGATCCGCAGGTGATGGAGTTCCCCGACGCCTACGGGCCACGTCCCCCCTGGCACGACATCCAGGCGGAGCTACATGGCCCGGCCGTGCACGACCTCGAACACACCTTCCGTGAGCGGTGGTACGGCAGCAGCATCCTCGACCTGTCCAGCTCGCTGCGCCAGCTCTATGACCACGCCTACCACATCGGTGCGATGACGGGCCTCCCGCTGCCGGAACCGGTGCCCGACGACGAGACCAACCGACCAGGCACCCACGCGATCCAGGTGCTGCGGACCTACCCGGCCAGACTCCGGCGGTACCCGTTCGCGCCGCACGGCGAGCGCAGCATCGCCCACGCTTACCGCAAGGCGTTCGCGCGGGCCCACGCGCTGATCTA
This sequence comes from Candidatus Nanopelagicales bacterium, assembly GCA_038208295.1. GTDB lineage: Bacteria > Actinomycetota > Actinomycetes > S36-B12 > JBBQYX01 > JBBQYX01. Next base: position 5,675 of record JBBQYX010000098.1, on the reverse strand, counting down.
CCTGGAGGACCAGTACCTGTGGTCCAAGCCAGCCGCCCGACTGCTCGCGGATGCGATGGCACGCAACCCGGGTCTGTTCGTGGTCGTCGTCGTGCCGCGATACCCGGACAGCGACGGAACGATGACCCGCGTACCCGGCCTGCTGGGCCGTCAGGAGGCGATGCGCATCATCGCCGCCGCCGGCGGTGACCGCTTCGCGGTATACGACATCGAAAACCATGCGGGCACGCCGGTGTACGTGCACGCCAAGGTGGTGGTTGTCGACGACGTGTGGGCGATGGTCGGCTCGGACAACCTCAACCGGCGGTCGTGGACCCACGACAGCGAACTCTCCATCGCCGTCCTTGACGAGGAACGGGACCCTCGCGAGCCGCATGACCTGGCCGGCACGGGTGACGGCGCCCGGGTGTTCGCCCGCGACCTGCGCCTGCGGCTTTGGGCCGAGCACCTCGACCGCGGGCCCGAAGACGTCGGCGACCTGCTGGAGCCAGCCGAGGGATTCGCCGCGTTCGCCCGGCAGGCCGAGGCCTTGCAGGCCTGGTACGACAGCGGGAGCAGCGGGCCTAGACCGCCCGGCCGGATCCGGCGACATCAACCGGAACGGGTCAGTGCAGCGCAGCGCACGTGGGCATTCCCGTTGCTCCGGGCGCTGTACGACCCCGACGGACGCCCCTGGCGCGACCGCCTACACGGACGCCTCTGACCGCGAGCGCCGCGGCAGAAGCGTGGTGACAACCGCGAGCAGCCAACGGCCCCCGATCGCCCCCCACCAGCACCTCGCTGGGGAAGTGCATCCCGCCCAAAGACCGTGACAGTGTTCAGCGTGGACGTGCGGTAAGCCGCGAACCAAACATCTCCGCTCCGGTCCCAGCCCGGCGCGCCGTTCGGGCTCAGGACGGCAGCGCGTGGTTCGTCACCATGGGATGGGGCCTGCCTGCCCGTCTGGGGTGGCTCGCGTAGGAGTTCTCTCTCACATCGGCGTGCGGTGGACCTTGCGGCCACGAGGGGCTTCCCCCGGCCGACCAGGGGCATGCTGCGGCTGCTGTCTCGGGCGGTCCCGGTGGGACGTGGACGGGTGAGGTAGCTAGCCGATACGGGGCGTCGGAGAGGGGGGCCTTGCCCTAGCCCATCCGGAGCCCCGGCGAGGATCCGAGCGCGACGGACGAAACCGACCGATTCTGAGACACGCTGCGCGAGCAGGAGTGATCCTGGAACAGATGAACGACCATAGTCAGTCCTCGTCTTCGGCATCTGCTGCAGTTGTCTTGGAGTTCCCGTTCCACGGTAGTTGGAGGGTGGAGAACAGTCCCGCGCGGCGGATCCCGAGCCATGGCGCCACTGCGTTCGGCTCTTCCCACGCCATCGATTTCGTCGCCGTCGACGACCGGGGACGATCCGCGTCCGTTACCTGGCGCGGACTCGTCGCTGCGGAATCCCCGGCGTTGTTCCGAGGGTTCGGGGTGCCGATCCTTGCTCCGATCGCAGGCACGGTCGTGATCGCCCACGACGGTGCGCCCGATCACGAGGGACGACGGTCGCAGTTGGCTCTTGTGCCTTACATGCTGGGTCAGGCACAACGGGCTCGTGCAGGTGGAGTCGCGTTGGCAAGGCCGCGATCCTGGTGCTGTCGGGGGCCGAACTCGTGCTCACGGCGATGGCTCTGGTTGACCTGGCCCGGCGGCCTCCCGAGTTGGTGCGCGGCCGTAGGGCCGTGTGGGTGATGGGCATGTTCGTGCAGCCGATCGGACCCATCGCCTACCTCGCGCTCGGACGCCGGACCGACTGACTGATTGACCGGCAATTGCAGTTCTTGTCGCTACCCGAAGACCGCGGCCGCCGACGCCTAGATGCGTCGCCCGCGGGCCGATCGGCCCGTCAAGTGATCCGGAGGCCGGACACCTGCGCGTCCTCGGCGCAGACGCGGTTGCGGCCGGTTTCTTGGCGGTGTAGAGCAGTTCGTCCGCCCGATGCAGGAGGGTGTATTTGGAGTCCTCCGTGCCTACCCAGGACACGCCAATGCTTATGGTCACGGGCAGGTCGCCGGTGATCGAGCGCCAGTCGGTGCTGGCCACGGCGCACCGCAGATCCTCTATGCGCTGGACCGCGTGCGCCCGGGAGAGACCGTCCAGCACGAGAAGGAACTCCTCCCCACCCAGGCGCGCAGCGAAGCACCCTGCTGGAGGGTCCTCCCCGGTCGCGGCGGCCAGGGTCAGTAGCTGAGCGACCTTCACCAGCACCTCATCACCCGCATCATGCGAGCACGTGTCGTTCACCCGCTTGAAGTGGTCGAGGTCGACCAGGGCGGCAGCGATGACTGCGTCGGGTGCGCGTCCGGCGAGCAGCCCCGGGAGGGTCTCGTTGACGAACCGCCGGTTGTACAGCCCGGTTAACGGGTCCCGGTGCACCTCGTCGCGGAGCCGGTCGGCCTCGGCTCGAACCTCGTTCGTCTCGAACATGGCCTGCCGCAGCTTCGACTGCGCCGCCCGCTGCTCGGAGATCAGCATCTTCTCGGCTGCGTAGAAGGCCTTGAAGCCGTGGAAGGCCTGTTCGAAGTCGCCGCGGGCCGCATGCAGCTCAGCCTGTTCTTCTTCCACCCGGGCCAGTATTGAGGCCAGCCCCGCCGTAGTGCCTAGCGACCGGCACTCGTCCAGGCTGCGCTGGGCGGCGGCGAGATCACCCAGCTGCCGCTGGGCTAGAACCAATGTGAGCAGGAACTCCGGCGGCGACATCGCCTCCAGCACCCCTTGCGCCCGGTAGCCCTCCATCGCCTGGTGCGCGGTCGAGATCGCCTCCTCGTACCGGCCCACGGCGATCTGGATGCGGGCGATGGTGTCCAGCGTGTTATGTCGGATGGGCGCCTCGTGGAGGCGGCAGACCTCGACGAGCCGGTTGATCGTGGCCTGAGCCGCCTCCAGGTCACCGGCCAGGTACTCCCCGTATGCACGGTTGTTCAAGCAGGTGACCTGCCGGGCGATGTTGCCGCCACGTACGGCGACCTCCTCGGCCTGCTCGTAGCGCAGGCGCGCCTCCTGCGGGGAACCACACTCATCCAGCGCGTCGGCCAGCCGGATCAGGTACAGCGCCCGGACGGCGTCAGGCGCCTGGGCGTCCAGCAGCTCGACAGCCTTGACGGTGTTCTCGAGGTAGGCGGCCAGGTCCCCGATGTCGCGGTACGTCCAGGCCATGATCAGGTGGCTGCGCGCCTGCAGACGGGCGTGACCGTTAACGGCGGCGTACTCGTTGACCTGTCGCAGCAGCCTCATCGCCTCCGCGATCTCGCCGCGCCGGCCGGCGAGCTCGGCCGACAACAGCCGCGCACGCCAGACCAGCTCCGTGTCGGCGAGGGCCAGAGCCGCCAGCTCCAGCTGCATCACCTCATTGTCGGAAGCGAGCCCGTAGTCAGGCCGGTCCTCCAGGGCCAGCAGGGCGCGACTCAGCCCTTCCCGGCTCCCGGGGCTGGGCAGGATGTGGCTCACTGGGTAGGCATCGGCGTCGGCTCGTCGAACTTGATGGGGAACGCGACACGATCTTGGACTGATCGAGGCCTGGGGGGCTGGGGAGCCCGTGGCCCTCGATGCTGGCGGTGGACCTGAGTCGATACCTAAGGGGCCAAGAGTGAGGTCATGACGGCACGACAATCCTCTTCGGCTTGCCCAGAGAGTGCGGGTCCGCGAGGTGGAGCGCGGCGCGGACGGCGCTCGGGTGGTGCACGTGGTGACCGACGACGAGAGCGCGGCGGCGTGCCCGGCGTGCGGGGTGTGTCGTCCTGGGTGCGGCAGCGGGCGCACGACCCGGGCGCGCGGGACCTGCGCCACGGGGAGGAGCCGCTGGTGGTCGTTGGCACAAGGTGCAGTACGCGTCCCGGGAGAGGCTGCGTGCGCGGCGGGCGTTCATTCTCGCAGTGGTCGTGGGCAGTGACGGCGAAGCTCACGCTGATCCAGCGGAGGCGGTCAGCAGAAACCTGGAGGAAGCGCCTGCGAATGCCGTTCCACGGTCAGAGGTGCGAGCGCGAACGGCACATCGGATCGTTGGTCAGCGTCCCTCACCGGGAGCGAGCCGCCCGTCGCCTGTCGGGCTGAGCAACCGGATGCGGTCCAGGTCCGCAGGTTCGACGTACACGTGCGGACCCGACACGGCCTGCTCCTCGACCATGTCCATCGGATCCACGCGCGTCTCGTGCTCGAGATCCGACAAGGACTTCGCGTACTTGCTCGTCTTGATCATGCGAACAGTGTCCCTCGCAATTCGCCGCGATGCCGAATGCCGCTTCTCGGGTGTGACGTGCCATCCGTAGGGTCCGACGGCGCACCTCGAGCAGCCGGTACACCGTGCGTGGCGGCTTATCGCCACGCACGGGATGCGTCGTGGCGAGGTGCTCGCCCTCGACTGGGAGGACATCGTCCTTGTCGCGGGGCCTGCCCGTACCGCCGAGGAGCGGCTGGGCGATCCGGCCGCGAGTGGGGTGGTGTCGCACGCCTCAGCCGCGGGTCTGCACGACCTGGGGGACCTGCTCGACGACCGACCCGAATTCACCTTCCCGTACCGCAAGCAGTCCATCCGCCACCTCCGGCTGCACCAGGGCGAGCTGCCGTCGTCCGACGTCACACCGGTCGACGGGCTGCCCGTCACCACGGTCGAGCGCACCATCGCCGACTGCTGCGCCACCGGCAGGACCCCGAGCACATCGCCCGATCGTGGGCCAGGCTGCTCGCCGGGGCATCATCGACTCAACTGCCCTGGTTGACCACCTCGACCCGCTGGCCCGCCGTCACAGCCAGCGCGACGGGGCGGCCCTGGTCGAGCACCTGCTGGATCTGGTCGGCCTGAGCCGGGTCGCCCTGGTCCGCGACCTGGCCGCCAGCCCGGCAGGACAACAGCTGGTCGCGGCTGGACGAGTCGCAGCGATCCGCGAGCTTCTCGCCTCGGGCCTGGCCGGCGCCCTTGACCGGAACCGGCTGACCGGATCCGGCCTGGGCGAGGACCTCCAGGCGATCCTCGCTGCGGCCGGAGTCGAGCGCCTGGAACTGGCGACGCCCGCGGAACACTCGCCCGAGGGTGTGCGCGGGCTGCTGGAACAACCTCGATCGGTTGATGGCAGAGAGCCGGACGACCTACGGCAGCAGTGAAAGAACAGGCCCCTGGCCGCGTTACCGCCGGCCAGGGGCCTCATGCACTGAGTCGGGGTGGCGGGATTCGAACCCACGGCCTCTTCGTCCCGAACGCGCCGGGTGGGGCAATTACCCGGGTTCTTCGGGGGCGCCGAGCGTCTCCGGGTCCTCCGATGCGACCTCGGGGTGATTTCGGGGTGAGCGTCAGGAGGCGGCGATGACGAGCTCGCCGTGGGTGGCGGCCTCGCGCGAGTCGATCTGTCGGAAGAAGATCCACGGCTCGTTGATCTCGTCGATGAGGACCCAGGACCAGAAGCCGGGACGCCCGGCAATGGCAACGCCCCCGGGCCTTGAATCGGGTCGCGGCGCCGTCGACCTTCGCGATGTTGCGGTCCTCGTCGTCGACCCAGTTCAGGTCGATGTCGGTGTCGATGTCGATGTCGATGTCGATCATGCTGGATCTCCTCTCAGCCCGCGTCAGCCGCGTAGTGGGAGTTCTCCACAAGAGTGGAGGGCGCCGAGATAGATCGGTCGATGAGATCGGCGGCGCTCGGCCCCGTGATCTGG
>JBBQYX010000097.1:0-6795 GCA_038208295.1 Candidatus Nanopelagicales bacterium | reverse complement strand
GTTGTCGTTGCCAATTTTATTATTTGCTTGTAAGTCAACTGCTCCTGCTCCTGGTTTATCTCCAAAGCTTGATAGACACGCTCAGGTTGCGTTAAAAGGTGGCGCGCGGACGACGTACTCCGGTTCCTGGCGGGACCGGCGGGTCGCCGCGGCGGTCGGGGGTCGCGAGCAGGTGAGTTCCAGCGCGGGTTCCCGTGCCGTGACCCGGGCTTACGGTCGCTCGTTCGGGGTTCTCGCCACGTCGGCATTGGGCCGCGGCAAGGTGTCCGTACACGTGGACGGTCGACTGAAGGGCATCGTGGACCTGGGTACGCGGGGCCCGAGCAGCTCTCGGATCGCGTACGTCGTGACCTTCCCGAAGGCAGCCTGGCACACCGTCACAGTCACCAACCTGGGAACCCGCAACCGGCCCACTGCGGGGTACGACGGGTTGGCGATCCTGCGTTAGGCCGAATTCCGCAGGGCGTTGGAATGACCGGTCAGGACAGCCGTTCGAGCACCATCGCCATACCCTGACCGCCGCCGACGCACATGGTTTCCAGCCCCAGCGACTTGTCGCGCCGGCGCAGCGAGTTCAGCAGAGTGGTGGTGATGCGTGCGCCCGTCATCCCAAACGGGTGACCGACCGCGATTGCGCCGCCGTTGACATTCAGGCGGTCGATGTCGACACCGAGGTCCCGGTACGAGGGAATCACCTGGGCGGCGAACGCCTCGTTGATCTCGACCAGGTCGATATCGCCGATCCCGAGTCCCGCCCGGGCGAGCGCCTGCCGCGAGGCCTCCACCGGGCCCATCCCCATGATTTCCGGGGACAAGGCGGTGACCCCGGTGGAGATGATGCGAGCCAGCGCAGTGATCCCGAGGTCGCGGGCCCGGGTGTCGCTCATCACGACCAGGGCTGCGGCACCGTCGTTGAGCGGGCACGCGTTGCCCGCCGTGACCGTCCCGTCGGGCCGGAACACCGGTCGAAGCCCGGAGATCCCCTCGACAGTGGTGCCTCGGCGTGGGCCGTCGTCCGCCGCCACCACGGTGCCGTCGGGTTTGGTGATAGGCGTGATCTCGTCCGCCCAGAAGCCGTTGTCGATCGCCTGCTCGGCCAGTTGCTGGGACCGGGCGGCAAACTCGTCCTGTTCGGCTCGGCTGATTCCCCGCAGGGACGCCACGTTCTCCGCCGTCTGGCCCATCGAGATGTAGACGTCGGGGAGCTCACCCGAATCGCTGGGGTCGGTCCAGTCCGTCCCGCCTGCGGCCAACGACGCAGTTCGCTCCGTCGCCGGCTCGAAACGCCCGTTGCGGGTGCCGGGTAGCTCGTCACTGCTTCCGCGTACGAACGAACTCACCGTCTCCACGCCGGCGGAGATGAAGATGTCGCCCTCGCCGGCGCGAATCGCGTGCATCGCCATCCGGGTCGTCTGCAGCGACGAGGAGCAATAGCGGGTGATGGTCGTCCCGGGGATATCGTCACGCCCCATCAGGACAGCCACGACGCGGGCCATGTTGTAACCCTGCTCGCCGCCGGGCAGTCCGCACCCGAGCATGAGGTCGTCGATGTGTTCGCCGGCCAACTCCGGCACCTGCTCCAGGGCCGCCGCGACGATGGTGGCGCTCAGTTCGTCGGCCCGCATCCCCACCAGCGAACCCTTTCCCGCCCGACCGATCGGGGTGCGAGCCGCTGCCACGATGACCGCTTCTGCCATGAGGGTCCTCCCAGGTTATGGAGTCGGACCAGACCGCACGTCGGCCGGGTTCCGGACCGCCGTACGCGACCGGCGGACAACGGAATCCTGCACCCTGGGCGAACACGACGAAACGGCGCCACCCAGAACGGGTGGCGCCGTTTCGTGTGCTGCCGGGGCTGAATCAGCCGCGCTTGCGTCCGCGGGGGGTTGCGGTGGCCTCCGCGTAGGCCTGCCGAACTGCTGCGGGAACCGGGCCGCGGGCGCTGACCCGGTGGCCGTTCTCCTCGGCCCACTGGCGCAGCGCGGACAGGTCGGTTCCGGACTTCGCAGCTTTGGCCGGCTTGGCAGCGGACTTCGCCGCCACGCGACGACCTCCGCGGCCACGGGCCGGAGCCGAACTCGCGGACGGTTCGGTAGCGGCGCTCTCGCCATTGGCTGTTGTGAGAGTGACTCCGTACAGGGAGCCGACGACGGTGAGAACGCGGTCCAGTGACTCCGACGAGTCGATGGTCAGCTGCATGTGTGGCACTCCCGGGATAGGCCCGACGTTGATTTCGGGCGTTGCTTCGGCCGCAGTTGCGGCGATTTCTCGTGGAGTTTAGCGCGTTCCCGCTCAATCGCGTACGGAAACCTCCGGTTGGAAATCTGGCGTGTCGTCGAGACGGCGCGGACTCGGCGTAGGCGACTCCGGTGACTCCGGTCTGTCCGCAGGCTGCTGGAGATCCGTGTGATTGGGCGGGAGGCTTGGTTAGCCGAGTGAGTTCTGCATGGCGTTGACGATGTCCGGCCGGCTGGTGGGGTCAGGAAGCACCAGGCCCGCGAGTTCGCTCGGTCTGAACCACCTCACGTCGTCATGTTCCTCGGTCGCCAGATTTGCGGGTTCGCCGCGGCATGAGGCAACGACAAAGGCATGCATCTCGATCTGTGGATCGCCGAGTTCCATATCAGCAGAATCGGTGGGTTGCGGATTGCATACTTGGTAGGCCGGTGGATGATGCGGTGCGCCGGTCGATGTGCTCGATCTTGACGAGGTGCCCAGCGTCCCGAACGACGTGCCCGAGTCTGTAGTCACCACGTCGGGCGAGTGCAATCCGGCATTTAGGCCCGCCGGGGATTGCCAACGCGATACGGGTCGGCAGTCAGCGACCCGAGGATGCGTTCGACGCAGGCAGTGTGGCGACTACCGCTACCCGGCCCCGCAGGTCCCGAGCGGCTCGGGCGGTGATGTCGACCTGGTGGGGTACCGACCGGGCCCAGCACGCGCCATCGCAGCGGAGTGGTCCACCAGAACTCAGGGTGCCCCCGGCAGGATTCGAACCTGCGCGCATGGCTCCGGAGGCCACCGCTCTATCCCCTGAGCTACGGGGGCCAGGGCGGCGCAGACCCTACCAGCAGCGCTTCCAGCGGACGTCGTTCGGCGCGGGATGCCCCCCTCGGAATACGGCCTGGACCACTCATCGCCGCGGACGTGGGAAACTGGGGACGGGTAGCTCCGCATGGTTTCTTCACGGAAGCTACCGAGGCGGGTCGGCTGACTCGGTTCGCCTCGACTCGTGGCAGCACAGCAGCAGCGGTGGGCGCCCTCAGGACCTGTCGCGGAATCGGGAGTCCATGACCGGCACCGCCACACGTGGCAATGTCACTTTCCGGCACTCGGGGACCAGCGTGCTGGCCGTCACCGGGGTCGATGCGCCCGAGGTGGTGTCTTCGGACTCCTTCGACGAGCGACTGGCGCAGACGTACGCCCGGATCGGGCTGCGCGGTGGGCTGTTGCAGCGCGTGGCCGGGATCAACGAGCGCCGTTGGTGGCCGACGGACGTGTCCTTCGCCGATGCGGCGTCGATGGCCGGCGCCAAGGCGCTGGCCGAGTCCGGTATCGATCCCTCCCGGGTCGGGCTGCTGATCGACTCCTCGGTCTGCCGGGACCACCTCGAGCCGAGCTCGGCGGTGGACGTCCACCATCAGTTGGGGCTGTCCAGCGCCTCGCTCAACTTCGACCTGTCCAATGCCTGCCTGGGCTTCGTCAATGCCATGCAGTTGGCCGCGACCATGATCGATGCTGGCCAGATCGAGTACGCCCTGGTGGTCGATGGCGAGGGCAGCCGTCGGGTGCAGGAGGCGACGCTGGAGCGGCTATCGCGCCCGGACGCCACGGCGGTGGACTTCCATGCCCGGTTCGCGACGCTGACCCTCGGGTCGGGGGCCGCGGCGATGGTGCTGGGGCCGGCTGACAAGCACCCCGAGGGCCATCGCTTGATCGGGGGGGTCACCCGCGCGGCCAGTCAGCACCACGACCTGTGCGTGGGCACGATCGAGGACATGCGTACCGACACCAAGGCCCTGTTCGACGCCGGGTTGGACCTCTCGCAGGCACTGTGGACCGAGGCGTTGGAGCACTTCGACTGGGCCGACCTGGACCGCTATGTCATCCATCAGGTGTCCAAGGCGCACACCCGGGCGATGTGCGAGCGCCTATCGATCGACCCGGCGCGAGTACCGACGACGTTCCCCACCCGCGGCAACATGGGCCCGGCGAGTGTGCCCTTCACGCTGGCGCTGGAAGCGGGCTCGCTGCATCCGGGCGACCGGGTCCTGTTGATGGGTATCGGCTCAGGGCTGAACGCCTCCTGCCTCGAACTGGCCTGGTGAGCCAGCTGGCGGGGGAGGCCGCTGGACTGCCGCCGAGCGGTCTGCCCGGCCTGGATCCCGCGTGGTCCCGGCTGGTTCCGGTGGTCGACGCCGACGGGCAGCAGCGGGTCTTCCATGTACTTGACCGGACAGTGCCAGACCGGACAGTGCCAGACCGGACCGTGCCAGACCGGACAGTGCCTGGTCCGGATGAGCGGCAGCAGCCGATGCGGACGCTCCTGTGCGTGCACGGCAACCCGACCTGGTCCTACCTGTGGCGGCGGGTCGTGGCTGCTGCGCCGCCCGGCTGGCGGGTCATCGCGGTGGATCAGCTGGACATGGGCTGGTCGCAGCGGACCGGAACCGTCCGCGGCCTGGCTCGGCGCATCGACGACCTGTCCCGGCTGACCGACGCCCTCGGCGTCACCGGCCCGGTGGTGACGGTCGCGCACGACTGGGGTGGCCCGATCTCGCTGGGATGGGTGGCCGCGCACCACGATCAGGTGCGTGGTGTCGTGCTCACCAACACGGCCGTGCATCAGCCGGCTGGCTCCCCGGCCCCCTCGCTGATCCGGCTGGCGCGCAGCCCCGGTCTGCTGCCGGCGGTCTGCGTACGGACCCCGACCTTCGTACGCGCCACCACCTCGGTGTCGCGGTTCGGTGGACAGCCACGGCCGTCCGCAGCCGTGCGGGACGCCTTCGCCGCGCCATACGCCACACCCGCCCGACGCCGGGCCGTCGGCGAGTTCGTCGCCGACATCCCGCTGTCCGACGAGCACCCGTCGATGCCGGCCCTGCGCGCTGTCGCGGAGTCGCTCCCCGCGCTGGCTGACACGCCGGTCGGGCTGTTCTGGGGCCCGGCCGACCCGGTGTTCTCCGATCTCTACCTGCGGGACCTGCTGACCCGGCTGCCACACGCCGACGTGCACCGCTACGAGGGCGCTTCGCACCTGGTCACCGAAGACGCCCCGACCTTCGCCGCCGACTTGTGGCGCTGGATCGAGGCTCGCGTCGTCGTGCCATCGGCGGCTACGACCGGGGACGCGGCGGTCCCGCTGATGCCAGCCGGCGCCGCGGCCCGGCACCCGATGTGGCGGGACCTCGAGGAACGCCAGGACGACGGATCGATTGCCCTGGTTGAACGTGCCGGGCATCGCCGAGACGTCAGTTGGGCACTGTTGTCGCGCCGGGTGCGCGACCTGGCCGCCGGACTGGCCGCCATCGGCGTCGAGCCCGGTCACCGGGTCGCGCTGCTGGTGCCGCCCGGAGCCGACCTGACCGCCGCGGTGTACGCCTGCTGGCGGATCGGCGCTGTCGTCGTCATCGCCGACGCCGGGCTCGGCCTGCGTGGTTTGGGCCGGGCGCTGCGCGGCTCCTGGCCGGACCATGTCATCGCCATCCCGGCCGGGTTGGCCGCCGCTCGTGGGCTGCGGATCGCCGGCACCCGCATCCTGGCCGGCGCGCATGATGCCCTGACCCGCGCTGGGCTCGGTGCGCAGTGGTCGATGGCCGACCTGGCTCGCCTCGGCGCCGGCATGCCGTTGCCCCCCGAACCCGGCCCCGACGATCCCGCCGCGGTGCTGTTCACCTCCGGGGCCACCGGCCCGGCCAAGGGCGTCGGCTACCGGCACGGGCAGATCGAGGCCAACCGGGACACCCTGCGGGCGCTGTACGGGTTGACCGCCGACGATCGCCTCGTGGCGGCCTTTGCCCCGTTCGCGCTGTACGGGCCGGCACTTGGACTTTCCTCCGTCGTCCCCGACGTCGACGTCACCCGACCCGGCACGCTCACCGCTCGCGCGCTGGCGGAAGCGGTCGAGTCGATAGCGGCGACGGTCGTCTGGGCCAGCCCGGCCGCGCTGCGCAATGTGCTCGCCACCCAGGCCGACCTGGGCGTAGCGCACCGGACAGCCCTGGCCCGGGTGCGGCTGCTGATCAGTGCTGGGGCCCCGGTCCCGGCGCCGCTGCTGCGCGAGATGGCAACGCTGCTGCCGAACGCCGAACCCCATACGCCGTACGGCATGACCGAGGTGCTCCCCGTCGCCGACATCACCCTGGCTGGTATTGAAGGGGCCGGATCAGGCGATGGCGTCTGCGTCGGCCACCCGGTGCCGGGAGTCCAGCTGCGGATCAGCCCGCTGGACGCCGACGGCCAGGCCACGGGAGAGCCCATCGCGGAAGCGGGCATCACCGGGGAGATCCTCATCGCGGCGACGCACGGCAAGCAGGCGTACGACCGGCTCTGGGCGACCGAGGCGGCCGCGGCCCGCGACCCCGGCTGGCACCGCAGCGGGGATGTGGGACACCTGGATGACGCGGGCCGGCTGTGGGTCGAGGGTCGGCTGGCGCACGTCATCGTGTCCGCCGAGGGGATTGTCACGCCGGTCGGGGTGGAGACCCGGGTGGAACAGGTCCCCGGCGTCGCGCAGGCCGCTTGCGTGGGCGTCGGGCCGGCCGGGACAGCCGCGGTTGTCGTCGTGGTGCGAAC
>JBBQYX010000096.1:0-7559 GCA_038208295.1 Candidatus Nanopelagicales bacterium | reverse complement strand
CTACCAAGTCACCATCGCCTCAGCAGTCGAGGAACAGACCGCCACCTCCGGTGAGATCAGCCGCAACCTAGCCGAAGCCTCCACCGGCACCTCCCAGATCGCCGGGAACGCCGCCGCGGTCGCCGGCGCAGCCACCCAGGCAGCATCCAGCGCCGACCAAACCCAACGAGCCGCCGCCGAACTCGCCGAGATGTCCGGATCAATGCAGAAGTCCCTGGCCTTCTTCCACGTCTGAGGGCTAGGGCGCGGGGACTCCGGCAGGCCCCGTACCGTCGCTGGTCCGGCCGCCAAGCAGCTCAGCCGAGTTTGTCCAGTCCTACGGCGAGTACGAGGCCGATGGCGGTGGCGATCCCAGCGGTGTACCGGCCTTGCTTGAATGCTTTCGGGAAGACCTCGGTGGCGAGGGAGGCAACGACGGCGCCGCCGGCAACGCAGCGGATCAGTCCGAGCGCGGTCGCGGGGGCGCCGGAGAGCAGGAGATTGCCGGCCAGCGCCGCGAGCGAGAGAAGAGCCGCGGTGGCGGTCCACAGGCCGAGGACCTTGGGCTTCGAGCGACCTTGGGCCATCTGTTGGGCGCCGCCGGCAGCCTCAGGCAGGTTGGAGAGGAAGATCGAGCCGGACAGGGAGGCCACCTGCAGCGGCCCGACCCCGATGAGGGCGACACCGAGGGCCAGGTTCTCGGGGATGCCGTCCAAGGTGATCGCGGCGAGGAGCCCGCCTCCGCTACCGGAGCCGAACTTCCGTTTGACCAGCTTGTCGAGATAGGCGAAAGCGGCGGCGCCAACTGGTACGCAGCCCGCGACCGCCCAAAGCGGTGCGATCTCAGTCGCTGGATCGATGAGTTCGAGAACAGCGGACACCATAAGGACTCCCCAGTCCTCCCGTTGGCGATTTCCATCCTGGAGACGCTGACCCGCGTCCAGTGTCCGCAAGCGCAGCCACGGGACGGGCCGGGTGCCGTGGCTCCTCGCCGAGTGGGTCGGGGCTGTCGTTAGTTCGAGACGAGAAGTGCCGCCAAGCGGGTGATCGACATCTGAAATCCCTTCCGGGTGGCGGCCGCAACGGGCCTGGCGAGGAACTGTGGCACGCCGGGGACGCGAATGTCCTCAACCCAGTCGAGGTGTGAGGTGTTCTCGCCTGTTGAAGTGACGGATAGCTGGACCGTTCCGGTCAGCAGGGGCCCGATCTTGGTGATACAAACGGTCATCGCCACGGGGTCGAGTGCGTCGACGCGCATACGGTCCGGCAGGGCAACGGGGCCGATGCCGGTGGTCGCGACGAATTCGGTGCCCGGTCCACCGTCGCCAGACAGCACCTGCACCCGGGTAAGGGGCACCCACCTGGCGTGACCCCTCCAATCGATCAACTCGCCGAAAACGATGTCGGCGGACACAGGCAGGTCACGTGTGACCGTGAAGGAGACGTGCGCCATAAGTCGCCCTTCGTTGCGGTGTCACGCCGGCCGTGAACCCGCAGTCTTATCCGTCGACGACCACCCGCGTTGTCATCCCGCCAGACTACGCGCGCGGTCGACGCACCCGCATTCCCGGCGGCGAGTTCGAAGGCATGCGTTTGACTCGGCCCTTGACCAGTCTCATCCGACGATCATCCGCCGCATACAGGCAGAACAGCTACCGGGACCGTGGCATCCATTGCCTAACAGGATGTTAGTCACTAACATTCTGCGGGTGGCTGCTGCTTCGCGAGGGACCGCCTGGCAGCGGACCCATGCGCGGATTCAACAGGTGGCGTTGGGACTGTTCGAGCGGCAGGGCTTCGAGCACACGACAGTGGCGCAGATCGCCGAGGGCGCCGGGGTGGTGGAGATGACCTTCTTCCGCCATTTCACCGTCAAGCACGGTGTGCTCTTCGATGACCCGTACGACGACATCATCGCGGCGGCCGTACGCGAGCAACCGTCTGGTTCCAGTCCGTTGGTTCGTACCGTGGACGGGTTCCGTGCTGCCTGGCGAATGGTGCCTGAGCCCGAGACGGATCTGGTCCGGCGTCGAATTCGAGTTGTCGCAGCAACACCGTCATTGCGTGGCCAGATGTGGCGGGTCAACACCATCACTGAAACGCTGGTAGCGGACCAACTGATCCACGACGGGACCGACGCCACGCACGCCAGGATCGCTGCAGCGGCGGTCCTTGCGGCGGTGACCGTCGCGTTGTTCGAGTGGTCCGCGACGGAGCAGGCGGCACTCAGTGATTGCATCGAGTCAGCACTGGACGTCCTGGAGGGTCGCGATGGGTGAGGGTCGCCTGAGCGTCCGCGGTTTGTCCCGGCTGTTTCCCGGCGGTGCGGGCTTGCATGCGATGGACCTCGACGTCGAGGAGGGCGAGGTGCATGCGCTTGTTGGACTGAATGGAGCGGGCAAGACGACGCTGATGCGCCTGTTGTTGGGAATGCTCCACCCTGACGGCGGCACAGTCCGGATCTGCGGCCAGGATCTGCGTACCGCCGATCCGGCGAACTGGGCTCGGGTGGGCCATCTCATTGACCACCCGCTCGCGTATTCCGAACTCGACTGCAGAGCTAACCTGGTTGTGGCGGCGCGTCTGCAGGGCGTACCGAAGGCGCGAGTCGCGTCAGTCGTGGATGCAATGATCGACGAGTTGGACCTTGGCCCGTATACCCACGTACGGGTCGCAGTGTTGTCGTCGGGCAACCGTCAACGACTTGGTCTCGCGGCCGCGCTGGCCCACGACCCCGACCTGATCGTGTTGGACGAACCGACGAACGCATTGGACCCGCGCGGCGTGATCACGCTGCGAGAATCATTACTCGCGAGATGCCGCCACGGGGCTGGTGTGCTGATTTCGAGCCATCATCTCGACGAGGTCGCCCGGGTCGCCGACCGCATCACCGTGATCAACCGCGGCACGGCCATCGGCTCGCTCGACCCCACCGGCACAGACATCGAGCGGGCCTTCTTCGACATGGTGCATGCCGACGACGAGGCGAGCCGACCATGAACCACCTGCTCGGGACCGCCATCGCCGTGGAAGCCCGCAAGTTGGTGGCATCGCGTGTCGTGCGGACCGCGACAGTGCTCATCGTCGCAGGCATCGCCGCGTTGACCGGCTCCATGGCCGCCGCCGCCAACGCGGGAAACGAGCAAATCCTTGCGCAACTGGGTGCTCTCGCCAGCGACGAAGGATGGGAGCGGCTGGTGGGGATCGCGATCCAGATCACGTCGGCGGCCGGACTCCTCGGATTCGGTGTGGTGATGGCTTTCGTGGTCGGACGCGAGTTCGCCGAGGGCACCATCAACGGGCTCTTCGCACTCCCCGTCACCAAGGCGACGATCGCTGCCGCGAAGTTGACCGTCGTCCTCGTCTGGACCGCCGCCGTCGCAGTCTGCTTGATCGCTGCCATAGCCGCCATCGGTGTGATCCTCGGCAACGGAGTGCCGAGTTCCGACGCGGTTGGCGGTCTCGGTCGGCTGTTCATGCTCACGGTGTGGTCGGGAGCCTTGGCAGTCCCAGCAGCATGGGCCGCCACACTCGGACGTGGCCTGCTGCCCGGCATCACCGTCACCATCGGCATCGTCGCCTCCGCTCAGGTCCTCGTCGTCGCCGGCGCCGGTGCCTGGTATCCGCCGGTCGCACCGACGTTGTGGGCCATCGACCCTTCGAGCGTGTCGGTGCTCCAACTGGGCCTCGTGGTCGTGGTCACCGCAGCCCTCGCATCCGCCACGATCCACTCGTGGACTCGACTCCAACTCGACCGGTGGCTATAGCCGACCGCCCCGGCCATCACCCCGGTTGGTGGGTGCCAGCGGAGTCGAAGAACCTGAAGCGTACGGACAGGCCTACGGTGTTCATGAGCGGTCCGGCGATCCAGGGCCGCACATGGAATGCGGAGGCACTATGACGGTCACGGCAAGCGGGTCCACCGACACCAGCAGCTACCCGGCGCCCGCGCCATCGGTGGCGCGGATGTTCTACGACAGAGTCGCGGCGACCCCAAACGCCGAGGCGTTTCGTTTTCCGACCGGGACCGGCTGGACCTCGGTCACCTGGAGCCAGGCGGCGCAGACGGTCAAGACGATGTCGGCTGGTCTGTTGGCGTTGGGGATCGGGCCGGAGCAGCGCGTCGCGATCGCCTCCACGACCCGCATCGAATGGATCTACGCGGACCTGGCGGTCATGTGTGCAGGCGCGGCGACGACCGCCGTGTATCCCTCGACAAAGCAAGAGGATGTCTCCTACATCTTGTCCGACAGCGACACTCGGATCGTGTTCGCCGAGGATGATCGGCAGCTCGCCAAACTGCGGGCGGAGCGCGAGCACCTGCCCGACATCGTCCGGGTGGTGGTTTTCGACGGGGAGTCGGACGGGGACTGGGTGCTGAGCCTGACGGACCTGCAGGCCTTGGGCGCCACGTACCTGGCGGGCCAGCCGTCCGCGGTCGACGAGGCGGTAGCCGCGATCCGGCCCGAGCATCTCGCCACCCTCATCTACACGTCCGGGACGACGGGGCAACCCAAGGGCGTGGAACTACCCCATCGCTGCTGGACCTACATCGGGGCTGGGGCCGAGGCCATCGAGATTCTACGGAGGGACGACCTGCAATATCTGTGGCTGCCCTTGTCGCATTCGTTCGGCAAGATGCTGACGGCTGTGCAACTTCAGATCGGTTTCCCGACAGCGGTGGACGGCCGGATCGACAAGGTCGTGGAGAACCTGGCGGTGATCCGGCCGACCTTCATGGCTGGTCCGCCTCGCATCTTCGAGAAGGTGTACGCCAAGGTCGTGCAGACCGTCCAGGAAGAGGGCGGCCTGAAACTGCGGTTGTTCACCTGGGCCTTCTCGGTGGGCGACAAGGTCTCCCGGGCACGCGTCGAGGGCAGGCAGCCGAGTCGGGCGGTCCAGGTCCAGTTCGCGCTGGCCGACCGATTGGTGCTGGCCAAGATCCGCGCCCGACTGGGCGGGCGGATCCGCCTCCTGGTCTCCGGCAGCGCGGCGCTCTCGAAGGACGTGGCCGCCTGGTTCCATGCCGCCGGATTGGTTGTGATTGAGGGGTACGCGCTGACCGAGACCGGCGGTGGGGCATGCATCGGCAGCCCCGAGCACCCGGCGTTCGGGCTCGTCGGGCTGCCGCTGGTCGGTTCCGAGGTCAAGATCGCCGACGATGGCGAGATCCTGATCCGCGGTCCGCATGTGATGCGCGGGTATCACAATCTCCCCGAGGCCACCGCCGAGGTATTGGCCGACGACGGCTGGTTCGCCACCGGTGACGTTGGCGAACTCGACGTGGCCGGCCGACTGCGGGTCACCGATCGGAAGAACGACCTCATGAAGACCTCCGGCGGGAAGTTCATTGCGCCGCAGGCGATTGAGGTCATGTTCAAGGCCGTGTGTCCGCTGGCCAGCCACATGCTCGTGCACGCTGACCGGCGCAACTACGCGACTGCCCTCATCGCCCTGGACCCCGACGCACTGGCCCAGTGGGGTCGGGCGCGGGAACTACCAAGCGACGACCACTCGACACTGGCCGCGAACCCGGCCGTGCGGGCCCACGTACAGTCCGGCATCCAGGATCTCAACGGTCGGCTGAACCGTTGGGAGACCATCAAGGACTTCCGGATCCTCGATCACGACCTCGTGGTCGAGGACGGCGAGTTGACGCCCAGCATGAAGGTCAAGCGCAAGGCCATGGAGGCGAAGTACGAGTCGCTGCTCGACTCCATGTACGACGGCCAGCCGCGGGCGTAACCGGGGCGAGCGGCGGCTGGCCGCATGAGCTCAAATGTCTACTCCCCACAGCCTGTTCATTGGCGCACCTACGACGCTGATGTAGCATCCTGCTACAGCCAGTCTCGCGGAGGGAGGGGAGCATGGGGACCAGTCTTCCGACCCGCATCGACGGGGACCTGTTCGCGTCCGCAAAGGCCAGCGGGGACGTCATGAGCCGCAGCGCGGCGCAGCAGATCAACCACTGGGCGCGCATCGGCCGTGAACTCGAGGCCTCGCAGAGCGTCAGCCACCGCGACGTCGCTCGAGTTCTGGCCGGCGAGCAGTCCTACGACGGGCTCGGCGCTCGGGAGCAGGCACTCGTACGCGCGCAGTGGCACGAGCGGATGTCGGATCTGCGCTCGGGGCTCGACCTGCAGGCCGAGTTCGAGGCCGCGGGGCAGCGCTGGGCTGAAGCCGATGAGCGGGGCCATACGGTCGAACTTGGTCCGGGCGCCGGCTGACCGCGACCCCGCAGTGACCGCCGATCCCGTCCTGCACCTGCTGGCCGGTCCGAATGGTGCCGGGAAGACCACCCTGGCCACCCGGGTGATTGCACCAGCGACGCACCTGCCGTTTGTCAACGCCGACCACATCGCCGCGAAGCAGTGGCCGGACGCAGCGGAGGAGCATTCGTACGACGCGGCCGACGTCGCCGCCCAGCGGCGCGGAGAGCTCATCGCGGCTGGCGTCTCCTTCATCACCGAGACGGTCTTCAGCCATGCAAGCAAGGTCGAACTGGTTCGGGCCGCCCAGGATGCCGGCCATCTGGTGACTCTGCACGTCGTTGTGATCCCGGAGGACACCACCGTCGCCCGGGTCCAGCAGCGAGTTCGTCACGGCGGGCATACCGTCCCCGAGGAGAAGATCCATGCTCGGTACCGCCGGCTGTGGCCGCTTGTCGTACGGGCCAGGGATCTCGCCGACCGCACACTGGTGTACGACAACAGCAGTGCCGCACAACCGTTTCGCCTGATCGCAATGTACGAGCAAGGCCACCTCGTCGGCATCCCCGACTGGCCCTTTTGGACGCCGACGGACCTCCGCTCCTGATGGGCCAGTCGACCGTGTTCGGTCGGTGACCCGGGTCCGCCCTTGCCTGGTGCGATTCGGCGGAACTGCCCGCGTACGAGCACTATGCCCGGCCCATCGGGACCGCAGACAAGACACGCGTCGTCGGACGCTGAGCAGTCCTACCCTCGGTGCGGTCATGGCTTACGCCGGGGCCGGCATGACATGGACCCATAACCGGTCCGCGTATATGGCGGTGGGAGGTGCATCCGTCGCGCCGTTTGCGCTGGCCTGCTTCAACCGCAGCGGTTCCGGAACGGTATGCACGACCGACGGAGACGTCACGGCGTGCACTGAGCAGTGGAGTCCGTGGCCGTTCCTCGTCGTCGCGGTCGTATTCATGGGAGTCGGAGTAGCCCTGACAACGCGAAGCCGAAACCGCCGGGAATCGATGCAATGACAAGCACCATCCTCTACACGGCAACGTCGCCGGCCGGAGTTCTGGCGGACGACAACGACAACCCAGCCTGGTTGGTCACGCAAGACAACGACTGATCGGACTCGACTGGTCGTGGCTCATCCTCGCGGTCGTGGGGTTCGCTGGCCCGCCGGCCTGCTCGCCGAGAACATTCGGTGGTGGGGTTGACGGCTTGGCGAGGATGAGGTAGTATTCATACATCTGTTCTACCCGGCTCATGTGAGATCTGGAACACCCCCCCTTCCTGTTGATCGTCGATTCATGCGACGGCCCTTCCGCCGGGACACCCGTTCTGCCACGCCCTCGTGTTGGCGTGGTCCGACGCCTG
>JBBQYX010000095.1:0-7702 GCA_038208295.1 Candidatus Nanopelagicales bacterium | reverse complement strand
CGATCGCAACCGAAGCAGGATCCCCGGGCCAGCGCGATCACAGGTCCAGCATGGCGACGATCGCAGCCGCGGTGGGCATGTCCGTGACCAGTTCAGTGATGAAACCACCCCGACCGGCACCGATGATGCTGGGCACCTTGTGCCGGCGAGGAACCGGAGGCTCGCCCAGTCAGCAGAACTCGCGGGGGTTTCCAAGTCAGGAGGCAGCGTGGCGACAACCATGCAGGCCGTCGTCTGTCACGGCCCGTTGGACTACCAGCTCACCGAGTTGCCCATACCGAAGCCCGGGCCGGGCGAGGCCTTGGTGCGCGTCGAAGCGGTCGGCATTTGCGCCAGCGACCTGAAGTGCTATCACGGCGCTACGAAGTTCTGGGGGGACGACCAGCGTCCCGCGTGGGCCGAGACCGAGGTGATCCCCGGCCATGAGTTCACCGGAATGGTCGTCGAACTCGACGAGCAGGCCGCAGTCACCTGGGGGATCACCATCGGCGACCGCGTCGTGTCCGAGCAGATCGTGCCGTGCTGGAAGTGTCGGTACTGCCTGCGCGGTCAGTACTGGATGTGTGCACCGCACGACATCTACGGCTTCAAGCGGCGGACCCCGGGCGGCATGGCCCAGTACATGGTGTTCCCGGTCGGCTCACTCGTGCACCGAATCTCCGCGGACCTGCCCGCCGCGCACGCCGCGTTCGCCGAACCCCTGTCGTGCGCGCTGCACGCGGTGGAACGGGCGCAGATCTCCTTCGACGACGTCGTCGTCGTGGCGGGCTGCGGTCCCATCGGACTGGGCATGGTGACCGGGGCGAAAGCCAAGTCACCCGCGCATGTGATCGCGTTGGATCTCAGTCCGGCGAAACTAGAACTCGCCCGCCAGTGCGGGGCCGACGAGGTGTTCAACATCGGTGACGGCGATCCAAAGAAACTCGTGGACGAGCTCACCCAGGGATACGGCGCCGATGTCTATCTGGAGGGCAGTGGGCATCCCTCCGCCGTGCTCCAAGGACTAACCCTGCTCCGCAAACTCGGCACCTATGTCGAGTACGGGGTCTTCGGCTCCGACGTCACCGTCGACTGGAGCATCATCAGCGACGACAAGGAACTCGACGTCCGAGGTGCGCATCTGGGGCCGCACTGCTGGCCCGCGGCCATTCGCATGCTCGAGTCCGGCGCTCTGCCGCTGGACGACATCGTGACTCACCAACTACCCCTGAAGGATTTCAAGAAGGGCCTGGACCTCGTCGACGACGGAACAACGTCGATCAAGGTCTCGCTCATCCCGGCCTAGCGGCCGACGCAGTTGCCCCGTACGTCCTGCGTCACAACTCGGTGATCTCACCGAGCCAGTCAAAGGGAGAATACCTGTGTTCACACGTCGACTTCGAACTGCCGCGGTTGCGGCACCAGCTGCGCTGCTGCTGGCCACCCTGGCAGCCTGTGGATCGTCGGACAGCACGACGCCCGCTGCCAGTGGCGATGGCTCCGCATCCGGCGGCGTCGAGAACGCCAAGATCGCGTTCCTGATGCCCGACCTGGCATCCACCCGGTACGAACAGCAGGACGCGCCGCTGTTCAAGGCCAAGATGAAGGAACTGTGCCCCACCTGCGAGGTGCTGTACCAGAACGCCGCCGGTGACCCGGCCAAGCAGCAGCAGCAGGCCGACACCATGATCGCCCAGCAGGTTGACGTGATCGTCCTGGACGCCGTCGACACCGCCGCGGCCGCGTCCATCGTCAACAACGCCAAGACCGCCGACATCCCGCTGATCACGTACGACCGACCCATCGCCGACGTGCCGGCGGACTACTACATCTCCTTCGACAACGAGGGCATCGGCAAGATGATCTCTGAGTCGCTGGTCGCGCAGATGAAGGAGAATGGCGCCAAGGGTGGCGTACTGATCGTCGGCGGTTCGCCCACCGACAGGGCGGCTGGTCTGATCAAGAAGGGCATGGAGGCCGGTGTCGCCGACAGCGGCTTCCCGGTGCTGGCATCCTTCGACACCCCGGCCTGGGACCCCCAGAAGGCACAGGACTGGGTCAGCGGCCAGATCACGCAGTTCGGGTCCAAGATCGACGGCATCGTGGCGGCCAACGATGGCACCGGCGGCGGCTCCATCGCTGCCTTGAAGGCAGCTGGAGTCACCCCGATCCCACCGGTCACGGGTAATGACGCTGAGGTCGCAGCTGTCCAACGCATCATCAACGGCAGCCAGTTCAACACCATCTCCAAGCCCATCAGCATCGTGGCCGGTGCTGCCGCCGACGCCGCGTACGGCTTCCTCTCCGGAAACCCGCCGCAGGGTGAGGTCGACCTGTTCGGTACCCCCTCGAAACTGTTCACCCCGACCGTCGTGACCACTGACAACGTCAAGGAGGTCATCTTCGACGGCGAGATCTACACCCCGGCCGAGGTCTGCACCGGTGAGTACAAGGCCGCCTGCACCAAGTTGGGCATCAGCTGACCGGCTAGCTGAACGTCCTGGGCGCCGGCGCCGAGCAGGCGCCCAGGACGGCCCACTCATCGACAAGCCAAGGCACCAAGTCCGCCTCACCACGCGCTTGTAGGAGCGATCCATGACAACTGAAACAGTTGTGGAAGGGAACCAACGCACCGGCGACGTTCTGTCGCTGCGCGGCATCTCCAAGAGATTCGGGGCGGTCGCCGCGCTGACCGATGTGGACCTCGACGTCAGCCGTGGCGAAGTTCTCGCCCTGGTCGGGGACAACGGTGCGGGTAAGTCCACCCTCATCAAGATCCTCGCCGGCGTGTATCAGGCCGATGGGGGAACCATCCACTTCGACGCGAAACGCGTCACGATCACCTCGCCGATGGATGCCCAGGCCATCGGGATCGCCACCGTCTATCAGGACCTGGCGCTGTGCGACAACCTCACAGTCGTCAACAACCTGTTCCTCGGTCAGGAGATCCGGCCGGGACACATGGACGAGGTTGCCATGGAGGTCCGGTCCTGGGAACTGCTCCGGCAGTTGTCCGCGAAGATCCCCTCCGTACAGATCGCCATCGCGTCGCTGTCCGGTGGCCAACGGCAGACGGTGGCCATCGCCCGATCACTGCTGGGCGAACCGAAACTCATCATGCTGGACGAGCCGACCGCCGCCCTCGGTGTGGCGCAGACCGCCGAGGTGCTGAACCTGGTGGACCGGCTGCGGGAGAACGGCTTGGCAGTCATCATGATCACCCACAATATGTCGGACGTGCATGCGGTCTCCGACCGGATTGCGGTGCTGCGCCTAGGGCGCAACAACGGGACCTTCCGCACCAAGGACGTGACCACCGAGGACCTGGTTGCGTCCATCACCGGCGCCAGCGACAACGCCGTGACCCGACGCGCGGCGACCACCCGCAGCGGACACGAGGCATCGGTCGGACGAGAAGAGGGCCGCAGCCATGAGTAAGACCGAGCCGGCGGTCACCGAACGGGTTGCCCTGGACCGCACCGACGAACGACTGGCCACCCGCAAGCTGGGAGCGGCCGGCTGGTTCGCCGGATCCCTGGGAAAGATCAAGGACGGTGAGCTCGGGCTGCTGCCCGTCGTCGTCGGCCTGCTGGTCATCGGCACCATCTTCCAGACGCTGAACTCCTTCTTTCTATCCAGTGCCAACCTGGTCAACCTGCTCATGCAGTCCTCTGCGGTCGGTGTGATCGCGCTGGGGATCGTCTGCGTCCTGCTGCTCGGGGAGATTGACCTGTCGGTCGGGTCCGTGAGCGGCTTGTCCGCGGCGATCTTCGCGGTCAGCCTGATGAACCGGAATTGGCCGACGGTCGTCGCGGTCCTGCTGGCCGTCGCAGCCGGTGCCCTGATCGGGCTCGTGTATTCCTTGATATTCAATAGGTTCGGGGTGCCGTCGTTTGTCATCACGCTGGCCGGTCTGCTGGCGTTCCTCGGCCTCCAGCTGTATGTCCTCGGCCCGGCGGGAACGATCAACTTGCCGTTCGAGTCGCAGCTGGTGTGGTTCGGCCAGACCGGTTTCGTGCCGGCGTGGCTGTCGTACGTCCTCTGCCTGGTTCTTGCCGGCGGATTCTTCGTCAGCCGCTACATCCAGGCGCGGGCTCGTAAGGCCGCCGACCTCGCCTACCGCTCGCTGACCGGACTGTTGATCCAGACCGCCCTGGCGGCCGCCGGACTGATCTTCGTTGTCTGGTATCTGAACAAGAGCCGGGGCGTCGGCTGGATGTTCGTGTTCTTCCTTGCCTTGGTCCTCATCGTCAATCACCTGCTCGTCCGGACCTCGTGGGGTCGCTCGGTCTATGCCGTCGGCGGCAACCGGGAGGCCGCTCGGCGCGCCGGTATCAACGTGACGATGGTCTACACGTCGGTGTTCGTGTTGTGTTCGTCGCTGGCCGCCGTCGGCGGCCTGCTCGCTGCTGGACGGTTGGCATCGGCGGCGCAGAGCAGCGGCGCGGGTGATGTAAACCTCAACGCCATCGCCGCTGCGGTCATCGGTGGTACCAGCCTGTTCGGTGGCCGCGGAACCGCCTTCGCCGCGCTGCTGGGCATCATCGTCATCCAGTCCATCTCCAGCGGCCTGACGCTGCTGAACCTGGATGCGGATGTGCGCTACATGGTGACCGGTGTCGTGCTGCTGCTCGCGGTGACCATCGACGCTGCGTCGCGCAAGACGCGGACAACACACGGTAGGGCCTAGCGCTCGCCGGCCCGCTCGTGGATGCCAACCGAGCGGTCCGGCGGGGGGCCCGACCCCGAGACTTCCCCTTGGTGAGGCGGAAGGACAGATGGGACCGCTCCGAACCTGGGGCGGTTCCATCTGCTCGTCCGGAGCAGTTCGTGCGTGCCGCAGTGACGCTCGGGACGCAGTGGCCGCTGCGGCCGGTAGCCTCCTACCGTGATCATCGTCGCCGGTGAGGCCCTGATCGACCTGACTCCCGCGAGCTGCTCCGGTGTGCCGGGTTTCGTGCCGCACGCGGGCGGATCGCCGTTCAACGTGGCAGTGGGGATCGGTCGCCTCGGAGTTCCGGTCGCGTTCTTGGGCCGCATGTCACACGACCCGTTTGGCCGCCTGCTGCGCACTCAGCTGGCCGCCAGTGGCGTGGACCTGTCGTACGTCGTGGACGGTACGGAGCTCACCACCGTCGCGTTCGTGCACATGGTCAACGGTCATCCGGAGTACGGGTTCTACGCCGAGAACAGCGCCGACCGGCTGCTGGCCGCAACCGATCTGCCCGAACTGCCCGCCGGCGCACCCCTGCATCTGGGTTCGATCTCCCTGGTCCTCGAACCCGGCGCAACCACACTCTCGGACCTGCTCGCCCGGGAGGCCGGTCGGCGGCTCATCACCCTGGATCCCAACGTACGGCCCAGCCTGATCACCGACCGGGACGCTTATCTGGACCGGGTTGCCGGGTGGATTGCGGGATCCGACCTGGTCAAGGTCAGCGACGCCGATCTTGCCTGGCTCTATCCCGACGTCGACCCGGCGGTGGCTGCCGAACGCTGGCTGGCGGGGGGTGCCGCACTGGTCATCGTCACGCACGGCGGATCGGGCGCGATCGCCCATACGGCCGGCGCAGCCGCGGTGGCGGTCGAGGCTCCTGTGATCGAGGTCGCCGACACGGTGGGTGCGGGTGACTCCTTCATGGCAGCGACCTTGGCGTGGCTCGCCGAGCGCGGCGTGGCCGACCGCGCTGGCCTGCTGGCGTTGAGCGCAGCGGAACTGTCCGAGTTGTTGACCTTCGCCGTACAGGCGGCCGCGATCACCTGCAGCCGCCCGGGGGCCGACCCCCCGTACCGCGCCGAGTTGCCCTGACGTCTGGTCAGGGCATCCGGACCGGGTGCCGGAGCATGATGAGTACGGCGGCGGCGAGCAGGGCAGGTACGACCAGGAACGCCAGGTGCACCCCTACCTGGTCGGCGAGGGCGCCGAGCACGAACGGGGCACTTCCGCTGGCGACCCCGGCGCCCATCGACAGCAGCCCCGAGCCACGGTCGATGTGCCCGCCGGAACTGCGCAGCGTGCGACCCAGCCCGAGCGGCCAGTGCACGCTGATGCCTAGGCCAATCACGGTGAGCCCGATGAGCATCGGACCGGCGGTCGTGACGGTCCAGGTCAGCGCGAAACCCGCTGCGGCCAGGCCGATGGAAGTCAGCAACAGCCGCTCGGGGTCACGGTGTACGAGGATCCGCGCTGCCGAGAACCGGCCCACGGCCATTCCGCCGACGACGGTGGCCAGCGCCGCCGCTGCTGCCGCCGAACCCATCCCCGTACGGTCGCGTAGCAGATCAACGCCCCACAGCGTCACGCAGAACTCGACCGCGATCAGGCAGACCGAGACAAGCCACGCCCAGCGGAACTCCGCGGGCAGCGGCCCCAGTGGTCCCAGTGGTCCCAGTGGTCCCGTCGTGGCGGCGCCGGAACCCGCGGACCGCGTTCCCACCGAATACACCTGCAGGTTTCTTCCGCGGAAGAGTTCGGTGACGATGAAGGCGACCGCCACGGCCAGCATGGCCGGTCGCCAACCCCACCCGATCGCTACGCCCGCGCCGATCGCTAGCGGGCCGACCAGCCCGGCCGCAGCCGCCAACCCGTTGCCCTCGCTCAAGGACACCGGTGCGGCAGCGCCGTGGTGCTCGGTGAGAAATGCATTCACCCCGATGATGAAGAACGAGCCACCGGCACTCGCCAAGAACGCGCCGAGCAACGTGATCGGTAGCGAACTGCCGGCGATGTAGACGAGCACACCGGCAGCGGCCAGCAGGGAGCCGGTCCGCAGGATGAATGCGCGGGACGTCCGGTCCACGACCCGGGCGGCGGACAGGCCGACGATGATCGCACCGAGTGCCATGGCCGTCCCGTGCAAGGAGGCGACCGTACGCGAGGTGCCCTGCTCGTCTCGCAACAACGCTACCGACGGGCCGAACGCGTACAGGAACCAGCCGTAGAAGGCGAGTTGAGCGTACGAGATCCTGGTGGGTCGGTCCCGTACAGGGATGTGGGCCGGAACTGAAGTCGGGGTTGTCGTGGTGTCGCTCACGTGTTGCGCAGCGCGGCGACCGCTGCGTCGATGCATGCGGTCAGCGCCTGCACGTCGGCTGGGTCGACGGCGGGGAACATCGCGATTCGCAACTGGTTGCGACCGAGTTTGCGGTAGGGCTCGGTGTCGACGATCCCGTTGGCGCGCAGCACCTTCGCGACCTTGGCCGCGTCGACCGAGTCGTCGAAATCGATCGTGCCGACGACCTGGGAACGCTTGGCCGGGTCGGTGACGAACGGCGTGGCGTACGGGCTGGACTCCGCCCACGAATATAGCGCCCTGGCCGACTCCCCGGTCCGGGAGACGCACCAGTCCAGGCCGCCCTGCTCGTTGAACCAGTCCACCTGCTCGGCCATCATGAAGATCGTCGCCAGCGCAGGGGTGTTGTAGGTCTGGTCCAGCCGGCTGTTCTCCAGCGCGATGTGCAGATCCAGGAATGCCGGCGTCCACCGGTTGCTCGTGTGGATCTCCTCGATCCGGGTGACCGCGGCCGGGGAGACCAGCGCGAACCAGATCCCACCGTCGGAGGCGAAGGATTTCTGCGGCGCGAAGTAATAGACGTCGAATTGCGTTGGGTCGACCGGGAGCCCGCCCGCAGCCGAGGTCGCATCGAACAGCATCAGCGCGCCCTCGTCCGCCCCGGTCACTCGGGTCGGCGTGATCGCGACACCGGTCGAGGTCTCGTTGTG
>JBBQYX010000094.1:0-7756 GCA_038208295.1 Candidatus Nanopelagicales bacterium | reverse complement strand
CCGCTTGCTACTCTTCACCTTGAAAGTGCTCGCCCTCTTGGTCGCCTTGACTCTCGCAAGTCCAAGTCTCCCAAGCAGGACGGGCACATTCACGTTCTACAACGTCGAGTCAGTCACATTCTCATGAAACGCCGAGGTTAGGCCGGGGGCGATTCACCAACATGGCCCGGCCCGGTGAGGTGCGACTAGGGCTGCGGGGTGGCAGCCGCCGTCCCAGCGGTCGACGTAGCCGCCTATACCACAGGGGTCGATGCGCTTTGATAGACGCCTACCTCAGACTCAGGCCGGGATCCGGGCTAATATGTCTGCATTCGTGCCGTCTCCGTATCCACCGCCAAGGACAAGCTGAACGAACTGGTCGAGTCCGCGAGGTTGACCCATGAAGAGGTGACGATCACCAAGAACGGCTCGGCCGCAGCGGTCCTCATCGGCATCGACCAATGGGAGTCGCTGCAGGAGACGCTGTTCTGGCTGTCGCAGCCCGACATTGCCGGGTCGCTGGCGGAGGCCGACAGCGATACCGCCGCCGGGCGGGTGTACGGAGAGGACGAGGTCCGCCAACGGCTGGGCGTCCCTCGACGCGCGTGAGCCATACGGTGGTATTCACCGCCCGCGCGCTACTGGACCTCGAGGCCGTCCCGCCTCGCGTCACGTCAGCCGTCGCCGAGTTCGCGTTCGGCGACCTCGCCGCCCACCCGCGACGAGTAGGCAAGCCGTTGCAGCGAGAACTGCTCGGCTTGTGGGCGGCCCGGCGGGGGAGTTACCGCTTCATCTACCGGGTCGATGACGACGCCAGCACCGTCGTGGTGCAGCGGGTCGCTCACCGAGGCCACGCCTATCGAAGTTGACGGGTGTAATGAGGACGGCAGAGGACGCAACGCGGAGTTCGTTGAACTGGCCGACAGGTGCGCTCGCGTGTCGTCATCGGCAGCATGGGGCTGCATTCGGCCGTGACTTAGTGACTCAGTTCAGCGCCCCGGCAGACCCCGGCCGGGCCGGCCGCCCGTGGCCATGAGTCGCCCTCGCTTGGCCGGGTAAGTGGGGCAGCGCCACCGAATCGGCCCCCGAGCCGCGTGGACCGACCATGGTCATCGGGACTGTAGTAGTCCGGTCGCAAACGCGCGGGCACAGCAGACGTTCGGTCACAGGCGGGAGGTGACGGCGGCCATGAGCGGGCAGCCCGACGAGATGCGGAACGCTGTTGCGAGGGGCTCCGCCTGGTAGCGCATTGCCAGGGAAATCTCCCCGGGTCCTCGGTGACGTTGACGCCGGTGCGGACATAGATGGGACGTGGCGGTGATTGTCGATGCCGATCTATGGCGGTCGGTGCAGTTTGGGGACGCCACTGCATTCGCACAAGTGTATGAGCGGCATGCGGATGCGGTGTACCGATATTGCTTTCGGCGGACGGGGAATTGGGCTGACGCGGAGGACCTGACGGCGATGGTGTTCTTGCAGGCGTGGAATGCACGGGACAGCGTGGTCGTCGACGATCGGGCTGGGCTGCGGCCGTGGCTCTACGGCGTGGCCTTGAATACGATGCGTAACCGGGCCAGAGCAACGCGACGGGAGTCGGCGTTTCTCGCCAGGCTGACGGCCCAGTCCCTTGGTTCGGCCGTGGTGGTGCCCGACACTGCCGATGAAGCGGCTGCGCGCGTCGATGACGAGGTGCTGATGCGGCGAGTGCTGGCCGCGATGGCCCGGTTGTCCCGCGGCGACCGGGAGGTCTTGGCGTTATGCGTGTGGGAGGACCTGACCCCGAGCCAGGCCGGCATCGCGCTGGGAGTACCGAGCGGGGTGGTCCGTTCTCGCCTGTCCCGGGCGCGTCGACGGTTACGCGAGGCTCTGCCCGGCTTGGATTCATCGGAGGCTCCCGCATGAACAATCTGAACGACCTGCACGCTCTCCTGGTGCCTCCGGGCGACCGAAAGATTCCCGAAGCGGTGCGTCTACGACACTTGGCCGTCCTCACCGCGACCGTCCGCGACGCCGACCAGGCATCTGAGCAGAGGCCACAGTCGCGTCGGCGCCGCCCACTGCTGGCCGCCGCCGCGGTTGCATTCGTGGCCGCCGCAGCCGTCGGAGTGGGCATGGGCCTGGGCATGCGATCCACCTTGACGCCGCCCGAGTCGGTCACCGTGTCCTGCCACCTCGGGCCGACGACCACCAGCGGTGTAACAGTGGTGCTCTTGCCGCCGGACATCTCGCCGCCATTGCAGCCCCAGGCCGCGGTCGCCGCATGCGCTCACGTGGGCACCGGCAACTCGGCTTCCGAAGGCGCGGCGCAGCGGGCAGCCGGCCCGCCCCGCTGGACGGCCTGTCTTGGTCGCGACACAGCGCTGCACGTCGTACCCGGCAATGACACTGCCTGCGCGAGGCTCGGGTTCACCCCTGTGCCCTGATGACCCCGCACACTTCGGCCGAGGACCGGCCGTCAGCTCCCGGCCGTGCGCAGGTGACGCAACAGCGGCAGCGGACATAAAGGGGTGACAAAGCCGAAGAGCAAAGCAGGCGAGGAGCTCACGATGGTCCGACCCGTTCGCATGCTGGCCACAGCGATGGCACTCATCGTCGTGTTCTTCGGGGTGTTGATGGCTGTCCCGGCATCCGCGGGAGGCGACCACGGACGAATCGACCCCTCTAATTTGGCCAACCCCGTCGACCCAGGTCTCCAGCTACGCGCGATCTTGGGCGACAGTCTCGTGGAATGGTCGGTCAGTCCCGGCGACGGCACGCTGAAGGTCGGGGTCACTGATCTCGCCGTCTCGGCCAAGGTCATTGGCATCCTGGGTCCCACCGTTACCGTGCATCTGAGCGACGCAACCCCGACCCCGTACGTCGGCACCGACGAGGACCAGATCCAGCAAGGGCCCTCGGCCCTCGGCTCAGACCCGAACAGCCCGGCGGGACGAGCCGACGCCCTGTTGAAATCCGATACCGGTAAGGCGTTATTCGGCGACATGCTGACCGGATGGTGGACCGATCCCGAAACGGGACGTACCCACGTCGGCGTAACCGATCCTCGATCCGTTCCCCCACAAGCACTTCAAGCCCTCGCGGCAACCGGCAACTCTCCGCAGTTCTATGCCTCCGAACGGGGCACTCGGCTGTACGGGAGGCTAGCCGACTCCGTCCCATGGTTTGGCGGAATCAGGCTGTACAACTCATCTTCTGGCACCGCCTGTTCCGCCAACTTCATGATCAAGCGGTCAGGCATAGAGTACGCCTTCTCGGCTGGGCACTGCGGATCTCGAATCTGGACGAATAACGGGATCGAAGTCGGCGCCACCCACCAGCGAGAGCTATCTCAGAATGGCTGGGATAATCAGATCATCGGATTCGCCGATCCTAGTGGTGGCTCACCGTCCGCATTTACTGGCTGCAACTCTTGTTCCACTTCTCAACCTGTCAAGGCGAGCACCGCCGTTGCATCCGGGGGTGCACTGTGCTTCGCTGGGTCGTACACGGCCGAGAACTGCACAGCGCGTGTTGGGGTCAGAAACACGTGTCAGATATTCGTTGACGGTGTTACCACCTGCCACCTGTCAGTGGCGACTTCGACCGACGGCTCCACTTTGGCACAGGGCGGAGACTCGGGAGGAACGATATATAAGTCGGTATCCGGCGGTGTCGCCGCAGCCGGAATGATTGTTGGCTTCGCCGTTGGCTCCTACTACTACCACGAGATGCCAGACCTATCGTCTCACTGGGGAGCATCAATGCAAGTCAACTAGCAATTCTAATGTGTGCGCCACATTATCTTTGAAAGTACCCATCCGAGATCCCCCTCTTACGCATTACGGATCTGAAGGGAAAGACAGTATGCACACAAACGTCATGGTGGGAACGGCCATCCGGCGCCGCGTCGGTATGGCCATCCCAGTTATCATCGCTATCGTTAGCCTCGGACTGTGGACGGCCCCAGCGCAAGCATCGAGCGGTGATGGCGTCTGCGACGCCGAAGAGACCTGTCTTTACGTCGATGCCTACTTCACTTCGTGGATCTACGACACGTTCTATTCGACGGCCGACTACTCGTCTAGGACTTTCAACGGCTGCATCATTCCATGGACCTGCCCTCTCAACGACAATGTCAGCTCTTTAAAGAATCTCGATTCTACGAAGCAGGCAAAGTATTACACCAATGCCTATGGCAGCGGCTACGGCCACATTGTAAAACCGCTCGGTACGCGCTCTAATCTAACCACCGTGATGGCACCGGATGGTGGCTCCTTCAATGATCGATTCTCCTCCTCGTGCTGGCTAGGGACCAACTACTACTGGTGCCTATAAGCCGCACGTCCTATGTCCTCCCCATATTCCAGCACTCAAGACGAGGAGCTTCCATGAAACGCATACTCGCTGCGGCTGCTTCACTGACCGCTGTCACCGTGTCGACTGCTGCCATCCTGACAGGTTCGACACCCGGCTCCGCCGGTTCATCACCTATTCCCGCGGTGCAGCCGATCACCGTACCCGCTATTCAGCTTCCACTGGATTCGTCGTATCCGACGGCAGAGCAAGATATGCGGCTGCAGCGCGCGGACATGGTCGCGCGACGCGCGTGCCTGCGTGGGATGGGGTTGGACATGTCCGTGCCGGACACGTACACGCCGGGGCAGGTAGCAGGGAAACATCAACGTTTGTTCGGGCTGTTGGATCCGGTCGAAGGCGCAGCCGTGGGATACCACGGGTGGGGTGACCCGTCCGAAGCCGACCGGGCTCGGGAAGCGGACGTCGCTTCCCGGCAAGTGCCCGCACCTGTCCTGCGCGCCCTGCTCGGTGAGGACCCAGGAACCGGTGTGCGTGTGGCGGGTCCAGAAGGCGGGTGTGTGGGTCAGGCGGCGCGGCAGTTGGCCGCTCACGGCGGCGGCTGGGATTCCGGCTTCCTGGACTCCGCGGCGCTCGGGGCAGGCGATAGGTCCCGTGAGGACTCCAGCCTGGTCGCCGCGATGCAGCGGTGGAGTTCGTGCATGGCGGACGCCGGCTACGAATATCCCGATCCCCTTGCGGCGATCGACGACCCGAAGTGGGCGACTGAAAGAGCCAGTGAAGCCGAACGCGCAGTGGCCGCCAACGACGCCGTATGCAAGGACCGCACCGATCTAATTGCGGTATGGACCAGCGTCACAGCCGAGCAGCAGCGTGCTGCAATGGTTACGCAGAAGGACAGTTTGGCCAAAGACGCCACCGCGCTACGGATCACACTCGACAATGCCGACCGCGTCCTGCATCTCGGATGACGTTATGACGATCTACTTCAGCGCGGTTACCTGACCGCGCGGATTGGTATCCGGCGATGTTGGTGAAGGATCGGATCCGCGCCTGACGACGTGCTTGTCCACCGCGTCAGGTCGGTCGCCGCCGGAACTGTCGGGGGGTCGCGGTAGAACTGTTGCCATGACTCCGCGCCCACCCGGCCCCGCGCCGGACGCGGGTCTGGATCCTGGGGTCCGGCTGCCAGTGGCTCGTGTGGCGGTCGACGTACCTTTGCCGCATCTGGACCGGGCGTTCGACTACGCGGTGCCGCCGGCTTGGGATGCGGTGGCCCAGCCGGGGGTACGAGTTCGGGTGCGGTTTGCCGGGCGACGGGTCGGTGGGTTCGTGCTCGAGCGGGTGGCCAGCAGCGAGCGCGTCGGTGCGTTGGAGCCGCTGATCGAGGTCGTCGGGGAGATCCCGGTGCTGACCCCGGAAGTCGCGACGTTATGCCGGGCGGTGGCGGATCGGTATGCCGGGTCGTTCGCCGACGTGGTGCGTCTTGCGGTTCCGCCGCGGTTGGTGCGGGCGGAGCGGCGGGCCCCGGCGGCGGTGGCCGAGGCGCTGCCCGCGGTCGATGGGCCGGGGGAGTGGGCGGCCTATCCCGGGGGCTCGGCGCTGCTGCGTCGGGTGGGGCATCGCTCCCGAGTGGGCCCCCGTGCCGCGTGGACCGTGTTGCCCGGCGCCGTCGCCGAACCGTCGCCGGAGCCCGCCATATCGCCGGGGTTGCAATGGATTCCAGCCCTGACCCGGTTGGCGCAGGCGACCTTGGCGGCCGGTCGCGGCGTGATGGTGGTCGTCCCCGACGCCCGCGACGTTGCTCGTGTGGACGCCCAGTGGAAAGCCGCCTGGGGATCGGGTCGGCACCGGGTGCTCAGCGCTGACCTCGGCCCGGAGCGGCGGTATCGCGCGTTCCTCGACGTGCTGTCCGGGTCGATCCGGGCCGTGGTCGGCACCCGGTCAGCGGCGTTCGCGCCGGTGGCGGATCTTGGTCTGCTGTTCTGCTGGGACGACGGTGACGACTCGCTGGCGGAGCCGCGGGCGCCGTACCCGCACGTTCGGGAGGTCCTGGGCCTGCGGGCCCGCCAGTCTGGGGCGGCGCTGGTGTTCGGTGGCTACACCCGTACCCCCGAGGTGCAGCAATGGGTCGAGTCGGGCTGGCTGGTCGGTATGGACGCCCCGCGGGAAGTCGTCCGGGCCGCAGCTTCGCGGGTGCAGGTCACCGGCGACGCCCCCGGCGGTAGCGACCCGCAGGCCCGCGCCGCCCGACTTCCGCACGACGCCTGGCAGGCCGCCCGTTCAGGTCTGGAGCACGGCCCGGTGCTGGTTCAGGTGCCGCGCGCGGGCTATCTGCCGGCGTTGGCCTGCCAGCGTTGCCGCGCCCCTGCCCGGTGCGTGGTGTGTACGGGTCCGCTTCGGCTGCAGGAGTCCGGTGGGTCGCCGTCGTGTTCGTGGTGTGGTGCTGGTGCTGGTGCTGCGACACGTGCAACGAAACCCGGAGCGGGCCCGGCCTCAGGCTGGATCTGTCCGTCGTGCGGTAACCACCGGTTGCGGTCGATGCGCGTCGGGTCCGCACGTACGGCCGAAGAACTGGGCCGCGCGTTCCCGGGCATCCCGGTTGTCACCTCATCCGGGGCCTCGGTCCTGGCCGAGGTGTCCGATTCTCCGGCGCTGGCGATCGCTACGCCGGGCGCCGAGCCGATTGCTGCGGCGGGGTATGCGGCGGTGCTGCTGTTGGATGCGGCGACGCTGTTGGCCCGGACGGATCTGCGGGTGACCCAGGAAACCTGGCGGCGCTGGGCGGCCGCGACGGTGCTGGCTCGCAGTGGCGCCCCGGTTGTGTTGGTGGGGGAGTCGGGGTGGCCGGCGGTTCAGGCGCTGTTGCGTTGGGATCCGGTGGGTTTCGCGATGAGAGAACTCGCCGAGCGCCGGGACGTCGGGCTGCCGCCGGCAGTACGGATGGCCGCCCTCACCGGCCTCCCCGATGACGTCGCCGCAGCAACCGCGTCCGTGCTGGAGTTGCTCCAGGACTCCGGAGCGAAGGGACCGCATCCGCAGGTCTGGGGCACGCTGCCCGTGGTCGATCAACGAGGCTCCCGCGCCGCACCAACCAAAACCAGTCAGTCCCGAATGGTTGCAAACCAACCGGACCGTGTACGCAGGGCGGACAACCATTCCGTCAGCTCTCGTCGCGAGCCGGACGACCCAACGGCCGTGGACATCCGGGTGCGGCAACTAATCTCCGTGCCCCTACGCGCCTCCGACGCCCTGACCGCTGCACTGCGCGCCACCGCCGCCGGCCGCAGCGCCCGCAAACTCCCCCCCATCGAAATCCGCCTCGACCCCAACGCTCTGGGATGAGTGACGGTTTTGGGTCGGCAGTCAATGCACCAGATCGGGACGACCAAGCGATGCCAGTCAGGACGTAACAGTCAGGCTTCAATCGTTGACAACAGCGCAAGAGCGGAGGAACGTTAGGCGCACGTTATCGTCGTCGATC
>JBBQYX010000093.1:0-8483 GCA_038208295.1 Candidatus Nanopelagicales bacterium | reverse complement strand
AACGACATGATCGTCCGAACCCTGGCCGGGGTGACTTCGGTGCACCGTCCGTTGTTTCTGAAGGTCGCCTACAACGGTGCGGCCGCGATGCGCGAACTATCCGGCCATGACCCCGACCTCGT
The DNA here is from genome assembly GCA_038208295.1 of Candidatus Nanopelagicales bacterium. GTDB lineage: Bacteria > Actinomycetota > Actinomycetes > S36-B12 > JBBQYX01 > JBBQYX01. The sequence continues at coordinate 8,361 of JBBQYX010000093.1, read as the reverse complement.
GGTGGGGGTTCTCGGCGGGGCTGCGGGTACGACCCGGGACACCTATGAACTACTGCATCAGGCGTCGGCCAACGGTGCGCATGTCGCGCTGTTCGGCCGCAAGATCCAGCGGGCCGAGTCGCAGCGGGACCTGGTCGGCCTCATGCGGCCGGTGCTGCGCGGTGACCTCACCCCCGCGGATGCTGTGCGGACCTATCACGACGCGCTGGGCGCGGCCGGTCGTGCGCCAACCCGGGAGCTCGACGAGGACCTGAAGATCACCGATCCGGTGCTGCTCGCTGAGGCGGGCTGAGTAGATAACGGGCCAGGGCTACTCGTCAGCGGCGTTGTCGAAGGGTACGGACAGCCGCCGCAACAAGGCGGCGAGGGTGTCGCGCTCGGCGGGGGACAGTCGGGCGAGGATCTGCCGCTCGTAGTCCAACAGATCTGCCAGCGCGTCGTCGACCGCCCGTAGGCCGGCGTCGGTGAGCCGCACGCGGACTCCGCGACGGTCCTGTTCGTCGGGTTCACGGACGACCAGGCCGCGGGTTTCCAGCCGGTCGATCCGGTTGGTCATCGTCCCGCTGGTGACCAGCGTCGCGGTTACCAGTTGGCCGGGGGACAGGGCGTACGGGACCCCCTCGCGACGTAGTGACGACAACACGTCGAACTCCCACGGTTCCAGATCGTGCTCGTCGAAGGCGTCGCGGCGGGCCAGATCCAGATGGCGGGCCAGCCGGGTCACCCGGGAGAGAACCTGTAGGGGACCAACGTCCAGGTCCGGCCGCTCGCGGCGCCAGGCGGCCACCAGACGATCGACCTCGTCGCGGTCGCTGCCTCGCGCAGCCTCATCCTCGCCAGCACGGGTCATCTCTCGATCCTAGGATTCTTGACGTCGAGAGAGATGGGTGAGGCGGACTAGCCCGACAACGCTGCCGGTGGGCGTGCCGAGTCAGCTCTTGCGGCGGTGCGCGATCAGCCGTGGCTTCTGCTCCAGATGCGCGACGCCGTTCCAGGCGAGGTTCACCACATGGGCGACGACCTCGTCCTTCTTGGGCTTGCGCACGTCCAGCCACCACTGACCGGTGAGCGCCACCATGCCGACCAGCATCTGGGAGTACATCGGGGCCAGTTTGGCGTTGAAGTGCCTGGCATCGAACTCGCGGGCGAGCAGGTGCTCGACCTGCGCGGCGACATCGACGAGGAGACTGGCAAAATTGCCGGTGGTGGTGCTGACTGGGGAGTCGCGGACCAGGACCCGGAAGCCGTCGGCAGAACCCTCGATGTAGTCGAACAGCGCCATCCCGGCCTGCTCCAGCAGTTCCCGCGGATGTCCTGCGGTCAGGGCGTCGCCGATGATCTGCAGCAGGTGGTTGACCTCGCGGTCGACGACGACCGCATACAGACCCTCCTTGCCACCGAAGTGTTCGTACACCACCGGCTTGGACACCCCCGCCTTGGCGGCGATCTCCTCGACGCTTACCGCCTCGTAACCCTTCTGCGCGAACAGCTTGCGGCCCACGTCGAGCAGCTGCTCGCGCCGCTGCTTGCCGCTCATCCGGATGCGTTCGGTCTTGGCCCGCGGCGGGCTGACGGGTGCCGTTCGATGGTCGGTCGGTTCCATACCGGGCTGCCCGATACTGATGACGACCGCATCATGGTGGGCCTGGTCGAGTCCCGACGCGCGCGGTCTCGGAAGAAGGTGATTCGCAGAGCCGGACGTCTGGACGGCGTCCTCGACACAGGCTGCCCCGCCGTCGGCCTGCGCTGGTTGGAGGGGGACGGGACCTTGTGCGAGCGGGTCAAGAGGGTCCGGGCGGTAGGCCGGTTCCCTCGGCCCGGTCAGGGGGTTTCCTGTGGGACGCGCTTGCCGGCCAGGCGTTCGGCACGCGGCCATTTGACGTCGTATGCCCAGCCGGCCTTCTCGAACCACGAGATGACGCGGGCGCTGGGGTCGAGTTGGCCGCGCAGCACGCCATGACGGGCCGCGGTCGGCTCGGCGTGATGCAGGTTGTGCCACGACTCGCCGAAGGAGAGGACGGCCAGCCACGCGACATTGGCGGAGCGGTCCCGGGTGACGAACGGACGTTTGCCCCACACGTGACAGATCGAATTGATGGACCAGGTCACGTGGTGCAGGAGCGTCATGCGTACCAGGCTGGCCCAGAAGAATGCAGTCAGCGCGCCCTGCCAGGACCAACTGAGCAGGCCGCCCAGAACGGCCGGCAGCAGCAGGCTGGTGAGGGCCAACCAGGGGAAGGCCCGCGACACGCGGACGATGTCGCGGTCGCGAAGCAGATCGGGGGCGTACCGCGCAATCGGCGTCTGCTCGACATCGAACAGCCAACCCACGTGCGCGTAGCCCAGCCCCTTGGCCAGGTTGCGAGGGCCGCGACCAAACCGCCAGGGCGAATGCGGATCACCCTCGGCGTCGCTAAAGGCATGGTGCTTGCGGTGGTCGGCCACCCACCGGGCGACCGGCCCCTCGACAGCCAGCGAGCCGGCAACCGCGAGCGCAATCCGCAGTCCACGCTTCGCCCGGAACGCGCCATGGGTGAAGTAGCGGTGGAATCCGACGGTGATACCCAGCCCGGAGATCACGTAAAAGACCAGCGCCAGCACGACGTCGCGCCAGCCCAGCCAGCCGCCCCAGGCAACCGGGACGGCGGCGAGGACTGCCAGCAGCGGAACAATGATGAACGTCAGCATGAGCAATCGCTCGGTGATCGACTGCTGGTCGCTGGACCAGGTGGCTCGGTCGGCGAGGCTCGTATGAGCCGAGTTGGCCGCTGCCGCTTCGTCCTGCGCGGCGGCGTACGAGTGACCAGTCAGCGCGGCATCCCCGGCCGACGGGGTGGATCGAGTACGGGTTTCGGGGGAGGAAGTCATCAGTGGGGCTCCTCGCGGTCCGTGACGTCAATTGACGCCAAGCGGCACCGCGGGGACGGCGCCTACGCAACCGTAACCTACGTTCGGGTAACCGTCCAACAGTCGATGATGCCGACGCGCGGACGCTCATCGCCAGAAATGTCAGACCCTGCTGCCACTGTGGTGGGCAGCCGGTCAGACGACCGGTTTCCACCTTCCGAGCCGCGTGGGGAGGACCCGGTGAAGTTGCTGCTGTTCGCCGACCTGCATCTGGACACGCCCTTCGCCTGGGCCGACGCTGAGGTGGCACGCGCCCGCCGTTTCGGTCTGCGCGATGCCCTACGCCGCATCATGGCGCTGGCCCACGAGCACCGGGTCGACGCTGTTGTCTGTGCGGGCGACCTGTATGAACACGACCGGTTCTCCCCAGACACCGCAGAGTTCCTGCGGGTCACTTTCGCTGAGGCGGGCCGCCCGGTCTTTCTCGCTCCCGGCAACCACGACTGGCTGGGCCCGCAGAGCCTGTATGCCCAGGTGAACTGGACGGACAATGTGCACCTGTTCACCGCGGACCGGCTGACCGCGGTCAGCCTCGCCGACGGTCTCACCCTGTGGGGAGCCGCGCACCGGGCGCCAGCGAACACCGACGGGTTCCTGGACGGTTTCGGCGTCGACCGCGACGGCGTGCATCTGGGCCTGTTCCACGGCTCGGAGCGCAGCGAGATCGGCTGGCAGGAGGAGGGCAAGGCTGCCCATGCCCCCTTCAGCGCGGACCACATTCCGCGTACCGGACTGCACCACGCCCTGGTCGGGCACTTCCACAGCCCGCGGGACGCCGCATGGCATACCTACCCCGGAAACCCCGATCCGCTGACCTTCGGTGAGTCCGGCGACCGCGGCGCGGTGCTCGTGGAGGTGGCCGCGGACGGAGGCGTCACACGTACGCGGCATCGGGTATCGGTCTCGCAGGTGACGGACGTCGACGTGGACATCAGCGGCGTGCGGCATGCCGACGAGGCGCGCGAGCGGGTTGCCGCAGCGGTGGCCACCCTCAGGGGCATCGTGCGCGTCACGCTGTCCGGCGAGGTCAGCCCCGAGGTGGACGTACGGCTGCGTGATCTGCGGGGGGTCGCCCCGCAGCTGGAGGCTCTGGTGCCGCGGCTCGGACGGGTGCAGGTCGCGTACGACTTCGACAGTCTGCTGGTCGAGCAGACCGTGCGGGGCCAGTTCGTCCGGGACGTGTCTGCGGCCGATCTGGACGAGGGGACTCGCCGGCGGGTCCTCGTGACCGGGCTGCGGGCCTTGGATGGCCGCAGCGACGAGTTGGAGGTGCACTGAGCATGCGCATCGACTCCGTGACCGCGCACGCGTTCGGGCCGCTGGCCGGTCAGTCGCTGTCGCTGGCCCCAGGCATGACAGTGATTTCGGGGGCGAACGAGTCAGCCAAGTCCAGCTGGCACGCGGCCCTGTTCGCGGCAGCGTGTGGCCGCCGCCGGGGGCGCGGCGCGGGTTCCCGGGAGGATCGCCACTTTGCGGATCTGCACCGGCCGTGGGACGGCGGCGAGTGGCGGGTCTCCGCGATGGTTGCGCTGGATGACGGTCGGCGGATTGAGCTCGATCAGGACCTCGGGGGCCGGGTGAACTGCCGGGCGGTCGACCTGATCACCGGGGCCGACGTGTCGAACGAGATCATGTACGAGGGCTCACCAGACGCTTCGCGGTGGTTGGGGTTGGACCGCCGCAGCTTCGCCGCCACCGCCTGTATCAACCAGGCCGAGCTGTTGAGCATCCTGGCGGTGGCCGACGGCCTACAGGAGCAACTGCAGCGTGCCGCCGCTACCGCCGGGACCGACGCCACCGCCGCGGCTGCTCTGGACCGGATCGCCGCCTTCGCCCGCGAGCACGTCGGATTGGACCGGCCCACCTCGGTGCGGCCGCTGCGTTGCGCTGTTGTGGAGCGGGATCGTGCGATGCAGGCACTGGAGGACGCCCGTCGGGCGCACGCGGACTATCTCGACTTGGTGGCTCATGCGCAGGACCTGCGGGCACGCGCAGTGGTCGAGACGGGGACCGTGCGGAACGCCGAAGGGGCTTTGAAGGACCTGGAAGCGCTGCACGGACTTGCCCGGGGCGCGGCGGATGCGCAGGCGGCGGCCGATCGGGCGGGGGAGCGGTTCGCCGAGCTGTCAGCCGGAGCGGCCGCCGCAACCCGGGTGTTGGCGCAGGTGACCGAGTTGGACGCTCGCTTCGGTGGCCGTCCCCCGGCCGGGTTCTCGGAGGCTGCGCAGCTCGGCTCCGACGTGGCAGCGGCGCTGGCCCGCTGGCAAGCCGCGGAAGCGCCGACCTCCATGACCGGCCAGACCAGCCAGCAGTTGCGGGCGCAGTTGGCGGCGTTGCCCGCAGACCCCGCGGGAGACCTGCTCGTCGCCGAATCGGTACGGGTCACCGCCGTGGAGTGGGAGGGCGCGGTAGCTGTTCTGGCCGCCCACGACGATCGCGAGCCCGACCGCGGCCTGCGCAGTGCAAATGCGGGCGCGATGGATGACGAGTCCGCTACAGCGCTGCAGGCGGCGATCGCAGCCGGGCCGACCTCTGTGCGGGAGCTTGCTGCCGCCCTCGATACGGCGCTCCATGCGGACGACACCACCCGGCGATCCTGGGCGCGAGTACGGGCCGACCACGAACCTGCCCGGATCGAGGAAGCGAATGAACGGGCAGCAGCAGCCGAGGCTCAGACAGTGGCCCGGCGGACGGCTGAGACTGTTCAGGCCGCGGAGCAGACAGCGATGTTCGCCGCGGCGGTCACCGAAGCCAACCGCCGGGCGACGACGCAGCCGGCCGCGACCGGGCGTGCTGGCAGCAGGTGGAGGTCGACCGGGGGACTCGGCAGCCCGCTGCTGATCGCTGCCGGCGTTCTCAGCACCCTCGGCGTGGTTCTCGTCCTGCTGGGGCTTCCGGTTCCCGGCCTGGTCGCGCTGGCTGCTGTGGTCGCCACCCTGGCGGCGGGTGCGGTGCTGCGGGTTTTCGCGCGGCGTGTGCCCCGCCCGGTCGAGCACTTCCAGCACCTCGACGGTCAGCGCGCGCCGGCTGGTCACCAGCCCGTCATCGACGCCGAGTTCGCCCCTGGTCAACTGGAAGACGACCCGTCGGTCGCGCTGGCCAGGCGGGCCGCCGATGAGGCTCGGACCACCGCGGCACACGCGCAGTCGCTTGCGATTCAGGCCTCGAGTCGGGTTGTGTTCCTGGCGGACCAGGAACAGGCGGCCCGTGCGGCGGCAGCACAGGCCGAGGCGAGACTGGTTGCCGTGCAGCACGAATGCCGGGAACGGGGATTGCCGTGCAACAGCCACGCCCTGCGGATGCTGGCCGAGCAGGCGGAGGCTGCTGGCGATCAGGAGGACCAGTGGGCCGCCTGGCTGCACACCAGGTCGGTCTACGAGGCTGCTGTCCAGACCGCCGAGCATCAGTTGCGCACCGCGCTGGTCGAGCGCGGCACCCGAGTCGCTGAGCCGGCCGAGCCCGTACGGGACATCCTGGACAACTACGAGCAGGCCTGCCGCGAACGCTCTGTGCAGGCGCAGGCCGCTGCCGGCCGCGGGGCGTTGCAAGGTGCCTTTGCTGATCGGCTGCGTGCGGAGCAGGCGTACGACACGGCCGAGCGAACTCGTTGGTCGGCTGGGGTCGAGCTGGCGGACATCGCTCATCGCGTCGCCAGTTGTCCCGGTGACTGTGGGGCGGACAGCTGGCGTGCGGAAAGTGACGCGGACCTGACAGGGCTTGGGCCGACGGCAGTTGCGGCCGCCGCAACGCATGTTCGGGCCCTGACGGGGTGGCGTAGCCAGCGAGACGAACAGTTCGCCACGGCTCAACGCGATGCCGAAGCTTGGGCGACGCTCCAACACCTATGCGCCGGGCAGACCCTTGTCGAAATGACCACGTCTGTCGAGCAGTGGACGGCCGCGGCTGCAGCGGCGCAGAGCAAGGCCACGGCAGCGATCGAAGCCGCCGAAATGGCCCATGCTGAGCGCGACCTTGCCGCCGACCTTGCCGCCGGCATCGCCGAAGTCGACGTGATCGCGGCAGCGGACGCCGACATCGTCGGCAAGTGGGTGCAGGTGGCGCGGCACGACCTGGCGGACCATCGGGCCGTTGCGTCCACCGCGAGCGCGGCCGCGGAGAGCCTCGAAGGAGAGCTACGCGAACGCGCCCGCACGCTGCACTCGGTGCCCGAGGCCGAGGAGGCGTTTGCCCGGGCCAACGCCGAGCTGGACCGGGTCGAGGAGCTGTCCGACACCCTCAAGGCGACCAGCGACTTCTTGACCGCCGCGCAGGACCGGGTTCATCGCTCCATCGCGCCGGTCCTGGCCGCCACCCTGCAGCGCTGGCTCCCGCGGGTGACGGCTGGGCGATACCTCGATGCCATCGTCGATCCGAAGACGCTTCAGGTGCAGGTCTGCGGTCCTGACCGCCGCTGGCGACAGGCCGACCTGCTGTCCCTGGGGACGGCGGAGCAGATCTACTTGCTCCTGCGGGTGGCGCTGGCACAGCATCTGACCCTCTCGGGGGAGCGGTGCCCTCTCGTACTCGACGACGTTACGGTGCAGGCCGATGCGGATCGCACCGCCGGGATCCTCGACCTGCTGCTGGAACTGTCAGCCGACCGTCAGGTAATCCTGTTCGCCCAGGAACCAGCGGTGGCGGCGTGGGCCGCCGAGCACCTGGTCGGCGGCGACCACGCGCTGCGGCTCTTGCAGCCGATCGGTAGCGAGTGACCCGCCGCACCGACTGAATCCTCGCCGGTCCCGGGTCCCGGATCCCGGCCCCTCGGGGCCACCGGCGGGCCGCCTGGGTCCTTCCGCCCGGCGGTGACAGAATCGACTCCCGGCCGGTCCGACCGGCTCAGTCCGCCGTGGGGTAATGGCAGCCCGTCAGCCTTTGAAGCTGAATGTCCAGGATCGAGACCTGGCGGCGGAGCACATGTTTACGCAGGTGAAAGCCAGTTTGACCTTCATTTCATGATCGTCAGATTCCGAGAAATGCCCTCGTCGTGCAATATCGTGCAATAGTGGCTCACCTTCGAGAGGTGGCCATTGGTGTGATCGGGGCAGCCGCATGACAGGCAGGCGCTCGCGCAGGACGTTCGGGCGGCTGCGCCGGCTGCCGTCCGGCCGGTGGCAGGCGAGCTACATCGACGCGGTCAACTACGCGCACACGGCGCCGGTAACGTTCGCCACCAAGATCGCGGCCGACCAGTGGCTGGCCGGTGTTCAAGCGGATCTGCATCGTGGGGTCTGGCGTGATCCCGACCGCGGCACAATCCCCTTGGATCGCTACGTCACGACCTGGCTGGCCGGGCGGATGGATCTGCGCCCACGGACCCAACAACTGTACGAGCAGTTGGCCCGACGATGGATCCTCGCGGAACTCGTCGGCCAACACCGTCGGCTGCGGCTCGGCTTAGTCCCGCTGCAGGAGATCGACACCACCCTAATCCGCGAGTGGTTCGCCTTGGTG
>JBBQYX010000092.1:0-8549 GCA_038208295.1 Candidatus Nanopelagicales bacterium | reverse complement strand
GCACACCTCACCCTGGGTGCATCAGCCTCCAAGAACGTCCGCACCGACCCGAAATCCAGCCCCCGCCAACGGCGACGCCCCTCACCCCGGTCATAGCCCGGGCAGCGCCGCAGACACCACGAACACCGCGACGCCCGCGACCGCGTCGCCCGCACCGAGACCACCAACACCATCTCACCCAGCCCCGCCGGTTCACCCCCGCCCGCAGCCTGCAACTCCACCGACTCGATCACCGTGTGCTCGACCCCAAGCAGCGCCTTGAATACCCTGTTCATACGCACGCCGTGCTCGCCTCCTGGTCCCTGGTCCTTCGACAGTCCAGAAACCTAGACACAGCACGGCGTGCGCCCTAAACGATCATGGAACAGCACCCACGGAAACGGCAGGAGAGCCAGACTTCTGCAGAACTGAGAGGAGTTCCCCCGAACTTATGAACGTAAACATGGCCAGATCGCCACGCTCCTCCGCCAATGCCATATACGGCCGACGGTAGCGGCTTCAATGGCCTGCCGCTCGCTTATGTATCTCTGCTCCGCCGAATCCGGTTGCGCCCACCTCCGCAACACGGCAAAGTCTACCTCACAGGGAAGTCTCAGAGCAGGAAAATGACGGATTGCGGTGCAGGATGGCCAGGAAACGGACGCCGACCGACCCGATCCTGGGACGGCTGCCTGCAGCGTTCACCCGGGACACCGCGGGGGCGGCTGGGCTGACGCACACGATTCTGGACCGCCTGATTGCGGACGGAATCCTGGACCGGTTCGGACGTGGGCTGCTCCGGCAGGTCGACCAGACCCAGGACGCCGACCTCGACCTGATCGAGGCGGCGTTGCGCGCGCCGGCCGCGACGATCTGCCTGAACTCCGCCCTGGCCCAGGCGGGCCTCACCGACGAGATCCCGGCCCGCTGGCACATGGCGGTCCCGCGCGGGACGCACCGCCCGACCGAGCCGGCCACGGCAGCGTGGCATCAGTTCGACCCCGCCACCTTCGACCTCGGCCGCGGGGCTCTCCCGCTCGCACCGGGCCTCACGATCGGTCTGTACAGCGCCGCGCGCTCGATCGTCGATGCGTTCAACCCGCGGACTTCGACGGACCGCGATCTGGCGATCGGTGCGCTGCGCCGCTGGCTGAGGTCGCCCGACGCCCAGCCAGCCGAGCTGCTGAACCTGGCCAAGCACTGGCCGCACGCGTGCGCGGCGCTGCTGGCGACCCTGCAGGTCCTGCTTTGAGGGTGTCACGAGACGGCGTTGCCGGGCGGGCCTACCTGGACCTGCGTGCCATGGCCCGCAGTCAGGGCAAGACGTTCCCGGGTCTGCTCACCCTCTTCGCGCTGGAAGGGTTCCTCGGCCGGCTCGCTGGCTCGAGCGAACGAGAGGTATTCATCCTCAAGGGCGGGGTGCTGCTCGCCGCGTTCAACGCCCGCCGACCGACCAAGGACATCGACTTCCTTGGCCTTGACATCGACAATGACACCGTCGTCGTCAGCGCCCGGATCGCATCGATCGCGGCGCTGCCGCGCACCGACGGCCTGGTCCTGGAGCCCGAGCAGACCCGCGTGGACGTCATCCGCGACGACGACGAGTACTCCGGGGTCCGGGTTCACCTGGTCTACGCGCTGGCGACCGCCCAGATCGCTTTCCATGTCGATGTCAATGTCGGCGACCCGGTGTACCCCGACCCCCAGGAGATCGACCTGCCCGGCCTGCTCGGCGGCAGCATCCGACTGCGCGGCTACCCAATGGTGTCCGTGCTGGCGGAGAAGATCGTCACTGCGATGCAGCGAGGTGCGGCCAACACCCGATGGCGCGACTACGCCGACGTGCTAATCCTGTCGCGAGACCATGCGGTAACCGGTGATGACCTGCACGCCGCGGTGAACGTCCGCCGCACCGGACGAGGCGCCGGGTCCACCGGCTGTCCTGAACCCGACTCGGCACGATCCTCCGAACCAGGATGCACAGACTCGCTACTACTCATGAAACCTCTCTCCTGTCACCACCCTCCACGGTGGACCCGAGGGCTCCGGGATGTCTCACCACAGCCTGACAGGGACGGCGACCACGCGCACAGCCAGCCACGTCAGCGATGACGAGACCTAGAATCCCAACCCCCGGCATAGTCGCGGTCTCGGCATAGATCCAAGCACAGCACCACCGCCGCCTCGGCGGGTTCAGGTGCAGACCGACAACGTCGTAGAGTTCGTCGATAAACGACGGATCAGTCGACAATTTGAAGTAGTCCACCCGGTGCGGCTTCTGACCGAAGTCCTTCCAGATCTTCCCGATCGTCGACTTCTACAGGGCCCGTGCGCTGAGCCATTTTCGCTCGCTTCTAATGCGTCGCGTTCTTCTGCGCGGCCTCCAACGTGGACACGATCACGTCCTCGACCTGGTCCACGCTGATCGTGCGCGGCCGACCCGAGCGCTGCTCATCGGCCAGACCCCAGACGGTGAGCCACGAGCCAGGCCCGCCACTTCCCGACCGTGACCGGAGAACACCCCAACGCCGCGGCCACGGACCGGTTATCAGCGCCGCCAGCACACCCCAAAACAATCTTTGACCAGTAGGTAGAGCGGGGCCACTTCAAGCCAGCACAATCGCCCCAAGTGTGGCCACTTCAGACTTGCGCACTCACTCGGGCGACGTGGGGACCGGCTGTTCGGTCATCCCACCATCGCCCGGAGTAGTCTGGCGTCGGGAGGGCAAGGCTGCCTCGCGAACGACCTGCTCAGGGGGTTAATAGCATGCGAAACCGGACTTCCGCTGCTGCGGCCACCGCGACCGTGTTGATCGCTGTAGCTGCCGGACTGGTAACTGGGGTAGGCACCCTTCCCGCTGTCGCAGCGACGGCGACCCTCAACGGGGCCGTGTTCGAAATCCCGACGGACTTCACGATTCCGCACGGCGGGTGTATCCCTATGACGGCCGCGATGACCGCCGTCACGGGAACGCTGCCTCTGCGCGCTTCGGCGCAGGTGTCCCTTCAGGACTCCACCAGGTACAACCTGGGTTTCACGATCTTCATGGACGCACCCCAGTCCGGGCTGGTGACCGTGACTAAGACCGAGGATGTCTGCGCCAAGGCCGAACTCGTTCCCCCGTTCACCGTGCACATCACCTACTTCGTTCCCAACACGTTGCCCGCCTCCACCGAACTCCCCGCGTCAGTCACCGTCGCCCCCGCCCCGGTGCCTACGCCCACGCCTGCTCCGTCAATCACCCCGACGAGCACGCCAACCCCATCCCCCACTGCGTCACCGACGGCGACGCCGGTCCCACGCCCAACCACACCTGCCGCAGTCAAGCCGCGCATCACGCGGCAACCCGCCGCGCTCGTCCGCGTGAAAGCGGGCGCTCGGTTTGTTTTGACCGCCGCCGCGACAGGACGCCCTGCCCCAATCGTTCGTTGGCAGTATTCACCGCGTCTCACCGCAGCGTTCATACTGATCCCTGGGGCGCGAAGCACGACCCTGACGGTGACGGCGAACAAGACCAAGAATAACTACCGGTACCGGGCCGTGTTCGCGAATAGGACCGGAACCGTCGCCACTCGGATCACGCTCCTGCGCGTCATCTGACCAGCGGGCCGACGTAAAAGGCAACTCCCTGCAGCGTGACGACGGATTCACCCGCACCACGAACCATTGACTGAGCGGGTTTGGGGATAGTCAACCGGGTTGGCAGCAACAACGGGCGGCTAACCGCCACGCCTTAGTTCTGCTGCGCTGACGATGCACAGTGGCCTGGCGCGCTAGCGCGACGCGGGGCCGCTCAGCCCGCCTCCATCCGTACAGCCATCGCACGAGTCTTCGACCTGCACACCGACGAACGGGCCTTCCGCATCGGCGCCGACGGGGAACAACGCGTCGCCGCACTCTTGACCGCCCTCGACCCCGCCTGGCACGTCCTGCACGCCCTACCCATCGGCGAGGAAGTCGACCTCGACCATCTCGTCATCGGCCCCGGCGGAGTGTTCACCATTAACACCAAGAATCACCCCGGCGGGAGCGTCTGGGTCGCCCTCGACGCCGTCCTGGTCAACGGACACCGCACCCACTACGTCCGCAAGGCCCGAGCCGAAGCCCGCCGGGCATCCGCACGGGCTGGCCGCTGCCAGCGGCCAGCCCGTGATCGCCTTCCCCGTGATCGCCATCGTCGGCGCCCGCCGCATCACCAATTAAGGAGACACCCAAACGCGGCGCCTACGTCATGTCCGCCCGCACCCCGCAACCCTGGCTCACCGGCCTGTCACCGCGGATTCGACCCGGAGAGATCGAGCAGATCTACGAAGCCGCCCGACGGTCCAGCACCTGGACGGCGCATCTCTGAAGCCGAAACTGCGACGACGCCCGCGAGTCATATAGGTCGGGATGTGTGACGGGCGAATGATCGCAACTGCTGAACGGTCGCTCTGGGTGCCTGACGTGACTTGAGACTCTCGACGCTGTCGCTGGGTCAGGCTCGTGCGTCGATCAGGTCCCATGTGTGCCCGTCCAGGGCGATGGCAGCAGCGGGGAAGATGCCGTTCTCTTCCCGGTCGATGTGGCGGCGCAGCAGGGTTTCGAGGGTGGGTGCGGCGGCGAGGTCTCCGCTGGACACCCGCGCGAGGTGTGCGTCGAGTTCGCGGTGTTCTGTGCACAGCGCGTCGACGTGTGCGGTGAACTCCGGATCCCGCCGAAGCTCGGTGAACAGACCGACTTCCTCGCGGACAGTGTGTGGTTCCAGCAGCGCAGAGAGCGCGTCGGCTGCGGCGTGTGCTGCGACGCCGTCACCTGCGGCTGCGGCCCGGCTGAGTTCCCCGGTCGCGTTGATGATCGCCTCATGCTCGGCGGTGAGTTGACCGATCTCGGTGATGGCGCGGCAACCGCAGTAGGAGCACATGAGGTCCTCGCTCTGCATCGAAGGTGTCCGATCGCGCTGATATTTACTACACTGCTATACGTGGAAATACTAGGGCCGGCAGCGGCTCGCCACGACACCGGGGCCGCGCCGCTGTCCGCGCAGCGGGCTCGCGTGCTCGAACGACTGCAGCAGTCGGCTGCCGCGGTCACGGTCGAGTCGCTGGCGACTGAGCTTGGCCTGCACCCCAACACGACCCGTAAACACCTGGAGGGCCTGGTCGAACGGGGTCTGGCCACGCGGTCACCGGCGCCGATCCTCGGGCCCGGCAGGCCGGGCTGGCAGTACGCCGCCTCAGCTGGCCAAGCCGAGCCCGACCCTCGGGTCCGTAACTACGCCGGACTCGCCGCAGCGCTGGCCGCACACCTCTCGCGCACCAGCGCCGACCCCGAAGCCGACGCTGTCGCCGCGGGCGACACCTGGGGTCGTGCACTGGCCACCGGGCTGCCGACAGGCAGCAGGGCACACGCCCGACGCCAAGTCGTCAGCCTCCTGGCTGGCCTGGGGTTCGACCCCGGCGCCGACGCCCGCGCGACCCGCATGCGGCTGCGGCGGTGCCCGCTCCTGGACGTGGCGCGGACCCACCCGGACATCGTCTGCCCGCTGCACCTCGGCCTCATCCGGGGAATCTTGGCCGAGTTGGGCGGCGCGCCCGAACGCAGCGCACTGCGACCGTTCGCCGAGCCCGGCGCCTGCCTACTGCACCTGAACGAGCCAATCATCCAGGCGCCGTCATGACCCGCGTAACCCGGCGCCATCCATCACAACGTACGGAAAGGACAACAGAATGAACAAACTCTCCCTGGACGCCGTCGCCCGCGAACAACTCACACTCGCCAAGACCGCGAGCAGCGGGCGCAGCGCCGAGACGGTCTACGGCGGTCACGAACGCACCCTGCGCCAGACCCTGATCGCACTGACCGCGGACAACAGCATGGCCGAGCACGAAAGCCCCGGCGACGCGACAGTGCTCGTGGTCGTGGGCCGTGTCCGGCTGTCCGCCGGCAACGACGAATGGGAAGGCCGCCCAGGAGACCTGCTCGTCATACCCCCCGCACGCCACACCCTCGACGCCATAGAGGATTCCGCCGTCCTGCTGACCGTGGCCAAGACCCCATGACGACGCTCAGCACCAGAGCCATCTGAACGACCTCCACACGGACCTGACCCACCTCCACGAAGCCGTCACCGCGATGCATTCGGAAGGACTCGCCGATCCCCGCAACCAGGCCGAAGGGCTCGACCGGGCAGCGTGCGGTCCACACCCGAAACACCTCGCCGAACTCGCAGCAGCCGCAGCCGCGGACGGCGCCTCCGCCACCAACTGGCGGACCGACGTCCTCACCCACGTCGGGCCGACGGCAACCGGTCCCCTCGACACCGCCGAGACGTGCATGCGCCAAGCCGGCCTGTGGCCATGGAAACCCCTGATCATGATCCCCGCTCACGATGATGCGGCTCTACCGCCAACCCCGAGGGAATCCGTAGCCCCCTCGGGTATGCAGCCACCCACGGCGCTGCCGTCATGAGCCACGACAACAACGAAACACCCCTGGCGATCCTGCAACGCTGGGAGGACTGCGGCGGCACCTGGCGCATCGTGCGCATGGACGACATCGGCGTGCACCTCGACCACTCACCTGCTCCGGTGATGAGGTCATGAACCGACTGCACATCAACGACCCAGCCGTCCTCGCCCATCTCCACCGGGCAGAACCACCCTGACGGCCGAATGGCTGCCGGCCCGGTCGACCCGGCACTTCGGCACAACTGTCGCCGTGGTCGTCGCCGAGGAGCCGCCTTGCGCCGTCAGGGACCCTCAGCACTCCGACAGGACCGCCCACGACCTGCGAGCGAACAACACCGCGCCCAGCGTGCAAGCGGCCTGGACCACATGCGAGGACCTCGCGGAGAAGTGGGGTAACCCCTACCCCGCCGTTTACAAGCTAACGACCGGGCTGCATCGGTCTGCGGCAGTCATCGTCATGCCATCCGCCACCCGCCACCCGCCACAGCGCCGCTGCCGAGCAAGGTCTGCGTACCGCTCGGGTTCTGGCCGTACGGGAGGACACCTGCCAGGTATGGGCAACAACCACTCTGCTTGCCGGGGTCTACGGACATAACCGGTTCTGGCGGACAGCATCGATCGTCCTCAACTCGACAACGGCATGACTCGGGTAGGCCGCAACCGCCTGCAAGCCGTGACACTGCCCGGCGTGCCGCGCCACAGCCCGCACACGGACACCGCTGCGTATCCCCGCGCCGCTGGCCAGAAGCGTCGCTGAGGACGGCACAGGGGAAAGGTCGCGAGAACGACGTGACGAGTGCGGGGCTGTGTCGCAGGGAATTCCAGTCCCGGGACGACAACCCGGACAAGGCAACGAAACAACCGATCCGCTGACCGCGCCAAGCCGATCCCCGACGTGCCCCGTTCATCGGTAGCCGGTCGGCGATCGGCGGTTGACCCCGGTTTAGGTGCTGGCCGTGTGCCGCACGGTCCAGATCTTGGCTAAGGCCCGGGCGTGCCTGTTGGGTGGGTGCGCCACCCGGGAGTACAGCGGAAGCCCGCCGGCTTGCGGCGGTGGTTTCGCGCCGACCACGCCGAGCGGGTCACCGAGTCGGAGGAGGAGGCTGACATCGTCGCGAGCGAGATAGGCCGACTGATCGGGACGACCTGGACCAACCAGCACGGCGAACAGGGACCTCTGACAGTCACCGATGTCCTCGTGGTCGCGCCCTACAAGGACTAGGTCGCTCTGGTGCGCGCCCGTCCGGATGCTGACGAGAGGACCCGCGGTGTGGCCGTGGGGACGGTGGACAAGTCCCAGGGCCGTCAGGCCAGCGTCGTGTTCTTCACCATGACCACGTCGACGGCGGCCGACATGAGCCGCAGCGGGGACTTCCTGTTCTCCGGACGCAGTCCGCCAAGGGCGCAGCCTCTTGTCCGGTCGATCATCCGAGACGGAAGTCGGGCACACTCGCGTTGGGCGCAGCCAGCCACCCCCATCAGCGCGTGGGTGACGGTCGCCACGAACGGATAGGCAGGTCATCGGTGAAGCAGCTCGAGGCATACGAAGTCCCGCTGTCGAAGGTGTTCTGAAGCGACTTCGACTTCCACATCCCGGACTACCAGCGTCCCTACGCCTGGGGAGGTGAGCAAGTCGGGCAACTGCTCGATGACATCATCGACGCGCTCGAGCGTGGCGCAGATGAGCCCTACTTCCTAGGGTCAGTCGTACTGGTCAAGGACAAGACCGAACCATCGGCCGACGTCATTGATGGCCAGCAGCGCCTGACCACGCTGACGCTCTTGCTGTCTGTTTTGAGAGACCTGACTGATAACGCCGAACTACGCCTTGACCTGGGCGACATGCTGGTCGAGCGAGGGAACCTGGTCCAAGGACTCGAGGCGCGTCCACGCCTGAGCCTGCGAGAGCGTGACCGTGAGTTCTTCCGAACGCACGTGCAGGAGTATCGGATCTCGGACTTGCTGCAGGTGAAAGACGATGCACTAGCCTCGGTGTTTCATCCGGTGGCTGGTGACGTCGTGTTTGTTGGTCGTGGGCCCGGATCGGGTGTTCGGGAGTGTTGTGGGGTCGTTGAGGTTCCGGCTGGCGCTGCCGGTGTGCGGTTCTCCTGGGTCCTGGG
>JBBQYX010000091.1:0-8976 GCA_038208295.1 Candidatus Nanopelagicales bacterium | reverse complement strand
GTGTTCGCCAACGTCGGACGCTCACTGGACCTCACGACTGCAGCCACAGGGCCGGTCACCGACGGTTCCTATGTGACGTTTGAGGCCGGACTGACGGACAGTTTCAGCGACGGCTCACGAGCCCCCGCTGCCCTGGGGTCGGCCTGGCAGGGGACCATCCAATCGCGTAGCAGTGCAAGTGAGCCGTGGGCCACCGAGAGCGGTGTCTGGATCGGCTTCAACCAGACCAGCGGACAGTTCGACGGCTCACCGACACTCCGCCTCGATCTGCGTACGCACGGCTCGCGCGAATACCGGCTGACGTCCCAGGATGGCAAACAGGCAGGAACTCCACTCACACTCGAGGTCCAGCCGCGACCGACGCCCCCCGCTGTAATCCGAGTGACCCCGCTTGCCTCGTCGGCGCTCCGAGTGAAACTGACGACGCTGGTCAAGCTTCGGGCCACCGCCCAGGAATTCGGGCCGACGGGTTGGCACCCGGCGACGTCCGTTACCTATTGCCGCGTACAAACGATCCCAGGTACCGCACGACTGCGTCCGACGGATCGTTGGCGCTCCTCGACGACACCCTGCGTCATCCGCGGCGGTGCCATCACCGTGGTGATGCGCCCGAAGCAAACAGCGCTATGGCGGGTCGTCATTCCCCGCGCCGTCAGTTCCCCCGTGGCTGTGACCGTCGTGCGCTGACTCGATCACTACTCCCCGCTCGGGTCGGCGACCGGTGGCCTGTGGCTGCGATTCCAAGATCGAACCCCACCACGCCCCACAGTGAGGATGGGGGTGGCATCCCCAGGTGGGGGTCTGACTTATCGACCGTCCCGACCGGTCCGCGCGCCGTGCGCAGGGCAAGTCGGATCCCCTGGATGCGTATGCGGCGGCTCGGGCAGCCGCCTCGGGTCGCGCGGCTGCACGCCCTGTGGCCACGTGGTGGGCTTCCTACGATCGAACTCGACCACCCCCCACCACTGGTGGCGATCACCAGCCGACCGCTGTCGACTGAACGAGAATGGCAGGCGGACGTGCTCAGGCATCTACAACCGGCCTTTGGAGCCTTCTGTCAAGTCTTGAAGTTGATTGTATAGAATTTCAGACAATCCCTTACAGTATGTGACATGGACCTGGCATCGAATCCGTACACCCCTGGCCCGGGCCGGCCGCCAGCTGCCTTGGTCGGTGGCCAGACAGAACTCGAGCACGTAACCGCCATGGTTCAACGCGTTCGTCGTGGGTTAGACGCCCAGGCGCTGATGCTGTACGGCGGCGTTGCTTTCCGCCCAGCATCGCGCCGGCAAAGCCGTTGCGCTACCTAGTGGTGTGCAGATTGGAAGATGCTGCTGAGGGGGACGGCGACGATGCGATCGTCGATCTCCGCGGCTTGGTGGCCGGCATACAGCAACACTCCACGGGCGAACGACGAGCCGAGTTCATCCCGCATACGGATCAAATGCGCGGCCTTCCGCGACTTCCTCGGGTCGGACTGGGCAGTGATCTCCACGGCGTACACGCGGCGCCGGTGTTCGATGACCAAGTCGATCTCTCGCCCGTTCGTTGTTCGCAGGTGATGCAGCCGCGTTCGACCAGCGAAAGGGATCTCGGCTCGAATCTGCATAACTACCCAGGTGTCGAGCAGGGAGCCGAGGAGCCCCACGTCGGACAGCAGATCCTCAGCATCCACGCCGATCAGGTGGGCGGCCAACCCTGAGTCCGTCAGGTATCGCTTGGGACTGCGCGCCAAGCGCTTCAGCCGGTTGCTGCTGAACGCGGGAACCAGGTCGAGCAGCAACAGGTCCGTGAGGATCTCGTCGTAACGGTCGCCGGTGCGCCGGTTCACCCCCACCGTCTCCAGAAGTGTGACCAGCGCTGGGATCTGCGCGGACGCCAGTGCGGCAGCGCTGAGCCAGCTTTCGAACCGGTCGGTCGCCAATCGCGGGGATAGCCGTTTGGTGACCGACACGACGTCGTCGGCCAGGGCAGCGAACCAGGACGTCGACCGCTGCGAGTTGAAGGCGACGGGCGGGAACCCGCCGCGCACAATCGCCTCGGCAAACCGGGCGTGATCCCAGCCAGGGCTTGCCACCCACGCAGCCGGCCCGTCGGCAGTCAAGGAATCCAGAATGGGCGTCGGACTCGTTCCGGGCCTGCGGTTGATCTCCCCCTGGGTGGCCGGCCACATCGTCACCGACGCAATCCGGCCGAATGTCGGCAGCGGCGTTTCGGACCTCGGGCGGACCGACCCCGTCAGCACGAATGAACCAGGCGGGGCCCCCGCGTCCACGGCACGCTTGACCGCCCAGAGTGCCTCCGGCACCTCCTGCCATTCGTCCAGCAGGACGACTCCGCCTGCCGCGTGCCGAGCCAGCGCAGCATCCGGGTCCAGCGCGAACGCCGCCGCTTCCCCCGGCCGGTCCAGTTGCACCACGACGTCGGCATACCGGCGGGCGGTCGTCGACTTGCCCACCGCTCGCGGCCCCTGGACCAGGAGCGCCGGGTGCTCAGCCAGCAGGGCTGGCATGGCGCTGTCCAGGAGTCTCGGTACATACTCGCCTGGCACCGACGGCACCCCCAGGAATTAGAGTGCAACTAATTCTGGCTGTAACCTACCACTTTCGCAGCAGTTAGCCTGCACGTCTCGGCAGCTGGAGCCGTGTCCCACTCGGTCACTGTCTGGCCGTCTGGACCTGAACTGCTCGTCGACCTAAGACGCGATGTCATGAGGCTGGCCGTCGGCGTCGCGCTGAGATCAGTGCTACTTTCAGGGGTCCTAAGTAGCACAGGCTCGAGCGAGTGTGAGTTAGGTAGCGCAGTGGACCCGGGTCAGTTCCATGCCGCGAGCAAGGTGAACCTCCGCCGAGCCCAAGGGAGCTATTGGGCGTTCTTGCCGCCCCGGCTACCACCTGAGGGTGCCCTGTCCCGACAGACGATCGCTGCCCTGTCCCAAGCCGATCGGATGGTCGGTGAGGTCTCCGGGCTGGGTCGGACGCTGCCCAGCGCGAACCTTCTCGCGCTGTCGTTGCTGCGCCGGGAAGCCGTACTGTCCAGCCGCATCGAAGGTACGCGGGCTTCCCTGTCCGACTTGGTGCTCTTCGAGGTTGACCCTGAGGCGGCCCGGCAGTCGGGAGACGTCCAGGAGGTGGCGAACTACGTGACCGCTGCCAACCACCTGCTCGATCCCCAGCGCCGGCTCCCGATGAGCCTGCCATTGCTGTTGGAGGCGCATGCCCTCCTCATGACGGGGCAGCATGGCCACCGGGCACGACCCGGACAGTTCCGCGACACGCAGAACTGGATCGGTCCACCGGGCAGCGCGCTGGACGACGCGACCTTCGTCCCACCTGCCCCGGCGGACCTGGCCGACTGTCTGGACGCCCTCGAAAAGTACCTGCACGCCACCGACGAACAACTGCCGCCCTTGCTCCGGATCGCGGCGATCCATTATCAGTTCGAGGCGTTCCATCCCTTTATCGACGGCAATGGACGAATCGGACGGCTTCTCGTGATCGCCCTGCTGGTGGATTGGGGCCTCCTGCCCGCACCGCTACTGGACATCTCCGCCTACATCGACACACGCCGAGACGCCTACTACGACTCGTTGTTGGCGGTCAGCACCGCAGGCGACTGGGAGGGCTGGTTCAGGTACTTCCTGGATGCCGTTGCGGTGCAGGCCCGCGCCACCATCATGCGGGCCACCGTCCTGAGGGATCTGCGCGAGGAGTACCGCTGTCGGCTTGCCACGCCGCGGGGGTCTGCCCGCGCGGGGATGCTCGTTGACTCCCTCTTCGCCACGCCCGCGATGACGATCCGGAAAGCGCAGGAGCTGTTGAGCGTCACCCATCGGGCGGCCACGGTGAACATCGAGAAACTCGTTGCGGCGGGCATTCTCACCGAGATCGATACCGGCCGACGAACCCGGGTCTTCCTCGCGGTGGACATCCTGAGTGCCCTGTCCGGTGTACGTACTGGGTAGTCCGAAGGCTGTACGGCGGCCCCCTGGTTCTGGCGGCCCGCCCAGCCACGGAGGGCCCGTTGGCGGGCGGGGTCAGGCGGCCCCAGCAGCCAGCCTGGGCGCAGCCACGACGGCGACCTTGGTCCGCGGGGCAGCAAGCAGGAGATGGCCCTACCAGCGACGCGTGATGCCGTGCCGCTGCCGAGGTGTTGGCCGCCGACCTCGCGGGCAGGGTGGTGTCGAGGGAACCCTCGACGGGGCTCATGAGTCGCGACCAGGGGACACCCGTCCTTGCCGAACACCGACCGACACTCCAGGAGATTTCTTGATGACGCGCGCCCGTACCGCCCTGACCATCGCCGCGACGGCGACCGTCCTCGTCGTAGCCGGCTGCAGCAGCAGCACCGACCCAGCCTCGACCTCGCCGAGCGCCTCCGGATCTGGTAGCTCCAGCGCCTCGCCGAGCGGGTCGGGTAGTCCCTCCGGGAGCGCGTCGGACTCAGCGAGCCCGTCCGAATCGGCATCAGGCTCCGCGTCCGGTTCTGCGGAGGCGACGGTCAAGGGCGCGGGGACGTGGGCCGCCAACGACAAGGATCAGCGGGTCCAGGTCCTGCTCACCACCACCCCGGGGGCCGACGCGCCGAACCTGGCCGCGCTGGAGACCTGCCGGCAGGCGATGAACGCTCCGCCCGTCCTGTGGGCCCAGGTCAAGATCACCAACCTGGACAATGCGCCGCTGAAGCCGTCTGCGCTGTTCCTGGTCCTCGACGACAAGTCCATACGCGAGCCGCTGAACGTGATCCCCCGGGCGCAGGCCTGGTACGCCAAGGCCCCCGACAGTCCCGAGAAGGAGGCCTGCCTGGAGGCCGCCCGCGGCGTCGCGGGTCAGCAGATCATCTCCACCGTCCCGCCGGGCGGGAACATCACCGCGGTACGAGTGCTGAGCCCCGCCCCCAAGGGCGTCACCGCCGTACGCCTGACCACGCCGGCCGGCAAGGCGCTGGCGCTCAAGCGCTCCAGCTGAGGGGCGGCGCGAGCGGTCAAGGTTGCGGTCACGCTTGCCGACACGAGTCTAAAGGAATCTAAAGATACTAAAGGATTCTAAAGCAGAGGTAGCCTCGGCGGTGTGACCAATCCGTTCCATCCCACCTTCGGCGTCAGCCCGCCCCTGCTGGTCGGCCGGGACGACGTGTTGGCGGAGTTCGGCCAGGCACTGGACGATGGGCCGGGCTCCTCCGGCCGCGCCACCCTGTACACGGGGGCTAGAGGTGCGGGCAAGACCGTGGTGTTGACGCTCTACACGGCGTTGCCAACGCGCGGGGCAGGCTCGGCGCACTCATCCACGAACCCGCGCTGAGTTCCGCATCCGACGTCGACAAGGCGTTTCTGCTCGCCATGGCCGAGAACGACGGTCCATCTCGGATGTCCGACATTCAGAGTCGCTTGGGTGTCGATGCAAACTATGCCAGCCAATACCGCCTACGACTCATCGCCGCGGAACTCATTCATGCCACGCAGCGCGGCTACGTCGACTTCTCCCTGCCCTATCTACGCGAATATCTCCGGGAGCACGCCGCGGCGGGTACGTAGTGCCCAACATCGGGTGTCCCGCTGTGGAGCCAGCGATGGTCAGCTCACCGCGGCAATACTTGGTCGTGATCTTCCTCTTCTGGCCCCTACCGTGAGGACCCAGCCCCGACTCATCGCCGCGCGTCACGCCCGCTCGTCGCGGATGACTTCCGTTGGGGCATCGAGTGGCTCGATCCGGGTGTAGGAGTCGACCGCTCGGTCCGGCAGCCGGGTTGGGCCCTCCACCGGGGCGGGCAGCATGCGGTTGGGCGAGTTCGGCGAGTCGACGGCGGCCGGCGGCCACGGTGGGGATCCCGGCGCCGCAGCCGGCGGGGTCCACGTCGGCACGCCGGTGGCCACCGGCTGTACGAGCACCATCGGTGCCGCCGATTCGGCTGAGGCGGCCATCACCAGCGCGACGACCCACCCGATCAGGCTCCAGCCGAGCAGCAGATTGACGATGCCGATCGCACCCTGATTCGACTTGCTCCGGGTGGCAGCAATCGCCCACGGCAGCATGTAGAGAAAGGTCAGGAACGCCACGATCCAGGCGACCGCGACCAGCCCACCGTTGGGCGCGGGCCGGTCAACGTATTGCGCAGCGACATACTGCGTGGTGCCGTACGCCTGCGGTGCCGCATACACCGGGGTGGGCAGCGGTGCGACCTGTCCGGTCCAGAAGTAGCCGTCGAAGTATTGCTGGTAACCCGGTCGTGTCGGGTCCGGATACCACCCCAGCTGTGCCATGACGTCCCCTTGTCTTGCCTGCCCTGTCGGTCAAAAACGCGGCGCCACCAAGAGACCTCGCAGCCCGAAGACGACTACGAACGAATCTTGCAACCCGGACTGCCAGGAATGCCGACCGGTGGTGCCGCGCACCCGTACTTTGGTAGCCCCTCCTGGTCACACCAGTCCAGAGTCGCTCGGGCCGAGTTCGGTCCGATCTTCAGCACCGTGATCCGCAGGCTGGTCCCCTCGCTGGCCGCGGGCGTGCTGCGAGGAATCCCCAGATCGCGGGCACTGGGCAATGCGATGCAGAACCCACAAGACCCTCAGTCCCCCCCCGCAGGACTTAACTTGCAGCACATGCGCAGCGGCGTCAGTCACGCGAAACTATGGCAACTCGCCGGACTCGACAGATCAGTGCCAGGTCCGCACCTGCCGTCAGCGCCGCCTGCACCCCCTCGGCAGTGTCCTACGAACCTGACGCCGCGCGCATCCCCAACAACTCGTCCGTCACGACCAGAGCGCCGAAGTTCAGGTCATTGCACTCACCCCGCTAGCTGACTCGACGACGGTACGGATTGCGGCGACGTGAATCAGCGCCAGTCCCGTACGGTCCCCACTACCCGGGCGGGGTTACCTGCAACGACGGCCCCCGGGAGGACATCGCGAGTCACTACGGAGCCCGCCCCCACGACCGCACCGGCGCCGACGGTGACACCCTTGAGGATCATCGAACCGGTGCCGATCAGCGCCCGCCGACCGATGTGCACCGGGGCGGTCCCGGGGCGAGAATCGCCCGCATCGTCAACGATCGTGTGGAAGTCCGTGTCCAGGAGTTGCACCTGCCAAGAAACTCGGGCGTCCTGTTCGAGCACCAAACTCTTCGCCACGTTGACGATGGTGCGGGCGCCGAGATTGGAGCCTCGCTGCATCTCCAGGGTGGCACCAGGCCCCACGTAGAGGCGACAGTCCTTCTTGATCGAACTACCCGGGTGCAACAGGTAGGTCCCCGGACCGGACAACCGAACCCCAGGGCCGATCTTCACCCCGGCATGCCCCCGTAAGATACCTCGCGTCCGCGCAGCCGCCATCCGGGCCAGCACTCGCGGGTCTCCACCGGCCGTCGCCGACGCCCGCCGATAAGTATCGATGATCTTCAAGCGGATCGCCTCCCTTCGATTGCGTGCTCAACGCCATAGCCCCGAGAACTCCACCGTTCGGCGCAACGGCCCGTGCCCGGCTGCAACCCCAAGACTCGTGCAAGACATACCGAGTTCGGCATACCGCTCCTGCATGGTACGCAGCGCAGCAGCGCGGTCCTCCAGCGCCGGTGGATAGTCGTCCGACCCGTCGCCCGGACCGGCGATCCCGTCATGCGCCAGGAGTATGCGCCCGGGTTCTGCGCCTTCTACCGCCATGGCCACCCGCTCGGCGGGTGGCACGTCCTTCCAATCCCAGCTCGTCCCGCTCCAGAACACCGGGGTCAGACCGGCCCGGCGTACGGCCAGCCAGCTGATCGGTGTCTGGGCGCCGTACGGGGGGCGAAACCAGAACACTGGAGACCCGGTAAGTTTGCTCAACTCGGCTCTCGCATCGGCGGTGCGCCACAACGCTTCTCGGAACGAGAAGCGGGTCAGCGGCTGGTGATCAACCCCATGCAAACCCACCTCGTGACCGCGCGACACCACCGCCCGCACCAACTCCGGATTGCGTCGCGCCCGGGTCAGCAACACGAAGAAGGTGGCCGACCAGCTGGCCTCGTCGAGGATGTCCAAGATCTCGGGGGTCTGTTCCGGATCCGGTCCGTCGTCGAATGTCAGTACTACGTCCGGACTCGCCGTTCCGGTCACCGAGAGCAGGACCGGTGAGTTTCGCCGGATCCAGTTCTTGACAGAACTCGGTTGCCTGCTCATCGCGCGGACCTGCCGTCGGTCATTGACACAGAGCCGCGAGCGTACTCGCGGATCAGCTTGCCCCGAGCGGCATCCAGGAGCCCCAGCCCACGAAAGACCAACCGCCGGCCGCGGGCGTCGAAGCGTTCCGAGCGGGTGGCGATCCCGTAGCCGGTGACGGCCGCACCGGCCATCAGTCGGCTCACACCGGCCACTCCAAAGCGCATCCGCAGGCGGCGGCGCTCTCCCGCGGATCGAATCGACGCCTGCTGCACCTGCGCCCAGGTGTTGGCCTGACTACGGGCTCGTCGCAGCACCCACTGCCGGTTGATGCGATCGACAGCCACCTGATCGACCACCTGGGCCTGGTCGCACCAGGTGATGAGGCCACCGGCCCGGGTGAGTTGCAGAGTAAACAGGGTGTCCTCTCCGCCGGTGAACCCGAAGCGTTCGTCGAACCGCAGGTTCAGGTCCCGCACACGATCCAGGTCCAGCAGCAGGTTGCCCGCCGGCGCGATCGGCACGATGGTCCCTGTGGGAAGCGACCGTCGCCGAAAGAAGCCGCCCGCGACGATCCAGGAACTGGGCTCGGCGGCATAGGTCACCAGCACGCGACCGGCAACGGCGGAGGCGTCGGTTGCCTGCCAGCACGCCACCAGGCCCACCAGCCACCCTTCGCCCGGGCGCCCGTCGTCGTCGACGAAAGCCAGCAGCCGACTACCCGCTGATTCGTCGAGTGCGCGGTTGCGTACGGCCGCCAGCCCCGGCTGGGGCTCGTGCACGTACTGCAGGTGCGGGTAGGCCTGCGTGCTGGCGATCAGACGGGCACCAGCGGATGGGTCGTTG
>JBBQYX010000090.1:0-9073 GCA_038208295.1 Candidatus Nanopelagicales bacterium | reverse complement strand
TGCATCCAGATGATCACCGGCGGGGAACCAGTGGGCCGCACCAACTCCACGGCCCGCTCCCATTCCGGCCCGCCGTGAAGTTCCCGGGTGAACGGCGCCACTGCCACCGCATCCATACCCGCCGAGGCGGCCTCGACAGCGCCGAGCAGCAACCCGTCGCACAGCGCCCGTCGGCGGTCCGCCACTCCTGCCCCCGCCAGCAACGGCATCAACGGCCCGTGCACGGCATCGCCATCGAGCAGCGCGGCGGGCAGCATTCGGGCCAGTTCCCGCGCCAGGACGGTCTTGCCAGACCCAGCGGGGCCGCACACCATCAGAACGTGTCCCACGGGCACACCGTACGAGATCCCCTGCGGCTAGCCCATTCACCGAGACAACGGGAAACGTCGATGTCGCCGCTTCCGCCGTTCCAGGCCCGAACAATCCTCGCGTGCGCCGGTGGGCCAGCCGCGCC
Source organism: Candidatus Nanopelagicales bacterium (assembly GCA_038208295.1). Lineage (GTDB taxonomy): Bacteria > Actinomycetota > Actinomycetes > S36-B12 > JBBQYX01 > JBBQYX01. Next base: position 8,619 of record JBBQYX010000090.1, on the reverse strand, counting down.
GGCACCCACCGGCGTCGTACGCCCCGCCTGCGGCTAGTTTCCACGTCGTGGTCGCCCACCGGGCGGCCACGCACCGCGCCGGAACTCAGTCGGAGGCGACAATGGCCAACGGACGGCAGTTGTTCGGGCACCGGGTCGACGGCCACCGGACCCGCGACTTCCTGCGTCGGCATGGCGGTCACCCGGACCAGGCCGTGGGCATCGAGCTCGCCGAGTTGCTGACCGGAGATGGCCGTGGGGTCCGCGTTCTTCGGCTGCGAACCGGAGAGATCGACGTCGAACTCTTGGTCGACCGGGCCCTGGATGTCCTGCGTGCCACTGTCCGCGGGATCCCGGTCGGCTGGCTGTCCCCGGCGGGGGTCAGGCATCCGGCGTACGCGGAACACCTCGGCATGGGACCCCTGCGTACCTTCACCGGCGGGTTGCTCACCACCGCCGGGTTGGACCACGCGATGGGGCCCGAGGGACGCCCTGACCCCTTCGGCCACCCCGGAATCACCGAGCACGAATACGGCCTGCACGGTCGGGTGGCGACTCTGCCGGCCACCTTGACCCGCGTCGAGACCGACTGGGACCGGGATGTCCCTGCTCTCGTCGTGCACGGGCAGATCCGCCAGACCAGCCCGTTCGGAGAACGCCTCGTGCTGCACCGGCGCATCGAGGCCGACCTGGGCGGGCGACAACTCCGCATTGTCGATGAGGTCGAGAACGAGGGCGACACGCCGACGCCCTTGGCCGTGCTCTACCACGTCAACGTCGGGTGGCCAGTTCTGTCCCCCACTGCCCGATTGCTGGCTGACACCAACGGAATCCGGCGGCCAACCCCACCAGATGAAACCACCCAGGTGGACAACTGGTCCGCACCGCTGCACCCCAGCGCCGGCGCCACCGAGACGGTCTACGAACACGACGTCCGACCGAATGCTGCGGGCTGGGCAAGCGCCGCTGTCGTGAACGACAACATCGGCGATGGCCGCGCCGCGGGCCTGCGAGTGTCGTGGGACACCACGGCATTGCCGCATCTGATGCAGTGGCGGATGCCGGCCGAGCGGATGTACGTCACCGCCTGGGAACCCGCGATGGTCGGGATCGACGGTCCCGCTGCGGCAGCCGCGGCCGGCGCGTTACGGCACTTGGCACCCGACGAAACCGCCGTGCTGGGCATCGAACTGGACCTGCTCACCGGGCCGGATCTCATCGGATAGCGGGCCCGGTCGTCATCGCTAGCTCAGGCCGCCCCGTACACCGTCCGTCCGTCCACCTGCTCCTTGGCGATCCGCCGAGTGAGATACAGCCCCTCCAGAGCCAGCTCGACGCAGGCAGCGGCCAACCCCGGCGCCTCCACGGCCTCGGACTCATCCCCCTCGGCCGCGGTGATCAGCTTGGCCAGCCCAGGGAAGGCGCCGACCGCGGCCAGCAACTCCTCAGCGGGCACCGTTTCGCCAGTGACGATCGGGTCGCCAGAATCGACCCGTTCGACCAGTGCGGCGAGATCCTGACCGGCCACCCGAGAGCGGAACGTTTCGGCGATGGCCCGGCGCAGCAGGTGTTCAAGAACTTCTTCCTCCCGACCCTCCTCGCTCACGTCGAACTCCACCTTGCCCCGCAACGAGGGGACGACTCCCGGCAGATCACAGACCCGGGACACGGCCACCGATTCCCCCGTCAGCGCCGCCCGGCGCAATGCGGCGGCAGCGACAGATTCGGTAGCGGCGACAGCGAACCGGGCCGAAACGCCGGAGCGGGAGTCGACCGCGGGTGACTCCCGTACCAACCGGGTGAAGCGGGCAACAATCTCGGAGAGATGCTGCGGGACAAGGGCTTGCAGGTCAGCCTCTTGTCGCAGCAACGCAACCTCGTCGCTGAGCCGCTGCGGATAGTGTGTACGGATCTCGGCGCCGAACCGGTCCTTCAACGGGGTGATGATTCGGCCACGGTTGGTGTAGTCCTCGGGGTTCGCACTGGCGACCATCAAGAGGTCCAGCGGCAACCGCAGGGTATAGCCGCGCACCTGAATGTCCCGCTCCTCCAGAACATTCAGCAGCGAGACCTGAATGCGTTCGGCTAGGTCGGGCAGTTCGTTGACCGCGAAGATGCCGCGGTTGGTCCGCGGCACGAGGCCGTAGTGGATGGTTTCCGGGTCCCCCAGCGTCCGGCCTTCGGCCACCTTCACCGGGTCCACATCGCCGATCAGGTCGCCCACGGATGTGTCGGGGGTGGCGAGTTTCTCCCCGAACCGTTCACTGCGGTGCCGCCAGGTCACGGCCAGATCGTCCTGATCGGCGGCTGCCGTACGCCGGCAACGGGCGCACACCGGCTCGAACGGGTGGTCGTTGATCTCGCACCCGTTGATCACCGGGGTCCACTCGTCCAGCAGGCCCACCAACGTACGGATCAAGCGGGTCTTGCCCTGGCCGCGCTCACCCAGCAGCACCAGGTCGTGCCCGGCGATCAAAGCGCGCTCCAGCGCCGGCCGCACGGTGTCCTCGAACCCGACGATCCCCGGGAACGGGTCCACACCAGCCCGGAGCGCGGCGAGCAGATTCTCCCGGATCTCCGCCTTCACGCTGCGATGCGCGGTGCCGGCAGCACGCAGCGCCCCGAGCGTGCGGGGCAGGTCAGCGGGGACGGGCGGGGCGACGGCGGTCATGCCGCGACGGTACGTCGAAGCCGCCGCACCGGCACCCGGGATCTGCCGCGAAGAGCCCCACAGCAGCCGACAGGCCACCCAAAGCGACCGCCAGTCAGCAACGCAACCCCCGGTCGGCCTACCCAGGTCCCCATCGCGCCCCCCGTACGCCAGGATGGGCGGGTGCGTACCGACGGCACCGTGCGGGTGGGTGACGGCTTGGCCCTCGGCGATGATCTGGTCGCCGCGGCGGCCGAGGCCGTGGCAGCGGCTATGCGCATCCTCGATGGTGCCAAGCCGGACCTGGCGTGCGTGTTCGTCAGCGGCGGGGACCCCGACGAGCAGGATGCCGCGCTCAGCGTGGCCCACGGTCTGCTGCAGACACCGGCGGTCATCGGCTGCAACGCGCACGGAGTCATCGGCGCGGGTCGTGGTGTCGAGGGAACAGCGGCGGTGTCGGTGTGGGCCGCGGTGCTGCCGGGGACCCGGGTACGCGCGTTCCACCTGGAGGTCATGCGTACGCCCGAGACCATCGCGGTTCTCGGGATGCCACCGCGCCTGGACGACGACGTCGTCGCGCTGCTGCTGGCCGACCCGTGGTCCTTCCCGGTGGATGGTTTCGTGGGCCGCTCATCCGAGGCGCTGACCGGGTTGCCACTCATTGGCGGCATCGCATCCGGCGGGGAAAATCGCGGGGAAACTCGTCTGCTGGTCGATGGTCGCGTTCATGACCGCGGCGCGGTCGGGGTGATTCTCAGCGGCCGTGTCTCCGTACGCAGCCTGGTCAGCCAGGGGTGCCGGCCAGTCGGTCCGGCAATGACCGTCACGTCCGCGGACGGGCGTGTCTTGCGTTCACTCGCCGGTGCGCCGGCGGTGCAGCGGGCGCGTGAAGTTGTTGCCGGGTTGCCGCCGGAGGAGCAGGCGCTGGCTGTTCGCGGCCTGCATCTGGGCATCGCGATGAACGAGTATTCCGTCGAACAGGATCGCGGCGATTTCCTGGTACGCACCCTGTCCGATGTCGACGGGGAGTCCGGCAGTGTGTCGCTGGGCGATGTCGTCGAGTTGGGTTCCACCGTACGTTTCCATCTGCGGGACGCCGATGCCGCGCACGAGGATCTCGTGGAACTTCTGGCTGTCAACCCAACCGAGCCGGCCGCCGGGGCACTGGTGTTCTCGGGTTCCGGTCGGGGTCGGGCCATGTTTCCATCTGCTGATCATGACCCGACTTTGGTACGCGAATCTCTGGGCGCCGAGGGCATCGGCGGCTTCTTCGCCGCTGGTGAGATCGGCCCGGTCGGCGGCCGCAGCCACGTGCACGGCTTCAGTACGTCCATACTCGTCCTGGACGCCGAATGCGTCACCCCCGGCTGCGTGGAGATCCACCGCCGCCAACGCCCGCCGGCTTCCATCAACCGCCCCGACCTGTCCGCGGAGTTCCGGGCGATGACCGAGGGTCGTCCCGGTACCGAGGACTGAGTTCCGGGGCGCCGTCCCCGACCAGCACCACTACTCAACCGGTGCGGCCTTCGACGGCAACGTCTCCGGCATGGCGACCGCCAGCGCGAGCGCGAACACCGAGACGACGCCGCCGATGCCGAAGGCCCAGCCGTACCCGACCGAGTCGACCAACAGCCCGGCGACCAGCGGACCGGTGATCGCCCCGAAGTCGGAGACCATCTGGTAGGCCGCGACCACGATCCCGCGCCGCTGCCCGGCGGTGACGTCGCCGAGGACCGCGGCCGGGGCCGCCCCGAGAAACGCCGCCGAAACCCCCAGCAGAGCCATCGCGAGCAGGAACACGACGATCGACCCGGTGAACGCGAGGACCACGACCCCGACCAGAGTCATCGCGGTCCCGGCGATCATCGCCGGCCGCCGGCCGCGGGTGTCCGCCGAACGCCCCGCGGGGAGCAACAACACTCCCTGCACGGCGGCGGCGATCAGGAAACCCACGCCGGTCCAGGACGGACTCGCCAGCAATGCCTCGGTCACGAACAGCGGGACCAGCGCCGAGCGCAGCCCGAAGGACACGAAACCGTTCGTCAGGTTCACGCCCAGAGCCGCGCGGTATGCCTTGTTGCGCAGTGCATGACGCAGCGCTGCGCCGCCGACGAGTTGTTCATCGGCACTGCCGGTGGCGGCTTCCCGGTCGTGCAGCCGGGCTCCTGTCAGGAACACCAGCGTGACCACGACGGCGAGGGCCAGGGTTGCTGCGTACACGAAGAACGGCGCCCGGATCGACCAACCCACGACGAGGCCCCCGACAGCCGGACCAGCTATTCCACCGAAGAGGAAGCCCGCCTGAAACGCGCCCGCAGCACGCCCCCGTTGATTGGCGTCCACCACCCGAAGCAGCAACGCCAGCGCCGAGACAGTGAACATCGCCGAGCCGATGCCGCCCAGGCCGCGCAGGACGAGCAGGTGTACGTAGTCGCCGGCCAGCCCGGCGAGTGCGCTGGAGACGGCGACGATCGCCAGGCCGCTCGCGAGGACAACCCGCTCACCGATCCGGTTGACCAGCCAGCCGGCGCCCGGCGCGGTGACGAAACGCATCAGGGCGAACACGCTGATGACGGCACTGGCCGCGAACGCGGAGACCCCAAACGACTTGGCGAACACCGGCAGCGCCGGCGCCACGATCCCGAATCCCAGCGCCACGCAGAAGGCGATCGCCGACAGGACCGCCACCTCGCGCGGCAACCCGGCCAGCACCGGCGTCCGGCGGAGCATCCCGCCCACCCGGCTGGTCACGGAGCGACCGGAGTCAGACACGGGGCGGGAGCCTACGTCAGCCTGCGCCTACGTCACCTCGGCGACCGCCCCTCCCCCGCACCCCCGGCCAACCCACCGCACTCAGGCCGAGCGACGACCCCGCCGTCGGCGCAGGTAGTCGCTGACCACGTAGTCGCCCAGCCGCTGGGACGATGCGGCCAGGACGCGGCCGCCGTTGCGCCGGGCCACGGCGTCCAGGAAATGGGCCAGCCGCGGTTCGTCGCCGAGGCGGAAGAACGTGATCGGCACGCCGCGGCGCGTCATCCGGTCGACCTCGGCCAGGGTCAGCTCGATCGTCTCCGGGTCCGGCGGCCAGGAGAACCACACCCGGCCGCTGCGGTCCAGATGCGCGGTGGGCTCCCCGTCGGTCACCACCAAGAGCACCGGTTCGGCGTTGCGGTGCCGGTCCAGGAACTGCCCGGCCAGCATCAGCGCGTGCTGCAGATTCGTACCCTGGATTTCGTCGGCGTCCAGATTCGGGAGTTCGCTCGGGCGGATGACCCGGGCCTGATTGGCGAACGCGATGATCTGCATGGCGTCCTGCGGGAATTGCGCGGATGCCAGGGCATGCAGCGCCAGCGCGGTCGTCTTGGCGACTTTCCAGGTGTCGTTCATGACCATGGAGAACGACTGGTCGACCAGCAGCGCGACGGCCGCCCTGGTCCGCCGCTCGGTCTCACGGACCTCGAAGTCCTCCGCCCGCAGTCGCATCCGCACCACTCCCGGCACCGGGCGCCCCGGACCACCTGGTGCCGCACCAAATTCCACCGACGCTGCGTCGGCATCGACACGGCGTTCGGCCAGGGTTCGCCGTACGGCATTGCCGACGGTACGGATCACATCCAGCGGCTGCTCGTCGCCGAACTCCCAGGCCCGGCTGGAACCGGTGAGTTCGCCGGCGGCCCCGGCATCGCGTACGTCGTGATCACCGTCACGAGCACCTTCCAGCGACGCGAACACCTGCCGCAGCGCCGTCTGACCCAGCCGCCGCAACGCCTTGGGGGTGAGTTCGAGTTGCCCGTCGGTGCGGGTGAGATAGCCCTGCCGATCGAGTTCGCGCTGCACCTGCTGAAGTTGGCGCAGGTCGTCCAGTGCTTGTCGACCCAGCGCACGGCGTACGGCGTCCTCGTCCACATCGTCCAGCTGCGGCCCATCCCCACCTCGCGCCAACGACCGTTCCAATGAGTCCAGATCGGCCAGGTCCGCCAGGGCAGTCGTCGCATCTCCCAGCCCGAGCGGTTCGTCGCCGCGCATCCGCTGCCGGCCGCTCCACGGCATGTCCGGGCGCAGCGCGCGCAGATTGTCCTGCAGTTGCGCCATCTGCGCAGCCATGTCGAGGTCGGACATGGCCTGCTGGATGAGCCCCTGCAACTCCTGCTGCTGCTCAGGTGACAGCGACTGCATCAGGCGCTGCGCGGCGGCCGCCCGTCGGGCCAGATCGTCCAGCAGCTCGTCAAGATTCTGCGGGTCCGAGGGAAACAGATCGCCGTGTTTGGCCATGAAATCGGCGAAGTCCTGTTCGGTGTCCTGACCGTGTATGCGCTTGTCCAGCAATGCATTCAGGTCGGCCATCATGTCGTTGAGCCGTTGCCGGGCGGCCGGATCACCAGGGTTCTGCATTGCCTGTTTCAGCCCGGCAAACTGCTGGTCGATCACCTCACGCCGCAATAGATCCTTGATTTCCTCGTACGCCTGCCGCGCGGTCGGACTGCGCCAGTCGTAGTCGGCGAGATCGCGTACTGCGCCGGAGGTGTCCTCCGGCAACGCGTCCAGCAGCGCCTCGCGGAACCGCGCGTCGTCACCGGGGTCGGGCATGAGATCGAGTCGTTCGGCGTCCACGGCGCGTTCTAGCAGTTCACGTACCTGCTCCAACATGCCGTCCAGGCGCCCCGAACGCTCCAGCCGTTTGCGTTGCTGGCGGGCTCGCCGGGCCAGGTCATCCAGCCCGCGCAGGCCGTCGGCGCCGCGCCGCATCAGGTCCCGCAGTGCCTCACGGACCCCGGCGCCGTCCAGGATCCGTTCGCCGAGCTCGTCCAGCGCCCGGCCGGCGTCGTACGGCGGCGCAAGCGGGTCGGGCCCATCGTGGTAGGCGCCGTAGCGAAAGGTGCTCACCCCGGCACGCTACGTCGGCGCGCCCCGCCCCGCGAGCCTTGCGCGAGCAAGCAAGCGAGCGATGCCGAGCGCCGGCACCGCGCGCCTGGACCGAACCGGTGGGCGATCGGAGCCACCAGCGCCCTCCCGCCCCCATGACCGCCAGCCGCGGCGCTACGGTCTGCCCCATGACGCAGCCGACCACGGGTCAGCCCCACAACCCAGCCCTGCCGGTGCCCGGGTGGTACCCCGATCCGCAGTCCGCGGCGCACCTGCGCTGGTGGAATGGCGAGAGCTGGACCGACCAGGTGCAGGCCTCCGTCAGCGAGCAGCCGCAGCCACACCTGACCGAGCAGGCCTCCGGTGAGGTCGGCGCCGAACCGGCGCAGTATTCGGGGCCACCGATCCTGATCGTGACGACGAACGATCTGCCCGGATACCGGATCACCGAGGTGCACGGTGAGGTGTTCGGCATCACGGTCCGCGCCCGTAACGCGTTCTCCAACATCGGGGCGAGTTTCCGTACGACGTTCGGCGGCGAGTCGAAGGGCTACACGAAACTGCTGTCCGACACCCGGCTGGAGGCCATCGCCCGCTTGCGCGACGCGGCCTCGCAGGTGGGCGCCAACGCGGTGCTGGCCATGCGGTTCGACACCGGCGAGATCGGCGACATCATGAACGAGGTCGCCGCCTACGGCACCGCGGTCACGGTCGAGCGCATCGACTAACGCAAACCGGCTGAAGCCCCCACCGGTTCACGCACCCGTACGGGGCCACGGGTTCTTCTCTGCTCCAGCCACGCGGCGAAGCTCAGCAGCAGCGATCACTCCGCCGTACGAGGCCAGGGGTTTTTCTGCTCCAGCCACGCGGCGACGCTCAGCAGCAACGACTCACGTCCCGGGGCGGCGACCAGTTGCACGCACCACGGCAGTCCGGTGACGGTCGACCGACCGGCGGGCACCACGATGGCCGGGAAACCGGCCAGGTTCCAGGAACCCTGGAACGGGGCGTACGCCAGGTTCGACCGGAACGTCTTTAGCCAGGAGTCGTCCCACCAGTTCAGGGCCAATGGTGGTTCGGTCGCCAGCGCCGGTGTCAGCAGCAGGTCGAAGTCGTGCAGGAACTCA
>JBBQYX010000089.1:0-9265 GCA_038208295.1 Candidatus Nanopelagicales bacterium | reverse complement strand
GCGCCGCCCTGGTTGGCCCCCGACGGCCGCGTTCTGGTGGAGACCAGTCACGGACAGGCCGCTGACGTTGCAGAGCTATTCGCACGCAACGGACTGCGGCCGCGAATCGATGAGTCGCCGGAGTACGTGGCGACGGTCGTGAGCGGGACCCGGCCGCGATGAGCCATGGCGGGCGACCCCGCTGGCTGCCTGACAGGCGTCCTGGGACCCTTGCCGGCGTGACGTCCAGCGGTGCGGTCCCGGTCCCCGAACGAGGCGGCGCGGTCGACTACCGCGGCGGGATCAAGCCCGACTACGCGCCCCGTCGAGACAACCATGCCGACCCGGGCGAGGTCGTGTGGGCCTGGGTCCCGTACGCGGAGAACCCCCACATCGGTAAGGACCGGCCCATCCTGGTGCTCGGTCGAGCGGACCGCGGCGGTCTGCTCGGCGCGTTGCAGTTGACCTCCCGCGACCACGACGGCGACAGCCGCTACGTTCCGGTCGGCTCCGGCGGGTGGGACCCGAGTGGCCGACCGAGCTGGGTCCGGCTGGACCGGCCACTTGCCGTGGCGCCCACCGCCGTGCGGCGAACGGGTGCGGGTATTGATCGGCGGACGTTCACCGCCGTGGTCAAGGCCGCCCGACTGGCGGCGCCGACCGTGGTCCGACGGCGCCCCGGGCTGGTCCGGCGGCTGGTGCGCCGCTTGGCCCGATGAGTCGGATTGCCCCACCCGACCGCGGATCGGCGGACAATGCTCGACCGGGCCACACGCCCGGATGAGCACGGCAAGCGAACCAACGCACGAAAGTCGTGATCGGTATGCCGGACGGGACGCCCTCGGCGCTGCGGCAGCGGGTGCTGGACTACCTGGACACCCAGCGGGCCCGCGTCATCGACGACCTAATCGCGCTGATCCGCATCCCCAGTGTGTCCGGCTCGCCCGATGAGGTAATGATCCAGTCGAGGCTCGCGACCGAATTGGCCGGTATCGGCCTGGCCGTGGACCACTGGGAGATCCCCGTCTCGGAGGCCAGCCACACAGCGGGCTTCCCGGGCATGGAGGCACCTCGGTCCCGGGCGCATGGACTGGTGGGCCGACTGCCTGGCCGCGGCGGTGGTCCCGCATTGCTGTTCAACGCACACGTCGACGTGGTTCCGCCCGGGGACGCGGCGCAGTGGCCAGGACACGATCCGTTCAGCGGTCGCATTCACGAGGGGTCGGTTCTCGGGCGGGGGTCCTGCGACATGAAGGGCGGCCTGGTGGCTGCGCTGTGGGCCGTTCGGGCCCTGGTGGCCACCGGCATCCATCTCGCTGGCGATCTGCTCATCGCGTTCGTGCCGGGGGAGGAGGACGGCGGCCTTGGCACCTGGGCCACCCTGCAGCGCGGTTGGCGAGCCGACGCCTGCGTCATCCCCGAACCCACTGGGCTGGATCTGGTTCCGGCCAATGCCGGGTCGTTGACCTTCCGGCTGCGGGTCCCGGGCCGGTCCGGGCATGCCTCCCGGCGGACTGCAGGGGTCAGCGCCATCGAGAAGTTCCTACCGGTCTTCACCGCGCTCCGGGACCTGGAGGCGCAGCGCAATCGCGATGTCGATCCCCTGATGGCGCGCTGGGATGTGCCGTACGCGATCGAGATCGGCAGGCTCAGCAGCGGCGCCTGGGCCTCTTCGGTACCGGATCTGCTGACCGCGGAGGGTCGTTTCGGGGTCGTCCTGGACGAGCCGCTCCAGCAGGCCCGCGCGGCGCTGGAGGTCGCGGTCACCCAGGTCTGCGCGGCGGATCCCTGGTTGCGGGACCATCCGGTGCAGGTGGAGTGGTGGGGTGGCGTGTTCGCCTCGGCCCGTACGGACCCGCAGGCCCCGATCGTGCAGCAGTTGGCCCGGGCGCATACCGCCGTCACCGGTGCGGTCCCGCAGATCTGGGGTGCTCCGTACGGCAGTGATCTGCGACTGCTAACGGACGCCGGGATCCCGACCGTTCAGTACGGGCCCGGGAACGTCGACCTGGCGCACAGCACCGGCGAGTCCGTCCGCATTGAGGATGTGCTCACGGCGGCCCGCACGCTGGCGCTGGTGGCCATGGACTGCTGTGGCGTCGCCGGGTGAGCCCGCCCGCTGCCAGCAGCGCCGTGGTGGTCAGTGACCTCCGTGCGCCATGGCGATGCCGACGATGTCGTAGGCCAGTTCGATGTCGAGTTGAGTGACACCTCCCGCGGTGTGCGTCGACAGGGCGAAGGTGACCGCCCGCCAGCGGATGTCTATGTCTGGGTGATGGTCGCGGTCCTCGGCCGCCACGGCGACCTCGTCGACCGCGGCGATGGCCGAGACGAAGTCCGGGAACTCATAGGTCCGCCGTAGCGCGTTGCGGTCACCGGTCCACCCGGGCAGTTCGGCCAGCTGCCGGGTGATCTCCTCGTCGTCCAACGGTCGCGTCATGGCAGGACACTGACAGACTCCGGTGCGTGGCGGACGAGGAGCTCGAGGACGGACAGGACGGCGAGACCCACCGCACCGCCGATGGGCGCCGGATCGTGGTCGGAGCGGCGATCGTGCGGCGGGGTCGGCTGCTGGCGGCGCGCCGGATCGAACCGCCCGAGTTCGCTGGTGGATGGGAACTGCCCGGCGGGAAGGTCGAACCCGGTGAGTCCGAGGTCGTCGCCTTGGCGCGGGAGATCGCTGAGGAACTCGGCATCCCGGCCAGGATCGGCGCGCGGCTGCCCGGGGAGTGGCCGCTGGGGGAGGCATACCTGCTGCGGGTGTACGCGGTGACCCTGGCCGACGGCGTCGAGCCGATGCCGGTCGAGCAGCACGACGCGCTGCGCTGGGTCACCGCCGTCGAAAGCGTTGGCGTCGGCTGGCTGGCCGGAGACGTGGCGCCGGTACGAGCCGCGGTCGAGGCGCTGCTGTAGGGAGCTGCTGCCGTCGGCCGCAGTGTGGCGCGCCACCGTGCGTGCCACGATGAGCGAGCACGTCAGCGCGACCGACTCTCAGGGAGCATCCGGATGGCACTCGCCAAGAAGACCCTGGACAAGCTGCGGATCAGCCCGGGAGAGACGTTCCGGGTCGCCGACCACGACCCCGACTGGATCCCGCCGCTGCTGCGCAAGATGTCCAAGAAGAAGCGAAAGAAGGCTGGCAGCAAACTACTGAAGGCCAGCAAGGCCGAGCTTGCGGCGGCCCAGGAGTTGCTCTACGCCTCGGACAAGCAGTCACTCCTGCTGGTCTTCCAGGCGATGGACGCTGCCGGCAAGGACGGGACCATCAAGCACGTCATGTCGGGGGTGAACCCGCAGGGGTGCGAGGTGCACTCGTTCAAGGCGCCGAGCTCGGAAGAACTCAGCCACAACTTCCTGTGGCGGTATTCCAAGGCGCTGCCCGAACGTGGCCGGATCGGCATCTTCAACCGCTCTTACTTCGAGGAAGTCCTCATACTGAAGGTGCACCCGGAAATCCTTGCCCGGCAGGGGCTGCCGGATGGCCTGCTGGCCCTGGCGGGCAAAAAGTCCTTCTGGCGGCAGCGGTATGAGGACATCAACGCGTTCGAGGAGCACCTCACGCGCAACGGCACGGTCATCCTAAAGTTCTTCCTCAACGTCTCGTTCGACGAGCAGCGCGAGCGCTTCCTGGAACGTGCGGAGGACCCGGCCAAGCACTGGAAGTTCAGCCCCAACGACCTGACCGAACGCGCGTACTGGAGCGACTACATGCGGGCCTTCGAGGACGCCCTCAACGCCACCTCGACCCAGTACGCGCCGTGGTATGTCATCCCCGCGGATCACAAGTGGGCCATGCGAGCGGCCGTGGCCGACATCGTCAGCACCACCATCTCGGGCATGGGCCTGGCCTTCCCGCAGGTGAGCGACGAGCAGCTGGCGGTCATCCAGGCCGCCCGTACCCAACTGGCCGAGGAGACTTAGCCAGGCCGACGGCGGGCTAGCACAGGCTGAGCTCGCGCGTACGGCGCAGCCGCGTGCGGCACAGCGCGGCACCGCAACGCGGCTACGCTGGCGGTCTTCACCCCCCACCGAAGTGAGTTGCTTTCGCATGCCCCTGCGCGCCGACCTGCGCAACGTCGCGATCATCGCCCATGTCGACCACGGCAAGACCACTCTCGTGGACGCCATGCTGTGGCAGTCCGGTGCGTTCACCGCCCACCAGGCCGAGGCCGACTCGGTCCGCGTACGGGTCATGGACTCCATGGACCTCGAACGCGAGAAGGGCATCACGATCCTGGCGAAGAACACTGCCGTGCACTACGTCGGTCCCGGGGCGCCCGCGGACGGCCTGACGCTGAACATCATCGACACCCCAGGGCACGCCGACTTCGGGGGTGAGGTCGAGCGTGGCCTGGAGATGGTCGATGGGGTGCTGCTCTTGGTGGATGCCAGCGAGGGCCCGCTGCCGCAGACCCGTTTCGTGCTGCGCAAGGCCCTGCAGAAGAACCTGCCGGTGGTCCTGGTGGTGAACAAGGTGGACCGGCCCGATGCCCGCATCGCCGAGGTCGTGGATGAGACCTACGAGCTGTTCTTCGACCTCGACGCCAACGAGCGCCAGATCGACTTCCCGGTCATCTACGCCTCAGCGAAGGCCGGCCGCGCGTCGCTGACCCGGCCGGCCGACGGCGGGATGCCGGACAGCCCAGACCTGCAGCCGCTGTTCGAGACGCTGATGAACACGGTCCCGGCGCCGCACTACGACGAGGACATGCCGCTGCAGGCGCACGTCACCAACCTGGACTCTTCGCCCTACCTGGGCCGCCTGGCCCTGTGCCGGGTCCGCAACGGCACGATCCGCAAGGGCCAGCAGGTGGCGTGGTGTCGTCACGACGGCACCATCGAGCGGGCCAAGGTGGCCGAGCTGCTGATGACGCAGGCGCTGGAGCGGGTCCCGGCCGAGCAGGCCGGACCCGGCGACATCATCGCCGTTGCCGGGATCGCGGAGATCACGCTGGGGGAGACCCTGGCCGACCCCGACGATCCCCGCCCGCTGCCAGTGATCACCGTGGACGAACCGTCAATCTCGATGACCATCGGTATCAACACCGCCCCGCTGGCCGGGGAGAGCGGCAAGAAGCTGACCGCGCGGCTGGTGAAGAACCGGCTGGAGGCCGAGCTGGTCGGCAACGTGTCGATCCGGTTGAACGAGACCGAGCGGCCGGATACCTGGGAGGTGCAGGGTCGCGGCGAGCTGCAGCTGGCGGTGCTGGTCGAGCTGATGCGACGGGAGGGCTTCGAGTTGACCGTCGGCAAGCCGCAGGTCGTCACCAGAACCGTCGGCGGGAAGATCCATGAGCCGATGGAACGGCTGACGATCGACGTCCCGGAGGACTACGTCGGGGTGGTCACGCAGCTGATGGGGCTGCGCAAGGGCCGCATGGAGCAGATGGTCAACCACGGCACGGGCTGGGTACGGATCGAGTACATCGTGCCGGCCCGGGGGCTGATCGGCTTCCGTACCGAGTTCCTCACCGAGACCCGCGGCACCGGCCTGCTGCACCACGTCTTCGAGAAGTACGAGCCCTGGCACGGCGAGTTGCGGACCCGGCCCACCGGCTCGCTGGTTGCCGACCGGCGCGGGCCGACCACCGGCTTCGCGCTGGCCAACCTCCAGGAGCGCGGCACCCTGTTCGTCGGGCCGGGCACGGAGGTGTACGAAGGCATGATCATCGGCGAGAACTCCCGGTCGGACGATTTGGACGTCAACCCGACCAAGGAGAAGAAGCTGACGAACATGCGGCAGTCCTCCGGGGACGTGCTGGTCCCGCTCATCCCGTACAAGCAGATGTCGATGGAGCAGTCGCTGGAGTTTTGCCGCGAAGACGAGTGCATCGAGGTCACGCCGAGCACGGTGCGGCTGCGCAAGGTCGTACTGGACGCCACGCAGCGAGCTCGCACCCGGGCTCGTCCGCGCGCCTAACGGGCGCCGCGGTAGCGTCCCCGCCGATGGCTGGCGGTTGTGGACCGGGAGCTCTTTCGGGTGCGGCCGGGGGAGGACAGCAACTGCGCCCTCCCGGGTCCCTCGACCCGCACCTGCATCGACTTGACCCGCGACACGGTCACGATTTGGCCACGCAGAGCCTTCGTTGTCACACCGGCGGTGCCGGTATCACGTACGGTGCCCCAGGTTCGTCGCGGTCGGCGGTATCCGATGCGATGATCCAGCCGCTTATCCGGCGACCGCCGCGCACCGGCCACCAGGTCAATGCGGCGCCGCCGTCGCGGAGTCCCGTCAGCGAACGCAGGGCAGAAAGGGCTCGTCCGACATGAGCATCGTTGCCGACACCCCCACCGGGCCTGCCGCGCCCGAGGGCACGGTCGAGAACGAGATCAAGGGACGCTCGCTCGGCCAGATCGCCTGGGCCCACCTGCGCCAGGACAAGATCGCCATGGCTGGCGCCGTCGTGATCGTCATCATCATTCTGATTGCTCTTTTCGCGCCGTTGATCACGAAGATCTTCGGCGTCGACCCCGATACCTTCAACACCAACCTGCTGGACCGCTCGACCGGGCTGCCGAATGGTCCGCTCAGCGGGATGTCCTGGGAGCACCCCCTGGGCCTGGAGCCGGTCAACGGTCGCGACATCCTCGCCCGGATCGTCTACGGCGCCCGGGTGTCCCTGATCATCGCCTTCTCGGCAACCATTCTCAGCACCCTTATCGGCGTCACCCTGGGCGTTATCGCCGGCTACTTCGGGGGCTGGGTCGACACGGTGACCAGCCGCTTCATGGACATCATGCTGGCCTTCCCGGTGCTGCTGTTCTCGATCGCCATCCTGGTGATCTTCCAGTCGGTGGACAACTTCGCGGGACTGTCCGGCAACACCCTGCGGATGGTCCTGCTCATCTCGATTATCGGGTTCTTCTCCTGGGCCTACATAGGACGCATCGTGCGCGGCCAGACGTTGTCGCTGCGGGAGAAGGAGTTTGTGGAGGCCTCGCGCAGCCTCGGTTCTCGCAACGGGCGGTTGCTGTTCAAGGAGCTGCTGCCCAACTTGCTCGCGCCGATCCTGGTCTATGCGACCCTGACGATCCCCACCAACATCCTCACCGAAGCGGCGCTGTCATTCCTCGGCGTGGGTGTCCAGCCCCCGACAGCGTCCTGGGGGCAGATGCTGTCGTCGGCGACGGGCATCTTCTCGGTCGACCCGTTCTACATGGTGGTCCCGGGCATGGCGATCTTCATTACCGTGCTCGCCTTCAATCTGTTCGGTGACGGTCTGCGCGACGCCATCGACCCCAAGTCGTCCCGGTGAGCGTCCCGCGCCACCGGCGACCGAATACCCCGGCGAACCTGCCGGAAACGCACGGCGATACCGCCGTTCGGTCTCCTTCGAAGAAGAGGTGGATCACACCGATGACCACACAGCGACGTGCTGCGACCCTTGCGGTCGCGGGCACGGTAGGAGCGCTGTTGCTGGCCGCTTGCGGCGGTTCCGGCGGCAACAACTCGACCACGTCAGCATCCGGGTCCGCCTCGGGTGGCGCTGCCGGATTCGATGCGGCGTCCACCACGGTGGTGAACCCCTCAGACGCCACCGGCGGCACCCTGAACCTCGGCGCCTCCGGTGACTGCGACTCCTGGGACCCGGCGCGTACGTACTACGCCTGGTGCTGGGACATGCAGCGCCTGATCAGCCGGGGCCTGACCGCTTACAGCCCGGCGGTCGGCGTCGAGGGCACCAAGGCGGTCCCGGACCTGGCAGCCGGCCCGGCCGAGGTCAGCGCGGACAAGAAGACCTGGACCTACAAGCTGCAGGACGGTCTGAAGTGGCAGGACGGGTCAGCCGTCACGTCCGCGGACGTCAAGTACGCGATCAAGCGGCTGTACGCCACGGACGTCATCAACGGCGGTCCGACGTTCTACTACCTGGACCTGCTGGACGCGAACTACGGCAAGGCCGGTGCCTACGAAGGTCCGTACAAGGACCCCAAGGGTGACCTGCCCTCGATCACGACCCCCGACGACAAGACCATCACGTTCCAACTGGTCCGGCCGTTCGCGGACTTCGACTACCTGATGGCCACGCCGGCGGCAGCCCCGGTCCAGCAGTCCAAGGACAAGGGCGACCAGTACGGCCAGAAAGTGCAGTCGACCGGCCCCTTCATGATCAGTGACTACCAGGCCGGCAAGTCGATCACGTTCGTGAAGAACCCGAATTGGGCCGCGGACACCGACAAGGTCCGGTCGCCGAAGGTCGACAAGATCAATCTGACGATCTTCGCCAACCCTGACGACATGGACAAGCGTCTCGAGGCCGGCACGATTGACCTGATCGCCGATGGTGGCGTGCAGCAGGCCTTCCAGAGCAAGATTCTCACCAACCCCCAGCTCAAGGAGAACGCGGACAACCCGACCACGGGCTTCACGCGTTATCTGGTGGTCTTCCAGCAGGTTATTCCCAATCTGGCCTGCCGTGAGGCGATCTTCTACGCGATCAACAAGTCTGACCTGCAGCTCGCGCGTGGTGGCGACGCCGGTGGCCAGATCGCTGGTTCGATGACCCCGGGTCAGATCCCCGGCTACGACGAGGCCTACGACCCGTACCCGGTCGGTCCGGACAGCACTGGTGACCTGGAGATGGCCAAGAAGAAGCTGGCCGAGTGCGGGAAGCCGAACGGCTTCGACGTCAACATGGCCTATGTGGCTGCGGGCCGCGGAATCCCGATCTTCGAGGGCACCCAGGCCGCGCTCAAGCGGGTCGGCATCAACGTCAAGCCGGCCGCCTCCGAGCAGTCGGTCTACTACTCCACCTTCATCGGCTCGCCGGCGAACATCAAGGCCAAGCAGCTCGGTCTCGGCATCGCCGGTTGGGGCCCGGACTTCCCGTCGATCTACGGCTTCTGGAACTCCATCGCGAACGGCGCGGCGATCCTGCCCACGGGTAACTCCAACTACGCGGAGCTGGACGACCCGGTCGTCAACAAGGCGCTGGACGAGGCGGCCGTGACCACCGATGACGCCAAGCGCACCGAGCTTGGCAAGACGGTTAACGAGGGCGTTATGAAGAACGCCGTCATGCTGCCGTTCGTGTGGGATAAGGCGTTGTACTACCGCAGCCCTCGCCTGACGAATGTGGTCCTCAACCGGGGTCTCGGCAGCTACTACGACTACGTGAACCTCGGCGTCTCCGACGGTAAGTGATTTGTCGTAGCCCGTTTTATCCCATCTGCTGAGCGAAGGTAGGTGTCGGCCGTGTGGGCCGCGGGGGTAAAGCGACCCCCGGCCCACCCCGGGATTTGGATGGTGAAATTTTTAAAAAAGCGCCCGCGCGGGGGCCCCCCC
>JBBQYX010000088.1:0-9277 GCA_038208295.1 Candidatus Nanopelagicales bacterium | reverse complement strand
CTTGCACCGGGGATGGGCGACGGTATCCAGGCGGCCAAGGCCGGCATCCTGGAGATCGGCGACATTTTCGTGGTCAACAAGGCCGACCGCGACGGCGCCGATGCCACCGCCCGAGAACTTCGGCACATGCTGACCCTGGGGCTGTGGTCCGGTGTTGAGGGCTGGCATCCGCCGGTGCTGAAGGCGGTCGCTGCCCGTGGGGACGGCATGGCGGAGGTCCTCGCGGCGCTGGACAAGCACTTGGCCTGGCTGACCGCCAGCGGCACCCTGGCCACCCGGCGCCGGGCGCGGGCGACCGGGGAGATCGAGGCCATCGCGCTGGCCGCGTTACGGGACCGCTTCGGTGACCTGTCCGACGACGAACGACTGGAGGCCCTGGCCGACCGGGTCGTCGCGGGCACGCTGGATCCGTACGCGGCGGCCGATCTGATCGTGGCGGGCGTGACCGGCTGAAGCAGTGGGGACTACCGGACCTCGCTCTCGTCCCGACAGGTGGCCCCCGATCCCGGAGCGGTGAGGGCCAGTACCAGCGTGGACAGGGTCTCCAGGAAGGCGTCGTCGGCATCAGCGCCGCGGACGAGGACCCGGTGGATCAGCGCGCCGGCGAGTACGTCATAGATGAGGTCCACGTCGGAGTTCACCGCCGCCTCGCCGCGGGACACCGCGCGGGCGACTCCGCTGGCCACCAACTGCCGGGTCGGACCAACCAGCTCGGTATCGACCTTGGCGCGCAACGCATCGTCGCGGGTGGCCTCGGCGACCACCGCGAGATAGGCCGCCCGGGCCGCAGGGGAACGCAGCGCCGCGGCGACTCCCGCCGTCGCCCGGCGGACATCCTCAGCCGTGGTACTGGCGGGCTCGACCCGAGCGGTCGCCAGCAACTCAGCGACGGCGCCGACCGCCAGGTCCGTGCGCGAACTCCAGCGCCGGTAGATGGTCGTCTTGGCGACTCCGGCCCGCGCGGCGACACCCTCCACACTCAGGCCCGCCCAGCCGACCTCGGCCAGCACCTCCCGGGTGGCGGCCAGGATCGCGGCGTCGGCGACTGTGCTGCGCGGCCGGCCGGGTCGGCGGCGCGCAATGGTGGGCTGACTCACACCTGCATCCTCTCGCTGCCGGAATGCATGGGGCGCCGTTTCACGTTGCTAAGATACGCTACGCAACGTATCGAAATAGGAGCTGACATGGCCACGACCCACCGCACCCCCGCTGTGACCGCCTCGATCTTCGGGACCCCGGTCGACCTGACACCGACCCCGCGGCCCGGCGTGTTCGCTCGGCTGCGTACGACCCCGGAGCCGGCAACCAGCGCGCGCGTCACATCCGTAGCGACAGATTCGTCCGTCCAGCCAATGGTTCCCCGACTTTGGCGACTGGTGGCCCATGGCGGAGTCTGATCGTGAACAAGGCAGCCACAAGCATCCAGTCGGATGGATCAAGGTCCCCAGCCCGACGAGGCAACGCCCCGATGTGCTCACCGGCCCACAGATGTACGAAGATGGCGCCGTGACTCAGCAGTTCTCCGTCCACGGTGCCGTGGACCTCGCCGCCCTCGCCGCGCAACGTCAAGCCCAGCAGCAGGCCGCCACGCGTGGCCCAGGTGATGGGGCCACAGCGACTTACGTCATCGACGTGACCGAGGCGACCTTCCAAGCCGAGGTGATCGACCGGTCCGCCACGGTGCCGGTAGTGATCGACCTGTGGGCGACCTGGTGCGGGCCGTGCAAGACCCTGTCGCCGATTCTGGAACGGCTAGCGGCGGAGTATGCGGGCCGCTTCGTGCTCGCCAAGGTCGACGTCGACGCCGAACAGCGGATCGGCGCGGCCTTCCAGGTGCAGTCCATACCCAGCATCGTCGCCGTGGTCAAGGGCCAGCCGGTTCCGCTGTTCCAAGGAGCCCTACCCGAGCCGCAGGTACGCCAATTCCTGGAGGAACTGCTCAAGGTCGCCGCCCAGGCCGGCGTGTCCGGCACGATGACGGGGCCGCCGGCAGCGGCGGCTGCCGAGGCCGAGCCGGCCCCCGAACCGCCGGTGGACCCGCGCTTCGAGGCCGCGTACGAGGCCGTGGACGCCGGGGACTGGGACGCTGCCGAGGCCGCCTACCGCGCGGTGCTCGCGGCGGCCCCGGCCGACGAGACAGCCAAGGCGGGACTCGCCGTCGTCGGCCTCTACCGGCGCACCGACGGACAGGACCCGGCCGCAGCGATCGCCGCCGCCGACGCCGACTCAAGCGATGTCACAGCGGGCCAACTGGCCGCGGACCTGCAGTTTCTCGAGGGTGATCCGGCCGCCGCCTTCGCCCGGCTGACCATGCTGGTACGGGGCTCCGCCGGGGACGAGCGGGACGCCCTGCGCCGCCACCTCATCGATCTGTTCGAGATCGCCGGGCCGGACGAACCCACCGTTCCCAAGGCCCGCATCGCCTTGGCCAACGCGCTGTTCTGAGTCGGCCGCAGTTCGACGACA
Source organism: Candidatus Nanopelagicales bacterium (assembly GCA_038208295.1). Classification (GTDB taxonomy): domain Bacteria; phylum Actinomycetota; class Actinomycetes; order S36-B12; family JBBQYX01; genus JBBQYX01. The sequence continues at coordinate 6,811 of JBBQYX010000088.1, read as the reverse complement.
ACAGTGGGCGCCGCCGATGTCGGTGGCGCCCACTGTTGTCGTCAACGGGGATCGCGTACGGAGCGGGTGCTCCGCAATCCTTACTGCTCCAGGCGGAACCAGACGCTGGCCAGCGGTGGCAGCCGAACCACGGCGGAGGCCGGCCGGCCGTGCCAGGGACGCTCGGTGGTCGCGCTGACCCCGTCCCCGTTGGTGACATCGGACCCGCCGTAAATGGCCTGGTCGGTGTTGAAAATCTCGCTCCACCAGCCCTGCGTGGGTAGGCCCACGCGGTAGTCCTCGCGGACAACGGGGGACAAGTTGGCGATGCAGGCAATGGCCTCGCCGTCCGCGCCGATCCGCAGCCAGGAGAACACGTTTCCGGCGGAGTCGTTGGCGTCGATCCACTCGAACCCGCGGGGCTCGTGGTCCAGCGACCACAGCGCGGGGTGGGCGGTGTAGGTGCGGTTCAGATCGGCGACACAGCGTTGGACCCCGGCGTGCTCATCGAACTGCAGGAGCCACCAGTCCAATGACTCCGACTCGTTCCACTCCCTCGACTGCGCGAACTCGCTGCCCATGAACAGCAACTGCTTGCCTGGGTGTGACCACATGTAGGCGAGATAGGCCCGCAGGTTGGCCAACTGTTGCCACCGGTCGCCCGGCATCTTGCCGATCAGCGACCCCTTGCCATGGACCACCTCGTCGTGCGAGATCGGCAGCACGAAACTCTCACTCCATGCGTAGATCATGGCGAAGGTCATCTCGTGGTGGTGCCACTGGCGGTGCACCGCGTCATGAGTGATGTAGCCCAGTGAGTCGTGCATCCACCCCATGTTCCACTTCAGTCCGAACCCGAGGCCGCCCAGATGCGTGGGTCGGGTGACGCCGGGCCATGCGGTGGACTCCTCGGCGATCATCATCGCGCCGGGGACCCGCTTGTAGACGGTGGCGTTGGTCTCCTGCAGGAAGGACACGGCGTCGAGATTCTCCCGCCCGCCGTACTGGTTCGGATACCACTCACCGTCCTTGCGGGAGTAGTCCAGGTAGAGCATCGAGGCGACAGCGTCGACGCGCAGGCCGTCGACGTGGAACTCTTCCAGCCAGAACAGCGCGTTGGCGACCAGGAAGTTGCGTACCTCGGTCCGCCCGAAATCAAAGACCAGGGTGCCCCAGTCCGGCTGCTCGCCGCGGCGGGGATCAGCATGCTCATACAGCGCCTGGCCGTCGAACTTCGCCAACGCCCAGTCGTCCTTGGGAAAGTGCGCCGGGACCCAGTCGACAATCACGCCGATCCCGGCCTGGTGCATCCGGTCGATGAAATAACGGAACTCATCCGGCGACCCGAAACGCGAGGTGGGGGCAAAGTAGGAGGTCACTTGGTAACCCCAGGACCCGCCGAACGGGTGCTCCGCCACCGGCAGCAACTCCACGTGCGTGAAACCCTGCTCGCTGACGTACTCGGTGAGCTGGTCGGCCAGCTCCAGATAACTCAACCCGAGACGCCATGAACCGAGATGCACTTCGTAGATGCTGAGCGGACCGGTGTGCGGGTTGGTCCGCGCACGGTGCTCCATCCAGTCCTGGTCGGCCCACTCGTGGCGGTCGGTGACCACCACCGAGGAAGTCTGCGGCGGGTGCTCGGTGCCAAATGCCATCGGATCGGCCTTGTCCCGCCAGACACCGTCGCGGCCGAGGATTTGGTACTTGTAGCGCGCGCCCTCGGCGACGCCGGGGACGAACAGTTCCCACACGCCGATGGAGCCCAATGACCGCATCGGGAAGGGCACACCGTCCCAGAAGTTGAAGTCCCCGACGACTCGGATCCCCTGGGCGTTGGGCGCCCAGACTGCGAACGAGGTACCGGTTACGTCGCCGTGCAGGCTGGGGTAGGTGCGCACGTGCGCACCCAGGACGTCCCACAGACGCTCGTGCCGGCCCTCGCCGATCAGGTGTCGGTCGATCTCCCCCAGGGTCGGCAGGAAACGGTACGGGTCGTCGCTGACGATCGGTTCGGCTGAGTAGGCGACCTCGATGTAGTAGTCCGGGACGTCCTTGACGTCCACTTCGCCCACCCAGACGCCGCGGTGCTCGTGTTTCAGGGCGACGCGTTCGTCGCCGGACACGACCTCGACCGATGTCGCCATCGGCCGCAGCACGCGAACCGTGACGGACCCCTTGTTCGGATGGGGCCCGAGGATCGAGTGCGGATCGTGGTGGGCACCGTCGACCAACCGGTCGAGTTCATGGGTAGCGATGGAGATCATGGAGGATTCCTTCCCCTTGGCCTTGGGGGCAACCTCCGCAGCGTTCCGCTCCTCGTTCTTCTTTCTACCCATCGTGCGTCACCTCTCCTATCCGGCGGACCGGTCGGCCATCCCGAGACGGCGTCGCGCTCACGTCAGAGCTGCTGACGGATAGAGACGACGTGCGCCACGTTGCCCCACGGCTCCAGGCGTACGTAGACCCGCTGGCCCCACGTCCAGGTGGCCCCGGTGATCTCGTCCGCTGCGACGAACCGGTCGGACCAGTCCATCCCCAATGCGGGCATGTCCAACCACAGGGTCGCCTCCTGGGCCGCGTGCGGATCGAGCAGGCACACCGTCAACACCAAGTCACCGCTGCCGCTGTCCTGCTTGGAGTAGGCGATCACCGCATCGTTCTCGCTGCGGTGGAACGTGATGCCGCGCAGCGTCGCCAGGGCGGGGTGCCGGCGCCGGATCGCATTCAGCCGGGTCAGGTACGGCGCCAGGCTGCGGCCCTCGGCCTCGGCGGCGGCCCAATCCCGGGGCCGGAACTCGAACTTCTCCGAATCGAGGTATTCCTCGCTGCCGGGCCGAACCGGCAGGTTCTCGAACAACTCGAACCCGGCGTAGACCCCCCAAGTGGGGGACATCGTGGCCGCCAGGGTCGCCCGGATCGAAAACGCGGCAGGGCCACCGTCCTGGAGGTAGGCATGCAGGATATCTGGGGTATTGACGAAAAAGTTGGGCCGCAGGAACGCCGCCGACTCCTCCGACAACTGGCTCAGATATTCCTCGAGCTCCTGCTTGGTGTTGCGCCAGGTGAAATAGGTATAACTCTGTTGGAAGCCCACGGTGCCCAGTGCGCGCATCATCGACGGCAGCGTGAACGCCTCGGCAAGGAAGATCACGTCAGGGTCGGTGGAGTTGATATCGGCAAACAGCCGGTCCCAGACCCACAGGGGCTTGGTGTGCGGATTGTCGACCCGGAAGATGCGTACGCCGTGGCCCATCCAGAAACGCACCAGACGGACGACCTCAACGAACAGCCCCTCGGGGTCGTTGTCGAAGTTCACCGGGTAGATGTCCTGGTACTTCTTGGGCGGGTTCTCGGCGTACGCGATGGACCCGTCGGCACGGGTGGTGAACCATTCCGGATGCTCGGCGACCCACGGGTGGTCGGGTGCAGCCTGCAGGGCGAAATCGATCGCAATCTCCATGTCGAGCTCGCGGATACGCGCTGCGAAGGCGTCGAAGTCGTCCAGGGTGCCCAGGTCCGGATGCACCGCGTCGTGGCCGCCAGCGGCGGAACCGATCGCCCAGGGGGAGCCTGGGTCACCGGACTCGGGGTGCAACGTGTTGTTGCGGCCCTTGCGGAACGCATGCCCGATGGGGTGCACCGGCGGCACATAGACGACGTCGAAACCCATCGCGGCGATGGCCGGCAGCCGCTGCGCGGCGCTGGCGAACGTCCCCGAGACCCACTGGCCGCTCGACTCGTCGACGTAAGCACCTTCGCTGCGTGGGAAGAATTCATACCAGGAGCCGACCAATGCCCGGCGTCGCTCAACCCGCACCGGCCACGGTCCGCAGACCGTGACGTGATCGCGCAGCGGCCGGTCGGCCAGGGCCCGGGTCACCTCACCGGAGGTGGCCGCGGCCAGCCGTGCCTGCGGCGGCCGGGACGCATCGCGCAGCGCGGTCATACCGGCGTGCACCGCGGAACGGCCGGGGGACACCGCGCCGAAATTGGCCAGTGCCCGTTCCAGCACCAGTGCGCCCTCGGCCAGCTCCAACTCGACGTCCAGACCAGCGGGGATCTTCACCTCGGCCTTGTGCCGCCAGGTCGCCCAGGCGTCGTGCCAGGTCTCGATCTCGAACCAGCCATCCCCTTCGGCGTCGGGCCGAACGGGCGCGGACCACATGTCGTAGCCGAACTCTCCGGGGGTCATGGCGACCCGCTGGACGACGGTGCCGTCGGGGCGCCGCAGCACAGCCTGGACACCGAGCTGGTCGTGCCCCTCCCGGAACGCCACGCAGCCGATGGTGAACTGCTCACCGACAACAGCCTTGACCGGACGCCGCCCGCCTTCGACGACGGGCGTGACGTCGGTGACCGGAAAGCGTCCCGTCAGCAGCGGCGCCGGGATCAGGCCGCCTGCATGCCCATGGTCGATGAAGCCCGGGGTCATCGTCGGTGGGGCAGACGTCGCGGCCGTACCTGGCGGTACGGACGGTTGTATCCGGCTGGGTGGCGGGGTGGCCTTCGTGGCCGGCGTGGTGGCCTTGGCCGCCCGAGTGGGCGCGGCGGCCTTCTTGCCAACCGCCTTGCCAACCGCCTTGCCAACCGCCTTGGCCGGCGCCTTGGCCGGGGCTGCCTTGGCTGCCGATGCCTTCGCAGCGGTGGCCCGGGCGGGCGTCCGCGCAGCCGACGCCGTCTTGGCGGTCGCCGTGGTCGCAGTGGTCGCGCCGGCGGTGGCCCTGCGGGCCGGCGCCTTGCGGACGCTTGTCGCGGGTGCGGCCGGTGGCGCGGCGGCGGCTACGGGCGCAGCGGCCGCCGCATCGTCGGGTGCCGGTGACATCCCGCCGTCGAGGGAGGTCCCGTCGTCGAGGGAGGTCACGTCGTCGCCGACGGTTGTGGGGTCGGCCGGCGAGCCGGGCTGGGTCGCGGGAGCATCAGGGGCGGGGGTGGCAGCCGCGCTGCGGTCGTCGCTCATCGGGGCCGACCCTACCGGGAGGGGGGGCATTCGGGCGGAGCCGTCGTGCAGCGCGCCGGGCGGAGCGCGGGACGCAGAGCACGGGGACCGGCCGCAAACGGGTCTGACTCACTCGGGGCCGCTACGGTACGCGCCGTGAAAGCCATCCGCCGGTTCACCGTGCGCACTGTCCTGCCCGAGCCGCTGGCCCCGCTGGCCGAACTGGCTACCAACCTGCGCTGGTCCTGGCACCAGCCAACCCGGCACCTGTTCGCCCGGGTCGACCCGCTCCTGTGGCGCGACAGCGACGAGGACCCGATCGGACTGCTCGGGGAGGTGTCCACTGCGCGGGTATCCGAGTTGGCCGCGGATGCCGACTTCGTCGCGGCGGTGGGCGCGGCGGCCGACGACCTGCATCGCTACCTGTCCGACGACCGCTGGTATCAGTCGCTGGACGCGGTCGCGCCGCGGGGCATCGCGTACTTCTCGCCGGAGTTCGGCATCACCGCAGCACTGCCGCAATATTCCGGCGGCCTGGGCATCCTGGCTGGTGACCACCTCAAGGCGGCCAGTGACCTCGGGGTGCCGATCGTGGCCGTGGGGCTGTTCTACCGCTCGGGGTACTTTCGGCAGTCCCTGACCCGGGACGGCTGGCAGCAGGAGCGCTACCCCGTCCTGGATCCCGACGGCCTGCCCGTGCAGCTGCTGCTCGACACCGACGGGACGCCGGCCAAGATCACGGTGAGCCTGCCGGGGGGCCGCACCCTGACGGCGCACGTCTGGCAGGCCCAGGTCGGCCGCGTCCCGCTGCTGATGCTGGACTCCGATGTGGAGGAGAACGCGGCCAGCGAGCGGGATGTAACCGACCGGCTGTATGGGGGTGGCTCGGACCACCGGCTGCTGCAGGAGATGCTGCTGGGCATCGGTGGCGTACGCGCGATCCGTGCCTTCTGCCGCATCAGCGGGCACTCGGCTCCCGAGGTGTTCCACACCAACGAAGGACACGCCGGATTCATGGGCCTGGAACGGGTCCGGGAGCTGATCGCCGCCGACGGACTGACCTTCGATGAGGCAATCGAGGCCACCCGGGCCGGCACGGTCTTCACCACGCACACACCTGTTCCGGCGGGCATCGACCGGTTCACCCGGGACCTGGTCCGGGCCCACTTCGGCGGTGACAACGGCTCCCCGGGGATGCCCGTCGAGCGCATCCTGGCGTTGGGTGCCGAGGACTACCCCGGCGGCGACCCGCAGGTCTTCAACATGGCCGTGATGGGGCTACGCCTGGCGCAGCGGGCCAACGGCGTCAGCCTCCTGCACGGCAAGGTGTCGCGCGGCATGTTTGCCGGGCTGTGGCCGGGATTCGACACCGAGGAGGTGCCGATCTCCTCGGTGACCAATGGGGTGCACGCGCCAACCTGGGTGGCCCCGGAGGTCTTCGAGCTCGGGCTGCGCGAGGTGGGCCCCGAACTCACCGAGGAGGCGCATGCGTGGACGGCCATCGGCAAGATTCCCGATGCGCACATCTGGTCCACCAAACGGATCCTGCGTGAGCGACTGGTACACGACGCGCGCGAGCGGGTCCGCCGGTCCTGGCTGCAGCGCGGCGCCAGCACGGCCGAACTGGGCTGGACCGCCTCGATCCTGGACCCCGACGTGCTCACCATCGGGTTCGCGCGGCGGGTTCCCTCGTACAAGCGGCTCACGCTGATGCTGCGCGACCAGACTCGACTGCGGGCCCTGCTACTGCACCCGACCCGGCCGATCCAACTGGTTATCGCGGGCAAGGCCCACCCGGCCGACGACGGCGGCAAGCGGCTCATCCAGGAACTGGTCCAGTTCGCGGACGACCCGGCAGTTCGGCACCGGATCGTGTTCCTGCCGGACTACGAC
>JBBQYX010000087.1:0-9740 GCA_038208295.1 Candidatus Nanopelagicales bacterium | reverse complement strand
GAACTCCGTACAGAACTCGATGATGTCCTCGGAACACGGGAAGTTGCCGCTGCCGACCTGCCGAGCCTCCCGTACACCTCCGCCGTCCTGGCCGAATCCCTGCGGCTGTATCCCCCGGCCTGGACCCTGGGACGTCGTCTCACCGCCGACATCGAGGTGGACGGCTGGACGCTGCCCCGGGGTTCGCAGGTGATGGCCAGTCAGTGGGTGCTGCACCGGGATCCGCGCTGGTGGGATTCGGCGCTGGCATTTCGGCCGCAGCGCTGGATCACCTCGGCCGGCCATTACGACGAGAACGCGCCCGGCCAACCCCGCGGTGCCTGGTTCCCGTTCGGCTGGGGAACCCGCCGCTGCGTGGGAGATTCCTTCGCGCTGACCGAGGGGGCGGTGGTGCTCGCGACCCTGGCCCGCTCCTGGTCGGTCATCCCACGACCAGCGCATCCCGTACGCGTACAGGCCGCTGTGACCCTGCGTCCCGCAGGCGGGATGCCGGTCACGCTCCTGCGACGGCGCTGAGCAGGACGGCACGCCCGGCACAGTCCGCGGGGCGGAAGTCCGCAATGGAGTTCCGCCCCGCAGTCGTGCCGAGCCTCACGCATCGACTAAGTAGTCGGCCATGAGTTTCAGTTCAGTTCAGCACCCGGACTTGTAGATGTACTTCGCAACCTCCGGGTCAGCCATGTTGTCCTTGGTGACGATGAGCGCCTCGGTGGCGATCTTGTCGGTGACGGTCTTGCCGTCCAGGGAGTTCACGGCCTGCTCGATTCCTTGGTAGCCGATGTCATACGGCTGCTGGGCAACCAGGGCCTGCACGTCGCCGGCCACCAGCTGCTTGATCTGGTCCGGACCGGCGTCGAAGCCGACCATCTTGACCTTGCCGGAGGCACCGGCCTGCTTCAGGCCGGTTGCCACGCCCTGCGCGCTGAACAGGTTGGTGGCGAAGACGCCGGCGATGTCGGGGTCCTTCTTCAGGGCGGCGGTGATGATCTGCGCGGCGGTGGCCGGCAGGTTGTGCGAGTACTGCGTGTCGCTGGCCATGGTGAAGCCCAACTCCCCCGCCTTGGCCTTGAAGCCGTCGACGCGGGCGTCGACCGAGGAGACCCCCGGGTCGGTGGACACGACGAGCACCTTGCCCTTGACACCGAGCTTCGCGAGCGCCTCGGCGGCGGTCTGGCCGGCCAGGTTGTTGTCGGTGGAGATCCGCGAGATGCCGATGGCCGGGTCATCCACGATGGTGTCGACCAGAACCACCTTGATGCCCGCGTCCTGCGCGGCCTTCAGCGGCTTGTACGACGCCTTGACATCGTTGGGAGCCACCAGCAATGCGCTGGGCTTAGAACTGACCACGGCGTCCAGCAGCGGGTTCTGCAGGGTGGCATCGAACTTGTCCGGGCCCTGCACGGTGAGCGTGACGCCCATCTTGTCGGCCGCTTCCTGCGCACCGCACTGCATCGAGACGTAGAACGGGTCACCCTTGACGCCCACCATCAACGTGGCCGTCTTGTCGCCGGCCGGTTCGGCCGACGAGGACTCCGCCGAGGCGGAGGCAGAACCCGTGTCAGTGGCGGCCGAGGTCGTGGAGGACGTGCTGCTCGACGAGCCGCACGCAGCCAGGGCGACCACGCCGATCGTCGACGCACCCAGCGCGACGATCCTGGGAACCTTCATGTTTCCTCCTTCTGCCCCGGGCATCCGCTCCGGGGGAACTGTGGGGTCAACGACGGTTGCGGGAGCGCCGCCGTACCTGGTCGAGATAGACCGCGAGGATCAGCACGATGCCGACCGCGACGTCCTGCCAATAGGGCTGAACGCCGGTGATGACGAAACCGTTCTTGAGAACGGCGGGGATCCAGACACCGATGACGGTGCCGAGAATGGTGCCGACGCCGCCGAACAGGCTGGTGCCACCGAGCGCGACGGCGGTGATGGCCTGCAGGTTGTCCGTGGAGTGACCGGACAGCGACGTGGTGTTGAAATAGGCGACGGACAGGAAACCGGCGAAACCGGCTGCGGTCCCACCGAGCATGTAGACCTTGAGCAGGTGCCGTTCGACCTTGATACCGGCCCGGCGGGCCGCCTCGACGTTGCTGCCGATGGCATAGGTGTGCCGACCGAACACCGCGAAGTGCAGCAGCACGACGCCGATGAGCGCCACGATCGCCGCGATCGGGATCAGATTCGGAATCCCCGGAATGAGCCTGCCGGAGGCGACCGGGTCGAGGGTGTAGGTCGCGATGTTCACCCCGTTCTGCAACAGCAACGCGACGCCGAGGCTGCCGCCGAGCGTTCCCAACGTCCCCAGCATCGGCGGGATATGCATGTATCCCACGACGAATCCGTTGACGGCCCCCACCAGGGCACCCGCCAGCAGGCCGCCGAGCATCGCGACCACGATGTACCACCACTGGATCTGGTCGGCAGTGATGTCCACGGCTGAGACGTCACCGACCTGGATGAGACTCAACGCCTTCATGGTGAAGACCTCACCGAGCACTATCACGCCCGGAATCGACAGGTCGATCCCGGCGGTGATGATGACGAAGGTGGTTCCGACGCTGACCACGGTGAGGATGGAGACGTTCTGCGCGAGCTGGACGAAGTTGTCGAGCTGATTGAACTTGCCCGGCGCCATCACGGAGAAGGCGATGACGATGACGGCCAGCGCCAGGAATGTCACCATCACCGGGCTGCCGGCCATCCGTCGCCACGGCGGGCGCTTGGGCGCGAACGAGGCGCCGGCCTCCTCGACCGGGATCTGGGTGATCGTCATGCGGCCACCTCGTTCGTGTATGCCCCCGAGATGGAGGCGATGAGCCGTTCGACGTCGACCTCGCCCTGTCTGAACCGCGCCACCCGGGCCCCGAGCCGCAGCACCTCGATGCGGTCGGCAACCTCCAGCACCTGCGGCAGGTTGTGGGAGATGAAGATGACTGCCATCCCGCGGTCCCGGATGCGCTTGACCAGTTCGAGCACCTTGGCGGTCTGGATGACCCCGAGTGCGGCGGTGGGTTCGTCCATGATGATCACCTTGGTTGCCCACAGCGCGGCCCGGGCGATAGCAACGCTCTGCCGTTGTCCGCCGGAGAAAGACGCCACGGGGACGCGCATGTCCTGCACCACACCGACGCCGAGTTCGGTGAACGTCTCCGCGGTCCGGCGGCGCATCTCTGGCTGGTTGTGCAGGAACCGGAACCGACGTAGTTCTCGACCGAGGAAGACATTGCTGGCCGCGTCGAGATCCGGCGCCAGGGCGAGGTCCTGATACACCGTCTCGATGCCCATCTTGGTGGCGTGCACCGGGTCGGTGATGTGTACCTCCTTGCCGTCGAGTTTGATGCGGCCCTCGTCCGGCGTCATCACCCCGGCCAGCGCCTTGATGAGGGTGGACTTCCCGGCGCCGTTGTCGCCGATCAGCGCCGTGACCTCACCGGCGTACGCCTCGAAGGAGGCTCCGCGCAGGGCGCGTACCTGGCCATAACTCTTGACGATGCCGTACGCAGCGATCGCCGGAACTTCCGCGTCGGTCACGTCCCGCTCACCTCCCGCCACGACTTCCCACGGCCCTCCAGCAGTCCGGTCAGGTGCTGCAGCCGCGGGGCGGCGGTCTGTGTGAAGAACTCTGTACGCGCCTGGCCGAATAGTCCCGCGGCCTCACCCCAGATGGCCCGCCCGGCGATGAAGCCGACCGCGCCAGCGTCCAGGGCGGTGACGACGCGGTCGCAGAACTGCTCGAACTCCACCCCGGCCGACAGCAACGCCCATGGGACCGCGCCGAGGTCCGCGGTGATCGTCTCGCACCGGGCCGCGTCCCCGGGCCACTCCAGTTTCAGCAGGTCCGGCTGCAGGGTCGCCAGGCGCCGGGCGGACTCGACGACCAGGTCGGCCAGGTAATCCGAGGCCAGTGACCCCTCGTCGGGGAGTTTCGAGATCAGGGGTTCGATGACGGCGGGCATCCCGGCGGACCGGCAGGCGGCGATGGCGGCGGCAACCGCTTCCATCGTCTCTGCGGTCAGATCCCGGGTGCCGAAGACCACCGGGCGGTCGGGCCGCCAGCGGACGAGGAACTTCAGCGCTGCGCCGCCCTGCTCGGCGATCCACGCGGGGCCGCGCTCGGGGATGTAGACGTTCACCGGTTCGCTGCCGTGCTTGGGGCCGGGGGACAACTCACTGGACACCAGCAGGCCGGTACCCTCGGCCAGTGCGTGGACCTCGTTGACGGGTCCGGTTCCATATTCGTTGTCGAGCAGCACGCCACTGGCATACGGGGACAGGGCCGCGACGAGTTCCACCTTGAAGGCCGATAGATCAGCATCGGTGGACGGCATCGCCGTGGCCTGCAGCATGCTGCGCAGGGTGCCGCGCTGGTCGATGGCGAGGATCGCCAGTCGGCCGTCGGGAGTAGCGACCGCGTCCAGGCGGCTCACTGGGCTGCTATTCGTCATCTGGTTGTTTCCTTCCGGCCGCTCCACTGCGGCGCTTCGTCGGCGGCTGGTCGCGCGACCACGCCGGCCGCAATACCTGCCATGAAGGCGGCGCCGACGGCACCCGCCTCGGGTGTGTCCCCAGTTGTATAACTCCCGAATTGCCGCGCCTTTGCTTGCGACACAGCGGGATTGGCCAGCCAGCCACCGGCCAGCGTGGTGTGCGTATGCGGACCGACCGCCGAATCGATTCGGCCCAGCAGCTCGGCGCACATCGCGGTGAGTTCATCCACCGCGACCCGCCAGAGCAGTTCCGGGCTCGCATCATCGGCGATCCCGGCGAGGGCCAAGCCCTCGTGCCCGCCCGCGGCGAGCCGCAGCGTCGTGGTGGTCGGCTCCAGCGCGGCAGCCTTCACACCGATGTCCCGGCGCTGTTCCCGATTCGTCAGCCCGAGCAGCGCCGCGATCCGTTCCAGCGACAACCCGGTCAGCAGCCCGGCGAGAACGCACTGATGGTCCGGCACGACCCCCCACCCGACCCCGACGTCCTGGTCGGCGAGCCACTCCATCCGGTCCGGGCTGACCGGCTCGGCCACCGTGCGCAGCAGCGCCTCGGCCGTGCCCAGGGAGTCGAACAGCGCCCCGTCGCGGGCTGCGCCCAGCATGAAGGCGGCGGTCTGGTGGTCGTGCCCGGCGACCGTCAACACCGCACCCCGCAAGGGTTGTGGCGCCTGGTCATCGACGTGGCCGGCGGGGGTTCCGGCCACGTCGATGTGTGCGGGGAGCAATTGCCGGCCGAGCAGTTCCTCGGCGGCCACCCAGGGTTTGCGCCCCGCGATGTCGTACATCCCGGTACGGCTGCCCAGCGACAACTCACCGATCTCCTCGCCACCCAGCCTGCGTACGAGCCATTCCTCCAGGGTCAGGTGCCGGACAGCAGCGCGGGCGGTCGGGATGTTCGCCTGCAGCCAGAGGATCTTCGACAGTGACGGCTTGGAGTTGAGCCGGAGCCCGGTGGTGCGCTGAAAGGCGCTGCGGCTCAGCGTCTTCTCGATGGTGCCCATGTCGCCACGTGGGTCGTGCCAGGCCAGCGCCGGAGCGCAGGGTTGGCCCGCCGCGTCCAGTAGAACGCCGGTTTCCGCCATTCCGGTGAACCCGATCCCAAGGACCCGTACAGGTCCAGCGGCCGAGGTCCGTTCGTCGGTGGCCGCCTCGGTGCAGATATCGATGACGTGCTGGGCAAGAATCTCAGGTTCCAGGTCGGCCTGGGCACCGGCCCGCCGCCAGGGCGTGGCCCGCTCGGCGGTGGCGAGCACCGAGCCGTCCAGGGCAACTGCGAGTGCCTTCACCCGACTGGTCCCCACATCGACACCGAGCAGGATCTCGGTGGTTGCCGCGCTCACCAGGGCGCCTCGGGCGCGTCGGGCGCCGGCGGCCGGACCACCATCGCCACGACGTCGCCGGACAGCCGCCACGGACCCGCGGCCCACGGGATCACCAGGGCATCGCCGCGCCGGACCGGTTGAGTTCCGTCCGGCGTCGTGAGCGTGCCGGACCCCTGGGTGACCAGAATGACTGCGAACCCGGCCGGGACGTCGACGCCGTCGGTTGCCGCCGGTGCCATCCGGTGCACCCGGAAATAGGCGTCGGCGATCGCGGGCATGACCGAGGCCAGCCCGGGCTGGTGCGACTGCACTCGCGGTACGACGAGTTTCTCCAGGTCGCGGTCGGTGACGGCACCGAGCTCGACCGCCTGCAGCGCAGTGGGATAGCCCAGGTCCAGATGCCCGTCGATATTGCCGTCGACGGCCAGGCCCTGCCATTCGAGCAGGATCGACAGATCGGTGGGTTCCTGGATCTCCAGGACGAACACCCCGGCGCTGACCGAGTGCGGGAGACCGGAAGGAACCAGGACCGCGTCGCCGGTGGAGATGGTCCGGGTACGCAGCGCCGCGAGCAGCCCGTCGCTGTCATGCGCCTCGACCATGGCCGTGAGCGCCTGCAGCGACATCGCATCGCGCAGTCCGACGCCAGCCGTGGCTCCCTCGGGTGCCTCCAGGACGAACCACGCTTCGGTCTTTCCGTGAGTCAGGCCCAGGTGCGACTTGGCGAACTCGCGGCGCGGGTGCAGGTGGACCGGCAGCCGCTGGCCGAGATCCAGCAGTTTCACCAGGACCTCGGTGCCCTGTCCGTAGCGGTTGAGATGTTCCTCGCCCAGCCACGACTTGGGGTCTGCGTCGACGGCGTCGCGCAGGAACTGCCCGTCGGGCAACCGGCTGAGGCCCTGCTCAGTCTGGCCGAACCGGGTTGTTGTGGCACCCAGCCACTCCTCGGGCCGGTTGGGCCCACCGGGACCGCCGCGCAGGGCGCCGATCCGGTCGCCACCGGCATAGAAGTGGTCGAACTGGTTGGGGGGCAGAAAGACGGGGGCGATTGTCACGTGCGTACTCCATCCACCGGTGACATGAGCAGCGGGATTCCACGGTCGACGATCTCTGCGGGGACCACGATCCGGCGTGGCCGGCGCTGTTCGCCGTCCAGGCGTGACAACAGTTGTTGGGCGGCGAGTTGACCCATCCGGGCGGCGTCGTTGACCACGGTCGTCGGCGCCGGATCGAGAATGTCGGCCTCGGGCAGGTCGTCGAAGCCGACCACCGCCACCCGGGCACCGCGCATCCGAACCGCCCGGATCATGCCGAGGGATGCCAGGCTGTTGGTGGCGAAGATGGCCGTCGGCGGGTTCGGCAGGTCGAGCAGCGCCAGGGTGGCTTCCGGGCCGGTCACCTGCGTTCGGTCCACGACCCGTTCGAGTTCGGGTTCGGGTTCGATGCCGGCTTCGATGAGCGCCTGCACATAGCCCGCCCGGCGTTGCGCGGTGGTCCACAGGGTCAGGGGTTCCCCGACGAGCGCGATCCGGCGATGCCCGGCCGCGATCAACTTGGCGACCGCCGCCCGGGCTCCTCCGATGTTGTCCAGCAGCACGGTGTCCACGCCGACCCCCTTGGCAGGCCGGTCGACGGCCACCACGTGAAGTCCGCGTTCGATCTCCTGAGTGAGATAGGAGATGTCGCCGGCCGCGGGGACCAGGACGAGGCCGTCCACGCGGCGCTCGACCAGGGCCCGGATCAGTCGCTTCTGCCGGACCGGGTCCTCCTCGTGGCTGGCCGTGACGAGGAGCAGTCCGCGTGGATCGAGTTCGCGTTCCAGGCTGCGGGCGATTGTGGAATAGAACTGGTCGCCCAGGACACCCATGACGAAACCGACTGTTGCTGCAGCGGTTCCGGCGCGCAGCGAGCGGGCCATGAGGTTCGGTCGGAAACCTAGCGCGTGGGCAGCCTCCGCGACCCGCTGCCCGGTGGCATCGGCCACCCCTGCCTCGCCGTTGATGGCCCGCGAGGCCGTCTTCAGGCTCACTCCGGCACGGGCAGCGACGTCTTTCAGGGTGGGTCGCTCGTCGGTCACGACTGTTCCCCCTGATCCGAAGCACGGCCTTCCCAGGCGCTGCCGGGCTCTGCGGTCACCCTGGGAAGCAGCTGCGCCAAGAGCTCGGCGTCGACCACTCCGGCCATCCGATGGGCGACCGACGCCGCAGCGGTGGCCACCGCAACGCAGGCCGCCTCCGGCAGCGAATCGCCGCGCTCCAGCGCCACGCCGAGTCCGGCCACCAGCGCATCCCCCGCACCGATCGGGTTCGCGACACTGACCTTTGGCGCCGAGACCCACCAGGTCGTGATGAGTTCGTCGACCGCAAATTCTTCGCCATCCTCGCCTCGGGCTGCGAACTCCTGATCCCTCTCAATTCGGGCTGACGTACGCGGGAACCCACCGATCGCCACGCCCAGCCCGTATCGGCCGGCACTGACCAGCGCCGCACCAGCGCCGGCCCGGACCAGTGCCCGGGCAGCCGTCAGCGCGCGGGCCGGGACATCCGTACCTTCGGGTTCGACGTCCTCGGAACTGCCGAGTTCGGTGTGTCCAGCGGCGTGCTGCAGCGCCCACTCGGCCTCGGCCAGATTCGGGGCGACGATGTCCGGGCCGGCGGGCAGCGCCGCCAGCAAGGCGGCGCGCGCGGCGTCGATGATGACCGTCAGACCAGCCTCGTGGCCGGCAGCGACCACCTCGGCATAGAAGTCGTCGCCGATTCCCGGCGGCAGGCTGCCGCTGGCCGCGAGTACGCGGTGTTGTCCGGTGCGCGCCTGGCTCCGCAGCGCGTCCAGCAGTCGGTCGGCGTCGTCGCGGGACAGGTCCGGCCCCGGCTCGTTGAGAACCGTGACGCGCCCGTCGTCCTCCAGCACGATGATCGCCGAGCGTGCCTCGCCGGCCGTCGGCACCGCGACAACGTTGAGGCCCTCGTCGCCCAGCAGATCGCCGATCAAGAGTCCCGCCCGCCCGGGCAGGTTCGCCACCAGCAACGGGCGCGCACCGTGGGCGCTCGCGGCCCGCAGGACATTGACGGCCTTGCCGCCGCCGGTGGCCCGTGCCTCGTACGGCCGCTGCACCGAGCCGGGGCGCAGCTGGGCGAGCCGGAGCGTGCGGTCCACAGTGAGGTTGGCACCGAGCGCGAGCACGGCACCTCCTCAGGTTCTGCGGCGAGCCGGAACCCCTGCGACACAAGCGATCGTCGCATATCCTTAGGAGCCAGGCCCCACATTGACAACGTTGTCGTAGGTGCATGGTGCCCGAGCCCCGAGACCTCGGTCAATGCCGATTGGTAACGCCTTGGTAACAGTCCGGCCACGTTGGTGACGCGTCGATGGCCCGACGCCGAAGACGGTCGCGCACCGACCCCCCGTGCACGGCGCCTGGACGCTCGTGGCAACCCCAATCCCGTCGAGTGGTTCCTTGTGGTCGAGTTGGATCTTGAGAAAGGCAGCCACAAACATCCATAGGAGCATCCACTCGAATGGATCAACGACGAATACACCGCCGCCCTACCGACCCTCCTCGACCCCGCCCAAGCCCGACCCCGCACTCTCACGCAGACGCTCCCGCAGTCGGGGCAGGAGTTCCGTCACGGCGTCGGAAACTGCCCGCGCACCGTCTACTTCCAGATGCGCAACACGCGGCCGCCGCCCGGGCGCCACTGTGGCCAGCCACCGCTGCGGGTCGGCGAGCTTGTCGGCATCCCGGGGGGCGCCCCGCCGGGTCAGGCGTTCCAGGAGTGCGTCCGCCGGGGTGTGCATCCAGATGATCACCGGCGGGGAACCAGTGGGCCGCACCAACTCCACGGCCCGCTCCCATTCCGGCCCGCCGTGAAGTTCCCGGGTGAACGGCGCCACTGCCACCGCATCCATACCCGCCGAGGCGGCCTCGACAGCG
>JBBQYX010000086.1:0-9805 GCA_038208295.1 Candidatus Nanopelagicales bacterium | reverse complement strand
GAGCGGGCGACCGGGATCGAACCGGCACTGTCAGCTTGGGAAGCTGATGTTCTGCCATTGAACTACGCCCGCGGGGGCCCGTGGCCGGGCACCGACGAAGGAGCATACCTGCTGGCCGCGACGGGGCCCCGGCTGCATCGCCGGAGCCCCGCCGTACGTCATGAAAGCCGGTCCAACACCGGCGCCGTCACACTGAAGGCGGCCGATGACCGGGCTTCGTCAGTCGATCGTGATCAATCCGGCGTGGTCGCCGTAGACGAAGCCCTGGTTGGAGTTGACCCGGACCTGGTACGTGCCCGGCCGCTCCGGCGCGACGATGCTCATGGGCGCACCAACTGACGGGATGCGCGCCCCGGCCACGCCGATGCCGTTGCGGGTCAGGGTGACGAAGGTACCCGGCGAGAAGTTGCCGGTCTTCACCCGGAAGGCGATGCGGTCATCCTTCGTAGAAGCGCCGTTCAGCCCGAACGGAATGATCTTCAGCTGGATCGAGCCGCTGCGGGCCAGGACCGGCTCGGTGACGGTGCCGCCGCCGATCCGCATGGCGTACGAGCCCGCTTCAGCCGGGATCTTGGGGATGGCGGTAAGCCCGTCGGCGTCGACCGTCCCCTTGGCCTTCGCGCGGCCGTTCAGGGTCAGGTAGGCCATCGTGCCGGCCGGAACCTGGGTCGTGGTGAACACGGCGTTGAAGTAGCCGTTCGACGAGATCGGCGCCCCGTCACGCGGCGACAGCAGGGTGACCGTCGGCGCCACGGCGGAGACGTTGACCGGAGAGCTGGCGGTTGCCGCGCCCGCCGGGACGCCGGTGACGGTCTTGCCGGCCACCGTGTTGACCGGGTCGCTGAGCTGGCTGCCGGCTAGGGCAGCGGTGACGGTGGCGGTGCTGGAGGCACCCGCCGTCGTCGAGATCACCTGAGCGGAGAACTGGCCTAAGGCATCACTGATGCCGGTGGTGGAGCTGGTGCCACCGGCGATGGTCACCGGGCCACCCGCCGGCAGGCTGACCTGCAGCGGGACGCCCTGAACCGGGTTGCCGTACCGGTCGACGACCGAGCCGATCACCGGCGCCGCAACGCCCGGGGAGAGGTTGACGGTCGCGGGGCTGATGGCAGCGGTACGGGCGTCACTGGCGGAGTTCGCGTACGCCAGGGTGAAGGCCTTGCTCAGGCTGCCGGAGGTCGCCGTCCACGAGGCGTTGCCGGTCTTGGTGCTGAGCACCCGGAAGACGGCCTGCCCGGCCGTGTTGGTGGTGGCGTCCACGGATACCTTCGGGGTCTTCCCGTCGAGGACCCAACTGCCCATGAGGCCAGCGACACTGCCGGTCAGGGTCACCTTCGTGTTGGGCACCGGCACCCCGCCGGTTCCGGTGAGCTTCACCTGAACTGCGGCTGCGTAAGTAGACGAGGCGGTCGGGACAATGTTGGTCAGGTCCAGCCCGGTGTTGACGCTGAACGGCGTCGTGCCGGTGCGGTAGACCGGTCCGGAGTCCGGCAGGCCCTCGAAAGAGCCGCCACTCCCGGTGGTCGGATTGCTGGCGACCTCCACCTTCAGGCCCGCGGCCGGCGGGGTGCCGTACGCGACGGTCGAGGTGGTACTCACGCCGCCGCCGCTGAACGTCACGACGTCAGTGGTGAACGGGCTGGTCGGATCCGCCGTGTCAGGCAGCGTCCAGGTGACGACACCCGCGGAGTTGGTGGTGCCGATCGGGGCAGCAGCGCGCTGGTTGCGGCCGTTGACGGCCGCGGAGACCGACACGCCCGGCAGCGCCGTACCGCCGACTCCGGTCAAGGTGACGGTGAACGCGGTCGATGCGCCCTTGGCGGTGGTCACCGCGGCGGGAGTGGCCACGATCTTGGTGCCGGCCGGGGTGGTGGTCAGCAGCGCGGTGTCTGAGCCGCCGGCGGGGCTAGTGAGGTCGGCCACGATGCTCGCCGTACCGGTGGCCGAGTTCTGCGCGGTGAACGTGCCCGCGCTGGCCGAGGTGAGGACAAGCCCGGTCTGGGTCGCGCCGTTGAACGTGATCGTGGTGTTGCCCAGCGGGCGCCGGACGGTCACCGAGTCACCCGCGAGCAGGTATGTGGTGCGAGTAGAGGCATCCTGCACCGACCAGCCGAACGTCGCCGGCTGAGCGGCCAGCACCGTCTCGTCGCCGGACAGGCTCACGTCGGCGGGGACCCCGGAGACGCGCAGCTGAGTGGAGGCGAGGACTGTGGCTCCGGAGGGGACCGTGCTGGCGCAGGTGGCCTCGTCGGCCGGGTATGCGCTGAAGGTCACCACTGCGTTCGAGCTGGTCGACATGGTGACGTCGAACTTCAGGCTCGTGGTGCCCAGAGCGGCGGTCTTAATGGGCGTCGTCGTGGTAAAGCCCGCCCCGGTGGCGGCGGAGACGCAGTACGTGCCTGCCGGCATCGCCTCCGAGGCGGCCAGGGTGAATTCGCCGGTGTCACCGGCGCGCAGGGCGCCGGGGGCGGTCAGGGTGTACGTGGGTGCTGCCTGTGCGGCGGTCGCGCCGAGTGGGACGAGGATTCCGGCGACGAGCGCGGCCGAGCCCGTCAGGGCCACCAGCCGCCGTCGTCTTGGGGCGAACTGCATGAGCAACCTCCGAGAGGGGGGTTCCGGTCGGCTGGGGGCGAGTTGCGCCCGCGCGAGCCTGGGTCGAGGTCGACCCGACCGGTGGGGCCCAGCACATCACGTACTCGGGCTGAATGGCACACCGTCTTGGTCACGAGGCTCACACCGGTAGCGTCGCGCCGTGCTGCTCTCCGACCGGGACATCCGCGCCGCGCTGGACTCCGCCCGCCTGGTGATCGACCCGTACGACCCCGGGATGCTGCAGCCGTCCAGCATTGACGTACGACTGGACCGCTATTTCCGGATCTTTGAGAACCATCGTTATCCGCACATCGACCCGGCAGTCGAGCAGCCCGAGCTCACCCGGCTGGTCGAGCCCACCGGGCCGGACGACCCGTTCATCTTGCATCCGGGCGAGTTCGTGCTCGCCTCGACATATGAGTCGGTGACGCTGCCGGACGACCTCGCCGGGCGCCTGGAGGGCAAGTCGTCCCTGGGTCGGTTGGGCCTGCTCACGCACTCGACCGCGGGTTTCATCGACCCCGGTTTCACCGGGCACGTCACGCTGGAGCTGTCCAACGTGGCCACGTTGCCGATCATCCTGTGGCCGGGGATGAAGATTGGTCAGTTGTGCCTGTTCAAGCTGTCATCGCCTGCGGAACATCCGTACGGTTCCGCGGGGGTGGGTTCGAGGTATCAGAACCAGCGCGGACCGACCGCCAGCCGGTCCTTCCAGAACTTCCACCGCACCCAGCTGTAGTTCAGAGGAACGCGGCAATCCGGGTCCGCACGATCGGGGCCAGGGTTCTGCTGTACGTGCGGGTCAGGTGTGTGTCGTCGCGCCACATCAGGATCCGTCCCGATGTGATCGGACACGTGCTGGTGGGGCACACGACGTCGGCGAAGTCGAGGGTGCCGCCGTTGGGAAGTGCGGCGGCCGCAGCCCGTTCCACGGTCCAGTAGGCGGTAGGCAACGCCCAGGAACGCGCTGTGGTGCAGGCGTTCAGTTTGGTCGGATGGCTGGTGAGGCATTTTGGTACGTCGACACGTTGGCGAGGGGTGTCCCGCAGGACGACGACCTTCGAGGCCTTCGGCGACAGCACTTTCAGCGTACGGGTCAGACCGATCTTCCATTCCCGTACTGCTGCCGTTCCCCGCAACGAACCCCCCGTGCTGCGGGAGACCAGGGCATGGTCCCGGTAGCCGGATACCAGGATCAGATCCCATTTCGACGAGGTCCCAGCAACCGCCTTGAGCACGTTACGGCGCCAGGTGTCGCATTCGGGGTATCGCGCGGTCGTACGCCATACCCGCACACTTACGTCCTGCGCCGGGCACGCGGTCTTGGTGAACCACAGCAGCTGCCAACCCGCGGCGTCGGCGGCCGCCCGCAACGGTGAATACCACTGCGCCAGATGCGAATCACCGACCACGAGAACCCGTACCTTGCCCTTGGGGTCACCGAACACGCACGGGACAGGCCGGGTCGTGGCCTTCATGGCATGGCAGGTTTTGAACCGGCCGGTCTCGTCGCGGACGGTCGAGTACACGGCTGGTTTGTCCTGGTAGGCACGCGCCGGGCTTGGCACCAGCGACGCAGCTGTCAGTGCGGAGACGCCGGTCACCGGCTGGCGGGTTCCGACGGTCGTGGTGGGAACGGTTGCGGAGTGCACCGGGACAACGGCTACCGGGCCGGCGAGTGCCGTGGCCGGCACCAGACCGAGCAGCAGCAGTCCGCTGGCGGCGCCGATCAGAGCCGTTCGGTGGACTCGTCGAGAAGCGCGGGGCGGATTCGAGGGCACAGGTGGTGCGGATGTGGTGCCGTGGGTCATCGCAACTCCTTCGCCAGGGCGACGCCGACCGTGGGCGCGAGCACTCGGCTATATGTGTTCGTCAGATGCCCGGAGTCCCGCCAGCGCAGCACGCGCCCGGCGGCAACCTCGCACCACGATGTCCCGCAGATCGTCGCCGTCAGGTCCACGGCCCCGGCCCGCGACAGGCCGGAGACCGCGGCCCACTCGGCCGGCCACAACGGCGATGCCTGGGCGGTCGCGCGCGGGGTGGCGCAGGCGTGCAGGTCCCGCGGATGGTCCAGCACGCAGCCCGGCACGTCCACCCGCATCCGCGGGGTGTCCCTCAGCCACACCACCCGGCGGGCATGCGGAGTCAGGGTCGCGACCGTCCGGCGCACCCCTGCGGACCACGTGCGGGCGCGTGCCGCCCCGGTCAGCACCGGGCTGCCGGGCCGCGCGGTGATCTCGTGCCCGGTCCACGACGCGAGCACGACCAAGTCGTA
Organism: Candidatus Nanopelagicales bacterium; assembly: GCA_038208295.1. Classification (GTDB taxonomy): domain Bacteria; phylum Actinomycetota; class Actinomycetes; order S36-B12; family JBBQYX01; genus JBBQYX01. The sequence continues at coordinate 4,938 of JBBQYX010000086.1, read as the reverse complement.
CGCGGGCCCTCGAGCCGAAACAGACAGCGCCGAACGGCGCCACTGGTCGCACTGCACGAACGGTGTGCCGCGGCTAAGCACGTGGACATCGGCTGCCGGACAGCCGGACTTGGTCAGCCAGGTGATCACCCAGTTCCGCTGTGCCGCAGCCAGTTCGAGAGCGCCTTGCCACTGCGCGGCGTGCGAATCGCCCAGCACGAGCACGCGGACCGGGGCGGTCGCTCGACCGTAGACGCAGGCCCTCGCGACCAAGGTCGCCGCGGCCGCATGGCAGCCGTCGAGGTAGGCGTGCGGCTTGTCGCCGAGTGCCTGCGCCGGGGTTGGGGTCAGATCGGCGGCGGTGATCGGGCTCGCGGTCCTCGGGGTCTGCGCCGGCCGCTGCCGCGAGGCGCGTACGGCGGCGGCACGGCGGGCCTGGTTGCCGCGCGCCGCATCGGCGGCGACCCGCCGTGTCGAGTCGAGCAGCCCGGCCGGCTGGACGGCCTCCCCGACAGAGCCCGCCCCCGCGGTCACCGACTCAAGGGCGCGCACCCCAGCCGTCGAGACGCCCACCGTGAGACCTCCGGCGAGGAGCAGCCACGAGGTCGTGACGGCGACGGCTCGCTTCCGGCTGCGCATCGCGCCACCGTAGCGGCCCCGCGGTGAGGGCCCCGCGACGAAGGCCCCCCGTATCGCTGGCTGGATCGGCGCGGATGGGCGGTCGTGGGGGTGCTGCGTCAACAACCCCGCCGCACCCAGCAGTTAGCCTGCGCCGGTGTCCGTCCGCCCCGGCTTCCGCGCCGACGTCGAGGGGTTACGGGCGGTGGCGATCGGGGCGGTGGTGGCATACCACGCGGGCCTGCCGTTCGTTCCCGGCGGCTTCGTCGGGGTCGACGTGTTCTTTGTGATCTCCGGGTTCCTGATCACCGGGCTGGTCGTACGGGAGCTGCGCCAGACCGGGCGAGTCAGCCTGTCCCGGTTCTACGCCCGTCGGGCCAAGCGACTGCTGCCCGCTGCCGTCCTGGTCCTTGCTGTGACTGCCATGGCGTCCTGGGCGGTGCTGGCCCCGATCGACCGGCCGGTGGTCGGCACCGACATCGCCGCCGCCGCTGCGTACGTGTCCAATCTCCGCTTCGCCGCGCAGGGCACCGACTACCTGGCCGGTGACCGGGCAGCCAGCCCGGTGCTGCACTACTGGTCGCTGGGCGTCGAGGAACAGTTCTATCTGGTCTGGCCGCTGGTGCTGCTGCTCGTCGGGCTCGCAGTGGCCTGGTTGCTGAACCGCCGGGGGCGGACGCTGCCGGGTCGGGCATCGGTCGGATCGGCGCAGGCGCACCCGCGCGTGCTGACGGCCGCGCTCGCGGCGGTCATGGTCGCCGTCGGTGCGGCCAGTTGGGTGCTCTCGGTGCAGTGGACCGAGCGGATCGCACCGTGGGCATTCTTCGGCACCCCCGCCCGCGGCTGGGAGTTCGCCCTGGGTGGCCTGGTGGGACTTGCCGCCCCGTGGCTGCAGCGGCTGCCCGTGGCTGCCCGGGCCGTTGCCGGCTGGGTCGGCCTGGGGCTGATCCTGGTCGCAGTGATCCGGATCGACGCGGACACCCCGTACCCAGGTACGGCCGCACTGCTGCCGGTGCTGGGCAGTTGCCTTGTGCTGGTTGCCGGGGTTCCGGCCCTATCGGTGGCGCGCGGCGGGCCGCTGCTGCTGCTGGGGACCTGGCCGATGCAGGCGGTGGGGCGGCTGTCGTACTCCTGGTACTTGTGGCACTGGCCACCGCTGGTGTTGCTGGCCGCGGTCATTGGGCCGCTGTCCGTACCGGTCGGTGTGGCGGTGGTGGTCGCTTCGCTGGTGCCGGCGGCGCTGGCCTACCGCTTCGTCGAACGGCCCATCCACACCGCCCCGGCGCTGGCTCACCGGTCCCGCCCGGCGCTGCTGGTCGGGCTGGGTTGCTCACTGGCCGGGCTCGCAGTCGGCGGCTGGCTGATCATCGCGCCCGGCGGGGCCCTGGTGACCCCGGTCGTGGCGGCGCAGGTGCCGGGCAACCCCGACGGGTTCGGGCCGCCGCTGGGCCCGTCTCCGAACCCGTCGGTGCCGACCGCGGGCACGTCCGGGCCGACCTGGAGCCCGTCCGGCACACCGTCAGGTACGGCCAGCCCGACCCCGACTCCGACCCCGAGCCCGAGTCCGGTGCCGACCGGACCGATCCGACCCGCCCCTGGACAGGCCCGCGACGACCTGCCGATCACGTACGGCAACGGCTGCCACATCGCGATCGGCGACACCACCGGCCCGCCCTGCGTCTTCGGCGACGCCACCTCCGGCACGACCATCGTCCTGCTCGGGGATTCGCATGCGGCGCAATGGTTCCCAGCCCTGGAGCGACTGGCCGAACAGCGTCGCTGGCGGTTGCTGTCGCGAACCAAGTCCGGCTGCCCGGCACCCGACGTGACGATCTGGCGCCGCGCCCTGGCCCGGGCGTACACCGAGTGCGACACCTGGCGGGCCGGGGTCCTGGACGAGTTGACCCGGACCCGGCCGGACCTGGTGATCGCGGCGAGCACGCCCACCTCCTCCCTGGTCTCCCGCGACACCGGCCAGCGCCTGGGCGCCGCCGCCGCCCGCGCGGACTGGCAGGACGGGTGGACAAGGACCGCGACCCGGTTGGCCGGTGCCGGCATCCCAGTGGTGATCCTGCGCGACACCCCCTGGCCCGGCGTCGACATCCCGGCATGTGTGTCCCGGCACCCTGATGACCCAGCCACCTGTGACGTCTCCCGTGACGTCATTCCGGCGGCGGACCTCGACGTGGGGCTGGTCTCCGCCGGGGGCCCGCTCGCGGACGAGCCCGGTGTGCATCCGGTGGACCTCACCGACCAACTGTGCGGTCCCCGGACCTGCTCGGCGGTGATCGGCCGAATGCTGGTCTACCGGGACGACAACCACCTGACTGCGACCTTTGCCCGGTCGCTCAGCGCGTCGCTGGACGCTGCCGTGGACGGCCTGATCCCAGCTGCCCGCTGACGGCCGCCCGCCAGCCCGTGGTGAGTTCGGGGGGCGATTAGTCGGTCCGTGACATCGGGGGGGTCACAAGCGTGAGCGTCGGGTAATACGTGCGGTAGCGCCCGGTGTCCCGGGTCAGTAGCTGAAAGCCGGCGACAGCGGCGTGGGCGCCAATGAGAAAGTCGGGCAGCATCATCGATCGCGGACCGCCGCTTCGACGGTAGGCCAGGAACGCTTTGCCGGCGAGGAATGCCGCCTCCCAGGGCAGTGCCGCTCGTCGAAAGTCACGCACCGGGAGGGCATCTTCGAGATCCTCGATCCGGGAGAAGCGCACTGACACCTCAGCGAAGATGATCGGATTGATCCATACGGGCCCGATATCGGCCGCACTCGCCAGTGCACTGGCGGACCAGCCGAACCAGGTGGGGTCCTCAGTGATGACGTCCAGCAGGACGTTGGTGTCCACCAGCGTTCCCTCGGGCACCTCACGGACTCCTGGTCAATGCCATGATCTCGTCGGTGGTCAGGCTTACGTCCCCACGGCCGCGCAGGCCGTTTACCAAGCGGGTGCCGCGACTGGCGGACCCGCTGGCCTTGCGCAACACGATTGCCCCGTCGTCAATCTCGAACGTGACCTCGCTGCCTGCCTCGATGCCCAGCCGATCCCGCAGAACCTTCGGGATCGTGACCTGACCCTTCTCGGTCACTCGCATGTAAGAATCCTACCGGTAGTACTCCTACTTGCGTACGTTCCCGAGGGTATGGAAGTCCTTGACGCCAGGGACTCGCAGCACCACGAGCGTGATGACGATCATGGCTACCGCGCTGCCCCACAGGAGAGCCGCCTCGCCGATCAACCCCACCACCGGTCCGACCAGCGCCAGACCCAACGGGAATAGCGCCAGGCTGGCCATCCAATCGACGCTGGACACCCGGGCCAGCTTGTCCGGCTCGATCTCGCGTTGCAGGGCGGACTGCCAGTAGACGTTGAATGGCTCCCAGGAGAAGCCGCTGATCAGGTACGCGGCATAGATCGGCCACGGCGCCACCGGGAACGCCAACGCGATCGGCACGGTGATGAACAGCAGACCGAGCAGCCAGCCGAACTGGCCGGGATGCCGCGGCCGGAACCGCATCGCGAAAAGCGCTCCGGCGATGCCGCCGACCGAGAACATCCCCAGCCCCCACGCATACACCGAATCCGTCCCAAACTCGCGCCGCCCGATGATGGGCAGCAAAACGCTCTCCGGCGCGATGACCAGCATCAGCAGAAACGTGGCGCCCAGCAGCGTGGCGAGGACCCACGGATGGCGGCGTACTTCGGCCAGCCCATCCCGCATCTCGACCACGAACGACGAGCGCGCGCCTCGCGCGGTCCTGGGTGGCTCGCGCAAGGGCAGCAGGCACGCCAGGCTGGCCACGAAGGCCAGCGCGTTGAGCGCGAAGGCCAGGCGTACCGAACCCAGGCCCACGACGGCCACCCCACCGATCCCGGGACCCACCACGGCGGCCGTGCGGAAGCTCACCGCGATCAGTCCGTTGGCGGCCGGCAGTCGGTTGGCGGGGAGGATGCTCGGCAGCAGCGCCGTCTCGGCGGGTCGGAAGAATGCCTCGCCAGACCCAACCGCGAAGACCAGCGCGGCCAGCAGGACCACCGGCACGTCGGCCGGCGCAGCGGCCAGCAGCCCCACCACGATCGCCCGGAAGGCGTTGGCGCCCATCATGACCGCGCGGCGCGGCAGCCGGTCGGCCCACACCCCGCCGACCAGCGCGAACAGCACGATGGCCAGGAATCGTGCTCCCAGGACGAGGCCGAGTTCGGCCGCATCGCCGCCGGCGCGCAGCACTGCGACGGTGGCGGCGATCGGGAACACCTGGTCGCCGATCACCGAGATCGATTGGGACGTCCACAGCCAGCGGAAGTCGCGGCTGCCCAGGACCGAGGACGCTGCCCGGGACCG
>JBBQYX010000085.1:0-9900 GCA_038208295.1 Candidatus Nanopelagicales bacterium | reverse complement strand
CTCCACACGTAGAAGTTGCGCCACTTGGAGCCTGGTTTCGCCCGCCGGGACCGCTGGAACCACACGTGCTGATCACTGGTGTGGTTGATCACGACCTCGGTGATGACCCGCATCCCTAGCCGATGTGCCTCATCGACGAATCTCTTGAAGTCGGCCATCGTGCCGTAACTGGGGTTGACGCTGGTGTAGTCCGAGATGTCGTAGCCGTCATCCTTCAGCGGGGACGGATAGAACGGCTGGATCCACAACGCCGTGATGCCCAGGTCCTGCAGATAGGGCAGCTTCTGGGTCAGGCCGCGGAAGTCACCGATCCCGTCGCCGTTGCTGTCCGCGAACGCCCGTACATGGACCTGATAAATGATGGCGTTCTGGTACCACAACGGGTCACGGTCCAGCACCTGCATGGTGTCCGGATCCGGCATCGTGGCTCGTCCCATGGGCGCGGGGCTCCTGTTCGTGTGGCGGCGTGCGGGCTGCGGTTGCCGCGGTGCGGTGACCGCTCCCGCGTCGTGACGTTGCCTACCCATCGAACATCACCGGGACACGTCTGCCCACCCCCGGCCTTGCTGGACCGCCGAGGAGCTCGATCAGCAACGGATGTGTGCCTGGCGACGTCGCGCGTCTGCTGCAGCCGCTGGGCTGGACCCGGGGCCGGCCGGGTGAGTCGCGGCAACCGATCGCCCAACTCGACCGCCACCTGAGCAGTCTGGGTACTAGGCAGCGGGTAACGTGGCCTGCCAGGCGTACGCCCGGGGGCGGTAGCTCAGCTGGTCAGAGCGGCGGACTCATAATCCGACAGGTCGTGGGTTCGAGCCCCACTCGCCCCACAAAAGGCATTGTCCTGCTTGGGTGCACACGAGTAGTTTATTTTGGACCTGAGTTGTACAGCCAGGATTACCGCCCGCGCAGCCGGGCGGGTCAGGGGGCGACGAGAGCAGGGGACTTCTTCCAGGTCGCGCCGCTGGCGCTGATCTTTCCCCGGTAGGCGGCACTGGCCGTCGCGTGCCCGGCCGCGACTAGCTGCTCACCACGGACGAGGAGGTAGTCAACCTCAATCGCGGTGCTGACCTGCAGACGCGGGGCGAGGATGCGGCGTTTGACCACGACCTGGTAGGTCTCGGCCTTGGCCCCTCCCACGACGAGGACATAGAGATTCCCGGTACCGGAGGACAGCGGCTCGACCGACAGCGCCGCCGTCAGCGGGCTGTCCTCCCCCGCGGCCGAGACCTTGGTGATCCGCTCCGAGAACGCCCTCAGCTTCTGCACCACGGCGGTCAGGTCGGTCTGTGACTCCTCGAGCACCTGGAGGCGGGCAAGGTCGGCCTGGGCTTGCGTCTTTCGCTGCGTCGCCGCCGCCTTCGCGTCCGGGGACGTCTTGGGATCGACGGCGTCCTTCGTGGCCTCGGCGAGGTCGACTGCCGGGTCCCCCAGCGCGACGATGTGGGCCGTGAGCCGCGCATCCGTCTGTGCTACCTCGATGTCGAGGTCGACGAGCCCATTGACCGCGGCGAGCAGCCCGGACGATGCAGTGAGGACCCGCGCCCATTGGTGGTGGATCTCCACGGCCAGCTTCTTCTCGGCCCTGGTACGCGATAGCAGCTCGTGGACCACGCCGGCCTGTACCGAGAGCGCCGGGATGTCGCTGGCGCTCGTGGTGACGGCCACATCCAGCTCGAACAGCGACGCGACCTGCGTGATCACCTTGCCTGCCACAGCGGCAACCACAAGCGCGGCGTCATCGGGACCGGCCAGTTGCCAGACCTTGCCGCCGGCTAGCGTGGGAGGCTTCAGCGCCTCTTCGGCCGCCTGCTTCGCCGCGTCCAGCTCGAGGGTGAGTTGGTGCGCCTCGTGCTTGATCTGCCAGTAGCCGGCCAGGGCAGCGACGAGCCTGGGGTCCGACACGACGAACAGCACAGCGGGCTCGTTCTCCGGTGGATTGCCGACAGCATTCACCACGTCGGCCGCGACGTCGCAGACGACGCGCCTCAGGGCGAGACTGATCGCCTCCCCTTGCCGCAGCGCTCGCCCCTCCCCGAACGAAACGGTGCTCTTCGACAGCGAACTGAGGTCAGGAACCGCGCCGGAGACTCGCTCGATCAGCTTGTCGACCCGGACCGCCTCGGCATCCGAGCGAGCCTTCTCGTTGGAGATCCGCTTGGTCTCGAGATCCGCGGCGGCGATCTCGGTCTTGTTCTGCGCGAGGAGGCGGTCGACGGCCGTGTCAGCGCGCGCCTTGTCGGTCTCGGCGCGCACCTTCTCGGAGTCTGCGCGCACCTTGTCGGAGTCGGCGCGCACCTTGTCGGCATCCGCCAGGGTCTTAGTGGCGTCGGCCAACTTCGTGGTCAGGTCTGCGAGCTCCGCTTCCGTCAGTGCCATCGTCTCCCTCTAGTCCGGCCGCGCGCGGCGCCGTGCCGCGTTCTCGTACCGAGATCGTCCCGCACCGGGGCGACCCACTGCCAGTGGGTCGCCACCACCATGTCGCACTCCCGTGGGTAATCCACTGGACCTGCCGGCCATGGCCCGACACGACCGAGGAGTCAGACGGGCCAAGCATCACCTGCGGCGACGGCTGGCGTACAAGAACCCATGAACCGGATCAGGTCTCGCGGTTCTGAACGACCCACGGCAGGCACGACAGACGGCACCGGGTAGCGCGACAGGTCGTGGGTTCGCGCCCCAATCGCCCCGCCTTCTTGCGTGGACTGCGATTCGCCGGGCATAACGGGCCTGACCGGCCGCAGTACCGAGTCTAGGGAGAGCGGATGCCTGACGTATGCGTTGCCGACGCCCCTCAGCGGCACCGCTTCGAGGCCACCGTGGACGGCAATCCGGCGGGCTACGCCGTTTACCACGACCAGGGCGGCGTCCGGCTATTTGCCCATACCGAGGTGGCGGCTGAGTACGGCGGACATGGCGTCGCCAGTGCCCTCATCCGCGAAGCACTGGAGCAGACCCGCAGCGCTGGCCTGCACATCGAACCAGTCTGCCCCTTCGTACGGGCCTTCCTGGACCGCCACCCCCGCTATCAGGACCTGGTAGTGCGTCCGTAGGTGCTGTGGCCGCGTTCGATGCCACCAGCACGTGCAATTCACACCTCGACGATGTCGATGAGGCTCTCCAGGCCTACGAAGTCGACGGCATTCCGGGTGACTAGCGGCAGGTCCTCCGCCAGTGCGACAGCAGCGATGAGCAGGTTCGCGAACCGCCCGCGCGGCTGGCGACCCGCCCCCAGCACCGCGGCGTACACCCTTCCGTACGCACGGGCTGCCTCAACTCCGAACGGCAGAGGGTCGAACGCGGCCTCGGCTCGCTGCAGTCGATCCTGCCGCCGCGCGCGTTCTTCAGCATCACCGGCCGCACTCGGGCCAGCGGCCAACTCAGCCATCGTCACCGCAGACACCGCCACCTGCCCCGGGAGCTGCTCGGGCAGCAAGTGTTGCAGGTCGATGACGACGGAGGTATCGAGCAGGCCCACTGCCAATCGCTCAGGCACGCGGATCAGCACCTTGATCGACGACGGCATCAAGGTCGTCACATAAGCGACCCCGGTCGATCGCCGGTGCACCACGGAAGATCTCGGTGACCGCGCGGGAGTCGACGAACCGACGACGCCGCAGCGGACGTAACTCACCAACCGGCTCCGAGCGCCGGGTCACGATGTAGGTGCGTCCCTCATCCAAACCACGCATGATCCGACCACTGTCGTTGCGCAGTTCCCGCTGGCTGATCTGCTCGGTCATGGAAAAATCGTAGCACCAGGTGCGACGCTGACCGGCTCAGGCGCTGCGTCCAAGCCAGCAAAGGGCCAGACGATCGCCGATCGCAAGACATCAAGTTGGAATGGGCCGATATTAGGGGCCACTACTTCTTGGCCCCAGACGGTATCCCGCTACGAAACTCCACAACGTCGCCGTCGGCCATGACGTAGTCCTTGCCCTCCATGCGGGCTTGGCCGCGGGAGCGGGCCTCGGCTACCGAACCGGCAGCGACGAGATCGGCGAATCCGATCACTTCGGCCTTGATGAAGCCCTTCTGGAAGTCGGTGTGGATGACCCCGGCTGCCTCGGGCGCAGTGGCACCCTGCCGAATCGTCCAGGCCCGGGACTCCTTCGGGCCTGCCGTGAGGTAGGTCTGCAGGCCGAGGGTGTGGAAACCGATGCGGGCGAGTTGGGTCAGCCCGCTTTCTTCCTGACCGGTGGACTGCAGAAGTTCCAGCGCTTCGGCCTCATCGAGTTCGACGAGTTCTGCCTCCAGTTGCGCATCCAGGAACACGGCATCCGCTGGAGCCACCAAAGCGCTGAGTCGCTGGCGCAGGTCGGTGTCGGCGAGGCCATCGCTGTCGACGTTGAAAACGTACAGAAAAGGCTTGGCGGTCAACAGGAACAGTTCGCGCAACAGTTCTCGGTCCACGCCGGAGGCGAAAGCAGTCGTCCCGCCATCAAGTGCCTCGCGGGCACGCTCGGCCGCCTCGAGGACCGCGGCACGCTCCTTGTTGAGGCGCGCCTCCTTTTGCAGCCGGGGGATGGTCTTGTCCAGGGTCTGGAGGTCGGCGAGGATCAATTCGGTATTAATCGTGGCGATGTCCTCGGCCGGGTCGATGCGGCCGTCGACGTGGACGACGTCGGGGTCAGTGAAGACCCGGATGACCTGGCAGATCGCATCAGACTCACGGATGTGCGACAGGAACTTGTTTCCCAGCCCCTGTCCCTCGCTCGCTCCCCGTACGATCCCGGCGATGTCCACGAACGTCACCGTCGCCGGGATGATCTTCTCGGAATGGAAGACACCGGCCAGCACCGCCAGCCGTGGATCCGGCACCCCGACGACCCCGGTGTTCGGTTCGATCGTGGCAAAGGGGTAGTTGGCCGCGAGGACATTGTTGCGAGTCAGCGCATTGAACAACGTGGACTTCCCCACGTTGGGCAGGCCGACGATGCCGATAGTGAGTGCCACGGGCCGCCATCTTAGGTGAGCCGCCGAAGGCACCAGCCCAACGATGATCACGCTGACACCTCCCGCTTCGGCGGCCTTTGCGGGGACCTGCGCCCAAGTCTCAGGAGGCGACACGCACCGCCTGACACCACAGCAGACCGCCGCACCCGTGTGGAGGTCGTACGGTTGGCCCTCGTGAGTGCAGCGCAGCCCGGACCCGAGGAACCGCAGCGGTCGGACCCCGCGGTCCCGTCATACGGTCCGCTGTTCGATGAACCGGCCGCGGCCGAGGGGGAGCACACGGGCGTCGTCGACTCGGGGCCGCTTCGGGTGGGGCCGCGGGTGGACACCGGTCGGCTGTACCGCTCCGCGGGAGCCGGGGGTCCAGCGGCCACGTCCGCGATCCCGGCGCTGGCCAAGTCCCCCGAGCCGGTGTACGCCCTGGGCGGCACTCCCGACCCGGGCAGCGACGCTGGGGCCGGTCCGGAGCGGGACGCACCACGCGCCTCGGCCCTGTGGGCGGCAGCCGCTGCCGAGGACTCCGCGAGCGTGGCGGCGGATTCCCCCGACATCACCTCCGGGGACGCAGCGCCTGCAGCGCACGGCCGGGGGGCGCCTCGACATGCGGCGAAACCCAGATCAACGGATGGGACGGACGTTTCGGTGACTCAGGACGACACCGCCGGGTTGACCTCGATGGGCGTGGTCGTGGTGGTGGTCGGTGTCACCGTGATGCTCGCCTTCGGCGATGCGGTGGCTGGCGGCGGCGACCGCCTGGGACTGGTCACGGGGATCGGCCTGCTGGCGAGCAGCGTCTACGCCGCCATCTCGGTGCGCCTGATCGACCTGTGGACCGCCGTGCTGACTCCACCGCTGGCTTATCTGGCGGCCATCCTGACGGCGGGGCAGTTGACCCTCCCGGCGGGTGGGTCGTTGCTGACCCGCGAGGCGTGGATGGTCTTCTGGACGCTCTCGTTCAATGCGCCCTGGGTGCTCGGGTCAACTGCGGCCGCTCTGGTGATCGTCCTGATACGCCGGCGGCTCGGTGGGTCTCAGGCTGCGAACACCAGCGAAGCCACGCAGCGACCCACCACCGTGCTGTAGGACCTGACGAGCCGGACCTGTGACCGGCTCAGTTCGCTGCTGACGCCTGCAGCGCTGCGTTGCGCTTCAAGTCGCGGCGCAACTCCGGGGGTAATGCGAACATGAGGTGTTCCTCGGCTTCGCTGATCTCCTCGACCGTGTCGAAACCGTTGGCTGCCAACCACTCCAGGACGCCGCGGACGAGAATCTCCGGTACGGACGCGCCGCTGGTCAAGCCGATGGTCCGGGCCTCCTCAAACCACGCGAGATCTAACTCCGCGGCAGTGTCCACCCGGTGCGCAGCCCCCGCGCCACACTCCAAGGCGACCTCGGCCAGCCGCACCGAGTTCGACGAGTTGCCGGAACCGACGACGATGACAACGTCGCAGCGGGGGGCGATGGCGCGAATCGCGCCCTGCCGGTTCTGGGTCGCGTAGCAGATGTCGTCGCTGGGCGGCCCGACCAGTTGCGGGAAGCGCTCGGCGAGCCGGTTGACGGTTTCCTGGGTTTCATCGACCGACAAGGTGGTCTGGGACAGCCAGGCAACCTTCGCATCGGCGGCCACGTCCACCTCGCCGGCGTGCGAGGGGCCGTCCACGATGGTGATGTGATCGGGCGCCTCGCCGGTGGTCCCGACGACCTCTTCGTGGCCCTCATGGCCGATGAGCAGGATCTGGTAACCCTCGTCGGCGAACCGCTTGGCCTCCGAGTGCACCTTGGTGACCAGCGGGCAGGTCGCATCGATCGTGCGCAGCCCGCGGTCAGCAGCCTCGGCGTGCACGGAGGGTGCAACACCGTGCGCGGAGAACACCACCCGGGCGCCTTCAGGGACCTCGTGGGTGTGGTCAACAAAGATCGCGCCGCGCTTCTCCAAGGTCGCCACCACGTGCTGGTTGTGCACGATCTGCTTGCGCACATAGACCGGCGGGCCGTACAGTTCCAGCGCCTTCTCGACCGTGACCACGGCCCGGTCAACGCCCGCGCAGTAGCCGCGGGGGGCAGCGAGCAGGACGGTACGAGGAGGGGTCTGCGGCATACGTCCATGGTAGGCGGCGCTCCGCCATCGCGCCGGGGACCGAATCGGCGATGACCGCGGCATGGTATTGACCACCCTGCGTACCCTCGGCGCCCGTGGCCCTGCACAGTTCGCCCGACCAGCCGATCGCCGTGCGTACGGTGGCCCAGGCCATCGGCACGTGGATTGGCCGTCTGGGTGCCATCTGGATTGAGGGACAGGTCGCCCAACTCACCCGCCGGCCCGGGGCGGGCTCCGTGTGGCTGGTGCTGCGCGACACCGAGGCCGAGATGTCGTTGTCGGTGGTGACCCGCGCCGCGTTGGTCGAGGCGATAGCACCGCCGTTGGCCGAGGGCGCCCGGGTCGTCGTCTACGCCAAGCCGGAGTTCTGGACCGGCCGCGGGCAGCTGCAACTGCGCGCTACCGACATCCGCCCGGTCGGCATCGGCGACCTGCTGGCGCAACTAGCCCGGTTGACAGCGCTGCTGGCGGCGGAGGGGCTGTTCGCGGCCCATCGCAAGAAGCCGCTGCCCTTCGTCCCGCGCCGCATCGGACTGATCTCCGGGCGGGCGAGTGCGGCGATGCGCGACGTCATGATCAATGCCAGTGCCCGGTGGCCCGCGGCCCGATTCGAGGTGCGGGAGGTGGCCGTGCAGGGTGTGCAAGCCGTCACGTCGGTCTGCGCCGCGATCCAGGAGCTGGACGCGCATCCCGAGGTCGACGTGATCGTGATCGCGCGCGGCGGGGGCAGCGTCGAGGACCTGCTCCCCTTCAGCAACGAGGGGCTGATCCGGGTCGTCGCGGCCGCAACGACCCCGATTGTCTCGGCCATCGGACACGAGCAGGACCAGCCGATCCTGGACCTGGTGGCCGACGTACGCGCCTCGACACCGACCGACGCCGCCCGCCGCATAGTGCCCGACGTGGCCGCCGAGCAGCGGGCCGTCACCGACGCGCTGACCCGCTGCCGACGAGCCGTGGCCGCCCGTGTGGACGCCGACCTCCGCTGGTTGGCGCAGACCCGGGCGCGGCCCTGCCTGGCCGACCCCGCGGCCGGCATCGCCGCGGCCGGACGGACCGTGGCGGATCTGCGGCACCGCTCCGGGCGCGCGGTGGATAACGAGGTCACCCGTGGCCATGACCAGTTGGGGCACGTGCTGGCCCGTATCCGGTCGTTGTCCCCAGCGGCCACCCTGGAGCGCGGGTACGCGGTCGTGCAATTGCCCGACGGGTCCGTGGTCCGCGACCCCGACCAGGTGCCGGCCGGTGGGCAACTGTGGGTGCGGGTGGCGGCCGGGCACCTGCACGCCGCGCGGATCGCCTGAAGTCGCCGACCGGACGTCTCCTCGGATGCCGCGGTGCCGCTCATCGCAGACGCCGGCTGTCTAGGCTGGCGATCGTGACCGTCCCCGCCGACCAGGCCGAATCCGAGCAACCAGCCGAGCCGACGCCGACGTACGAACAGGCACGCGACGGCCTGGCCGAGATCGTGCGGCGGCTGGAGGCGGGCGGCACGACCCTGGAGGAGAGCCTGCTGCTGTGGGAACGCGGCGAGCATTTGGCCGAGGTCGCCCAGGCCTGGCTCGACGGTGCCCGGCAACGGATCGATAGCGCGCGGGCCCGAGCGACTGGCGAACAAGCCGGGTGAGCCGGCCTGTGCGCCGCGGCCGCGTCGGCGCGGCTCGCCTCAGCCGGCCCGCAGGCTCCCGGCGAAGAATTCCAGGTCCGCCCAGGACGCGCTGCCACTGACGACCGTGGTGCCGCCCGCGGTCGGCAGCACCAGGGACAGCTGGTCCCCGCCGGGCACCTCGTATCGCTGCCAGGTCTGCGTACCGATGCGCACCTCGCCGACCGGGCTGCCGCCGCCGGTCTGCTCGGTACGGAACGTCGCGGTCGTGGTCGCCGCCTGAGCCAGCGACGCGAAGGTGTCCGCGGGCGTGACATAGCCGCTGAACCACACCGGCACCGGACGCGACTTCTCGGTGGGCTCCCAGCGCGCGGATGTGCAGCGCCACCCCGGCGGCAGACCCACCGGACCGTAGACGGGGGTGTCCACCGCGGAGCGAACGGCGGCCAGCACCGGCGCCGGGTCGAGCACGGTGATCGGGTCGGGCTGTGGCCGCCAGGTGACCAGCAACAGGGCGGCGATGACGACGCCCACCAGGCTCAGCGACCGAACCATGTCCAGCGCGGTCTGCTGCCCGCGGCTGCGGGTGGTGGTCGCCATGTGTCCATCGTCCCTGATTCGTGCACCTGCCTCACACCGAGCCCACGCGCCTGCAGGTCGGTGGTCCGCCACCACGCGATGCGGGCCAGACTGAGCGCCGTCCCGGATTCGCAGGTGTTGCAGCTGACCTCGCAGTCGGGCCGGACGACCGCACCTACTCCGAACGAGGAGACACCCGCGTGGCCCAGCAGCCAGCCCAGCAGGACTCGACCGTTGCCGACCTGGTGACCGCGAGCCTGGCCAGGCACGCGGCCGGAACGGACCCGGGGGCGGTCGACCTGCTGGCCCGCGCCCGCCGATGGGGGCCCGACCTCGTCGCCGGGCTGTCGGTCCCCTACCCGAACGGCGCGCACCCCGACGTGCTGGACGACGTCATCGATCGCCTGGTGACCGGCTGGATCGAGCGCCCCCAACGGCTACGCGAGCGGGACCGCGACCGGGCGCTTTGCCCGGACTGGTTCCAACGGCCGGACTGCATCGGTTACGTCGCCTACGCCGACCGGTTCGCCGGCACACTGCCGGGGGTGGCGGCCCGGATCGACTACCTGCGGGAGTTGTCGGTCAGCTATGTGCATCTCATGCCGCTGCTGCAGCCTCGGCCGGGCGCGGACGACGGCGGGTACGCGGTCGCGGACTACCGCAG
>JBBQYX010000084.1:0-10803 GCA_038208295.1 Candidatus Nanopelagicales bacterium | reverse complement strand
CGCCATTGTCTCGGGCACCTGGGCCACCTTGAACGGGAATCCGGTGGGCGAGGCCAGCGGGTCGGTGCGGTTGCGCAGCGACCCGTCGATCAGCCGTGTCATCAGCGCCTCGCGCAGGTGCGGCGACAGGCCCGACTCCATCGACAGGGCGAACACGGTCCCGATCTGGACACCGGCGGCACCGGCGGCGACCGCCTCCGTAACTCGCTCGGGTGTCCCGTACGCCCCGGCCAGCCAGAACGGCAACCCGACCGCCCCCATCTTGGCCAGGTCTGCGGCCTCCTTCGGCCCATAAACAGGTTCGCCGGCCTCGTCCAGGACCATCCGGCCGCGCGGCGGTGCGTTGTGCCCGCCAGCCTTGGGGCCCTCCACCACGAATCCGTCGGGGCGGGTGATCGGGTCCCGAGCGAGATACGCGGCCAGTACGTGGCTGGACACGATCGCCAGGAACAGCGGCCGCGCCACCACCGGCGCGGGCTCCCCCAGCACCACGCTGGGGTCGAAGGTCATCGCGTGCCCGTCGTCCTTGGCCGAGCCGTCCACGTCAACCGGCAGCGTGCCGACCTTGCCCGCGGCCAGGGCGTTCAGCAGCGCCGGGAGGTGGGAGGGGATGCCCGCGCCCATCAAGATGTAGTCGGCACCGGCCAGGATCGCGCCGTACACCGCCGGCGGCGTGGCCATCTGGACCTTCTCCAGATAGTTGACCCCGATCAGCCCGTCGTGGCCCTGCTTGGCCAGCCAGACCTCGACGAAGTTCGCGACGACGGCCAGCCGCAACGACGTCAGCGTCGGACGCAGCGAGAGGCGGGGTGCAGGGGCGTACGGCTTGCCCGGTGCCCGACCGTCCGGCCGCCACCAGCGCTGCAGCACCTCATCAGCCACGGCCGGAACCGGGAACGCCGCGATCGCCGCGCGCAGCGTGCCGTCCGGGTCGCCGTCCTGCAGCTTGCGGGCCAGGGTCAGGTCCAGCGCGGTGCCGGACACCACCCCGAGCTGCCCGCGCCGGGCAACCACCCGGGCCAACGGGACCGACGACACGCCAACCCCCATACCCCCCTGGATCACCCGCGGCCACGCGCTGGGCGCAGCAGAGGGTACGGACGGCACGGTGGCGCTCGTGGGGTCGGGCATGCGGGCTCCCGGGGTCGCGTGGAACCTACGCTGCCGTAGGTTCTCCTGACGCCAGGGTAACGGGCGTCACAGCAAAGCGGCCACACCGATCGACCCGCCGGACCGGGTCTGGGGTCCTCAATACGTGTCGTCAGCGCGCGGTACCGACATACCGTCCGTACGCGGCCGCGACCCGGTCAGTGGGCCGGAAACCGGTGCACCGGTTCATCGCGTTGAACTTCGGCGTCACCCGCACCACAGCGGCGGAGGTCACCGGCGAGCGGCTGTCCTTGGTCGAGCGGACCAGGTTGGGGTAGGCCCACACCGCGGACCCGACGACATGGTTGCGCGTGCCGGTCACATGGTTTCCGACCACCGCCGAGGCATAACGGTTATCAGCACCCAACCGCGGCCCGAACAAGTTGCCGCGCATGGTGATCCGGTTGGTGCCGTACGAGACGACCACGCCCACCGGCGAATAGGCCATCGTGTTGTGCTCGATGAGGACCTGGGCGGCGCCGGAGGAGGCGTTGGAGCCGGCGGCCTTGATCTGGGCACCGTTACGAGCGTTGAACAGGATGTTGTGCTCGATGACCCCCGGGCCGGACGCATACCCCGGGGTCAGGTAGATGTTGTGATCATTCATCGACGGGTCGCCGGTGGCCTGGTTGTCGTGGATGCAGTTGCCGGCAATCCGATAGTTGTGCGGCGACCCATTGGGTTTCAGGCCGCTGATGAACACGTTGGACACCCCGCGGGTGCCCCAGATCTCCGAATCCAACAGCTGCCAACCGGTTCCACCGTTGAACTTCACCAAGAACTGCGTACGCGGCCTAGCTGGGTTGTACGTCACGTTGATGCGGCGCACCGTCCAGTAGTCCGCGCCGTCCAGTTGCAACGTGCCCTTGATCACGACTCGCTCACCCGGGGCGGCCTGCAGCACGATCGGCGCATCCCGGCGGCCCGGGACCGCGCCCCAGCCGGCGGCCTCGACATAGACCCCGCCGGCGACCTGGATGGTGTCCCCCGGTTGCGCCCGGCGGATCGCCATCGCGATCGTGCGCCACGGCCGGGCGGCAGTGTTGACCGGCGTGGTGTAGCGGTCGGGGTTGTAGTCGCGGCCTGCGGTACTGACGTACAGGACCCGGCGCGCGGAGTTGTTGTTCCCATTGTCCGCCGGGCGCACGGCAGTCACGGTGGTCGCCCCCGTCGGCACCGCCGAGGACGTCAACGCCGGCGTGGCCGCGACGAAGGTGATCGTCAGCAGGCAGCCCAGCATCCGACGTCCACTCCGAACAGTCCACATGCAGGACATATCGGTCGGGATGGGGTCCGAGGTTGAGCGGAATCACCCCACCGATCCGAGACCACGACGCCGGCGAAGACCGGGCTAGCCGAACTGTGGCGGCCGGCGCGCCAGGAACGCGGCCGTGCCCTCCTCATGATCGGGGTGCTCCAAGGCTTCGGCGAGCAGGGCGCGGGTCACGTCGTTCTCGGTGCGCAGACCGCCCAGCGCCAAGTCGACGGTCTGCTTCATCGCGCGTACCGACACCGGCGCGCCAGCAGCGATCGCCTCGACCAGAGACGCGACGGCCGCGTCCAGCTCGTCGGCGGCGACCAGTTGCTCGACCAGCCCCGTCCGCAGCGCCCACGCCGCATCCACCCGAGCGGCCGACAGCAGCATCCAGCGGGCCGCACCCGCGCCCACCAGGTCCACCAGCCGGGCGGTGTCCGACTGCGGATACACCAGGCCGAGTCGGGTCGGCGGGACCGCGAAGACGGCGTCCTGCGTGGCGATCCGCAGGTCGCACGCGGTCGCCAGCGCTACCCCGGCCCCGGCGCACGGCCCGGCGATCGCGGCGACGGTCGCCAGCGTGCAGGCATGCAGCGCGTCGGTCGCCGTGGCGACCCGCACGTGGTTGGCCTGCCCCCAGGCGACGTCCCCGGCGTTGGCGCTGTACTCGGCCACGTCGGCTCCGGCGCAGAACACCCGGGTCGACGCCGAGCGCAGCACCAGCACCCGCGCGCCGGGCAGCCCCTCGGCCTGGCTGACCAGGCTCGGCAGGGCGTCCCACATGGCCTGGGTGAAGGCGTTCGCCTTATCCGTACGGTCCAGGACCAGGTGCACGGCCGCATCGTGCTGCTCCAGCCGCAGACCCGGCGACCCGGCGACATCCAGCGGCGGCGGCTCGGCGGTGCTCCGCCGCACCACGACGTTGCTCACGCCAGCTCCGCCAGTGCGGGCAGCGCAATCCCGGTTTCGGCGTGACAGTCGTAGCCATGCGGAACCTTGTGGAGGTACTGCTGGTGATAGTCCTCGGCGAGGTAGTACGGCCGGTCTGCTGCTGCGGCGATCTCGGTGGTCACCTCGCCATAGCCCCGCTCGCGCAGGATCGCGTCATAGGACCGGGCGGACCGTTCAGCGAGGTCCCGCTGCTCCTCCGTCGTCCAATAGATGGCGCTGCGGTACTGCGTACCCACATCGTTGCCCTGCCGGTCACCCTGGGTCGGATCGTGGTTCTCCCAGAACACTCTCAGCACGTCATAGGTGAACACCCGGTCCGGGTCGTAGACGACGCGGACGTTCTCGGCGTGCCCGGTCCGCCCGCTGCAGACCTCCTCGTACGTGGGATGCGGGGTGAATCCACCCTGATAGCCGACCGACGTGGAAAACACCCCAGGCAGCCGCCAGAACATTTTTTCGGCGCCCCAGAAACACCCCAGGCCGAGATAGAGCGACTCCAGGGCCGGCTCAAACGGGCCCGCGAGCGGGGTTCCGAGCACCGCATGCATATCCGGTACGGAATAGCCCGGCGCCGACCGACCCGGCAGCGCATCCGCCGCCCCGACGGGCTGCGTCTTCGCGCCACCCAAGACTCGGTCCCACAACGACATGTCGCCTCCTGAGTTCGGTCTACTTACCGCGCTAAATACCCCAACAGGTCCTGCCGAGTCAGGATTCCCGACGGCCGCCCATCGAGCACGACAACGACGGCGTCGGCGCTCCGCAGCGCCTCCACCGCCACCGCGACGGGCTCCCCCGCGCCGACCAGCGGCAGCGCCGCGGACATGTGCTTGTCCACGGCGTCGGCCAGCACCGCGCGCCCCTCGAACAGCGCGTCGAGCAGGTCCCGTTCGACCACGGATCCGACAACCTCGGCGGCCATCACCGGCGGTTCGGCCTTGACCACCGGCAGCTGGGAGACCCCGTACTCCCGCAGGATGTCGATCGCCTCCCGCACCGTCTCGGTGGGGTGGGTGTGCACGAACGACGGGATGCCGTGCGTCTTGCCGAGCAGCACATCACCGACGGTCCGCTCGGCGGCCGTGGCCAGGAAGCCGTAGGAGGCCAGCCACTCGTCGTTGAACACCTTCGAGAGGTAACCCCGGCCACCGTCAGGCAGCAGCACCACGACTAGGTCGTCCGGGCCGGCGCTCGCGGCGACCTGCAGCGCGGCGACGACCGCCATCCCGCACGACCCGCCGACCAGCAGGCCGTCCTCGCGGGCCAACCGTCGGGTCATCGCGAAGGAGTCCTTGTCGCTCACCGCGATGATCTCGTCGGCCACATCCCGGTCGTACGCCGTTGGCCAGAAGTCCTCCCCGACACCCTCGACCAGGTACGGCCGGCCGGTGCCGCCGGAGTAGACCGACCCGACCGGGTCGGCGCCGATCACCCGGACCCGGCCACCGGAGACCTCCTTGAGGTATTGCCCGGTGCCGCTGATCGTCCCGCCGGTGCCCACGCCGACGACCAGGTGCGTCACCCGCCCGTCGGTCTGCCGCCAGATCTCCGGGCCGGTGCTCAGGTAGTGCGAGCGGCCGTTCTCCGGGTTGGAATATTGGTCGGGCTTCCAGGCGCCGTCGATCTCGGCGACCAACCGGTCACTGACGCAGTAGTACGACCGGGGGTCCTCCGGCTCCACCGCAGTGGGGCACACCTCGACGTCGGCACCGTAGGCCCGCAACACGTTGATCTTGTCCTGGCTGACCTTGTCGGGGCAGACGAACACGCAGCGGTAGCCGCGGCGCTGCGCGACCATCGCCAGCCCGACCCCGGTGTTGCCACTGGTCGGCTCGACGATGGTGCCGCCCGGTCGGAGCAGACCGGCCTGTTCGGCGGCATCGATCATCCGTACCGCGATCCGGTCCTTCACCGACCCACCGGGGTTGAGGTATTCCACCTTGGCGGCCACCGTCGCAGCCAGTCCATCGGTGACGCCGTGCAGCCGGACCAGGGGCGTGTTGCCGATCAGGTCGACGATCGAGTCGTAGATCTCCACGGGGCGCAGCGTACGGGCGCAGACCGACCCCTACCCTTAAGCCCCATGCCAGCGGTCCGGACGGTCAGTGCTGGGACTGGTACTGGTCGATGGGGATGGCGGCGGACCACCGGCCTGACCGCGGCGGGAGTCATCGGGAGTGCTGCGCTGGTCTCCGCAGCCGCCGCCGGCCTGGTGGCGCAGTCCCGCGCCGCTCGGCGGGCCATCGGTCCGCGACGCAGCGTGGCGCCGTACCACGACGGCCGCTACGGCGAGGGCGACGGGACCAGCCTGCGGCTGGCCGTGCTCGGTGATTCCGGAGGCGCCGGTCTCGGCGCCGAGGGTCCCGCCGACACCATCGGTGCGCTGCTGGCGCAGTGGACCGCGCACGCGGCGCAGCGGCGGGTGATCCTGACCAACACCGCAGTCGTGGGCGCCCGAAGCGCCGACCTGGCCGTGCAGGTCCAGCGGGTCGCCTGGGTCCGCCCGCATGTCGCGGTGATCATCATCGGAGCCAATGACGTCACCCACGCCATCCCGCACCGGCGGGCCGCGACGGACCTGGGCCTGGCCGTGGCCGAGCTGCGGGTGCTGGGTAGCGAGGTGGTCGTGGGCACCTGCCCGGATCTGGGTGTCATCGCCGCGCTGCCGCAGCCGCTGCGCTGGGTCGGCGGCCGTAGTTCGGCGGCGCTCGCCCGGCAGCAGGGGGTGGCGACCCTGGCCGCCGGCGGCCGGGCGGTGCCGCTGGGAACCCTAGCCGGGCCGGCCTTCATTGCGGACCCGGTGGGCATGTTCGCCACCGACGGGTTCCATCCGTCATCGGCCGGCTACGCGACCCTAGCCGGCGCTTTGCTGCCCGAGGTGCTCGACGCGCTGCGGCTGTCCGGGCGCTCCGACCGGCTGCCCGTACGCCACCCCGGGCCCTACCGGCGGGTCCGGGATCGCCGCCGCTCGATGCGACGACTCCTCGCCCGCGCCCGCTGAGTCTCGCCGGCCCGGTGACACCCGTCCGGGAGTAAACGGCAGCAACAAACGTCAGCCCGACAGGCTCACTTACAGGGACTGGCGCAGGTCCCGCAGCCGCGCCGCCCCCTGCCGGCAAACCGACACCTCGGCCGCACCCAGTGGCTGGGTGCTGTTGCCCCGCAGTTCCCGTACGGCGCTGAGCAGGTCGAACCCGGTGATCGCCAGCGCGTCCCCGACCGCCGCGACCGGCAGGTCGGGCAATCGGCGCGCACCAGCAACAGCAGTATCGGATCCGTCACCATTCATGAGCTGCGGCACTCCGGCTTCCAGCCGCACGGCCTGATTCGCGAACCACTGAGCCGACTCCCGGACCGTCCCGACCAACGGGGTCAACCGCCCGATCGGAATCTCCCGTAGGCGGTCCACAGTGCGGCGCAGTTGCTCGGCGAACTCCTCGACGGGGTCCTCGGCTTCAGCGCCCGAGGACCCGAACCCGATCATGTCCACCAGGTTAGTGACGGGGGTCCCATGGTGCTGACTCGGCACGGTCGTCGGGTCTACGGTGACACGTACCAGCCAGGCACCCGCGTGGAAGGAATCGCCCATGACCCTGCACCACTCCGAAGACACCCATCGTCAACTCGTCGACCGCATCCCCGGGGCCACCGGTCGCGAGTTGAAGGACTGGTTCCGCATCCTCGACGATGGCCCCGCTTTCTCCCGTTTCGACGAGAAGGTCACCTGGCTGCGTGACGAGTACGGCCTGTCGCACGGGCAGGGCACCGCGATCGTGCATGAGGCGGACATGGCCAAGGCGGCCCGCAAACTCGCCTGAGCAGCCGTCCCCGCGCGATCTTGCGACAACGACACACGCACTCCACGAAGCGCAGCCGCAAAGACGACGAGGCCGTCGTCCCGTACGGGACGACGGCGTCGCCTTCGGTGTCCGAAGTGCCTGGTCAGTCGCGACTGGCGGCCAGCAAAGCCAGCAGGCGCAGGATCTCTAGGTAGAGCCAGATCAGGGTGACCAGCAGGCCGAAGGCCATCCGCCACGACTCCCGCTCGGGCAGACCCATCGCGACGCCCTGCTTGATCGCCTCGAAGTCCAGCATCAGGCTGAACGCGGCCAGCGCGACACCGAACAGCGCCAGGCCGATCCCCAGCGCGCCCATGCCGTAGAAGCCCCAGCCGCCGCCGACGCCGAACAGCGCACCGACCAGTGAGGCCATCGCGATGAGGAAGTACGACACCATCGCGACCATCATGACCTTCATGAAGGTGCCGTTGACCTTCACGATGCGGCTGGAGTAGAGGGCGAGCATCACCCCGAACGCGGTGAACGTGGCGATGACGGCCTGCAGGACGAGGCCCTCGTAATTGTTGGCCAGCGCCAGGGTGTTGTACCAATAACTGATCCCGCCGAGCATCACGCCCTGCACCAGGGCGTAGGCCAGCACCAGCGGCGGTGAGACGACCTTCTTGAACACGTTGACCATCGCCAGGCCGAACCCGATGAGGGCTGCGCCGATCCACACGAACGGGAGGCTCTGGGCGGTGTTCCAGCCGACCACGGCGCCGATGACCACCAGCACGAACGAGATCGCCGTCTTGACGATCACATCGTTCATGGTGATCGCCGCCCCGACGGTCGGGCCGGCAGGTGTGTAGGCGCCGCGTGTCGCGGCGGCGGTGGCACCTGCGGTGGCCGA
This sequence comes from Candidatus Nanopelagicales bacterium, assembly GCA_038208295.1. GTDB lineage: Bacteria > Actinomycetota > Actinomycetes > S36-B12 > JBBQYX01 > JBBQYX01. The sequence continues at coordinate 2,756 of JBBQYX010000084.1, read as the reverse complement.
AGTTGCGTAGGCGGTACGGCCCTCGTCGTAGGCGAATCCGGACCCCGCGGAGTCCGGCTGGCCGATCCGGCTCAGCACCGGGTTGCGCGTCTGCATGGTCGTTCTGGTCCCTTCGGCTGTCATCGCAATGGTCATCGCAATGAGCGTCGCGGTGGCGCGGCGCCGGGTGGCGCCGAGTGGCGCCGAGTGGCGCCGATGGTGAGAACACCGCAGGCCTACGAATGCATCCCTGCGGGTGTTCATCCACGGTAGCGGAGGTCTCGGCGGCACGCCGGGGACGGACGTTGGTGGCAAGGGTTGGTGGCAAGGGTTGGTGGCAAGCGTTGGTGGCAAGCGTTGGTGAGCCAGGTGCCCGGAGCGGGATTCGAACCCGCATGTCGTCTCCGACGACTCCTTTTAAGGGAGCTGCGGCTGCCAGTTACGCCATCCGGGCCAGCCCTGCGTACGTTAGCCGCCCGGCAGGTAGTTCTGACGGGCGTGCAGCGCGTGGGCGCCGGCGACCCGGTCCAGGAACAGCAGCCCGGCCAGGTGATCGAGTTCATGCTGCAGCGCCCGCGCCTCGAAGGCATCCGTGACGATCACGACCTCCATACCCGAACCGGGCAACCAGCCGCGCACCGTCAGCCGGGTGGCGCGCTTAACGTCACCGGTCAGGTCGGGGACGGACATGCAACCCTCGCGGGCCCGTTCGTTGCGGCTGGACTCCGCGACCTCGGCGTTGACCAGGACGTAGCGCCCATGCGTCGTACGGGTCTTGGGGTGTGCCGATACGTCGATGCTGAACACCCGCCAGTCGACGCCCACCTGGTTGGCCGCCAGGCCGACGCAGCCCGGCGAGACGGCCATCGTCGCGACCAGATCGGCCGCCAGCGCCACGACCCCCGGGTCACGCGGGTCGACGTCGACGCAGGGGCTCGACAGCACCGCGGCGGGCGCGCACACCACCGGCCGAACCGCGCCGACGGGAAGCGACTCCAGGTGCCACCCGGGCAGCTCGATCGAGAACACCGGGTGCGCGGACAGGTCCGAACTCACAGGACGTCGGACTCCAGCGGCCGCAGGGACACATCGACGCCCAGGCGGGCGGCGATCGTGTGCAGGCCGGCATCCAACGCCTCGACGTCGGCGGCCGCCGGCAGGGCGACCTCTGCGACCAGGACATACAGCGGACCGGACAGCCGGGTCGTCAGGTCTGTGACGTTGCCACCCACCGCGGCCACCGCGTCGGTGATCGCGCTGACGATGCCGGGTCGGTCGGCGCCGTGCACGGACAGCAGGTACCCAGCGGCAGCGGTCGGCGCCCCGGCCGGCAGGGGTACGGGCAGGATCGAGATCAACAGGCCGTCGTCGGTCAGCGGGCGCAGCCGCGCCGCAACCGCCTCGGGTGGCACGTCCAACTCGACGACCAGGGTCCAGGCGAAGTGGCCGCGCAGCAGCGTCATCGAGGAGTCCTCGAGGTTGCCGCCCAACTCGGCCAGCGCCGCGGTGACGCCGGCGATGATGCCGGGCCGGTCCTGCCCCAGCACCGTGATCGCGAAGTCAGCCACGGGCCGGGACTCTAACGGGCAACCAGGTCAGCAGCGCTACCGGCTCAGCCGGATAGCCGCTCGCGGAGGAACGCGATCGTGCGGTCCCACGCCCGTGCGGCGTTGTCGGCCTGGTAGACCTCGGGGCGGTCGTCGTTGAAGAACGCATGCACGCTGTCGGGGTAGTCGTCGTGCACCGTGCACGACCCGCCGGCGGCACCGATCCGGTCGCCGAGCTCGGCGATGGCGGCACCCCAAGCCTCCTCATCGGTGGCCGCCTTGTGAACCAGCGCAGCCTTCCCGGCGTACCTGCTCCAATCCGGGTGATAGGCCGGCCACGGCATCGCGGGATAGAACGCGACCGTGGCCGTGATGTGGGAGTAGACCGTCGGCGCCAGCAGCGCGAGCCCCCCGCCCATACAGAAACCGACCGCGCCGACACCGCGACCGGTCACGTCGTCGCGGGTCAGCAGATACTCCGCGGCGCCGGCGATGTCCTCGGCGACCTTGTCGATCTGCAGGCCCATCATCATCTTCGCGGCCTCGTCCGGCTCGGTCGTGTGCGCGCCGCGGTAGTGATCCGGTGCCAGCGCCACGAATCCGGCGGCCGCGAACCGGTCCACGAGATTCTCGATGTGCGGGACCAGCCCCCACCACTCCTGGATGACCACCACCCCAGAGCCATTGCCGCTGCCCGTCTCGGGCGTGGCGAGATAGCCGGTGCAACGTCCGCCGAAACTGGCGAATCCGATGTGCTGACCCATGTTCGGAACCCTAGCCCCGGTGAGTGATTCATGAAGGCGGTTGACGTCGAGACCCAGCCAGCGCAATGGCATCAACGCCAGTTGGCTGATCACATCCGGCACCTGGCGATGTGCCGAGTCGCTGCAGGCAGGCCGATAGCGAGCGTTGGGCGCGTTCGGGTGGGCGGCTAGTGAGCTGTTGGCCGGTGTCGCGGTGGCGTAGGACGAGGATCTCGTTGGCGTCGCCGGTCAGGGTCCAGGTGCCGGAGTGGACTTGGTGGTGGTGGAACCAACAGGCGCCAACACAGTTGGCACTGTTGGTGTCGCCGCCGCCGGCCCAGTGGACGATGTGGTGGATTTCGTCGATGTGGTTGCGGCAGCTGGGCCAGCGGCAGTGCTGGTCGCGGTGTCGGACGGCGACGGCGAGTGGGGTGGGGATGCTGCGGCTGGCGCGGCCGACGTCAATGGCGAGCCCGTCGGGGTTCAG
>JBBQYX010000083.1:0-10963 GCA_038208295.1 Candidatus Nanopelagicales bacterium | reverse complement strand
GCCTCCAGGGTTCGTACGGTGGTCCAGTAGTCATAGGCGATCTCGGACGGGTGTACCTCGTGTGCGAACCGGACACCCTGCTCGTCGAATACGTCGAGGATGGGGTTGAACCGGTCTGCGAAGTCCTGGTAGCCAGCCTCGATCATGTCCGGTGGGACCGGCGGGAACATCGCCACGGTGTGCCAGATACTCGACCCGGTGAACCCGATGACGGTGTTCACCCCGAGGGCGCTGGCCGCCCGGGCCGTGTCCTTGAGCTCGGCAGCGGCGCGCTGCCGGACACCCTCGGCCTGGCCGTCGCCCCAGATGCGGGCGGGCAGCATGCTCTGGTGCCGGCGGTCGATCGGGTGGTCGCACACGCACTGGGACAGCAGGTGCGTAGAGATGGCCCAGACCTGCAGGTCGTACTTGTCCAGGATGGCCTTGCGGCCCTTGATGTAGTCGGGGTCGGCCAGCGCCTTATCGACCTCGAAATGGTCGCCCCAGCAGGCGATCTCCAGGCCTTCGTACCCCCAGGACGACGCCAGCCGCGCGACCTCCTCGAACGGCAGGTCGGCCCACTGGCCGGTGAACAACGTCAACGGACGTGCCATGACTCTCCTTCCATAGGAAATGCCGGCGGTGCTACGACGCGGAAACCCCAATGGGTGTCCACGCCGATTCGGCGGCGGCAGAGGCCTCAACGGCGGCCAGGACCTGCTGAACCTGCAGCCCGTCCGCGAACGACGGGCTGGGGTCCCGGCCGGCGGCCAGATCGGTCACCAAATCGACCACCTCGTGGCTGAAGGTGTGCTCGTAGCCGATCAGGTGACCCGGGGGCCACCAGGCACCGACGTACGGATGGGTGGACTCGGTGACCAGGATCCGGCGGAAACCGGCGGTGTTCGCATCCTCGGTCCCGTCGAAGAACGACAGTTCGTTCATCGACTCGAAGTCGAAGGCCAGCGAACCCTTCGACCCGTTGACCTCGATCCGCAGCGCGTTCTTGCGGCCGGTGGCGAACCGGGTCGCCTCGAACGTCGCCAAGGCACCGTTGCCCAGGCGGCCCAGGAAGATGGCCGCATCGTCCACCGTGACGTCACCCATGGTGGCGCCGCCGGAGGCGGACAGTCCGCTGCTCGCCTCCGCCAGCGGCCGCTGCTTGATGAACGTCTCCGTCAGGGCGGACACCCCGGTCAGCAGCTCACCGGTGATGAACTGGGCAAGATCGACGATGTGCGCCCCGATGTCGCCCAACGCGCCGGAACCGGCCCGGTCCTTCTGCAACCGCCACACCAACGGGAACTCGGGGTCGACGATCCAGTCCTGGAGGTAGACCCCGCGGACGTGCCGAATCTCGCCGAGCCGCCCCGCGGCGACGAGTTGTCGGGCCAGCGCCACCGCGGGCACCCGCCGGTAGTTGAAACCGACCATCGACCGTACGCCTCTGGCGCGCGCTGCCTCGGCCGCAGCAGTCATCGCCTCGGCCTCGGCAACGCTGTTGGCCAACGGTTTTTCGCACAGCACATGCTTGCCCGCCTCGAGTGCCGCGATGGCGATCTCGGCGTGGCTGTCCCCGGGGGTGCAGACGTCGACCAACTCGACGTCGTCACGCCGGATGAGTTCCTTCCAGTCGGTCTCGTACGACGACCAGCCGAGACGGACGGCCGCGGCGGCCGCCCGCTCGGCGTCCCGACCGCACACGGCCACCATGGCCGGCGCCATCGGCAGGTCGAAGAACCGACCGGCCGTGCGCCACGCCTGGGAGTGGGTCGCGCCCATGAAGGCATGGCCCACCATCCCGACGCCGAGCGTCGCAGTTGTCACGATGGGTCTCCTCAGCTCGCGAAGCCGAACGGCAGGTACTGGTCGACGTTGTCCTTGGTGACGGTGGCCGAGGCCAGCGTGATGGAGGCCGGGACCTCGTTCTGGACCAGGTCGGACATGCCCTTGTTGTTGCCGATGAGGCGGGCCAGCTGGATGGCCGAGGCGGACATATCGGCCGGATAGGTCACGGTGGCCTTGAGGACGGTGTTGTCGGCCTTAATGGCATCCATGGCATTCTTCGAACCGGCGCCACCAACCATGAAGAACTCGTCGCGCTTGGCGTTGTCGATGGCCGCCATCACGCCGATGCCCTGGTCGTCGTCGTGGTTCCAGATGGCGTCGATCTTCGGAGCCGCCTGCAGCAAGTTCGAGGCCGCCTTCTCCCCGGACTCCACGGTGAACTCGGCCGGTACTCGGTTGGCGACCGTGAACCCGTAGCCCTTCAACGCGTCCTTGAAGCCTTGGCTGCGCTGCTGGGTCAGCGGCAGCGAGTCGATGCCAGGGATCTCAGCAATGATCGGGTTGGTGACGCCCTTGGCCTTCAGCTGCTGAGCGATGAAGTTGCCGGCGGCGACACCCATGCCGTAGTTGTCCCCACCGATCCAGATGCGGTACGACAGCGACGAGTCGAACACCCGGTCCAGATTGACCACCGGGATGCCGGCGTCCATGGCCTTGCGGCCGACCGCGGTCAGCGCCTTGCCGTCGTGCGGAAGGATCACCAGCACGTCGACCTTGTCGTTGATGAGCGTCTCCACCTGGCTGATCTGCAGGTCAAGGTTGTTCGTGCCCTCGGTGGGCTTGAACGTGATCTCGGAGAACTTCGCTGCCTCCGCCGTCGCGTTCTTGGTGATGGCGCCGATCCAGCCGTGGTCGGCAGCCGGGGCGGAGAATCCGATGACCATGGCCTTGCCCGGCGCTGCGGCGGAGCCGGACGCATCCGTGGCATCTGTGGCGGCCGCGCTAGTGGCCGTGGCGGCGGTGTTGCTGGTGCAGCCGGCGACCGCCAGTCCGGCGCCCAGGACCCCGGCACCGAACAGGAAGTTGCGGCGGCCGATCGCGGGGGTGTTGTCGTTGCGCATTGCGTACTCCTTGGGAACGGGGCGCGACGGGTGGACCGCGGTGGGACAAGAGGAACTCGGCGACGCTCCGGCCACCGCGCAGCCGAAAGGTCGCCCGGACTAGGTACTGGTGCTGGATCGGGCTAAGCGCTGCTGCAGCAGGACAGCCACCACGATGATCACGCCCTTGGCGATCGCCTGGGTGGAGATGTCCAGGTTGTTCAGGGTGAAGATGTTGGACAGCACGGTGAAGATGAGGACACCGAACACGGTCCCCACGACGGTTCCCCGGCCGCCCGACAGCAGGGTGCCGCCGATGACGACTGCGGCGATCGCGTCGAGTTCGTACAGCAGGCCGTGCGTCGAGGTGCCGGTCGTCGTACGCGCCACGATCATGATCGCGGCGATTCCGCAACAGAATCCCAGCAACGAGTAGACGTACAGGGTGTGCCGTTTGACGTTGATTCCGGCCAGCCGGGCCGCCTCCGGGTTGCCGCCGATGGCAAACGTCCGCCGGCCAAAAGTGGTGCGGTTGAGCAGGATCCAGCCGAGCACGGCCACCGCCGCGAACATGATGACCAGCACCGGGATGCCGAACGGCTCGGCCCGGAAGATGTCCCTGAAGGCCTGGACCGTGACGATCTGACTGCTCTTGCTGGAGATGAGTTCGGCCAGGCCGCGCGCCGCCGCAAGCATGGCCAGCGTGGCGATGAACGCGACCACTTTTCCGTACGCGATGAGGAACCCGTTCACGGCGCCGGTGGCGGCACCGACGAGCAGTCCGGTGAACACCATCCCCAACACGCCGTAGGACTGGGTCGCCACGGTGGTCATCCACACCGACGCCAGCGCCACGATGGCGCCAACCGACAGGTCGATGCCTGCCAGCGTGATGACGAACGTCATCCCGATGCTGACGACCCCGATGGTCGAGGCGAGCCGCAGGATCGTCAGGAGGTTGCTGGTGTCCGCGAATCGGGAACCCGCAGTGGCAACACCGATGATGCACAGGACCGCCAGGGCGATGACCAGCCCGAGGTTGCGCCCGGTGCCGCTGTCCATGAACCGGGCCCGGGCGCTGTCGGCCGCGGTGTCCCCGCGGGCCGGCGGCGGCCCACCCGTGGCGGTCTGGACGGTCTGGCCGACCAGGCCGGCCCCCGGTACCTGCGTCGACTCACTCACGCGACGCTCCCTTCCATGACCAGGTCAAGCACCTGGGATTCGTTGATCTCGGTCGCCGGCCCTTCGTGCACGACGCGGCCCTCCCGCAGCACCAGGACCCGGTCGGCCAGCCCGAGCACCTCGGGGACCTCGCTGGAGACCAGCAGGACCGCGACCCCGTTGTCGGCCAACTGCCGGACCAGGGCGTACAACTCCATCCGCGCACCGACATCGACGCCTCGGGTGGGTTCGTCCAGCAGCAGGACGCGGCAGTTCTTGAGCAGCCAGCGGGCCACAACGACCTTCTGCTGGTTTCCTCCGGACAGGGTCCGGGCCAGCCGGCGCGGGTCGGTGGGCCGCAGTTGCAGTTGTTCGGTCAGCCGGGTGGCGTCGGTTAGCTCCCGGCGGTGGTCCAGCCAGCCGACCCGGGCGTACTCCGGCAGAGATGCCGCAGTGATGTTTTCGGTGATGGACTGGTCGAGGAACAGCGCCTGACTTTTGCGCTCCTCCGGCGCCAGGCCGATGCCGGCGCGGACCGCCGCGGGCACCCGGCCGGAGTGCAGCTCCTGGCCGTGCACGCTGACGGTGCCGCTGGTGGCCTTGCGGGCCCCGTACACCGTCTCGAGAATCTCGGAGCGGCCGGAGCCGACCAGCCCGGCGAGCCCGACGATCTCACCCTCGTGGACGGTGAAACTCACCTCGGAGAACTCGCCGGCTCGGGTCAAGCCGCGTACGGTCAAGGCCTCCGCCGCGGCCGCGGGATCGAGCGAAGGCCGCTCCGGGAACGGGTATTCGACGGCGCGACCGGTCATCAGTCGAACGACCTCGGAGGTCTCGGTGCTCCGGGCCGGCAGTCCGACGGCGACCGTCCGACCGTCCTTCAAGACGGTCACCCGGTCACCGATCTCGCGGATCTCCTCCAGCCGGTGCGAGATGTAGATGACCGCGACGCCACTGGCGGTGAGCTCGTTGATGACTCGGAACAGATTCTCGACCTCGTCGTGGGCCAATACCGCCGACGGCTCGTCCATCACGATGATGCGCGCGTCGCGGGACAGTGCGCGGGCCATGCTCACGATCTGCTTGCCCGCAGCGGACAACCGGCCCACCTCGCGCGTGGCGGACATGTCCCCGTGTCCGAGCCGTTCGAGAAGTTCCTGCGTATGCCGGTTCATGTCGGCGCGCCGGGTGAAACCGGCCCGGGACTGCCAATGGCCGAGGAACACGTTCTCGGCGACGGACAGGCCGTTCACCAGGTCGAGTTCTTGATAAATGGTGGCGACGCCGTGCTGCATCGCTGCTTCCGGGGTGGCCAACGACACGTCGGCGCCGTCGATGGTGATCGTGCCGGCGTCCGGTTGGTGCGCCCCGGACAGCACCTTGATCAGTGTCGACTTGCCGGCGCCGTTCTGGCCGAGCAGGCAGTGCACCTCACCGGCCAGGACGTCCAGGTCCACCCCGTCCAGGGCGATCACGCCGGGGAACCGTTTGACGATCCCGCGCATCAACAACAGCGGTCCGCTCATCTGCCCACCTCCGCGTCGACGGCGGCCACACCCGCTGCGCCGGCCAGCTGGGATGTCCCAGGGGCGACTGCGTAGGCATGGGACCGCCCGGCGAGCCGGTCCCGTCGTTCGCTGCCCAGGGCCAGCAGCGCGCCTCCCCGAGCCGCGGCGGTGAACCCCAGCGTCGACAGTTCGACTTTCAGCCGACCGGCGGTGGGGGCCACCACTCGGGCGGCCAGTTCGGCTCGCACCCGGTCGATGAGCCACGGGCCTAGGTCGGCGAAGTAACCGCCGAGGACGAGAACCGACGGATTGAGCAGGTTGACTAGGACCGAGGCACCCAGACCCAGCGACGTGCCGATGCCCTCCAGCGCAACCCGGGTGCGACGGTCGCCCAGTGCGGCTCGGCGGGCGATCTCGGCGATGCGGCCGCTGACGTCCAGGCTGGGGTCGCGGACCATGTCGTCGGGATCCGCGGCCGCGCGCAACAGGGTGGCCAGCCCGGCACCGGTCTCCCAGCAGCCGAAGCGTCCGCAGCCGCAGGGGTGTCCGGCCGGGTCCAGAGGCAGGTGACCGATCTCGCCGGCCATCCCGGTCGCGCCGCGCAGCAGCTGCCCGGCGCTGATGATGCCCGCGCCGATGCCGGTCTCGCCCGTCAGGTAGGCCAGGTCGTCGACGCCGGCGGCCACCCCGAACGCGTGCTCGGCCAGCGCGGACAGGTTGGCGTCGTTTTCCACATGCACCGCTAGGCCGAGGTGCTTCTGCAGGACATGCACCGCAGGCAGGTCGCGCCAGCCGATGTTGGGGGCGATGACGATCGTGCCGCGTTCAACATCGACGAGGCCCGGGACCGCGAGCGTCAGGCCGGACACCCCGGCGCCTGCCTGGCGAGCCTCGTCCAGGGCGGCCTGCGCGATGTCGGCTACCCGGTCCAGGACCACCTTGGGAGCGAGGACCGGAACATCCAGCGGCACGCGCCGATCGATGGCGACCTGCCCGTGGGCGGTGAGCCCGACCACGGCGACGTAGTCGACGTTGACCTCGACACCCAGGCCGCAGACCAGGGGTCCCGGCTCGTACGGCAACGCGTCCTCAAAGCTCGCCCCGGCTTTGTCTGGCATAGACCTGAACTTTGTACGCTGGACGACGGAAGTCAACGGAGGCGGCCAACCGAACCCGCCGCGGCACGTCACGATTGGGTCACGGGCACGCCCTGAGCCGGGACCTACGTCCCAAGCGCGTCGCCAAGCGATGGATGGCTCAGACCGAGAACACGGCGTCACTGATCATGCGGGCTCCCCCAATGACTCCGGCACGGCCATCGAGGTCTGAGGCCACGATCGGCAGGCTGGCCGTGGCCAGCGGTAGGGACCGGCGGTAAACCGCTGCCCGGATCTCGGCGAGCAGCGCCGCCCCGACCTGTGCGACCCCACCGCCCACCACGATCATCCCGGGGTTGAAAAACGACACCAGGCTGGCCAGCACCTGCCCCACCCGCCGACCGCCGTCGCGCACCAATGCGACGGCCTCGGGATCGCCGGCGGCGTAGGCAGTCCCCACGTCCGCCGCCGTGATCCCCCCGGTGGCCCGCAGGATCTCGGCAAACACCTCCGAGCGGCCGGCCCGAGCCGCGGCGATCGCGTCGCGGGCCAGTGCCGTACCCCCGAAGAAGGCCTCCAGGCAGCCGGTGTTCCCGCAGGCGCAGGCCGGTCCGAAGTCCTCGACCCGGATGTGCCCGATGTCCCCGGCCGAGCCGTCGACGCCGCGGTACAGCTGCCCGTCGACAACGATGCCGCACCCGATCCCGGTGCCGATCTTGACGAACAGGAAGTCGACCTGGCCACGGGCCGCACCGGCGTGCAATTCGCCCAGGGCCATGATGTTGACGTCGTTGTCCAGCAGGACGGGGACACCCAGATCCCGGGCGAGCTGGTCGCGCACGGGGTATTGATCCCAGCCGGGCATGATCGGCGGGGCCACCGGAGTGCCATCCCGAAACCGCACCGGCCCGGGCACGCCCACGCCGGCTCCGAGCAGTTGACCGTCCGGGTCCGCAGTACGGAGCTCGCCCAGAAGCTCGCGCGCCTGCCGCAGAACGACCTCGGGACCGGAGCGGATGTCGGCGGATCCACTGGCGACGGCGAGCACTCGTAGCTGGCCGTCGGTCAGCGCCACGTCGACCGAGGTGGCGCCGATGTCGATCCCGGCGAAGCGCAGCCGCGGCGCCACTTGCAACACCGTCGCGCGGCGACCCCCGCGCGACTGGGCCAGGCCGGCCTCGTCGACGAGCCCAAGGGCCAGCAGCCGGTCGGCTTCGACGGCCACGGTGGAGCGGGCCAATGCCAGGGTCGGGCCCAGTTCGGCCCTCGACCGCGGTCCGGTGTCGCGCAGCAAGCGCAGCAGCCGGGCCTGGTGCGCAGTCTCAGCTCGCATGCCGCCTCAGCCGCCCGCTCGGCTGCCGTCCCGCCGTGGCAGCCCGCTCCCCGGATAGACCGACTCACGAGCCGCGGCGTAGGCGTCGCGCACGGCGAGGATCGGTGTCGGTTGGACGGTCGTCCCGCCGGCGGCGGTCCAGTCCGGGGGGTTCTCGGCGGCGGACAGGGCCCACGCGGCCTGCCGGGCCGCGCCGACCGCGACGTACTCCCCCGGTGCGGGCACGTGCACGGGCACCTCGAAGATCGTGGCGGCGATCTGCTGCACGGCGCTCGACGCCGCCGCGCCGCCGATCAGCAGGATCCGGCGCGGCACGACCCCCTGGGCAACCAGGGCGTCCACAGCGTCACCCAACGCGCACAGCATCCCCTCGACCCCGGCCCTGGCCAGGTTGACCGGGATCAGGTTGGCCCGGCTGATGCCGTGCAGGCTGCCGCGAGCGTCCGGCAGGTTGGGGGTGCGCTCGCCATCGAGGTACGGCAACAGCACCAGGCCACCGGCGCCGGGTTCGGCGCGCAGCGCGAGCTCCGAGAGCCCCTGGTGGTCGACGCCCAGCAGATCGGCCGTGGCGACGAGCACCCTGGCCGCGTTCAAGGTGCACACGAGCGGCAGGAAGTACCCGGTTGCATCGGCAAAGCCAGCCACCGCACCGGAGGGATCCGCAGCGGGCACGTCGGAGACCGCGAAGGCCGTACCGGATGTGCCCAGGGAAACCACGACGTCGCCCGAGGTCAGGGACAGCCCGAGCGCGGCGCCCATGTTGTCTCCGGTGCCCGCAGCCAGCAGCACCCCCGTCGACGTCGTGCCGACGGCCTCGGCGGGAGCGGCGACCCGCGGGACGTCGGGGACGTGGCCGAGGGCCAGTTCCAGCAGATCCGGTCGGTACGCATGGGCCGCGGGTGACCAGTAGCCGGTCCCCGAGGCGTCCCCGCGGTCGGTGGTCGCCTGCGTCGGGTCCCCGGCCAGCCGCCAGGTGAGGTAGTCGTGGGGCAGCATTACCCGCGCGCACCGGGCGGCCAGAACGGGTTCGGCGCGGGCCAGCCAGCGCACCTTGCTGATGGTGAAAGCGGCCAGCGGGACGCTGCCCACGGCCTGCGCCCACTCCTGCGGACCGCCGAGTTCTGCGACCAGGTCCGCGGCGTCGGGGGCACTGCGGGTGTCGTTCCACAGCAGGGCGTCGCGGAGCACCACTCCCGACTCGTCCAGAGCGACCATCCCGTGCTGCTGACCGGCGACGGCGAGCGCCTCGACTCCGTCCAGCAGCCCCGAGCCGACCTCCTGCAGGGCGTCCCACCAAGCGGCCGGAGGGCAGGCGGTGCCATCCGGGTGCGGCGCCCGGCCCTCCCGGACGGGCTCGCCGGTTTCGGCGTCCCGTACGACGATCTTCACGGACTGAGTGGAGGAGTCAACTCCTGCAACGAGCGGCACGAGAGGGAGGTTAGTGCGCTTGTCGGGGCCGACACACGTGGACCGCCACCAGGCGACTGCCGGGCGCCTCTCGGCGCGCTGCAGTCGGTTCGCCTCCACCACTCGGCCACTCCGGGGGGCCCGGACCAGGACGACCGGCACGTGACCGAATTGTTACCGCCGATGACAAATTGGTTCTCCAGAGGTCTTGCCCCGATCATGCGACCCCCAATATGTTCGAGCCGCCAACAATCCTCGGTCTCGCTTGGCCCGTCAGTCGCCCCTCGCCCCGCACTCAGCGCGGCGAGCGCCGCTGCCGCGACCTAGCCCTCTCCGCTTGTTCGGCGAGCCGTCCGGTTCGCCCCGTTTCGGCAGATCCTCTGCCCCGGGAAAGGAAACACCAGATGGGTAAGCGCATTCTCGCGGTCGCCGGCGTCGCGGCAACCTCGCTGCTGCTGGCCGCGTGCGGCAGTTCCAGTGGCGACACCAACACCACCAGTGCCGCCGCGTCCCCGACGGACACCGCAGCCACATCCGAGGCAGCTTCCTCGCCCGCAGCCGCCGGCAAGATCGGCGTGATCCTGCCCGACGCAGCCTCCTCCGCCCGCTGGGAGACCGCCGACCGCCCGTTCCTTGAGGCTGCGTTCAAGGCCGCCGGAGTCGAATCGGACATCCAGAACGCCAACGGTGACAAAGCCAAGTTCCAGAGCATCGCCGAGGGCATGCTGAACGCCGGGGTCTCCGTACTGCTGATCGTCAACTTGGACTCCGACACCGGCAGCGCGGTCATCAAGAAAGCCACCGCGCAGGGCGTGCCCGTCATCGACTACGACCGTCTCACTCTGGGCGGCGGTGCGAAGTACTACGTCTCGTTCGACAACGTCGCGGTCGGCACCACAATCGGCACCGGCCTGGTGAAGTGCCTCAACGACGCCGGCAAGAAGTCCGGCCCGGTGGCGTTGCTGAACGGCTCGCCCACGGACAACAACGCAACCCTGTTCAAGCAGGGCTACGAGAAGGTCGTCAAGGACTCTGGGTTCACCGTGGCCGCCGACCAGGCCGTGCCGGACTGGGACAACACCAAGGCCGTCACGATCTTCGAGCAGATGTTCACCAAGGCCAACGGCGACTTCATCGGTGTCGCGGCCGCCAATGATGGTCTCGGCGGCTCGGTCATCTCCGTCCTGAACAAGAACGGGCTCGCGGGCAAGGTCCCGGTCACCGGCCAGGATGCGACCGACGAGGGTCTGCAGCGGGTCCTGCTGGGCACGCAGTGCATGTCCGTCTACAAGGCAGTCAAGAAGGAGGCCCAGGCAGCGGCAGACCTCGCCGTCGCCGTGAGCAAGGGCGACACCGCCGCAGCGGACGCCTTGGCAACCAAGACGGTCATGGACACCGTGACCAACCAGGAGGTCCCCTCGGTACTGCTGGAGCCGGCCGCCATCTACGCGGCCAACGTCAAGGACGTCGTCGCCGATGGCTTCACCACCACGGAGCGCCTGTGCACCACGGCTGCCCTGAAGAAGGCCTGCGCGGCCAACGGCGTTAGCTGACGACCCTGGCGGGGGGGGGGGGGGGGGGGGGGGGGGG
>JBBQYX010000082.1:0-11273 GCA_038208295.1 Candidatus Nanopelagicales bacterium | reverse complement strand
CACCCGCATGGTCATCGGATATTCCATCGACAATCACATGCGCACCAGCCTGGTGACCGACGCCCTGGATATGGCCCGCCGCAACCAGCCTCTTTCTTCTAGGTGCATCTTTCATTCCGACCGCGGCAGCCAATACACCTCCGAGACGATGGCAACCTACCTCTCCGAACACGACATGCGCGGCTCCATGGGACGCACCGGTCAATGCTGGGACAATGCCATGGCCGAATCGTTCTTCGCCGCCCTCAAGAACGAAATGATATATCGCACCACATTCCCGACCCTCAACCACGTCCGCAGAGCGGTTGCGTCCTACATCGAGATCTTCTACAATCGGCAGCGGCGCCACTCAGCCCTCGAATACAAAACCCCCTACCAATCCTGGCTCGCCCACCAAAACACACCAATCGCAGCCTGAAACCCACAAAAACCAGGTCCAAGAAACCCCGGGCAGATCAATCCGCGATGCCCAGCACCGCCACCGCCGGGAGTTCCTCGGCCAACACCGGATCGACGTGCGCGGTGAACGCCGCATGCACCACCGGCCAGCTCACCCGGTAATGCCCGGCCACCTCAGCGACGCTGCGACCCGAACTGGCCACCGCCGTGCCGGCCGCGCACCGCAGCCGCCTCGTCAGCCGGGACCGGGCCGGGATCGCCGGCACCGACTCGGTGAACGATCCCCGCTCACACGCAGCCTCCGCGCAACGCCACCTACGTTTACGACACACCAACCCGATACCCGCTGTCCCATAAGGGATATCCCGAGGCCGAGTCACAGTGAACCCCTGACACGAGGTGGCGAACACCCCACACTTCGGGCACGCCGCCGCCCCCGGATCCGTCGTCACCAGATGCACCACCCGCGACCCATCCGCGGCCAGATTCACCGCGGTCACCGCGACCCCGGACAACCCCAACAGCCGGCAGGCATCCCCCGACGCCCAGCCCGCCCACTCATCCCCACACGCCTGCTCCTGCTCCTGCGTATCGTTCGACACCGACCCGTGGCCTCACCTTCGTGATCACAACTGACTTAGACACCAGTCATGATCACCGAGGCCACGGGTCCCCACGTCAACGACGCGCCGCCACCCCCCAGCCCGGCCAAGTTCGAAGAGCCGGTTTCCCTCCCTTGGGACGTTGAACGGCCGTATACTCTCGGCTACGCTCCTCATCCCCAACCGACACGTGCAGGAGAACTGATGGCTACCCATACACGGGCTTTCGTAGCCCGTCATAAGCACGGGATGGTGATCAGCGTTGCCCTCGGGCTGGTGATGACAGTACAAGCGGTCATCGCGCCCGCGTTCCAGGGTGACGCGGCAACGCTGATGCCGACCGGGCAGGCGCTTGCTGCGAACTGCATGCAGTGCCACGGAACGAACGGAATGAACGGTGGGTTCGACGCGCTCGCGGGCGACGGCGCAGCCGACACGTTCGACAAGTTGAAAGACTTCCAGAACGACAGCGGGATCATGGGAGTACACGCACGCGGGTACTCCGATGACGAACTGCGCCAGATCGCCAACTACTTCGCGGGCCTTCCCACGTCGTGAGGACCCTGACATGCGTGAGGACCTGACATGACTGAAACCACTCCTGAAAGCATCAAGGCTGGGTTCAGCCGCCGGAAGTTCCTTACGCTCGGCGCGACCGCCGCAGCGATCGGCGCTGCTGCCCCGTTGATGACCCGCTCAATTTCGACGGCTGAAGCCGCTGTCGCACCCGTCGTCGTCGTCGGCGGCGGTATGGGCGGAGTTACCCTCGCGAAATACCTGCGTCTGTGGAGCGGGAAAACGATCCCCGTGACGCTGATAGACACGAACGTCGACTACACGTCCAGCATCATGAGCAACCTTGTGCTCAACGGGCAGCGCACGCTGACGAGCCTGAAGTTCGCGTACTCGACGTTACGGTCCACGTACGGGGTGAACGTTCTCCAAGGGTCGGTTCTGTCAGTGAACCCGACAGCGAAAACCGTGACCTACCGGAACTCCGCCGGTGGGTCGGTGATGGTCGCCTACTCACGGCTCGTGATGGCCCCCGGAATCGACTTTCTGCCGATCCCAAAGTTCACCGGTACGACCGTGAACAAGGCGAAAGTTGTGCACGCGTGGCAAGCCGGACCGCAAACCCAGGCGCTGCGCGACCAACTCGTCGCGATGCCAGTAGACGGAAAGTTCATCCTTGCGATCCCGAAATCACCGTACCGGTGCCCACCCGGACCGTACGAGCGTGCCTGCCTCGTCGCTGACTGGATCAAGAAGAACAAGCGAAGCCTCGGAAATACGAAAGCTCAGGTGATCGTCCTCGACGCGAACCACGCCATCACCGCCGAAGCGCACTCTTTCACGACAGCGTTCAACACGATTCACGCTGGTGTCGTCCAGTACGTGCCAAACGCGCAGATCTTTTCCGTGAACGCGGACAAGAAAACGGTTGTGACCGCTGCGGGCACGTTCCGGGGAAACATTCTGAACATCATCCCCGACCACACCGCGCCTCGGATCGTTCGCGACATGGGCCTCGCAACGTCAACGACCCCAGCAGGCGGCGTATTCTGCCCGGTCAACGTTCTCTCCTACGAGTCGACCGTCATCTCCGGCATTCACGTCATCGGGGACGCATCCGCGACCACCCAACCGAAAGCCGGACATATCGCGAACGCGGAAGCAAAAGTTTGCGCTGACGCGCTCGTACGCCTCCTGTCCGCCCCGGCCCTGCCGCTCGACTCAAACCCCGTCACCAACTCGTCGTGCTACTCGCCGATCACTTCCTCCACCGCATCGTGGCTCGCGGTCGTCTTCCATTACGACCCGGCGTCAAAAGCGATGAAACCCGCAGCCGGGCAGCCCGCGGAAGCACCCGCGATCACAGCGGACAACTACAAGGAGATGAACACCTGGTTCCGGGTACTCATGGCAGATACCTTCGGAAACTGAGGATCTACCGTCATGGGACCCAGGTGGTCGGGGGTGCGCCGGGTATACCACTGCCGCCGCTTCCCTTAGCGAGTACCTCGGCTACCACGGATGGGGCAGATCATGTTGGGTTGCCTCGGCAACCCCACTTGCGCGGGGAAGGGTGCCCGGCTCGTTGACCTGACCGAGCGCCGTGGGATGACCCCCACTCGCGCGGGGAAAGGCGGCAGACCAACGGTTTGCCGTGCCGTACCCATGGGATGACCCCCACTCGCGCGGGGAAAGGCGTGGAGCAAACGGCACCATCACCACTGAGGTGGGATGACCCCCACTCGCGCGGGGAAAGGCTCACAACCCTCGCAACCCTATATGGGACCTCCTGCCGTTCCCGTGGGTTTCTTGGGGGTTAGTTAGTTAGTTGTCGTCCGGGGAGTTCGGGGCAGAGTCCGCCGCGGGTGAGGATGGCCATGGCGATGAGTGCTTGTGGCGTGTGGAACCCGTAGGAGCATCGGGTGAGCACGCGGAGGTGGGTGTTGGTGGCTTCGGCGCGGGCGTTGCTCAGGCCATGGTCGAGGGTGTTGAGGATGACTTGCCGGTAGCGGGTGATCGTGTTGGCGAGTTTCACGAACCCGGACAGCCGGGAGCTTCGGGCCCAGGCCAGCCACCCCGCTAGGAGCCGCCGGCCGGTGACGCCCTTGGTGACAAACCCGTCCCGTAGTTGCTCCTTCAGCAGGTACGCCCGGTACAGGTCCTTGTTGGTGGTGGCGATCCCGGCCAGGTGGTGCGTTGCTCGCCGGTGAGCCGGTAAAGGGGCTCGAACCGCCGGCGCGTTGACTCGTAGTTGGTGGAACGTGTCCTTGCGCCTCACCGTTGTATGTGAATTGATGCCCAACGGAATAGGTCGTGGCCAGCGGGGGCATCTTGTCCGGCAGAATGGCGAAGTCGGAAACGCGTCGTTTCCTGATTGGGACACGAGACCGCTCAGGGACAACGGCCAGCGCTGGTTTGGACTTACAGGCTGCAGATGCGGTCGCAACCAACGTATTTGAACGAGCCTCTCGCGTTGCTTTCCGATTCCGCACCGGCTGGGTCGGACGATAGCGTTTCGACGCAGCACCAGCGAAGATGTTGCCCCCGTCCGCTCTTTGCAGTTCAGTCAAACTCATTTGACCCGGGTAGGGAGCGTGGCAGTGGGTTCATCAATGGATCTCGGTGATTGCCAGTGCGGCAACCGGTTCGGGCCGTCCAGTCGGTGAGTCGCTCGCGGGCGAGGGCGTACTGGTTGTGCCAGCTGAGGGGGGCGTCGGGCGGGCTGGTGCGCCGGTAGGCGAGGTTCCAGGCGGTGCGTAGGGCGGAGAGTTCTTCGATGAGGGATCCGTGTTCGCTCCAGCAGGGCGGGACAGTGCGCTTATCGAGGTCGTACCGGTTGGTGAGCCAGTTGACCCAGCTGGCGAGTTCGGTGAGGGCCTATTGGTGGGCGGGTGGCGTCAGCGTGGTCCAGTTGATCGGTGAGCCGTCGAACGGCGAGGGAGTTGGTGTTTCCAGGGCGGCTTGAATGGTTTCGGCGTAACTGATTTCGCGGCGATCGCCCAGATCGTTCATCGCTGGGGGCTCCTGTCGGGTTGTCGGTTCCGGGTGAAGGCGTGCTGGGCGGCTGCGGCGTGGTTGCGGCGGCGCCGGTCGGCGTCGTCAGTCAGGGCACTGCGGTGTGGCGTCTCGTGTGGGTGGTGGCCGTACAGATCGCGGTAGACGGCGACGGTCGCCGCCGCTGAGGTCGACTCGTCGTGAACGGCGGGTGCGATCCAGGACGGCAGCGTGCTGTCGTCGGCGCCGTGGAGTTCTCTCAGTCGCCGCCGGATGAGTTTGTCGAGCTGATTGATGGCCGGCGCCAAGTCGCTGCCGACGGGCGTGACACCGGTGAGGTCCGGGAGGGTGAGCGGAGTCGCCAATTCTTCGGCGCCGCTGCGGCCGAACGGGTCGCTGCTGCTGTCGAGGGCGTGGGTGATGCGGTGGTGCAGGACGGCGGCGATGTCCTCGACGGGATCGGCGTCTGGCCCGGTGAGGCCGTGGGCGGCGGCGCGTAGCAGGGTGCTGGGAGTTCGGCGGTGGCTGTCGGCTCGGGTGAGGGCAGCGAGCAGGGGGCCGCTGGCCGGGGATTCCAGGACGTTGTCGCGGATGTCGTCGCCGAGCCCGGCCCCAGCGAAAATGTCCTGGGCGGTCTGCCGGTTGGCGGTGGCGGCGAGAGTGGCGCGGATCGGTACCAGTCGCCGCAGCGACCGGGCCTGCTCGGCGGCGGCGTGGATGGTCTGGGTGGCGGATGTGCCGGCGGTTGGTGTGGCCAGGATTCCGGTGAGGACTTCGGGGACGGTGAGTCGGGTGGCTGGTTGGGGCGCGCCGTCGCAGCCGGGGTCGCCGGTGGGGGTGGTGGTGACGTAGACGTGGTTGGCGTCCCGGCCGCGGGTCATCGCCACGTAGAGCGCTTCCCTGGGCATTCCCGGTGCGGCGAGGACGTGGGCAGTGTCGACGGTGACGCCCTGGGCGCGGTGCGCGGTGGTCGCATATCCGAGGTCGACGTACTCGGCGACGTAGTCCGGCGGGAGCACCACGGTCGGTCGCTCAGGCTGGGCATTCGTGCGACCCAGTGCCTCGCTGGAGCGCATCGACGGCTTGTTGGTATCCGGAGAAATCTCGGCCGAGACTGCGGGGTTTCTCACTGGCTGATCGGCAACGGCGTCGCTGTTGGGTTTGCGGTTCGGCGTTCGTTCGCCGGCGTTCGTACTCCCAAAGCCTGGGTGCTCGCTGGATCCTGAGCTGAGTTGATCGCGGTCAGCACGCTCTCCCTGACCGGGACGTTCGCCGGGCCCCTGCCGGTGTCCGTATTCGTGCGGGGCGGCCGCACTTGTGAACGTGTGTGGGCGGACGCGGAGGAATGCTTCGGCGTGCCACCTGCGCCGGTCATATTTCAGCGCCGTCCGTCGCGGGCTCCCTCGCCTGCAGAGTTGCCACCAATGGATACTCCGCAACCGCACCGACTATCCCCGGTGGGTGCGCTGCGGCAGGCGCCAGAGAGCCGCGCACCTCAGGAGGCAGCAGCCAGGGGTGAATCTCCCCGTACAGGCCTGGGCAGCGATGCAGGGTCGGTCACCTTGTTCGTCATCGTCGCGGCCGTGGCGCTGCTGGTGCTGCTGGGACTGATCGTCGACGGCGGCGGGAAGATCCGCGCGCTGCAGCGCGCCGACCGGCTCGCCGAGGAAGCCGCCCGGGCAGCGGGACAAGCCATCAACGCCCCCGCCGCGATCAGCGGCCAACCTCTGCTCGTTGACGCCGAGGCAGCTGCCACAGCCGCCCGGGCATACCTGGTGGAGCGGCACGTCAGCGGGTCGGTCGAGGCTGACCCCGCCGGGCGGGCGCTGCGGGTGCGCGTCCAGACCGAGCAGCCGACCGTGGTCCTGGCGCTGATCGGGATTCGCTCGATGCCGGTCACCGGGCAGGCCTCCGTCAGCCTGCTCACCAGTCCCAACGGCGGCGACACACCATGACCCGGGCAACACTGACCCGAAACACCCGGACCCGGCCCGGACCCCAGCCGCTGTCCCCGGCAACGGTTATCCGCGGGCTGGCCGCGTTGATCCTCCTCGCCGCGCTGATCGGCGGGGTCCCCGTCGCGCTGGCCGCGCTGGCCCGGGTACTGCCGATCCGCTGGCCCCCACCGAACGTGCGTGACCTGCTCACCGCCCCCGACGACGGCAGCGTCCTGCTGTTGATCCTGCTCGGTATCGGCTGGGCCGCCTGGGCGATCTTCACCCTCACCGTCGCGGTGGAAGCAGCAGCCCTGCTCCGTGGCCGGTCGCTGCCGCACCTACCGGCCGTCTCGGCGGGGCAGCGTCCCGTCTCGGCGGGGCAGCGTCCCGCCGCGCACCTGGTGGCCGCCGTCGCTGTGCTCTTCGCTACCGCCGGCGTCTCTTTGGTCCCCGCCGCCGGCCGACCGGTGACCGCCCACGCCGCCGCCTCGACAGCGAGCGCCCTCGACCACGCACCCGCAGTTGGCACTGAAGTCGCGTCGGCGGCTCCCGGCGTCGCCTCGAACGGGGCCGCGCCCGCGGCGGACCGGCATCCGTACCCGACAGTCACTGTGCAGCTGTATGACTCGTACTGGGCTTTGGCCGAACGGCACCTGGGCAGCGGAACCCGCTACGCCGAGATCGTCGACCTCAACCGGGACCGCCGCCAACCCGACGGCCGGCGCGTCGTCGACGCCGAAACCCTGCTCCCTGGCTGGGTACTGCGACTACCCCGCGACGCCCGCCACCTCCCCCCACCCACCAGGCAAACACCGCCGGCAGCAAGTCACGTCGGGGAGAAACCGGATGCGCACAGGGCGGGCACGTACCGGGTCCGCGCGGGAGACACGTTGTGGGACATCGCCGCTGAGCACCTCGGCGACCCGCTGCGGTTCTCCGAACTGTTCCGACTCAACCGCAACATCGTGCAACCCGACGGCGGTCGGCTCACCGACCCCGCCGAGATCATGCCCGGCTGGATCCTCACCCTGCCCGCACCGCAGAAACCCAGCCACGATTTTCCAGCCACGTCGACCCCGCAGCCCGTGAACACGAACGACGGGAATGGGACGGCGACGCCGACGATTCGCCCGACACCGTGGATCGCCACACCCGCCGCGGAGCAGGAGCGTACGGACCGGGCCAAGCCGCCGCCGGTGCTGGCTCCAGGGTCCGCACCCGTCCCAGCGACCCCGTCCCCGCCCGCGACGGGCTCAACTCAGCCCACCCGCCGAGCCGAGGAACCCTCCCCATATCTCACGTCGGTCGTTCCTCGGTCGAGTGTCCAACCCGGTGTGAACGCCCGACCCGGTACGGACGCCGACGCGCCCGCTGGTGACGGCCTGACTCAACGGCCTACCGCAGCGGCGGGTGCCATCCCGAGCGGCTCGCTCTCGGTGGAACACCGTGCGTCACCGGGCGGCAATCCCTCCCCCCTCGCGATGCCCTCTGTGGTGACCCGCACGCCGATGCCGCCGCGGCTGGCCGTCGATGCCAGCGACAGTGCTGATGCCTCCGGTGACGACGACGGCATGGACTTGTCGGCGGCGCCGGTCCTCCTTGCGGGGCTCAGCGGTGTGCTGCTGACCGGTGTTGTCCGGGAGGTCCGACGGCGACGCCGCCACCAACAGGCCACCCGCCAGGTCGGGCAACGCCTGCCCACCCCTGCCCCGCAGGCCGAACAGCTCGAGCGTCGTGCCGCCGCAGCCGAGACCCCCACCGTGACCACCGCGATGCAGGCCCTGCAGCGGATGGCCGTGACATGCGCAGCGGAGGAACGGCTGCTGCCGCAGGTGCGGCTGGTCAGCATCGGAGCCGATGACGTACGTCTGCACCTGACCCCGGCCGACGGCGACGCCACCCCGGTGGCACCGTTCCGGGCGGTCGCCCCGTCCGTGTGGAGTTATCGGCCGGGTGACGCGGATGCGTCCGGGCCGGAGGAGGTGCCTGAGGACGGGTGCGACGTCCCGTACCGGGGGCTGGTGACCCTGGGGATTGCCGAGGACCGGGTCATCGTGGTGAACCTCGAAGAGGTCGGGCATTTGTCCCTCACCGGGGACCCGGACATGGTCGCCGCGGCGTTGCGAGGAATCGCTGCGGATATGGCTGTCGGGCCGTTCTCCGTGCAGTCGTTCTCTGCCTTCGCCGGGTGCTGCCCCGAACTGGCGAAGGTGTCCGACCTTCGGGTCGGCTATCTGGACAGCACCGCCGCCGCCGAGGGCAGCATCCGCGGCGCCCTGCGACAGACATTTGACCGGCGGGCTTGCTGGCGCGACTGCGAGTCCACCCACATCGTGCTGGCCAATGACCCCCTCGGGATCTCACCAGCCCCCTACTGGAGTGCCCGGTGGGTCGCGGACTTGGACCCCCACGTAGGGTTTCCTGGTCTCAGTAAGGAGAAT
This sequence comes from Candidatus Nanopelagicales bacterium, assembly GCA_038208295.1. Classification (GTDB taxonomy): domain Bacteria; phylum Actinomycetota; class Actinomycetes; order S36-B12; family JBBQYX01; genus JBBQYX01. The sequence goes on along the minus strand of JBBQYX010000082.1, from coordinate 2,387 downwards.
GGGAATGTCGATGCATCGTTCGAAGCGGTCGTATTCGCCGGAGTATAGGGCCGAGGCGGTCCGGTTGGTCATTGATTCGTCACGCCCGATCGCGGTCGTGGCCCGGGAGTTGGGCATTGTGGACCAAACGCTCGGGAACTGGGTGAAAGCGTACCGGGCCGAGCACGCAGCGGACGAGCCGCCGGCGAGTGTGCACGAACGTATCCGATTGGCGGAAGCCGAACGAGAACTACGCGAGGTGAAACTCGAAAACGAGTTCCTAAAAAAAGCAGCGGCTTATGCGGGTGATCGGGTTTGTCAAGTGCCGGTGGGGTCGAGTCGTTGAAGGATTGTGTTGAAGATTTCTTGGCGGGCGGTTTGGCCTTTGCAGGCGGCGTCGTCGCGTTGGTGTTGCAGGACGGGTAGGAACTCGTGGCTGGTCAGGAAGTAGGTGCAGCTCTCGCAGATCGTTTCGAACCGGCAGTCCAGTTGCGCGGGTCTGGCGCAGTAGCCGTTGCCGAGTAGGCGGTGGGTCTCGGTGCGCAGGTTGGCCATGACGGGGCCTTCGTCCCGGTCTGGCAGCACGGCTTTGCTCGGGTCGTGGTAGAGCGCTTCGACCTTGGCGGTGACGTTGAAGTACTCCTCGGCGACGGTGCGGTCCCCGATCCGGGCGTAGACCATGGTCATCGTCATCGTTTTATGGCCCAGGAGCGCGGCGATGGCTTCCAGGCTCATGCCGCGGTTGATCGCCTGGGTTGCCAGGGTGTGGCGCAGTTGGTGGGGGTGGACGTGCCCGATGCCGGCGGCTGTGGCGGCCCGGCGGACCGCGCCGTCAACGCGTGTCTGGGGGACGGGGCGTCCTTGGTGGGTGAGCAGCAGGTCGCTGTCTTGCCAGTCGGGGCGGCCGGCGAGCCAGTGGTCGATCATGTTCTTGAGTTCGGGGTGCAGCGGGATGTACCGGTCGTTGTGGAGTTTCCCGACGGGGGTGCGCAGCCAGTAGGCCGAGCCGATCTGCACTACTGAGTCGATGGTCAGCCCGAGTAGTTCACCTTTGCGCATGCCGGTGCGCGCGAGCAGTTCGATGGCCAGCCGGTCGAACTCGTGGGGTAGGACCCGGGCGGCTGCCATGAACTTCGCCGCGGTGGGGTCGTCGAGGAACCTGGGTAGCGGGGCGTCCTTGGTCGGCCGGTCGCAGGCGTAGACCGGGACACGGGCCGGCGCGTCGTGGTAGCCCCACTCGGTGATCCGTTCGAAGAAGCAGCGAAGCTGCCCCATGCGCATCCCCACGGTGGTCTGGGAGACCGTGGACCGGCCCCGGTAGCCGGGCCTGGCGGCCAGCCAGGTGCGGTAGGCCTCGATGTGCTCACGGCGGATCGCCGCAACGCAGGTGACGTCGGGGTGGCCCGCGATGAGCAGACCGGCCAGTTGCTGCAGCGCGGTGTCGATCAGTGCCACCGACCCGGGCCGCAGGCTGACCGCGACCTGGTCCAGGTAGCGGCGCATCGTGGCAGCCAGGACAGGAGCAGCAGCCGCGATGGTGTCCCAGTCCGTTTCGGGGCCGGGGTTGGATGAGCGACGCCGCACCGGTGTGGGTCCCTGGCCCCGGTGGAACATCACCGCGTCCAGGCCGTAGAGCGGGGTAGTCAGGGCGTTACCGACCCGGTGCTCAGCACCGACGGCGCGCAGCAGCCGTTGACGGCCGACCCGATAGTCCTGCTCGGACAGGGCGTGGCAGGAACACCCGGTCAGCACACAGATCTGCGCCAACCGGGACCACATGTGCTGCGCCTGCGCGTCGGTGAACCCCAAACTTGTTGCGTCGCTGCGGAACTGCGCGGAAGCCAACGGTTCACGGGCCGCCACGTGCCTGCCCCACTGGCAGTGGGAGGCCACCACGAACCCGGGGTCGACGACGGTGAAGGACATCACCGCGGCGTGCGCGGCGTAGGCACGGTCGGGCCCGGACACCGCGATCCGCGCGGCGACCGGGGATGCCAGCCACCCCGGCAGCGACCCGAACCGGGCCCGGAACCGGGCGGCCGTCGTGGCGCGACACACCGCCACGGACGAGGTGGCCGCGGCCGCGGCATACCCCTCAGCGATCCGATCCAGTTCCAGTGCCGGCTGCCGCTGCGGCTGCGTGGCTTCCAGCACCGCGGTGTTCATGACCGCGGTCCGGCGTCGAGCAGGTCGATGGTTTCCATCGCCCGGCTGTACTGCTCGTGCAGCCATGCATCAGACAGGTGCAGGTAGATCCGGGTCGTCTCGATGCTGGCGTGCCCGGCTTGGGCTTGGATGGCCTCCAACGCCATCCCGGCCTCCCGCAGCCGGGTGAAGCAGGTGTGACGCAACTGGTGGCAGGTCGCATGAGCCAGTCCCGCCCGGCCACGGGCACCACTCAGCACCTC
>JBBQYX010000081.1:0-11501 GCA_038208295.1 Candidatus Nanopelagicales bacterium | reverse complement strand
GTGGCGTGCGCCGTCATCCCGACCGGTCGGGTGTGCGGTGCCGGCCAGGGGATCGCGTGCATCCCGACTGCCATCCGTACGCCGAACCGCTGCACCAACTGCAGCACCGCTGCGGTCACCGCGGCCCAGCCGTGATCCGGTTCGGGACCGTGCAGCAGCAGGGCCTTCGTACCGGCCAGGTCGGTGATCTCGTGCAGCGCCAGCTCGGGCATCTCGACCGAGGTGTAGCGGTCGGCTACGAACAGCGTGCGCGGGCGCCGGGCCCGGTAGTCCATCAGGTCGTCCAGCTCGAAGGTCGCCAGGGTACGGTGATCCAGCGCCGCGAGCAGGTGCTCCGCGGCCAGCCGACCGGCCGCCCCGGCATCCAGGAAGCCGGTCAGGTTGTGCAGCATCACCGGCCCGCCGAAGTCGACGTCCTGCGTGTGCAGCGTGTACAGGTCCTCGGGGAGGCGCACGCGCGTACTCCTTGACTGGCAGGCGGTGTCGGCTGAGCGGCTGCTCGGCTGTTGCGGGTTCTCATCGGCTGGCTGGCGGGCGTACTCGGCGTTACGCGCGGGGCGACCCCGAACACACAACCATCCCACGCGTCAACGGTCCAGCCACGCCCAGGAATTCCACACAGGGTGCCCATTCGACCGCGTACGCCAGCGCCTTGATCACCGCGAGTGGGCGCCCGTGGCACCTCCAGTTCCGCGAGTGAGCACTCGTGGTCGAGTTGGATCTTGAAAAGTCGACCACCCCGTCCCACTCGGAAGGATCAAGGGCCATCTCGCGGTGATCAAGCCCCCGTCGACCTGGTACACAGCGCCCGACTCCGCGGGTGGTGCCTGGTGGTCGGCCTGGGTCGTGAAAACCAAACCACGAACCGCCATTGGCATGAATCAAGACCGCTCAGGCGCCCCCGATCACGACCCGATCCCGACCGGTCTCCTTGGCCTGATACAGCGCGGCGTCCGCCCGGGCCAGAGCTGCGTCCAGCTGCGGCTGGCCGTCGGCCCCGGCGGGCGATGCGTCGGGTTGGCAGGAGACGCCGATGCTCACCGTGACCTTCCCGCCGGGTGCCAATCCGCTCAGATCGGCCAAGGCGACCCGGGCGCGCATCCGTTCGGCGACTTCGGCGGCGGCGCCCACCTCGGCGCCGGGCAGGATGGCGACGATCTCCTCGCCGCCGACCCGCGCCACCACGTCGCTGGGCCGGACTCCGGCGCTGATGGCGGCGCAGACCCGGCGGAGCACCTCATCGCCGGCGTCGTGCCCGAAGGTGTCGTTCACGGCCTTGAAGTGGTCGACGTCCAGCAGCAGCGCGCAATAGGGGCCCGCGGGAAGCCGTTGGGACAGCCCGCGACGGTTCAGCAGCGCTGTCAGCGGGTCGTGCCACGACTCCTGCTCCAGCGCATGCCGTGCGAGTGCCTCGGTACGAGCGGTCAGCAGTCGATCCACCGCCACGCGCAGGGCGCCCGCGCAGCCCTGCAGCATCGCCTGCACCTCACTGCTGGGCGGCTCGGTGTCGTAGCGCCGAAGCACCGCCTGGGCCGCCGGATGGCCGGGCAGCGGGAGCAGCAGGTCGCGCGAGTCGGTCAGCTCGACGCCCGGCACGCCGCGTACGGTGCCGAATCGGACCCAGCCGTCCTCGGGGGTCTGGACGTCGATGGCGACACCTCGAACCGGCAGCAGCGGGGCGAGCGCGGCGACGACCGCGGGGGCGACCGCCTCCGGTTGCAACGTCGTCAGCAGGGCCTCTTCCAGGCGTCGGCGTCCCGACTCCACCCGCAGCAGTTCGGCTAGGTCGAGGTCTGCCTCGGCGAGGGAGAGCACCCCGCACTCCAGCTCGGCCAGTCCTCGGAAGGCGCCGTCGACCAGGGCCGCCGGGACGACGTACCCGTGCTGCGGCGCGATGATCTCGATCTGCGGCCACCGGCGCCGGATCCTTGCCAGTCCCGCGGCGAGCAGCTCGCGGCTGGGCATGTAGTGCTGATGGAACGGCCGGATGGCGTCCTGGTGGGCTTCTGGATCGCTCGCCATCAACTGGCTCGGATCGGTTACGAAGCCGCCGAAGATGTCGGCCGAGAACAGCGTCTGCGTGCCAGTCTCGTACGACACCAGCGCGCCGGGGAAGTGCAGGTACGGAGTGAGCAGGAACTCCAGCGCCCGACCCGCACCCAGGTCGAGACGCCAATCCAGATCCTCGATCCGCTGGAACGGCAGCCCCGATCCGTAATGCACCAGCAACGCCTCGGCCCGCCATTCGGTGACCACCCGGGCATCGGGGCGAGTCACCACCTGGGCGATTCGCGGCAGGCTGCTGGCGACATCCGGGTCGCTGTGATGGCACACGATCCACCGCAGGGACTCGACCGGGACGACCTCGCGCACCTTGCGCAGCGTCTCCTCGATGGTGAGCACCGACCCGGGGTCGATGAGCGCCGAGTTGGCCCCGGCCTCCACCAGGTAGGCGTGGCACTGAAACTCGTCGCCGGGCAGCACGCTGCCCACCCACCACACCCGTGGCGCGATCTGCACCGCGTGGTCGGTGTCCACGCCGTCGGTGTTCAACAAAGCAGGCTGCGACATCGCCCTGATCACCCTCACTTTCCGAAGTCATTCACCCGGCCGCCGAAGCGGGCACCCCCGGTGTGCCAGCCGCATTCTCGCCTCCCGGGATCAGGGCGTCGACCCGGGCAGCTGCGGAGTGATCGGCAGACCTCGCGGGGACGTACGCGGGGCGGTGGGCGATGGGCTCGCCTTGGGCGGCGGCACCGGGCGGGCGGAGCCCGAACTCGGCGGTCGCGCCGTCGCCGTGCCAGGAGGAGTCGGTACGACGGACGGCGACGCGGCCAGCAGGTCGGAGTCACTGGATGCGGGGTTCGCCGACTCCGCGGGAACGCCGGCAGTCGCCCCTGCCGAGGCAGCCGCCCCGTCCGATGCACCCGTGACGGCCGGACTACTCGGCACCGGACCCGTCGACTCCGTGGGGGACTCCGAGGCTTCGATGCCACTGGGGGCTGATGTCGTGCCGTCGCTGGCTGACCCGGACTCCGCCGGCGCCCGATCCGTGCGCAGCTGCGTCACGAACACACCGGCCGCGACCAGGACCACCACGGCCGCCGCGATCGCCGCGATCGCCCAAAGCCGACGGCGATCCGATCCCGTGGCCCGGTCAGGCTGCGGCGACGTCATGCCCTCCAGTGTGCGCCTAACATGAGCCGGCGAGGACCGCAGTACGCAATGGGCCGACCCCGGCCGCCCGAACGGTCCGACAGGTCCGGACGACGGCAAGGCACGGCGGAGCCGCTACTTGCTCGCCTCCCGCTCGCCGATCGCGTACACCAACTGCAGCCCGTCGGACAGCGCCCGAGCGCTCATGACGGCCATCGCCGCCCGGGTCGCCCGCGGCGCGATCAGCAGGCCGAAGGTGAAACCGGTGGCCACCCACTGCGCCATGCAGAACGGGCAGGTAAGCAGTTCCCCGACCGCGTGGCCGGGACCGGCGGCCACCACCTCCTCGTGCAGTTCGGCTGGTCCGCCGGTGCCTTCGTAGCGGGTGAACGGCGCGCGCAACGGGCTGGTCACCGCATCCTTGGTGATCGTCCGGGCGGTCTTGTGGGTAGCCACCCCCAGCAGCAGGACGTCGTACGGGTCGATCCGGTCCGGCATCGGGGGGCCCCAGCGCCGTGCCGCCACCGTGCCGACGCCCACCAGGCCACCGTAGACCGCCAGCGCCCGGACGTAGCCGCCGAGCGGACGGTCCTCGCCGTGCCGGTACTGCTCGGCCCGCTGCGACACCCATCGACTTAGCCGCCGGGCCGGGCCGTCCCCGTCAGGCGCTGGATCATCCGCTGTGCCCGCTGAATCCGCTGAATCCGGTGTGCTCGCTGAATCCGCTGAATCCGCTGAATCTGGTGTGCTCGCTGGATCTGCTGCGCCCGCTGAATCCGCTGAATCCGCTGGATCTGCTGCGCCCGCTGAATCCGGGCTCGTCGGCTCGGTTGCGCCGGGCATCGGGGTGGCAGCGAACTCATCGGCATACACAGGGGTCGGCATGGCCCCCGCATACCCCTGGCCGTCATCCGTCAATCCGCCGCGGGATCGGGCGATGACGCAACCACGGCCAAGCCGGCCGCATGACGACAGACAACCGCCCGTCGGCCCACCTCAGTCTCGAAACACCTCAGCAGCACTTCGCCGCCCGCCGGTCACGGCGTCTCCACCGCTCGTGCCAGCAGTTCGGCGATGTGCAGCACCTTCACCCGGGAGTGCCGCCGCCGAAGTCCACCGATCATCTGTCGTTGACAGACCGGGTTGAGGACGACCAGCACGTCGACATCGGCCGCCTCGATCTCGTCGAGTTTCGGATCGAGCACAGCGGCTGAGTCCGCGGGTCGCAGCAGGGAGTACGTACCCGCTGCACCGCAACACTTCCCGGCCGATGGCACATCGACCAACCCGGCGACCCGAGCGATCAGGTCCCGGGGTTGGGCGAACACGCCCATGCCGTTGCGCAACTGGCAGGAGTCCTGCAGGGCCACCCGCAGCGGGCGACCCCGCACCGAGATCCGGTGCAGCGTCGGGGCAGTTGGGTTGTCGTCGGTCCAGATCTCGCAGAGGTATTGCGACAGCTCGCGGACCCGTTCGCCGCCGAGTTCGTGGACCAGGTGTGCCGCGCAGCCACCTGAGGTGGTCAGGATCGTCCCGGGCATGGTCTCGGCCATCTCGGCGGCGAGCCGAGAACCCTCGGTGGTGGAGCCGTTGTGTCCGTGCAGCGCCCCGCAGCAGCCCTGCCCGCTGGGCACCTCGATGCCGGGCAGCAGTTTCTGTACGGCCCGGGAGACGCCGGGGAACAGGGACCGCTCGACGCAGCCGAGCATCAGGTGGACCCCGGTGCCCCGGGCGGGCCCGGTGGGTTTCGCGGCGCCGCGGACTCGACCGGCCAGTTCCAGCGGCAGGTGCTCGCGTACCCCCAGGCGCAGCGCGGCAGCAAGCGGCGGTACGTGTCGCCCGCGCCACTGGTGGTCGCGCCACTGCTCCAGCAGGGTGCCGTACTGCACACCGGCCGGGCAGACCGTTTCGCAGGCCCGGCAGCCCAGGCAATACGAGGCCTGCTCGGCCAGCGTCGGGTCGTCGGAGTCCAGGCGGCCCTCCTCCAGGGCGCGCATCAAGGTGATGCGCCCGCGGGGGCTGGACCGTTCGTCCTTGGTCAGCGTGTATGTCGGACACGCGGGCAGACAGAACCCGCAGGCGATGCACGCGGACAGCAGTTCGGGGTCGAAGATCCCCCGGGTGTGCGGCGAACTGACCGCGGTCATGAACCCAGCTTCCCCGGGTTGAGGATGCCGGCCGGGTCGAACGCCGTCTTCAGCCGCCGTAGCAGGGCCATCTGGTCCGCACCGAGCCGGGTGGCCAGCCACGGCCGCTTCGCCGCTCCGACGCCGTGCTCACCGGTGATCGTCCCGCCGAGTTCTAGCGCCGCGGCGAAGACGTCGTCGAACGCCCGCTGCGCCGCTATGACGGCACCGTCGACCGCCGGGTCCAGCACGATTGTGGGGTGCAGGTTGCCGTCGCCGGCGTGCCCGAAGGTCGCGCACTGCACCCCGTGCCGGGCCGCGATCGCGTCGATCCGTTCGACCATCTCGGCCAGCCGGGGCCGCGGCACCGTGGCGTCCTCCAGCATTGTCACCGGCGCGAGGCGGGCCAGGGCGGGCAGCGCGCAGCGCCGGGCGGCCAGCAGTGCGTCGGACTCGGCGATGTCGCGGGCCAGGGTCACCGAACGGGCACCCAGGTCCGTACACACCTCGGCCATCCGGGCCAGCGAGGAGTTGGTGACGGCCAGCGGCCCGTCGTCGCCGAACAGCAGCAGTGCCCCGGCAGCGCGATCCAGGCCCAGGTGGGCGGAGTCCTCCACGACCCCGATGCACTTGGTGTCCAGGAACTCCAGGGTCGCGGGCAGCGTTCCCTCGGCGATGATCCCGGCCACGGCACGCGAGGCGTCGGACAGCGAGTTGAAATACGCGACCCCCGTCCGCGACGTCACTGGCATCGGCAGCAGCGCGACGGTGATCTCGGTGATAACCGCCAGGGTGCCCTCCGAGCCGGTGAGCAACCGGGACAGGTCATAGCCGGCGACGTCCTTCCACAGTCGTCCGCCGGTACGGATGATCTCCCCGGTCGGCAGCACCGCTTCTAGGCCCAGGACGTAGTTGCGGGTCACGCCGTATTTCAGTCCGCGCAGCCCGCCGGCGCACATCGCGACGTTCCCGCCGACGGTGGACACGGTGCGGCTGCCCGGGTCGGGTGCGTACAGCAGACCGACGGCCGCGGCGGCATCGGCCATCGCGGCCGTCGTCGCACCGGGCTCGACCACGGCCAGCAGCTCGCCGGGACTGACCTCGAGCACCGTGTCCATCCGGGTCAGCGGCATGACGATGCCGCCGAGTTCGGGGACGCAGGCCGCGGCCAGGTTGGACCCGGCGCCGCGGGGAGTCACCGGGATCCGGTGCTCGGTGGCCAGCCGCAGGATCGCTGCGACCTGCTCGGTCGAGCCGGGCAGGACCACCGCATCCGGCCGGGCCCGGAACAACGGGGTGGCATCGCGGGAGAACGGCTCCACGTCGCCATCGCTCACCAGGACGTGCGCGGCGCCGACGATGCCGCGCAGCGCGTCCAGCAGGGCCGGGGTGAGGACGCCATAGGCGTCCCGGCGGATGGTCGGCACACTCCCGACCGTGGTCGGATAGGCGGCGCCGACCGTCGTCGGGTATGCACCTGGAAGGGTCGAGGTCACGGCAGCATCCAACCGAGGATCGGGGTGGACTGCAGGAAGACCAGGGTGCACAGGACCAGCAGCAGGCCCAGGCTCCACGGGATCATCCTGCGGAAGATGATGGATTCCTGACCGTCCAGCCCGGTGGAACTCGCCGCGATGGTGAGGTTTTGCGGGCTGATCATCTTGCCGACAACACCGCCCGTGGTGTTCGCCGCGACCAGCAGGGTCGGGTCGATGCCGGCGTTGGCACCGGCAGTTGCCTGCAGTTTCGCGAACAGGGCGTTGGCGCTGGTGTCCGACCCGGTGACCGCCGTACCCAACCAACCGAGCACGGGTGACAGGAACGCGAACAGCGCACCGGTTCCGGCGACCCAAGTTCCGATGGTGGTGGTCTGACCGGAGATGTTCATGACGTACGAGAGGGCGAGCACGCTTACAACGGTAAGAATCGCCCACTTGAGCCGGACGACGGTCATGACCAGTTCGCGGCCGGCTGCACTGGCACTGATTCCGTACACGATCGCGATCACGATGCCGCACAGGAACAGGATGCTGCCGGGCCCGGACAGCCAGGGAAGTTTGTAGACGGTGGTTCCGATCGCCTTTCCGGACAGACCAAGAACCTGACCGTCCAGGCCGGGCCAGGGAATCACGATGTCGGTGCCGCCGATCCAGGTCTGTACGGGCTTGACCAGTTTGACGATACTGAATGCCGCGATGATGAGCAGGTATGGGAACAGCGCCATCCACACCTGGGCTTTGGTGACCCGTGGTTCGGCTGGCATCTCGCCGACAGTGACCGCAGTGGTGCCAGAACCGCTCGACCGGCTGTTTCCGTTACCGCCGCCCTTTGCCGCGTTCGCGGCCAGCGCCGCGGCGACCTCGGGCTCGTGCCGGGCCACCCGGACGCGGGCTTCTTCGGTTCCGATGGGGGTCCACACCTTCAGGAACGCGACCGTGGCGCCCAGACCGACCAGGGACGCGACGATGTCGGTGAGTTCGACGGAGATGAAGTTGGAACTGATGAATTGGGCGATGGCGAACGAGACGCCGGTGACCAGCGCCGCCGGGTAGGCCTCACGCAGGCCGCGCCGACCGTCCAGGATGAGCAGGAGCAGCAGCGGGACGACCGCGGCCAGGATCGGTGCCTGCCGCCCGACGACGGAACCCAGTTCGCGCAGCGGGATGTCCGTGAGGTTTGCGGCGGTCACGATCGGGATCGCCAATGCACCGAAGGCGACCGGCGCGGTGTTCGCCAACAGCACGGTGCACGCGGATCGCAGCGGCGCAACACCCATCGTGATCAGCATGGTCGCGGTGATGGCAACCGGGGCGCCGAAACCCGCCAGCGCCTCCAGCAACCCACCGAAACAGAATGCGATCAGCATTGCCTGGATCCGGGGATCCTCACTGACGGTGTCGAATGTTCGGCGCAGATCCTCGAACCGACCGCTGATAACCGTGAGCCCGTAGACCCACAGCGCCGCGATCACGATCCACATGATCGGGATCAGCCCGAACATCCCGCCCTCGGCCGCGCTCAGCAGCGCCAAATTCGTCGGCATGCCGTAGGCCACGACGGCAATGATGATCGCCGTCAGCAGGCCGGACAGTCCCGCGATGTAGGCCTTCATCTTGAAGACACCGAGCAGGACGAACACCACGATCAGCGGCACCAGGCCGGCGATGGCGGACAGCCACAGGTTGCCCCCAAGCGGGGCGAGTTGTTGCTGGAACGCTTCTGCGACGATCATGGACCGACCCCTCACGATAGGTCGCACCGACGCGGGGATCCGAACGGGTCGGATGGGCGGGCGAAGGTGCAGATGGGATGAGACCGAGCGGGTGACGCAACGAGTGGGTGACCTGGTGTGGCCGAGCGTGTGGTCTGACCACATCAAGGTGGGCCCAACGTAGGGTGTGACCCGAGTCACCCCAAGAGGACCTAGGGCACCAGTCATCCCACCCTTGGGCCGACCCTGGTGGGGTCACACGCCGAGGAAGGGGAGGCCATGCAGGCGGTAGACAGCGGGCGTACTGCCCAGGCGACGGTCGGTCCGGGCCGTTCCGAACCGGCTGCCGAGCCCACTGCCGAGGTCGCCGCCGCAGAGCCGGCCGAGGAGGCTGCACCCGCGGCAACGCGATCGTGGAAGCCTGTGGTGCGGCCCCGTACGCATGAATTGGTCTTGGATCGAATCGAGGAGCAGATCGCCTCCGGCGCTCTGGCCATCGGCGATCGGCTGCCCTCAGAACGTGACCTGGCCGCGTCGCTCAAAGTCAGCCGGGCCGCGGTACGCGAGGCCATGCGGGTCCTGGAGGCCATGGGCGCCGTGGTCCCCGGAACAGGGTCGGGCGCGGAGGCCGGGACGGTGCTATCCGCAGCCCCCGGCGACGCCCTGACGCGGCTGATTCGATTGCACGTGCTGCTCAGCAGCGTGGCATCCGGCGAGGTCGTCCGCGCCCGAATCGCGTTGGAGCGGGAATCGGCGCGACTGGCCAGTCAGCACGCCAATGCTGCGGATCACGAGGAGATCGTCCGACTGCTGGTCGCCATGGAACGCCCCGGGGTGACCGTGGACGATTTCAACGACCACGACACCGCATTCCACCTGGCGATCGCGCGGGCCAGCGGCAACGAGCTCGTGGCTGAGCTGACCACGGCGCTGCGGACGGCGATGCGTCCTACGCTGCTGGCGGCGCTATCCAGGACAGCCGACTTCGAGCGGGTGTCGGCCCGGCTGTGCGAGCAGCATCGCGACATCCACCAGGCCATCCATGACGGTGCCCCCGACCTGGCCGCCGACCGGGTCGAGGCGCACATCGAGAAGTTCTACCGCTCGGGTCGGTAGGGGGGTCACACCGATCACCGGGGCCTCCTTCGGGACGGCGCGACCCCGCAAACCCCGCACGCAGTGGTGAGCGCTCGCATTGCCGGTTCCGGCATCCACGGAATACCGGTGTTCGCGTGAATCCTTTGGTGTGCGTACGCGCACAAGCACTGGTCAACGGCCGGCATCAGCGCCATGCTGGAGCCGGTGGACCTTGGGTGCGCCCTTGGGGGGAGCGCCGGGACCACGGGGCGCTCGACCCTTGGGGGGTGAGCCCGTGAACGAAACAGAAGATCGTCATGACGACGCGACGTGGGCCTGCTGGTTACGTGCCCGGATAACGGCCACCGCGTACCCGTCCCTCAGCGAATTGGCCCGCGTGAGCGGCATCAACGTCTCGGTGATCTCCCGCTGGCTGACCCAGGGCAGCACCCCGACGGTGGCGCACCTGCGGCAGCTCAGCGGTCCGCTGGATACCCCGCTGCTGGAGTTGCTGGTCGCCGCCGGGCACCTGAGCGCGGCCGAGGCCGGGCTGGAGCGCGAGCGACCGTCGATCGAGTCAGGCGAGCACAGGGTCGCCGATCACGGCCCGCCCCCCTGGGCAACCAGCGGCAACCGGCCGGCCGGAGAGGCAACTGGCGTTCGCGAGCCAGGCCGCTCCGGCTCTTGGGCGGGATCGCTGCGCTGACCACATGTCGGTCGCAGTGCCTGCTGGTGCTCCGCCATAACCATGGATGAGCCCGTGCTGGGAACGGCTCAGTCGATGCCCAGTGTCAGTCGCAAGGCTGCGTCGATCGCCTGCAGTTCAGTCAGGGTGACGTGGCCGACGAGTTCGCCCAGCCGTTCGGTCGCGACGGCCGTGGTCTGCTCGGTGAGTACCTGGGTTCGTTCCTCGCCTACGACGATGGTGGGGCGGAAAATTCGCGGCGACGCGGAGTGAGACGTCGGTGCGACCAGGAGCGTCGACAGCAGCAGGTCATCGGACTGGATGACCACTGCGTAACGGGAACCGCGCTGTTCATTCCCGCGGGCGTTGCGGGGCGCGCGCAGGCGGTGAATGTCACCACGCACGAAGCTCGTCCATCTCCTTGCGCACCCGGCGGCTCTCCGCCAGATCAGCGGGATCGTTCGATGCGTCGAGCGACTCGCGGCGCATCTGCTCTCGCCTTCGCAGTCGTACGGCGTCGACCAGCGCCTGCCGAATGGCCTCGGAAACGGTGGCGCCGTCGGCGGTCAGTTCCGCGAGTGCGCGCTCGGATCGTTCATCCGTCCTGAAGTTGACCACAGTCATATGACAAGGATATGACGGATCGTAAGACGCGTCACTCATGGCCTGCGGTCGCGCCAGCCGGTGATCCAGGCGACCAGGACAACCGTGCTCAGCGAGCCGCCGCGATCTGCTCAGCTAGAAGATCGACCCGGGCCAGCAGCGCAGGTGGGTTCAGGGTCAGTTTGAGAGTATGGGCGTACAGCCGGATTCCGTTGTGCCGCACCGTGTGCGAGCGCACCGGGTCGAAGCCGGCGGCGTACACCAGGTGGGCGCATCGCAGGTCCAGCGCAGTCGCGTACGCCAGCGCCTGATACAGGTCGGCGTCCGGGAAGCCAGCGGGCTTCTCCTGCTTGTACTTCGCGTCGATGACGGCCATTGGGGTCCCATCAGGTGAAAACCAGACCAGGTCGGGGCGGATGGCGATCTCACCCGCCTCGTCCAGGTGGGTACGAAACTGCGCGCGGACGCTGCCCCCTCGGCGGCGCAGTGCCTCGCCCAGCGTCGCGGTGAGGAAATCCTCGAACACCCCGGCCATGTCCACCACGAACCCGCTGACCGCCACTTCACCGGCCGCGTGCTCGAATGACGACCCGGCGAGGACGAGTTCGGCCAGCGCTAACGCCGGGCCATAGCGGGCGTTGAG
>JBBQYX010000080.1:0-12078 GCA_038208295.1 Candidatus Nanopelagicales bacterium | reverse complement strand
CCCTCCTCGCCGAGGATGCGACGGTCCTTCAGCGACGACTCGCTGACGTCGCCGACGCTGGCGCCGTCGACGTAGACATAGCCGCAGGGCACCGCGCCGGTGATCGAGGCCCGGCCGTCCACCAGGTCGATCACGGTCCCGTCCTCAGCAAGCAGAATCGCTTTACGGGGAACTCCGGTGCGCTCAGCCAGTTTCGCGTTCGCCCACAGGTGCCGGTATTCACCGTGGACGGGCATCACGTGCTTGGGTTTCACCACGTTGTAGACGTAGAGCAATTCACCCGCCGCCGCATGCCCGGACACGTGCACCATCGCGTTGCCCTTGTGTACGAGCGTGGCGCCCAGCCGGGTCAGCCCATTGATGACCCGGTTGACGGCATTCTCGTTGCCGGGGATCAGCGAGGAGGCGAGCACCACGGTGTCCGAGGGCCCGATCCGGATCGCGTGGTCCCGATTGGCCATCCGGGCTAGCACCGCCATGGGCTCGCCCTGGGAACCGGTACAGACCAGCACGACCTCTTCATCCGGGAGCGCGTTGAGTTCTTCCGGGGTGACCATCGTGCCGGCTGGAATCTTCAGATATCCCAAGTCGCGGGCCACGCCCATGTTGCGCACCATCGAACGGCCGACGAACGCGACCTTGCGTTCATGTGCCACCGCGGTGTCGATGACCTGCTGAATGCGGTGGATGTGTGAGGCAAACGAGGCCACCACGATCCGACCGGGTGCCTCCAGGAACACCTTGTCCAGGACCGGCGCGATTTCCTGTTCGGAGGACACAAACCCCGGGACCTCCGCATTGGTGGAGTCGCAGAGCAGCAGGTCGACGCCCTCGTCGCCGATCCGGGCAAACCCGTTGAGATCGGTGATGCGGCCGTCCAACGGCAACTGGTCCATCTTGAAATCGCCAGTGTGCAGAACTGTTCCCGCAGGTGTACGGATCGCCACCGCCATCGCATCGGGAATGGAGTGGTTGACCGCCAGGAACTCACAGTCGAACGGGCCGAGTCGTTCGCGCTGTCCCTCGCGTACCTCCATGGTGTACGGCTGCATCCGGTGCTCACGCAGTTTTGCCTCGACCAGTGCCAGCGTCAGCCGCGAGCCGAGCAGCGGGATATCCGCCTTGCGCCGCAACAGATAGGGCACCGCCCCGATGTGGTCCTCGTGCCCGTGGGTGAGGATGATGGCTTCGATGTCATCCAGCCGGTCGGCGATGTACTCGAAGTCGGGCAGGATCAGGTCCACGCCGGGTTGAGAGTCCTCGGGAAACAAGACGCCGCAGTCCACGACGAGCAACCGGCCGGCGTGTTCGAACACCGTCATGTTCCGGCCGATCTCGCCGAGACCACCCAGCGCCACCAGCCGCAGCCCACCAGCGGGCAACTCCGGCGGGAGGCCGAGTTCGTGATGTGTCTGCGTCACAGCGCGAAACCCCCGGCGGCGAGATCGATGCGCAACTGCTCGCGTTGGGCGGGTGAAGCGGGGACGAGTGGGCTGCGCAACGCGCCCCCACCGGGACGGTCCAGCAGGTCCAGACCTGCTTTCACCATAATTGCTCCTTGGGTACGCGTCATGACGCCGGTGGTGACGGGAACCATGCCGTCGTTGATGGTCCGAGCATTGGTGACATCGCCGGTTTCATAGGCCGTCAGCAGCGCCGCCCAGCGGTCGGCTACCAGATGGCCGGTGACGCTGACAAATCCGACGGCCCCGACCGACAGCAATGGAAGGTTCAGCGCGTCGTCGCCGGAGTAATACGCAAGGTCGCAGGCGTTCATCACCTGCTGCGCCGCGAACAGGTCGCCCTTGGCGTCCTTGTTCGCCACGATCCGGGGATGCTCGGCTAGGCGCATCAGCGTGTCGCTGGCGATGGGGACCCCCGTACGGCCGGGAATGTCGTAAAGCAGCACTGGAAGTTCCGTGGCATCGGCTACCGCGGTGAAATGCGTGACCAGGCCCTCCTGCGGGGGCTTGTTGTAATACGGCGTCACGACCAGCAGCCCGTGGGCACCGGCTGCGGATGCCTGCCGGGCCAGTGCCACGGTGTGCCGCGTGTCATTCGTACCGACGCCGGCGAGCACGCACGCGCGACCCCCGACCGCCTCCAGGACCGCCCGGACCAGTGCGTCCTTCTCGGCATCCGACGTCGTCGGCGACTCCCCCGTCGTGCCGTTGACGACCAGCCCGTCGTTGCCCAGATCCACCAGATCGGTCGCGAGCCGCTGAGCGGCAGCCAGGTCGACATGCTCCCCGTCCGGGCTGAACGGGGTGACCATCGCGGTGAGCATCCGGCCGAAAGGCGCCGGACGGGCGGGGGGCTGTCCCGTCGGGCCTGGATCGGTCGCTGGTCCTGCAGTCATGACTGGCAGGCTACCGGCCAGGCTCCCCCGGCCCGTCGGGCGCCGCCGCGACCTCAGGGCGCGACCCGCCCGTTGGCCTCGAAGGCCGCATGCGTGAGCGGCATGAGCCGTGCCCACGCTTCCTCGTACGCCTCGGCGACCATCTCGATCTCCCGCTGCGGGAACGACGGGAAATGCGCGCCGTCCCGCTTGGTCCGCAGCGACAGGAAGTTCATCAGCGAGCGGGCGTTCACCGTGACGTACGCCGAGGAATAGATGCTGACCGGCAGGACCGTACGCGCGACCTCCCGCGCTACCCCGGCAGCCAGCATCCGCTGGTAGGCGGCATAGGACCGTCGGCAGGATTCGCGAACCTCGGCATCGACCAGCTCATGCTGCTCGGCAGTTCCCGGCACGAATTCATACGCCCCCGGCTTGCCCTGCTGCACCAGCGGTCGCTGCGGCCCTGGCACATAGAACACCGGCGACAACTCACGGTAACGCCCGCTCTCCTCGTTGTACGACATCATCCGGTGCCGCATGTGCTCCCGCCAGACGAAGATCGGCGCCTGCACGTAGAACGTCATCGAGGTGTGCTCGAACGGGCTGCCGTGCCGGTCCCGCATCAGATAGTTGATCAGTCCGGTGGAACGGGTCGCGTCGGCACCGACGTCCGCACGAGAATGTTCACCCTTGGTCGACACCCGCGCGGCGAACAGCACGTCCGCATCGGCCGCGCTGTGCTTGATCAGTTCCACGGTCATGTCGCTGCGGAACACCACGTCCTCGCCCACGCGGGCCATCCTCACTGTCGTCGTGCTGGACCCGGTCGACCTGCCCTCACGGGCACACCAGCAGGACCGTGAACGCCGGACCGCCGGCCCTGCGGCGCGTGGACACTAGTAGGAACGGGTGAGGATGCGCGAACACCCCGTGTGGGAGGAATTGTCGTGGCACTCTGCGGTCATGACGCAGACTCGCGTTCCCCTCGCCGCCGCGACGCGACACGACCGACCCAGGGTCGTGCACGACGACCCGATCGTCCTACCGGACACCGACCCGACGGGCAGCGACCCCGCCGCGCCCAGTCACGTCCGCCAAGCCCGCGCGACCGATGTCCACGGCATCGCGCGCGTCCACGTGACCGCCTGGCAGACCACCTATGCCGAGGTGCTGCCGAGCAGCATCCTGGAATCCCTCGAACTGCACACCATCGCGGAGGGGTGGGAGGAAGCGGTCCAGTTCCCCCCGACGCCGGCCCACGCGGTGCTCGTGGCCTGCGACGGACCGCTGATTGTGGGGTACGCGGCGATCGCGCCGGCCCACGACCTCGATGCCGATGCGGTCACCGGCGAGCTCGTCGCGCTCGTCACGGATCCCGGGCACTCCGGGCAGGGCCACGGCTCCCGGCTGCTCGCCGCCGCCACCGACATCCTCGCCGCCCGCGGCTTCACCTGCGCGGTCTCGTGGATCCCCGCCGCCGACGATGCCCGCCGCGCCTTCCTCGAGTCCGCCGGCTGGGGCGTGGACGGCGTCATCCGCGAACTCGACCTCGACGGGACCGGCGCCACCGTCATCCGCGAGATCCGGTTGGCCACCCGCCTGGTCGACTGACGCGCAGCTGGGCGGGCTTCTTAGGCAGGCATGTCCAAGAACGGCGAGGAATAGTCCGGCAACTCCGCCAGGATCTGCTCGGCTTCGACCAGCGGCATCCGGTCCGCCTCGGCGCGCAGCAACGGTCCGAGCAGTCGGACGTCGCCGGAGGTCGCCAGGGCGGCGATCTCTTCGTGCGCGAGGACCCATGAGGTCGCGGCACGCACCCGGTCGTCGTCGACCAACGGCTCGTACCAGGTGGCGTGCGTGGGGGCCATCCCGGGCGGGTAGTTGCGCCGGGCCAGCGTCTTGATCGTCATCAGTCCGGCATCCTGGTGCTGCACCTCGGCGACCAATGCCTGGTAGTCGTCGCGCCAGGCCGGGTCGCGCCACAGCGCCGCGTTCAGCGGGGTGAGGACGGTGGCGAACGGGAAGCGTTGCAGCCCGGCCAGGTGAACGGCCGCGGCGATGGGCCCATGACCCGTGATCCCCACAGCACGGACCAGGCCCTCGTCCTGCGCACGCACCGCTGCGGCGAGCGCGCCATCCGGTGCGGTGATCGCATCGAGTTCCTCGTACGAGGTGACCGCGTGCAACTGCAGCAGGTCGACATGATCGGTCTGCAACCGGGTCAGGGACTCGTTGATCTGGGCCCAGGCCGCCTTCTCGTCGCGCTCCCCGGTCTTGGTCGCCAGGAACACCGAGTCACGGATCTCGCCCATCAGCGGACCCAGCCGCAATTCCGCGTCGCCATAGGAGGCCGCCACGTCGAGGTGGTTGATCCCGCCGGCCAGCGCCTCGCGCACCGATGCCTCGGCCACTTCCTGGGTCACCTCACCGAGGGCCGCCGCACCGTAGACGAGGACGGAACTGCGGTGCTCGAGACGGCCGAGCCGGCGGTATTCCATGATGGCGCTCCTCGACTGCAGTGGCGCCCGACCGGGGGCGCTGAACGAGCGATCACCGTACGCGGGCGGTCAGCTGATCGTGGCGACCGGTCCCCCACGCGACTGAATCGGCCCCAACGGCGGCGTGCCCGGCGGGACCGCTGAATCGACCCAGCTCAGCATGGTGTCCAGCGCCTGGTCCCAGCCGGCATCGAGCATGAGGTCGTGGCCGATGCCGTCGAGGAACACCGGGTCGACGCCGTACATCGCAGCGGTGCGCTCGATATCGCTCACTCGGATGATCTTGTCTGCACGGGCACCGACGACCAACACCGGGGCCCGCAACGGACCGATCCGTCGGCGGCGCAGAAACTCGTACTGCGCCCAGGGGGACTCCCGGCCGAGCCGGCCGACGTAGCGATCCGCGGTGGTCCGGTCCAGGCCGACGAACAGGGTGTCGGCGCGCATCGGCATGGTGCGGCCGAGGACCATCGCGGTGACGTCCCACGGCCGGTGCGGGAACGTCGTCAGCATCGTGGGCAGCGCGCCATGGGCAGGCGCCGGGGCCAAGAGCACCAGACCGCGCAGGGGGTAACGGTCCGCCACGAGTTGCGCGATGATTCCGCCCATCGAATGCCCGATGAGCACTGGCGGTTCGGGGAGTTCCGCGATCGTCTGCATGACGTCGTGGACATAGTCGCGCATCAGGCTGCGGCCCAACGCTTTGGCGCCACCCGAGCCGCCGTGGCCGCGCAGCGACACCGCGTACGCGGGATATCCGCGCTCCGCCGCAGCGGCCAGCCAGTGCTCCGACCAGCACCACGCGCCGTGGCCGAGACCGTGCACGAACAGCAACGGCGGCCGACGCTGCGACCGGGGCAGTTCCGCCCAACCAGTCGGGACGGCCGAGAGCACCTCGCGGTACACCGGTTTCGACGGCAGCGACCAGTCCCACAGCCGGACCACGGTGGTGTTGCCGCGCAGTCGATCCGTCGTCCGACTCATGCCGACACCTCCATCGCAGCGATATCGCGCTGCAGCACACGCAGGTAGTCCTGATGCGCGATCTCGTAGTAGTGCCGGCTGGATCCCTTGTAGTGCGAACCGCCGCTGAAACGCTGCGCAATCTCGGCCACAACCCCGGCATGAAACCCTGTCGCCGCGGCTGGATTGTCCAGCCGAAGCCGCGCGTACGTGGCGATCTCCATGCCCTGCCAGTGCGCGATCGTCCACTGGCCGCTGTCCGGCTGAATGAGGCCGGAGACCGCCAGCGTCGGGGAACGCGGCGTGAAGATCTGCCGAGCCAGTTGCGGATGATCCCCCTCGATGTTGAGCAGATCGGCGGCCAGGAACGGGAAGACCGCGAGATAGCCGGTGCAGAACAGCACCAGGTCGACCTCGGCGGAACTGCCGTCAGTGAATACGACCCGATCAGGCTCGAACCGTTCGATGTCCGGTTTGGGGATAATCTCGCCGTGCCCGACGTAGTAGACGAGTTGTTGGTTGACGATCGGGTGTGTCTCGAACAGCTTGTGATCCGGTTTGGCCAGCCCGAAGCGCGTCGGATCGCCTACGGTCACAGCGAGCGTGGCCTTGAACAGCGCACGGCGTACGGACAGCGGCAGGCGCAGCGCCAGCAGTAGGTCCGCGGTCTGGTCGCTCGGCCGGCCCATCGCGTACTTCGGGTTGTAGTAGTAGCCACGGCGGGTGGAATGCCAGGTCGTCGCAGCATTCTGGGCGCTCTCCACGGCCACGTCGCACCCGGTGTTGCCCGCGCCGACGACCAGCACGCGACGACCGCGCAGCACGTCGGCGCCCTTGTAGTCGGCGGAATGCAGGATCTCACCGGCGAAGTCCTGCTGCCCGGGGTAGGCAGGGGTCTTCGGCCACCAGTTGTGCCCGTTGGCGACCGCGACGCCGTCGTAGCGCCGCGTTTGTTCTGTCCCCGTGAGACGCTCCCGGACCGTGACGTCCCAGCGGTCGGTGCCTGCCACGGGGACGACGCGAACGATGTCGGTCTCGAAACTCAGGTGATCCAGGAGCCCGAAATGCTCTGCGTAGCGGCGGAAGTAGCGATGGACCTGCCGGTGAGAGGGATAGTCAGGATAGTCGTCGGGCATCGGGAAATCGGGGAACTGGGTGAACGGTTTCGTCGAGATGACATGCGTGGACTCGTACACCCGGGAGTTCTCCGCGCCAAAATTCCAGTTGCCGCCGAGATCCGGTTCGCGCTCAAAGCCATCGGCGTCGATCCCGTGCTGCAGCAACGCCTTGAGAGCGGACAGGCCGTGCGGACCGGCCCCGATGACGCACCACGCGGCACCTCGGTCGACAACCCCCGCCGCGGTCGGTGACCCGCTCATGCGTCCTCCTCATGACTTGGCAGCAGCTTGCCGGGGTTCAGGATGCCGTCCGGATCCAGCCGTGCCTTGACTGCCCGCAGCACCCCGACGCCCAGGTCGCCGATCTCCCGCGGCAGCCACGGCGCATGATCGACACCGACGGAATGATGATGGGTCAAGGTGCCGCCGTGGTCCACGATCGTCTGTGTCGCAGCGGTTTTCGCCGTCCGCCACTGGGCTGCCGGGTCGGCCGGGTCGGCCGCGGCCAGCACGGTGACGTACAGCGACCCGCCGGTCTCGTACACGTGGGACACGTGCGACATCACCATCGGGCCGGGCAGTCCCGGCCGGCTCAGGGAGGTATGCAGACTCACCGCAACGGCGTCGTGCAGCCGGTGCAGGTCCCGCCAGCGGGTCGCGGTCTCCAGGGTCTCCACCAGATAACCCTGATCCATCAGCGCATCACGCAGGTACGGCCCGGCGAACCGGCCGTGCCGCCAGGACTCGCCGGCGCGGCGGCCGATCCGGACGCCCTTGTGCCGGGACAGCATGTCCAGCGCCGGGGTGCGCCGAGCGGACAGCTCGGTGGACGAACGCGCCTCCCAGCCCAGGATCGCCATCGCCCCACTGCCGGTGGGCCATGGCGCGGCGCCGCGGGCCCGCAGGTAGGTGTGCAGCGCGGTTGCGAGTTTCTCGGGGGTGTTCGACAGGGCCAGGTTCGCGGTGGTCTCGATCGGATCGGACAGCCGCATCACGTCCGGGCGCAGCCCGTGCTGGGCAAGGTCCCGGAAGCACGCGAGCCCGGCCGCGTACGAGGGAAACACCACGGCTTCGTACCGGGTGTGGGTCGGGCGGTGCCGCACCCGCAACGTCACCGCGGTGATGATTCCGAACACACCCTCGCTGCCGATGAGCAGCTGCCGCAGGTCCGGTCCGGCCGCACTCGCCGGCACCCGGCCGACCTCCAGCGTCCCGGCGGGGGTGGCCATCCGCAGGGACTCCACCATCTCGTCGCTGCGGCCGTATCCGCTGGATGCCTGACCGGCCGAACGCGTGGCGACATAACCGCCGATGGTCGCCCGGGTCCACGACTGTGGCAGGTGCCCCAGCGTCAGGCCGCGGGCACCGAGCAGCCGCTCCAGCACCGGCCCGGTGATCCCTGGCTCGACCGTGACCAGGCCGGACTCGGGGTCCACGTCCAGCAGTGCCGCCATCCGGTCGAACGCCACGGAGACGACTGCCCCGAAGGGCCCCCGTACACCCGCGACCCCACCGACGACCGAGGTGCCGCCACCGAACGGCACCACCGCGATCCGCTGATCGGCGCAGACTCGCAACAGCCCCAGCACCTCGTCGTGGGTGGCCGGGCGGAGCACAGCGTCCGGGGCATCGGCGACGTCGCCGCCGCGGCGGCGAACCAGATCGATGTACGACAGGCCGCCGGCGTGGGCCAGCCGGGCCGTCCGATCGACGTCGACATGTTCGGCGCCCAGTACCGCGACCAACGCCGTCTGGGCTTCGGTTGATAGCCGCGACGGCGGGACTGCAATGTCGCCGATCGGGACCGGCGGGGTGGGCAGGGCGGCACCCACCTGGGCCGTCAGGAACCGGCGGGCTCGCGCCGAGACGACGACCGGCTGATCGGGAACGCCCCAGGAGGCGAACGTCTCGGCCAAGCTCATGGTGGACCTCCGCGGGTCGAACGGCAGGATGAGGAGTGGACGGCGATCGACAACTGGTTCGTCGCCCACCAGCCGTACCCGATCATGCCCCGTGCCCGGGATTCCCCGTGAGCCGCGGCCCACCCGCCCGAGAGGTGCGACATGACGCAGACCCAGTTCGTCCCGGTCGGCGACCCCCGCAGCCGGCTGGACGACGACCGCCGGTCCCGGGATCGCGACCGGCTCGCCGCGGGTGCCGTCGTGGACGTGCTCGTCGTCGGCGGCGGGATCACCGGAGCGGGGGTGGCGCTGGACGCTGCCTCGCGGGGGCTGTCGGTGGCCCTCGTCGAGCGGGGCGACCTGGGCTCGGGGACGTCGGGCTGGTCCAGCAAGCTGGTGCACGGCGGGCTGCGCTACCTCGCGCACGGCCAGGTAGGGGTGGCCTGGGAGTCGGCAGTGGAGCGCGGCCACCTGATGTCCGCGATTGCCCCGCACCTGATCCGCCCGCTGCCGCAACTGGTCCCCCGGCTGAGAGGGGCTCGGTTGGACGCGACCGTCACACACGCGGGTTTCCTGGCCGGGGACGCGTTGCGGATGGGGGCGCGTACCCCGCGCGGAACGCTGCCGCGGACCCGCCGGGTGAGTGCAGCCGAGGCCCGGCGCTGGGCACCCGCGCTGGATCGAAGCCGACTGGTCGGCGGTGTGCTGGGGTGGGACGGCCAGGTGGAGGACGACGTCCGGCTGGTCCTGGCGGTGGCGCGTACGGCCGCCGCGTACGACACCGCTGTGCTCACCCGGACCCGCGTGCTCGCACTGGGTCACGATGGCGCCGAGGTCGTGGACGCCGACGGCGGTACGTACCGAATCCGGGCGCGGGCGGTCGTGAATGCGACCGGCGTCTGGGCCGGGACGCTGGACCCCGCGGTGCAGCTCACCCCGTCGCGGGGCACCCATCTGGTGTTGCGCGCGATCACGCTGGCAAACCCGCGGGCCGCGCTGACCGTGCCGGTCCCGGGCGAGCGGGGGCGGTATGTGTTCGCCCTGCCGCAGCCAGACGGGCTGGTCTATCTCGGGCTGACGGACGTGCCCGTGCACGGCGCGATCCCAGACGTCCCGCATGCCACCGAGGACGAAATCGAATGGCTGCTGGCCGCGCTGTCTCCGTCGCTGGCGCAGCCACTAACCCGATCCGATGTCGTCGGCACGTACGCGGGACTGAGGCCGCTGCTGGCCGGGTCTGCTGCGGTGGCCGATGCTGCTGGGGGGTCACCGGGGTCGTCCGATGGGGCGTCCGCGGCCGGTGCTCTTCCTGTCGCTGCGGCACCGGTGTCCGGTGCGGACCTCTCGCGCCGGCATGCCGTACGGCAGACCGGCTCCCTCATCACCGTCACCGGCGGGAAACTGACGACCTACCGACGGATGGCCGCCGACGTGGTCGACCTGCTGACGTCGGTGCCGTGCCGGACCGCCACGCTGCCGCTGGTCGGCGCCGGTCCACTGCACCGAGTGGCTGGCGTGCCGGATCGACTGGTCCGCCGTTACGGCGCCGAAGCATCGCTGGTGTGGGGACTCGCCGCGGACAACCCATCCTTGGCCGCGCCCGTTTCTGCGGGTCTGCCGGTCTTGGGGGTCGAACTCGCCTTCGGCCTCGCCTGGGAAGGCGCTGCGAGTGTCGATGACCTGCTCGACCGACGCGTACGCCTGGGCTTCGTCCCCGCCGACCGCGCCCGCGCCGAGCCCGCCGCGCAGGAGATGGTGGAGTCGATGACTGCCCGGGAAGGGTCATGAGCGAACACTGGCGGTGGATCGGGGCTCAGGCGGCGCCTGCCAGGACCATGTCGTGACCGCTCATTTGGTTGACGTCGGGCATCTTTCGCCTCACGGGCTACTCGCCCTGACTCAGCCTGACCAGTAGGCCCCATCGGGAAACTCCCGCGGTCGAGCGGTTGACCGCTGAGGACTGGTGGGGTACGATTCATACATCAGTTCTACCCGGCCAGTGCTTTTGAACGTAAGTGCGATCTGGAACACCCTCCTTCCTGTCGACCGTCGGTTCGTGCGACGGCCGTGCCCGCCGGGTCACTAGTCCTGCCACGTCTGTTGTTACGTGGCCGACGTCCCAGGGGGAGGCAGCATGTTCGACGACCGAGCGAGCCTGGATCGGGCAGCGTCATCCGCATCCTCGACGCACGGGCTGAACCCGGTCTCGCCTACGCCAGGCCCGCTGGTGGCATCGCCCCTGGCTGCGGCGCTGGCACAGGTCGATGCAGCCATCGACTCGTTGGCCGCGGTCGGTGTCAGCGCAGTGTGCGGGGCGGAGTTGGGTGAGGCGGTGCTCGGGCTGCGTCGGGTCACGCTGCGGCTGGCTGCAGCCGAGGCCGAGGTGTGGACCCGATTCGAGGCCCAAGCCGATTGGGCCGCCGCGGCTCGAACGGTCGGTACGTGGCTGCGGGCCCGCACCCACTGCTCCGACGCCGAAACCCGCCGGCGCCGCCACCTGGCCGATCTGTGCACGGCGCATCCGGCGATGGCCGCTCGGCTGGCCGCCGGACAGGTCAGCATCGACCACCTGCACGTCCTGGGCGACGCACACGCGAAGCTGCCCACTTTGCGGGCGCAGCTAGACGCGGTGGAGGACGTCATCGCCGACTACGCCTGCTCAGCGACACCGATGGAGTTGCGGCGTTTCCTGGAAACCCTGGCCCGCAACGTGGATCCCGACGCGATGGATGCCCGCGACGAGCGCGAGTTCGAAACCCGAGCCCGCCTGTCGGTGGTCGAACTACCCGACGGCTGGGTGTCCATCATCGGCATGCTGCCCCCCGACCTCGGCGCCCGCCTCCTGGCCGTGCTGCGCGCCGCCGGCATGAACCCCGACCCGAGCCCCACCGGGAACGCCAACCCGCGCCCGGCCGACCCGAGTTCCGACAAGCCGAGTTCCGCCGAGCCGGGCATGACCGGCCGGGCGGCAGATACAGACCGGACGGGCGCCGCCGCTGGCAGCACTAGCCCGTCGAGCACGTCGACCACGCCGAGCGACAGCACTGACGACTATGACGACTGCGCCGCTTCGGGTCAGGGAACCTCCGGCACCACCTACGAGTTCACTGATGCGAGCGACGACGCCGACAGCGCCGAGTACGCCGCCGGACCGAGCGGGACCAGCGACCAGACTGCCGACGATCCACCGATTCCCGAAAGGCCGCAGTGGCAGCGCAACCTCGACCAGCTCAACCGGCTGATCGCCTTCGCCGAAT
>JBBQYX010000079.1:0-12746 GCA_038208295.1 Candidatus Nanopelagicales bacterium | reverse complement strand
TACTGCAAGCACCTCGTATCAGTCGATACAGAGCGACGCACTTGCGTCGTGGAACCCGGGATCGTCCTCGACCAACTCAACCGACAACTGCGCGACGTCGGTCTGATGTTCGGTCCACGCCCGGCGACGCACGACCACTGCACACTCGGCGGCATGATCGGCAACAACTCTTGTGGATCGACAGCGCAGGCGTACGGCAAGACCGTCGACAACGTGGTAAGGCTCGAGGTCCTGACGTACGACGGTGAACGCATGTGGGTAGGGCGCACCGACAGCGACGCTTACCTGCAGATCATCTCCGCAGGTGGGCGACGCGCCGCGATCTACCGGGCTGCACGTGACCTGTGCGACACGTACGCGGAGATGATCCGGGCGAAATATCCAGACATCCCAAGGCGGGTGTCCGGCTACAACCTGGACTCATTGCTGGAGGAGAACGAATTCAATCTCGCTGGAGCCTTGGTGGGCTCCGAAGGAACCCTCGTCACCGTCCTTCGAGCAGAACTCACCCTTGTCGAGGTCCCTGCGGCTCAGAGCCTGGTGGTCCTCGGCTATCCCGATGTGGCAACCGCAGCCGACGCGGTCCCAATGATCTTGCCGCACGAGCCCTTCCAGCTCGAAGGGATCGACCATCAGTTAGTGTCGTTCGAGCGAGGCAAGCACGATCACGAGAAGGCCATCGCGAAACTGCCCGAAGGCACCGCCTGGTTGATGGTGAGTTTCTCCGGAGAATCCCAGGACCAAGCCGACCAGCGTGCTCGCGGCCTCATCGACGAACTCAACGGGACCGAACACGAGCCTTCGGTGAGCTTCTACGACGATGCCACCGACGAGCAGCAGCTGTGGGAGGTCCGCGAGGGTGGCCTGGGTGCCACCGCTCGGGCTGTCGGGATGCCCGACTCCTGGCCGGGCTGGGAGGACTCCGCCGCCCCACCGGAGCGCTTGGGCGACTACCTGCGAGACCTGCGGGCGCTGCTGAACCGCTTCGGGTACGAGGGCACCGCCCTGTACGGGCACTTCGGGCAGGGCTGTGTGCACTGCCGGATCCCGTTCGACCTGACTACCGTCGACGGGATCGAGAGGTTCCGGCGGTTCCTGGACGCGGCGGCCGATCTCGCGGTTTCGTACGGCGGTTCGCTGTCGGGCGAACACGGCGACGGCCAGGGTCGCGGAGCCCTGCTCGGCCGAATGTTCGGCGACGAGATCGTGCACGCCTTCGAGGAGTTCAAGGGCATCTTCGATCCCGACAACCGGATGAACCCCGGCAAGGTGGTTCACCCGAATCCACCGGACACCGATCTGCGCCTGGGCGCAGCCTTCACCCCCGAACGCCTGGAGACGGCGTTCGGCTACCCAGACGACGACGGGCGGTTCGACCGAGCGGTGCTGCGCTGCGTTGGGGTCGGTAATTGCCGACACGACGACGGCGGCGTCATGTGTCCCTCGTACATGGTCACTCGTGAGGAGGAGCACTCCACCCGAGGCCGGGCCAGGCTGCTGTTCGAGATGCTGCAGGGTCACGAGGACTCCCCGATCACCGACGGGTGGCGCTCGACCGAGGTCCGGGACGCCCTGGATCTGTGTCTGGCGTGCAAAGGCTGCAAGAAGGACTGTCCCGTCGACGTCGACATGGCGACCTACAAAGCCGAGTTCCTGCACCACCACTACGCCAAACGGTTGCGGCCTCGCGCCCACTACTCGATGGGCTGGCTGCCGCTGGTGGCGCAGGCCGCGTCCCGGTTGCCACGGCTGGTCAACGCGTTGTCGCAGAACCAGGCGCTGGCGGCTGTCGCGAAGAAGGTCGGCGGGATCGCGCCACAACGTGAGATCCCGCTGTTCGCCGAACAGACGCTGCAGGCCTGGTACGCCGAGCGCGGGCCTCGAGGTTCCGGAGAGCGTGGCAGCGTGCTGCTGTGGCCGGACACGTTCACCAATCACCTCAATCCCGCCGTCGGGCAGGCGGCCGTGGAGGTGCTGGAGGACGCCGGTTACACCGTGGAGATGCCCAGCGAGCCAGTGTGCTGCGGGCTCACCTGGATCAGCACCGGACAACTGGACGTCGCCAAGAAGGTGTTGCGACGGACCCTGGACTCGTTGGAGCCGCAGTTGCGGGCTGGCACGCCCATCGTGGGCCTGGAACCCAGTTGCACGGCGGTGTTCCGCAACGACGCCCGTGACCTGTTCAGCGGCGATCGTGACGTGCAGCGCCTCGCCGCGCAGACCGTGACGCTGGCCGAGTTGTTGCACCGGCACTCTCCCGGCTATACACCCCCGCAGGTGTCCCGCCATGCGATGGTGCAGACCCACTGTCATCAGCACGCCGTTCTCGGGTTCGAGGACGACCAGGCGCTGATGCGCGACGCCGGCCTCTATCCCGACGTCCTGGATTCCGGCTGCTGTGGCCTGGCCGGGAACTTCGGTTTCGAAGACGGGCACTACGAGGTGTCCCGGGCGGTCGGGGAACGAGTGCTGCTGCCCGCTGTGCGCGATGCCAGTCCCGACACCCTCGTACTGGCGGACGGATTCAGTTGTCGTACGCAGATCGAACAGTGCGACACCGGTCGAGTGCCGATGCACCTGGCCGAGGTATTGGCAGCCGGTCTGCGCCGCGAGGTGCCAGCGGCCCGGCGACCGCGCGAGCCGAGCATGGTGGCCCGCGTTGCCGTGGCCGGATTACTCGGCGGCGCGGCCGTCGCCATGGCTGTCGCGGGGGCCGCTGCCGCCCGGGCCGTGGTGCAGCGTGTTGCGTCGGGTCAGTCCGGAATCTCACCGCAATGAGCCGCGAGCCCAGTCGGTCGATCAACCTGGTCGTCGACGGCGTCGAGGCGACCGCCTACACGATCCCGGCGGATGCGTCCGAGGCCGACGGGACGTTGGCTTGGGATTCCACCACCCTGGTCGTCGTCACGGTCCGCGCCGGGGGGCTGACCGGGTTGGGCTGGACGTACGGGCCAACCGCGGTCACCTCGATCGTCAGGGAACTACTGGCTCCGGTGGTCATCGGGCGTGCCGCGCTCGACGTGCCGGGTGCCTGGGAGGCGATGCTTCGCCGGGTTCGCAACGCAACCCGGATCGGCGTCGTTGGCTATGCCATCTCTGCGGTGGATGTTGCCCTGTGGGATCTAAAGGCCCGGCTGCTGGAGTTGCCGCTGCACCGGCTGCTGGGCACCGTCCGCGACACGGTCCCGGTGTACGGCAGCGGCGGCTTCACCTCCTACGACGATCGACAACTACGTGAACAACTCGAGGGCTGGGCCGCGCTGCGCATCCCGAGAATGAAGATCAAGATTGGTGAGTCCTGGGGGACTCAGCCCGATCGTGACCTGACCCGGGTCGCCCAGGCGCGCCGAGTCGTCGGCGACGACGTCGAGTTGTTCGTGGACGCCAATGGCGCGTACGAACGCAAACAGGCAATCCGCATTGGGTCCCGGCTGGCGGAGTCTGCCGTGACGTGGTTCGAGGAACCAGTCAGTTCAGATGACCTCGAGGGTTTGGCGCAGGTACGGTCCGCCGTGTCAGCCGACGTCACTGCGGGGGAGTACGGCGGTACCCTGACCTACTTCCGACGGATGTGCGAAGCCGGCGCGGTCGACTGCCTGCAGGCAGATGCGTCGCGCTGCGGCGGCATCACCGAGTGGCTTCGGGTCGCCGCGGTCGCGGCGGCGCAACACCTGGAAATCTCCGGGCATTGCGCGCCGCACCTGCACGTCCACGTGGCGGCGGCCGCTCCCAATCTGCGTCACCTGGAGTGGTTCCACGACCATGTCCGTATCGAGGGCATGGCCTTCGACGGGACGCTGGACCCGACCGACGGGGTGCTGCGGCCGAGTGACGCACCCGGGCACGGGTTGCGTCTGCGTGGTGAGGATCTTGCGCCATTCCGAGTGACCTGAGCCTGGCGCGGGCAGGACTGCTGCGGCACATGACTGAACAAGGAGAGGACTTTCACGAGATGACGGGCACGGGTACGCATGCGGGGCAGGTTGTCGTGGTCACCGGTGCGAGTGGTGGGATCGGGCGGGCGGTCGCCCGGGCGTTCGGTCGGCGCGGTGCCCATCTGGGTCTGCTGGCCCGCGGGGAGAAGGGTCTGGAGGGTGCCGCGCACGACGTGGAAGCCGCGGGTGGTAAGGCGCTGATTCTGCCCACCGATACCTCCGACTTCGATGCGGTGCAGCGGGCAGGCGAGGCTGTGACAGCGAAGTTCGGCCAGGTCGAGGTGTGGGTGAACGACGCGTTCACCTCGGTGTTCTCACCGTTCACCAAGATCGCCCCGGACGAGTACAAGCGGGTGACCGAGGTTTCGTATCTGGGTTATGTCTACGGCACCAAGGTTGCACTGGATTTGATGCAACCGGTCGATCGGGGCGCCATCGTGCAGGTCGGTTCGGCGCTGGCCTACCGGGGGATCCCGCTGCAGACCGCGTACTGCGGGGCCAAGCACGCGATCCAGGGTTTCAACGAGGCGCTGCGCTGTGAGTTGTTGCATGAGAAGAGCGGTATCCACGTAACCATGGTGCAAATGCCGGCGGTGAACACGCCGCAATTCTCCTGGGTCAAGTCCCGCCTGCCCAAGCACGCCCAACCGGTGCCCCCGATCTACCAGCCGGAGATCCCGGCAGATGCCGTGGTGTACGCGGCCGATCATCCGAAGCGACGGGAATACTGGGTTGGTGGCAGCACCGTTGGGACGCTGATCGGTAACGCCCTCGCGCCCGGCATCCTGGACCGATACCTGGCCCGTACCGGCTTCTCGTCCCAACAGGCCGGCGACATCACTGACCCCCACGAAGCGGCAAATCTGTGGGAGGCCGCCGACGATGCAGACGGTCGGGACTACGGCGCGCACGGCGTCTTCGACGAGGAGGCCAAGCAGCGCAGCTACCAGTTGTGGGCCAGCCAGCACCACGGCCTGGTCGCCGTCGGCGCTGCGGCGCTGGGTGCCGCAGGCGCGGTCGGAGCGACCCGGCTGCTCTCCCGATAAACCGAGACACCAGAACACCTCCGCAGGTAGGCGGCGGGGACCCCCTTCGGGCAGGATGTGCACGCACGCACGAGCGAGCACATCGGCCGGAGGTGGTTCGCGGTGGAGGGGGAGCGACCCACCGGTGCCTACGACCGCCTGACCCTGGCATTCCAGGCGGCCAGCGCCGGCACGTTCGACATTCCCCTTGACCAGGACCAGGCGCCGGCGATCTCCGATGGCGCGCTCGCGCTCTTCGGGTTCGAGGCCGGTCAGCCCGTCATGTTCCAGGACTGCGTCGACCGCGTGCACCCTGGTGACCGGGCGCGGATCCTGGCGGCCATCGAGGCCAGTGTGCGGACCTGTACCGGCCACCACGTCGAATACCGGGTCGTGCGTCCGGACGGAACGCTGGTGTGGCTGTCGAGTCGGGCCGACGTCGAACTCGACGGGGCAGGCCGAGCCGCCCGACTCGTTGGTGCGCTGCTGGACGTTACTGAGCGCAAGCAGGTCGAGGACCGACTGCGGCTGAACGCCGATCTGCTGGATGCGGTGGAACAAGCTGTCATCGCCACCGACAACGATGGTCGGATCCTGTTCTGGAGCCGGTATGCCGAGCGGTTGTACGGATGGGCAGCTGAGGAGGTGTTGGGCCGCCCGCTGCGGGACCTGCGCGCATCGACCCTGTCCGAGTCGGAATCGGCGGAGTTGGCGGCGACGGTAGCCGCCGGCGGGACCTGGACCGGTGAGGTCGACGTGTTCCGCAAGGACGGCACTGCGTTTACGGCGCTCATCACGGATTCGCCGATCCTGGTGGAGGGGCGTCAGGTTGGTGTCGTCGGGGTTTCCCACGACGTCACGGCAGAGCATCGGGCCGAGCAGAAACTGCGGGACAGCGAGGCCCGCTTCCGCGGCACCTTCGAAAACGCTGCCGTCGGTATTGCCCATGTGGCAGCTGATGGCCGCTGGTTGCGGGTCAACGACACCTTGTGCGACACACTGCGGTACACCCGCGAGCAATTGCTCACGATGTCGTTCCAGCATGTCACTCATCCTGCGGATCTCGACTCCGATTTGGACCAGGTTACCCGGCTGCTGGCGGGCGAGGCGGACTCGTACTGCCTGGAGAAGCGCTACATCCGGGGGGATGGCCAAATCATCTGGGTCAACCTCACTGTCTCCCTCGTGCGGGACTCCGCGGGTCAACCCGACTATTTCATCTCGGTCATCGAGGACGTCACCGAGCGACTACGCGTCGAAGCCGCCCTGCACGACAGCCAGGAATTCACCCGTCGGGTGCTGGACAATCTGTTCGTGTTCGTCGGAGTCTTGGATGCCGACGGTATTTTGATCGACGCCAACCGGGCACCCCTGGTAGCCGCCGGAATCGAGTCGAGCGACGTCATCGGCCAAAAGTTTTGGGACTGTTACTGGTGGACCTGGTCGGACGAGGTCAGCCAGCAGGTGCGATCCGCGGTGGAGCAGGCCCAGCGCGGGGTGGCAGTGCGCTTCGACGTGCTGACCCGGATGGCCGAGGACTCCCGCATGTGGATCGACTTTCAGATCGCGCCACTGCTGGACGAGGCTGGCCAGCTGACCCATCTGATCCCATCGGCCATCGACATCAGCGCCCGCCGGCAGGCCGAGCTCGCCATGGCGGAGCGGGAGGAAGACGAACGCCGCGGGCGGGAGCGTGCCGAACTTGTGTCCCTGACCATGGCCGAGTTGGAGGGCATCACCGGCCTGGAGGCCCGCACCAGTCGGCTGGTCGATCTGCTGGTTCCCCGGCTGGCCGACCTCGCCGTGGTGAGTGCGGCCGGCGATCGGCGCCGGGTCGTCGCGATCGCCCCCGATGACCGGGAACTGGCCCGGGCGCTCGGGACCATGGTGTTCACGGAGGACGCAGAACTGGCGGCGGGGATCGAGCGGCTCGGGGTGTTCTCGCACCTGTCGATCCCCTTCGACGTGGGGGGTGCGGCGCGCGGGTGGCTGCTGGTGGCCCGTACCAATGCCGACCGGGCCCCGTTTGACGAGACGGATGTGACCTTCCTGACGGAGCTGGCCGATCGGGTCGGCCTGCTGCTGGGCAATGCCCTGCTGCACGAGCAGGAACATGAGACCTCGTTGCGGTTGCAGCGGGCGCTACTGCCCGGAGATCTGCCGCAACCGGCGGGTGTGGCGGTCGCTGCGCGTTACGAGGCGGGCAGTGCCGGCCTGGAGGTCGGCGGGGACTGGTACGACACGTTCGAGTTGCCTGGCGGCCTGGTGGGTTTCATGGTGGGCGACGTCATGGGTCACGGCATCGATGCTGCGGCGGCCATGGGTCGGCTGCGCAACGCGATGCTGGCGCTGGCCCCGCGCGTGTCCGGACCTGCGGAGTTGCTCAGCGAGCTGCATCACTTCGTACGGTCCGCGCAGGTCACCGACTTCGCTACAACTGCGTACGCGATTCTCGACCCGAAGACCGGTGAATTGCGGTATGCCTCGGCCGGGCACCCACCGCTGCTGGTGGTCCATCCACACGGATCCAGCGAATTTCTCGAGGGTGGCCGGTCGATCCCGCTGTCGGGATTCGAGGCGCCCCATCAGCGCACCGAAGGTGTTGCGCGGTTGAATCCCGGGGACACGTTGGTGCTCTACTCCGACGGTCTGATCGAGCGTCGCAGGCGGCGGCTCAGCGACGGGTTGGCCCTGCTGGCCGCGACGGCCCAACGGTTGAGTCCGCGTCCTGCCGCGGCGATGTGCAGGGACCTGGTTGACGAACTCACCGCTGCCGAGATCTGCGACGACGACATCGTGGTGATGTGCGCGCAGGTGGAAGCAAGCCCTACCGCTTTCTACCGCGTCCTGCCCGCCCGCATCGAGATGCTGGCTGGACTGCGCGCAGCAATGCGCCATTGGCTGCCCCAGGTGGGTTTTGGCCCGAGCCAGCAGTTCACCGTGCTGCTGGCGGTGTGCGAGGCGGTGGCCAACGCCATGGAACATGGCTACCTGCACCATTCGGAGGGTTTTGTGGAGGTGCGATTGGAGCGGGCTGGGGATGGCTTGGACGTCACGGTCGCCGATCGCGGGAGATGGCGGGAACCACCGGCCGATCCGGTCCATCGGGGTCGGGGGACGGCCGTCATGCAGGCGGTGAGCGTCGGTTTCACCCGGCGGAGCGATGACACCGGAACGACCGTGGCGTTCTCGGTCCCGAGACAGGCCGAGGAGGCGACATGAACGAACTGGCCCGCATCCGCTTGGAGCGTGACCATACCGGTCGACTGATCGTGGGTGTTGAGGGTGAGATCGACGCATCCAACATCGACCGGCTCGAAACTCCGCTCCGGTCGGCGCTGGCCGACGACTGCGAGGTGCTGTTGGACCTGCGCGGGGTCCAATACCTGGACAGCCGGGGCCTTCGGCTGCTGTGGGAACTCACCGGGTCCGCCCGGGCCAGTGGTGGGGATCTGGTCATCATCGCCCCCGCCGACTCGATCGCCGGTGAACTGCTGACCCTGACCGGCCTGGACGCGACGGTCGTCCCCGGGATGCCGGAGGACTAGGGCCCGCAGGATGAGGGCTGCCCCGCGCGCAGCGTGCGCTCTACAGTCTGGGGCGTGACCCTCGACGACACGGGATTGAGCCGCAGCGAGTATGAGCACGACGTGCGCAGCGACCTCGCTACGGTGCGGATTGTGGCGGGCCGAGATCCTGACGCGTCGGTGCCGACCTGCCCCGACTGGTCGGTTGCTCATCTGGTGCTGCATCTGGGTGCCGTCTACGCGCACAAGGCAGCAGGGGTGCGCCTGGGCCGGGAGCCAGCCGAGGGCGAGTGGTCGATCGGGCCGCAGGGCCAGCAAGAACTGCTGGCCTGGTTGGATGAACAGGCCGAGACGATGTACGAGTCGGTCTATTCCGGGTCGCCGGAGACGGCAGCGCACACCTGGTGGGCCCCCGACCAGACGCTGGGTTTTTGGCAGCGGCGGATGGCGCACGAGACCGCGGTGCACCGGGTGGACGCGCAACTGGCCGTCGGTGCCGCGGCGCCGATCCGGGAGCCGCTAGCGATCGACGGGTGCGATGAGGTGCTGGAGTGGCTGGGATTTTCCTGGCGGCGGCCGCAGGACGAGGCGACCGGGCAGGTGATCCGACTGGCGGCTGGTGGGCATGCGTGGCTGGTCCGGCTCGCCACGCCGACCACGGTGGAGGTACGGGGTGGGTCCGGTGTCGACGCCGCTGCGGATGCCACGGTCACGGGAGATCCGCAGGAGCTGCTGATGTGGCTGTGGGGTCGTCCCACAACTTCTGTTGTGGTGCAAGGTGATCCGGTCGCTGTTGGTCTCATGCGCGCCCGGCTGTCGGCCGCAACCGGTTGAGGCGTCCGCGCTGAGTGAGACCAGGTTGAGCGGGGGTTATCAGATCAGCGGGGGAAGGCGACCTCGGCGGACCAGGAGCCGCGCGGTTCGCTGTGCAGCTGCCAGAAGGCCTCGGCAATGCGATCGGGGTGGACGTCCGGGGTCTTTCCGATGAGCGCGTTGATGGTGACAGTCGCCGCGTGAATAACGCCGGCCTGGTTGAACTCGTCGGCCAGGGCCAGGGCGAGGTTTCGTAGGCCGGACTTGGCCATCGAAAGGGTGCCCATACCCGAGGTGGCGTTCAATGCGGAACCACCGCCGGTGAACAACAGAGTCCCGCGACCCGCCGCCTGCATGGCCGGGAGAACTGCCCGGGCCGCGACCAGACCGGATACGACACCGACGCGCAGGTCATGCTCCAATGCTGCGGGGTCGATGCTGGATGTCGGGCCGGCCGTGAACGACGATGTGTTATGTGCCAGAACGGTTATGGGGCCGAGTACGGCGGCGATGGCGTGCAGCGCTTTGTCGAGTTCCTCGGGTTCGGCCGCGTCGGCGCAGCGCCGCAGGACGGGCACGTCGAGTTGGGCCAACGGGTCGGGGTCGGGGACCGTACGGCTGACCGCGCCGACGGAGAATCCCTCGGCGGCGAAGCGGCGGGCAAGCGCCATCCCCATACCGGGGCCGGCTCCGATGATCGCGATGACATCAGTCATGTCGGTGTCCTTCGTCGGTTGACAGAACTCGGATGACCCGACCACGACCGGTCGAGGTGGCATGGCAGGTTGCCGGCGTGCCGAGTTCAACATCCTCCAGACCAACGCACACACGGTGTTCGCCAGCACAGCCGGTGACGGTGACATCCCAGGTGTTGCCGCCCAACGCCTCGACGCGGATCGGGGACAGGTCGTCGATCCGCATGCCGATGCCTTGCGCCCGCAAGACTGCTTGAGCAGCCTGCACCGGCGCCGGCTGGGTGGAGATCCCGCGCAGCAACTCCGGGACCACGCGGCCAGCCCGGTATTCAGCCAGGATCGGTGCTGCGTTGTCGGTGTTCACCCGGCCGTACACCAGCCCTTCGGGCAGCAGCACTACGTTGGCGGCGAACCGGTCGCCGCCGAGGTGGGAACACTCGCGTACCAGTCCCTCGTCACGAGCGGTCAGCTCTCGGGCGACTGGGCGACCATCCATCGCGCAGCACGTGTCATGGCGGCCGTGACAGCAAACCAGGACCAGCGGCCCGTCGACGTCGGCCACGCTGATGTGCTCCGCCGGGGTGGTCATATCAGACGGAGTGGTCTCTACAGAAGCCGCAGCCGCGCCGCCCCCCGGTGCCGCCAACGCGGCCCGCACTACCGCGTCGACGCTCACCCCGGTCCAGCGCTGGAGGCGGGGCCGCCCGGGGCTGGAGTCGGCGACGTACAGGGTCCAGGGCGGACCGAGGGGCTGGGTCTGCCGACCGGACGGCCGGATGAGGAGAAGTCGGTCGGCACCGGTCAGCAGTCGGCGGGTGGCCGGCGCGATGGGGAGGGCATCGACCGCATTGCGGGGCCAGGGTCCCGGGTGCTCGATGGCCAGCCAGCGCTGTACGGGCGGCGCGGTCGCCGCCAATGGGTCCTCGCGCAGCCGGGAGGCGGCCGCACATCGCCAGCGGCTGGTCATGGGGCGCGTTTCGCCGAAGGGCTCGCGTACCCCTCGACGGGAGCCCCGGTGCCGCGCTTTACGCCGTCGCCCTGCAGCTGCTCTCCGGCTGGCAGGACCAGGCCGGCACGGAGCATGCTTCGGGCGAGTTCTTGTTGGTCCTTTGTTGCGAGCCCGGGGAGGTCTCCCACCCGTACCCCAGTTGGCTGCCGCAGGATGAACCGGACCGCATCGGCATGCCTGGGGGTCAGGTCGAGGCTCAGCCGTCCGGCCCTCAGCGTTATCGAGGTGTCGCTGAGGGTCAGTCGCGGGGACGAGCCCTGACGGAGCCGGATGCGGGTGTCGCTGCCGACTCGCACCGCTGCGATGGCCTGCGCGATCGGGCGTACGGCCTCGGGACGCACATCGTCATGCGCCTGCTGCCATAGCCGTTCCAGGACCTGCTCCGGCTCGACGGCGGTCAGCGCGGTGACGGCCGCGGCCAGTCGCTGCCCGATGGTCGTGGTATCGGGCGGCCCGAGAGGAAGCGAATCCCGCATCGACGGATCCTGCTCGGCCAGCGCCGCGGCGATGCGCAGGACCGCGGCGGTGTCCACCGGGTGAATGCCGAGGGTGAGGTGTGCACTCACCTCGTCCAGCGCGACCGCGCCATGAATCCAGCCGCGCGGCAGATACAGGCAGTCACCGGGTGCGAGCTCGACGTCGAGGGCGGGAGGCTGCTCGGCCCGCTGTTGGACCTCCGTCTTGTGCTGCGTCCACGGCTGGTCGGTGCCAGGCGCGCGTACGACTGGCTGATGGATCGTCCAGCGCTTACGCCCGGCGATCTGCAGGACGAAGACGTCGTGGGTGTCGTAGTGCGGCGCAAAGCCCTGGGCCCGGGCGGGTGTGACGTAGGCGTTGGCCTGCACGGGATGGCCGAGTTCGCTGCTGAGCGTGCGCACCAGATCGGCCACCGGTGGCCAGGATCGGTGCAGGCCTTGCAGGACGGCGGTCGAGCCATCGATCAACAGGCGGGCCACCGCGTCGTCGAGGATCTGGTCGCGAACCCGGGCGCCCACTCCGCCGGACCCGGTGAATGAACCGTCGGGGGCGACCACACCGTCGCGCGACATCCGCAGGAACGGGGTCCGCAGCGCCTGCTGGGACAGCACGTGATCGACGTCGGCCAGCGTCAGCGGCGACCCGTCGGCGGGTAGGTCGGCGGCCGGGGACAGCCAGGGCGCACGCGCCCAGATCTGGGTCGAGAACTGTTCCCACGAGGCCGAACACAGCCGCGCGAAAGCGGGCCGGGACACCTGCCCCGGCCCGCTCGCGGTTGCGTCCGCTGTCGAGATCGCGTCCCCGTTGGTACGCATGACCTCAGGCGCCGCCGTCAGCTCCGCCGTCAGCGCCCTTGTCAGCGCCACCGTCAGCGCCACCGTCAGCGCCCTTGTCAGCGCCGCCATCGGCTCCGCCGTCTGCGCCGCCATCGGCTCCCTTGTCAGCGCCGCCATCGGCACCACCGTCAGCGCCCTTGTCAGCGCCGCCATCGGCTCCACCAGCAGCGCCACCATCTGCGCCACCATCTGCGCCGCCGTCGGCACCGTGTGTGGCCCCACCGTCCGCACTCATAATGTCGTTGGCGCCCTTGTCGGCGCCGCCGTCCGCGCCGCCGTCGGCACTCATCACGTCGTTGGCGCCCTTGTCCGCGCCGCCGTCCGCACTCATCACATCGCCAGCCATGAATGTCACCTTCCGCCCAGTCGCCGGCTTTCGGCGTGTGGGAACCGTAATGCCCAATGGCGCGCCGCACACTCCAGAGCCAC
>JBBQYX010000078.1:0-12813 GCA_038208295.1 Candidatus Nanopelagicales bacterium | reverse complement strand
CATGGCTTCGGCTGCCTCCTCCAGCGAGGCGCCCGCCCGGACGGCCGCGTGAGCGTGCGCGGCGATGCATCCGTCACACTCGGCGTTGACGGCGATGGCCAGGGCGATGAGTTCCTTGACCTTCGTGCTCAGCGCGCCCTCAACCAGCGCGGAGTCATGCAGGGCGGCGAAACCCTTGTAGACGTCGGGGATCATGCGACGCAGTTCGCGGGCGTGCGGGCGCAGTTCGTCCTGGACGGCTTTTCCGTAGGCCATGTCGACTCTCCTTTTTCGTGCCGATCGTTGTCGGCGTGGGTCAGTGTGGTTGGGGCCGGGGGCAAGGGTGCGGCTGCGCCTCAGTGCCCCGCGTGTTCGCTGTGCGACTGGGACAGCTCGGGCCGCCGAGCGAGCAGCAGCGCGTCCAGGGCGTCGCGGGCTCCTTCGTCGGTGTCCACCGGACGCCGAACGAGTTCGGCCCGTTGCACGATCAGGCCGGTGTCGGCCACGTCGTCCGCGGCTTCCGCAGCTGTGTAGACCACGGCAGGATCCTGTGGGCCGCCGGTGCCCTGGCCAATGTTGGCGCTGTCGTGGGCGACGACGACGAGCAGCCCGCCCGGGGCGACCGCGGCGGCTGCTGAGCGCAGCACCGTGCGGCGTTGCTCCGCGGGCAGGTGCAGATAGATGACCAGCACGAGATCGAAGGACTGCCACGGCGGCCGGTAGTTCACCAGGTCCGCGGTCAGGATGCTGAGTCGCTGATCGTCGGCGCCGAACCGGTGTTCGGCCAGGGTGCGGGCCTTGCCCAGCGCCACCTCGGAGAAATCGACGAGGGTGGCCTGCCAGCCCCGCTCGGCCAGCCATAGCGCGTTGCGGCCCTCACCCCCGGCGAGGTCGATTACCCGTCCCGGGGGGAGGTCTTCGGTGACCTCGGCCACCCAACGGTTGGGCGTGGCGGACCACACCAGATCGGTGGCGGCGTACCGCTCGTCCCACCCTGCACTGTCCACGAGCTGACTCCTTCGGCTGTCCACCCAATATACCCCCGGGGGTACGCTGACTCAGCACCGCATCTGAGCCTCGTGGCGGACGCCCGGGCACTGACCACGTGCCAAGGAGCCTACGGGGCTGGGTCAGCCCAGCCCGACGTAGCGCCCGTACTGCGCTGCCACCGGGTTGCGAGGCCGGAAGCCGGCGCAGGCGTTGACCTTGTCGAAGCGCGGGTCGACGCGGGTGCTCAGCAGGGACCGGATCGGTCGCCGGCTGTCCTGGGTGGACCGCACCGGGGCCTGGAAACTGCCGAAGGCGGTGTGGACCGCGGCGTTGCCCGAACCGCTGACGTGATTGCCCATCACTGCAGCGTTATAGGAATAATTGCCGCCGACCTGGGTAGCGAACAGATTCCGCCACACAATGTTCTTGCGTGCCCCATAGCCGATGATGACGCCAGCGGCCGCGCCGGCCATCGTGTTGTACCGGATGGTCAGATTGGCGGCGCCGTTGTCGTACGCATTGGCCCCGACCTTAATGTTGCTGCCGTTGGGCGCGTCGAACAGCAGGTTGCGCTCGATGACCCCGGCGCCCGCGTCCAGGCCCGGCATCAAATAGATGTTGTGGTCGTTCATGTACGCATCGCCACTGGCCTTGTTCCCGTGGATGCACGTTCCGGCGATGCGATAACGGCTGGGTGCTCCGGCCAGGCCGGACACCATCACGTTGCTCACGCCGCGCGTCCCGGACACCTCAGCGTTGAGGAACTGCCAGCCGATCCCACCGTCGAACTTCACCAGGAACTGGGTGCGGCCGATGGCCGGGTTGTAGGTCACGTTCAGCCCGGAGACGATCCACCAACTCATCTTGTTGAACTGCAGCACGCCGGAGAGCACGACGCGCTCGCCCGGATAGTTGCGGACCCGGATGGGGGCGGCCTGGGTGCCGGCGCTGGTGAACGCGACCACCCGTTCGCGGTAGGTGCCGCCGCGGATGATGACGGTGTCGCCGGGACGGACCCGGTTGAACGTCTGCAGCAGGGTGCGCCAAGGCCGCTCCGCGGAGTTGGCCGGAATCTTGTTTCCGTCCACGTAGTCCTGGCCCCAGGGGGCGACGTACAGCACGCGTCCGGTGCTGGTGGCCGGCACGGAGGTCGCGGCCCCGGTAGCGGTCGGGGCGACCGAACCGAGGGTCACGAGCACCGTGAGCACCAGGGCCAGGCCTGCGACCGCTGGGGTCCGTAGGCGGGCAGGGAACTTCAGCGAGGTGCCGTTCGACGGCGCCTCGATGGGGGGAGGGGTCACGAGGGGTGGAGCCTTCCTGCCGAGTGCGTACTGCGTCGGGTGCACCCCACCCTGCGGACTCCAGCGCTAAGGGCATGCGAAGGATCGGCTGTGGCTTGTAGTGAGCAACCGGCTACCAAACGTCACGAAATCGGGCAGGTTGCCCAGCATGATGCACCTCAGAAGGGGCGTGGCCTGGGCAGGCAGCAGGGTCGGACGGCCCGGCGACGACCGGGCGTGATCGATGCGATCGACGGCTTAACTTCGGCCGCAGGTGTGACCCATGTCGCACGCGGATCCGGTTTCGATCACCCGACCGGCAGGGTCACGGTGAACCGGTCGTCGATCGGCCGACGCAGGGTCCAGCCGGTGCTGGTGGCAGTCCACCCCTCAGGAGCGGCCTGGACAGACATGCCCGCGGGCGGTACCACGGTGAGGTCCAGGGTCGGGGTCCGGTACATGGGCTGCGGCTCGACGACCGCCGTGTAAGCCAGAGTCTCCGCCCGGCCGAACGTACCGGCCGGCACGGTGTACGTGACCCGTACATCTGCCTGCGCACCGGGAGACACCCAGCCGGCAGTTCGGATCAGTTCGCCGCCCTCGCCGTCGCTCCAGATTCGCGGATTGACCGGCCACGAGCCGCCAGCCGCGGTGACTGTGGCCCCGGTGGGGAGGTAGACGTAAAAGCCGGCCCGGGCCCACCGGGTCGTGTAGAAGTAGCGCGAGTCGGTCGGGCTGGCCGCAGCCGCGCCACCGGGTACGTCGTTGACGACCCGGACCGTACGGGTGATGGTCGCGCCGCCGTCCGCCTGCAGCCGTACGACCTGGGCGATCGTGCGTTGCTGGAAGACGTCGACCTTGCTGCCGTTGGTGTTCGTGGTGTACGCGGCGATCCGGTCGCCGCTCTCCGGCATGGCGATGGCTCCGGCGGCGTCGGCCGCTTCTACGGCGTGCTGGAGGGCGTCATCGGCGAAGTAGGCCTGCACGTGGCGGCCGGATGCGACACCGCCGAAGGCCCGCAGCACCTCGATGAGGGAATCGCCGGACGTCAGCCGGGTGGTCACCGTGTCGAGGAGCTGCTCATTGAGCGACTGCCGGACGCTCTGGTCGTCGGCGAAGCGCAGATAGGAGTCGACGAGCAGCTTCTGGCCCAGATTGTCCGCGTTGATGGTGCCGTAACCGGCGGACTGAACTGGGCCGGTCACCCGCAGCAGCGCGGACAGTGCGGTCGCATCCAGCGCGACAACTCCGTCGACGGGCTGCTGGCCGTTCACCACCCACGCGCGGCGCAGGTCCTCGGCGGAGATCCGCCAGTCAGGATGGGCGTTGGCGTTGACGAAACGGTCGGGTTGGGTGGGCAGCTTGCCGAACGGCGGGCCGGCCACTCGGTCCCATGCAAGCAGTGCTTGGCTCGTGAAGAGTTTGCTGGTCGTGGAGCGGACCGGGATCGTCAGCCGCCCCCGGTCGAAGGACAGCACCGCGACCGTGAGCGGTGCGCCCCCGGTCGTACGCAGTTCCGCCGGGTTGAGGAGGGTTACCAGATAGCGACGCGGCGTGGCCGCACCCAGGGCATCAGGCAGGGCCTGGACCGCGGGCGCGAGAGCGTCCACCTGCTCCTGCAACGGCCTGATTTGCGCCAGCGCATCGTCGCGGGCCTGCGCCAACTCGCCGGTCCCCGGGAACGTCCCGGCCACCTCGTCCAGCTGCCGGGTGGCGCTGCTCAACTGGGTGCGCACCTGCTCGACATCGGTGCCCAACAATCGCAGCGCATCCAGATCGACCGCCCCGGCCTGCAGCAACGGTGTGGACCCCGGCGACGACCCGGAGGCCATGCCGTACACCCGGACCAGGCCCGCGGCGGCAGCGCTCACGTCGTCGGCAGCACCGAGCAGCGCGTACATGTCATCCACTGGCTGCCGGACCACCGGGATAACACCCAGCAGGTGGAGTTGCGGAATATCGACGGCGGTCCTGGCCTGCCCGAGCGAGGACGTCGCCACCGCCACCTGGTCCTGCGCCTTGGTGGTGTCGCCGCTCTCCAGGGCCTGCTTGGCCACGGTGATCGCGACCTGGGCGCGGCTGGCGGCCTGTTTGGCGACTCGTGCGGCATCGAGAACACCCACGGCGATCCATACCGCCACGGCAACAAGGGCCACTAGCAGCACGACAACGATCAGCAGGACCGGTCGACGGCTTCGACCACGACGCTGGCCCGCCGCCAACTCCGACGCGGGGTCCCCGACACTGTTCACGGTGCCGCCGCCCATACCCTGCCCTTCGCTTGTCAGCCGAACCAAAACGGTCGGCAGCATTCCCGTGACCTACGTGCTCCCGTGGCCTGGTGATGCCACGGGCGATTCTCTGGATCGACGCGCCGGGATGGCGCTCGGTTCCTGGCCGCGGTCCGGTCAGTCCAGCCAGCTTCGAGTCAGTCACCCAGGAACGCTGTCACCGATCCGCGCTGTCACGACGGTGAGCAGTTCGTCGGCCCGGGCGTCGAAGGAGTGCTCGGCAGCGACCCGGTCCGACAGAGCCCGTGCCTCCACCGGTGGCGGCCAGCCCTCATCGGTGGCGGCGAGCGCGGCCAGGGTCTGCGGGGTGTCGTAGGCGCGCACCAGGCCGCCGAACACCTCGTCCAGACCCTCGATGTCGTCGCTGATGACCCGCGCTCCGCAGGCAGCCGCGTCGAAGAGTCTGTTGGCCAGGAAACCATTGTGTCGCATGGCATCCGCATGATCGGCCAGCACGACGTGCGCGGACCGGTAGGCCGCGGGCAGCTCGTTGTTGTCCACGTGGTCGGCCCGCCAGACGCCGGCCGGCAGCAGGTCGTCCCAGCCGGCTCCGTACACGGCCAGGTCGACTCCGGCAGCGACAGCGTCGCGGGCGATCGGCCGTAACCCGCGGGCGCCAGCGACGAACAGCACCGGCTCGCCCGGCTCGCGGCGTTCGCCGTCGGGATGGAAGGCGGTGGCGTCGGTGCACTGCAACAGCGGCCGGACCTCTCGCCCGGACCGTTCGGTGGCCAGCGCCGACCAGGGCCGGCTGGCCGCGTACACCAGATCCCAGGCCTGCAACTCCGCATCCGTGACCGCATCCGGGTGGCTGATGATCCACAACAGACTCACCGCGGCCGACGGCGGCGGTGCGAAACGTTGCAGTCCGCGCAGCGCCAGCACCACGTCGGTGGCCCCGGTGGCGACCCGGTGGGTGGACTCGACATGGTCGACGCTGACCGACTGCCCGCGCCGCCGCAGCGCCTGCGCGAGGTCGGTCGCGAAGTGCCAGTCCCCCCAGGTACGCCGGGCCCGCCCGTACGGGACCGCAGTCCAGATCGACCAGGTCAGCCGGGCGGGGTCCACGGGGGTGGTAAGGGTGACCGTCGGGGCGCTGCCGGGCCGTGGGGTCAGCGCGAAGCGGCGGATCGGCACGTTGAGGTCGGCCGTGGCGTACCAGCCACCGGTGTGCAGCCGCAGCCGGCGGGCCAGGTCGCTCAGACCCGACCCCAGGCCACCGCAGGCGAGGACATCGGCGGTGCGAGCGGCCAGCACCGCACCGTCCGGCCGTGGTATCGGGGCTGACCGGTTGCGCTGGGACGTGACCCGCAGGGACGGCTCGGCCAGGCACACCTGGGGGTCGGCCAGCGGCGCGAACAGGTCCGGAACCCAGTGACCGCCCACGCTGGTGGACACTCCGCGGACGAAGGCAACCAGCGGTGTCGACACCAGTCCGAACCCGGCCGTCCAGGCGAAGGCATCGTCAGCCTCCAGCGGGACCTCGACGACGGCGAACCGCGAATCCTGGCCGGCCCGCTCGTGGGCGCGGGTCACGACGGCGCTGTAGACCGCCCGCAGGACCAGCACCAGGTGCACGTCGAGCCCGGGGGCGTTCGTACCCCTTGTTGAACGGCGCAGCGAGTCCATCACCGGCTCGGGATTGTCCGAGCGGTCCAGCAGCACGACCAGGGTGGCCTGCTGGTTGGGAGCCGATGGGTCGGGGGACTCTGGGGTCTCCGCAGTGACG
This sequence comes from Candidatus Nanopelagicales bacterium, assembly GCA_038208295.1. Lineage (GTDB taxonomy): Bacteria > Actinomycetota > Actinomycetes > S36-B12 > JBBQYX01 > JBBQYX01. The sequence continues at coordinate 6,544 of JBBQYX010000078.1, read as the reverse complement.
ACGATGTCGACGATGTCGGCGATGTCGGCGGAAGCAGGCTGCTCGGTCACGAGTGGTCAGACTAGGTGGCCGTGGGGGGTGGACCGGTCCCGCGTACGGTCGGCTGCACAGCGTCCACGTCACCCCTCGGAGTTGCCATGCCCGCCCACGCCTGGATTCCCGCCTTGGTGCGGGCACCGATCGCGGCCCGTTGGGACGCAGCAGCCGGTCGGCGGGCCGCCACTGTGGTGCGGCGGGCTCGCCGCCGAAGCGATGTGGGGGTGACGGCGCGGGCCACCGCGCACACGGTCGAAGCGGCGGTGCTCGGGGAACTATCCCGGGAACCCACGCAGTGGCGCGAGGACGACCGGATCGCGGTGATGGACCTGGTTGCCGGGTATCTGGCGGGGGTGCACGCGGGGGATCCGCTCACGGACGAGTTAGCGGCGGCGTTCACCCGGCTGTATCAGCCGGTGCCCGACCCGGCTCCCGAGCCGGCTCCCAGCGTCGTGGCGGCGATCGCGGACCAGTATCACCGGCTGTATTATCACCGGGCGCCGCGAACCTGGCGCAATACGTTCTATCGCGGCCACCGTGTGCTGAAACTGCCTCTGGACCTGTGGGTGTACGGCGAGATCCTGCACGAGGTACGCCCGTCGCTGGTCGTCGAGACCGGTACGCGTTACGGCGCCTCGGCGCTGTGGATCGCCGACCAACTGGAACTGCTCGACCACGGTCGGGTGGTGACGATCGATATCGAGGATCTCCCCGGCCGCCCGGAACACCCGCGCATCACCCACCTGATCGGATCGTCGACCGATCCGGCAATCGTCGAGGCGGTACGCGCCCACGTACCCGACGACGGTGGGCCCGTCTTGGTCATCCTGGACAGCGACCACAGCCGAGAACACGTGCTGCGCGAACTCGACGTATTGGCCCCGATGGTGACGGTCGGTTCCTACGTGATCGTGGAGGACACCGATATCAATGGGCATCCCGTGCTGCCCGAATTCGGTCCCGGGCCGATGGAAGCCGTAGCGGAGTTCTTGGGCAGCAGGCACGATTTCGAGGTCGACGAGAGCCGAGAGAAGTATTACGTCACACAGAATCCGCAGGGTTATCTCCGCCGGGTCCGCTGAAACAGTTCTTTCATGTCCGGCGGCGCCTATGTCAAGCAGCGCTCATTCTAGGCGGCTCCTACCTCAAGAAGTGCGACATCCGCCGGTCGGCCAGGGGTTTGCCGCCGGTCTGGCAGGTGGCGCAATACTGCAGGCTCGAGTCGGCGAAGGACACCTCGCGTACGACGTCGCCGCACACCAGGCAGGTTTCTCCGGTACGGCCGTGGACGCGGAGCCCGGCTTTCTTTTCGGCCTTGATGGTTCCCGTCCCGTGGCCGAGGCTGCGAGTGACGGCATCCTGTAGGGTTTTCCGGATGGCATCGAACAGGCCGGCGAGCTGGGTTTCGGTCAGTGACGAAGCGGGGGCGAACGGACTCAGCCGTGCGGCGTGCAGGATCTCGTCGCTGTACGCATTCCCGATTCCCGCGATGAGGGCCTGATCGCGCAGGATTCCCTTGAGTTGTTTGCCGCGTTGCGCCGCCAGGATCGACGTCAGCAACTCAACGGTGAACGCAGGCGTCAACGGATCAGGCCCGAGTCGTGCGATCCCGGGCACGTCGAGTGGGTCGCGGACGACGTACACCGCTAAGCCCTTACGGGTCCCCGCCTCGGTCACGTCGAGCCCGCCGACGGGCTCGGCGTCGGAAGTCATCAGGGCCAGCCGCAACGCCAACGGGCCACGACCGGCCTTCGGGGGGGCGGCCGGGAGCGCGTCGCGCCATTGCAACCAGCCCGCCCGGGACAGATGGACGACCAGCCGCAGCGGGTCGTCGGGCATTGAATCGTCGGGCACTGACAGGTCCAGCGCCAAGAACTTGCCGTAACGCGCGGTGCCCCCGACCGTCCGGCCTTCGACTGCGGTGATGGGGGGGTCGTACGTCTTCAGCGCGCTGACCGCCGCGAGATCGACGCGGGCGACCAGCAGCCCGGCGGCACGCTCACCCACCGCCCGGGCCAGGGCCTCGACCTCGGGGAGTTCCGGCACGTCGGGGAGTCTAGAAGGGGCAACGTGCCGCCGGAGTGGCTCAACTCAGGCTGGGCCGATCCCCATCGCCTCCGCTTCCTCCCACAGTTCCTCGCGGACGTCTGGGTGCGCGGTCTGCTCGATCAGGTTGTGGGCCTGGGTGCGCTGGTCCTGGCCGAACACCGCCGCCATGCCGTGCTCGGTGACGACGGCACTGTGCTGGAACGAGGTGACCGGCTCTTCCAGCAGCGGGACGATCGTGGAGACCTTGGCCTTGCGGTGCCAGGAGGGCAACGCGATGAATGCCTGCCCGCCGCGGCTATGCAGCGCACCGACGATGAAGTCGGTGGAACCGCCGAAGCCGGAGTAGATGCGGCCCTTCACCCGATTGGCGTTGGCCTGTCCGTACAGGTCGACCTGCAGAGCTCCGTTGACGCTGGTCATCTGGGGTTGCCGGGCGATCTGCCCCGGGTCGTTCGTACGCTCCGTACGGAGCATGCGGACGCGACGATTCACATCCACCCAGTCATACAGCTGTCGGCTGCCGAAGATGAACGACGCGGTGATCGGGATGTCGGCGTCGAAGCAGCCGTTCTCGTACAGCGGCAGCACTCCGTCGGAGAACATCTCCGACCAGATCCGCAGGCCACGGCGGTGGATCAAGGCTGCCAACACCGCATCGGGGACGCCCCCGATGCCCAACTGCAAGGTCGAACCGTCCTCGACCACGGCCGCGATGCGCTCACCGATCTGGTGAGCGATGTCGTCCCCCGCAATCACTTCGTGTGTCGTGATCGGGTCCTCGACCTCGACCAAGTAGTCGATCTCGTGTTCGTAGATCTGGCTGTCTCCGTACGTGTACGGCATGTTCGGGTTCGACTGGACGATCACGAGGCCGCCACGCTCCCGTACCGCCTCCACGGCGGCCGGCAGAATATTGACCTCCAGGCCCATGCTGACCGTGTCGTGGCGTTGCGCGGACGTGTGCAGCAGAACCGCATCTGGCTTCAGGCTCGTCCGGAACAGCACCGGAACCAGGCTCAAACGGCTCGGGACGTACCGCAGGCGCGGCGAGTGACGCATCCCCGGGCCGACGAAGCACGTCTCGAGCGTGACGCCCTCCCGGTCCGGGATACCCGGCTGCGCGTTCAGCATGTGCAGTGTGTATTCCGGCACTGCCGCATCGAAGGCGGACAGCAACGCCTGCGGTGCAGAGAAGTTGCCGGAGGCGACCACCCGGGGGTTGTCGGGCAGCGCGCCGAGGATGGGGGCCAGTTGTTCCAGCGTCACTCGTTTCACGGGGCACCATCCTGGCCTGTCCGTGCTCGTCGTGCGCGGCCCGTCGGTCCCGTTGTGGCCCGCCGTCGGTCACACGCTGGGGCTGCGGCCCCGGTCGTACGCCAGCGCGGGCCAGCGCTGGCGGCCCCGGGTCGCTTCTGGCAGGTTGCTCCGGCGGCTCCGGCGGCTCCGGCGGCTCCGGCGGCTCCGGCTGCCTGGCTGGCCGTTCGGCGTTGTCCACCGGCGTGGCGTGCCCGCAGTTGTGACCGGACCGTTATCTGCTGCTACGTTTCGCCGCCAGATGGACGGATTCACGACCTCACCCGAGGCCACCGTCGCATCCCGCCGAGTCTGGTTCGCCCCCGCGGCGACCGGAGCCGGGGACCCACCTCCCCGGGGCTTGCTGGCGGCTGGAGCCCAACCGGGCCGTGGCCGCTGGAGGGCGTCTTTCCCCGCCCTAGCCCGTCAGCTCACCCGGTAGGCGGCTGGATCAGGGAAGGACGCATACGTGCGAGCTGCGCACCGTCGTCGGATCGGCGTCATCTCCACCTCCGGTCTGATCGCTGCCGTGCTCATCGCGACCTCGCTGGTCGCGCCCACTGCCACCGCAGACCCCCGTAGCACGATCGCTGAGGTGGAAGCCCAGTTGCGTGCCCTGGAGGCGCAGGCGGAGTCCGCTTCCGAGGCTTACTCCACCGCCGCGGAGAAGTTCGCCGCGATCCAGACCAAGGCCACCACTGCCCGCAAGAGCGTCGCCGCAGCGCAATCCCAGGTAGATGCCTCCACCCGGTCCGTCGGGCGACTGGCCGCCCAGGCATACCGCTCCGGCGGCATGGGCAACTTCGCGCTGTTGCTGGCGGACAGCCCGCAGGACTTCCTCGACCAGGCCTCCTCCCTGCAGCAGGTCGCCTCGTCCCAGGGCACGGTCTTGCGGCGCTCCCAGACGGCGAAGCTCCGGCTGGCGCAGGCGACCGCCGCGCTGTCGGAGCAGGAGCAGGCTGCCGCCGCGACAACGCGCCAGATGGCGACGGCCAGGTCGCGGGTGAACCAGAAGGTCCAGGAAACCAAGACGCTGCTGTCCTCCCTGCAGGAGCAGGAACGCCAGCGGCTGGCCGAGTTGGAGCGGCAGCGCAAGGCCGCCGCGGCCGCTGCCGCGGCGAAAGCGAAGCGGGAAGCGGCGGCCGCCGCGGCCGCTCGCGAAGCAGCTGCCGCCAGGTCGTCCCGCGCCCGCCGGGCCGCGGCCGCGGCGAACAACAGTGGTTCGAGCAGCAGCACCGCGTCGAGCAACGACAGTTCGAGTAACTCCGGTTCCAGTGGCTCGAGCAACTCCGGTTCCAGCGGCTCGAGCAACTCCGGTTCCAGCGGCTCGAGCAACTCCGGTTCCAGCGGCTCGACCGCGCCCGACGCAAGTTCCAGCGACTCAGGTAACAGCAACTCCGGTGGGGGGTCGGGGCGGGCGTCCGAGGCCGTTTCGGCTGCCCTGGCGATGGTCGGCCGGCCGTACACCTACAGTGCGCACCCGCCGACCAGCTTTGACTGTTCCAAGCTGACGGCGTGGGCATGGCGGCAGGCCGGTGTCTCACTGACCCCGCTATCGTATGCACAGTTCAACCAGGGCCGTCCGGTCTCCCGTGGCGCACTACGGGCCGGCGATCTGGTGTTCTTCTTCGGCGGCGGCGCGCACCACGTAGGCATGTATATCGGCGGCGGCCAGATGGTCCACGCCGCGAACCCCCGTACCGGCGTCACCGTCTCCAGCATCAATGAGAGCTGGTACTCCTCGCGGTACAGCGGGGCTCGGCGCGTCACCGGCTGAACAGCGAGCGTGCGAGTCATCGGCTGCGAAGTGGAGCTCGCAGCGGAGCTTGGCCGATCCGAGGCTTAGCTGGCCCGCCAGTCGTCCTGCAGCCGGATGATCCAGTCGGCTCTGGATGCGGTGGGCGTGATGATCGCGGCGTTGTTCTCATCTGACCCCCTGGCCCAGGCTGCGGCCGCGGCGGGTTCGCGCCCGAACTCCACATGCCGGGTGATCAACCGTTCGAGGCGAGTCTGGTCGTCGAGGTCGACGTACCAGCAGGCGTCCAACAGCGGCCGCACCTCGATCCAGCCGGGGGCGTCCAGTAGCAGGTAGTTGCCCTCGGTGACGATAAGCGGCGCGTCGGACGGCACAGCCACACCGGAACCGATCGACTCATCCAGCGCACGGTCGAAGTACGGGGCATACACCGCTTCGGTATTCGTCCGCAGTCGGTGCAGCAGCGCCACATAGCCGCCAGCGTCGAAGGTGTCCGGGGCGCCCTTGCGGTCACGATGGCCGACGTTGTCCAGCACCCGGTTGGCGAAGTGGAAGCCGTCCATCCCCACGAGCACTGCACCGGGGACCGCGTCGACCAGCGCTGCGGCCACCGTCGACTTGCCGGCCCCCGGCGCGCCGGTGATGCCAAGTACGGCGCGTCCCCCACAGCTCGAGACAAGGTCGTGCGCCACCCGAGTGAGATCCGTCAGTCGCAGCAGGCTGGCAGCCGTCATGAGGGCAGCCTCTCGTACGGCCCTGACTGGGTTGGGACAGGCTGCTGCCGAGCCATCCCGGGGGGTATCGCTTTGGAGATTGTCACCGTGGCGCTCTATGCTGTCGCGGCACCTCGACGGCGTTCGCCGGTGAGGGCCTGGAGTGACAACCAAGGTCCCCATCGTCTAGCGGCCTAGGACTCCGCCCTTTCAAGGCGGCAGCACGGGTTCGAATCCCGTTGGGGGCACGCACCGCAGTTTGGCCCCGTAGCGCAGTTGGTTAGCGCGCCGCCCTGTCACGGCGGAGGTCGCCGGTTCGAGCCCGGTCGGGGTCGCCACGGATCGCTCCGCTCTTTCGCGGGGTGGCCCCTTCGGGCCAGGTAGCTCAGTTGGTACGAGCGTCCGACTGAAAATCGGAAGGTCGGCGGTTCGATCCCGCCCCTGGCCACCCCTTTAAACACCGTCTCACCTGCACGTTTGCCGCGATCGGTGATCGTCGACGTGTCCGGCCGATCATGGCTCTGGGCGGCTATTTCCGGGTGTCTGCGCCCATAGGGCGCCCAAGATCTTCGGACGATGGTGACGATGGTGTCGGGTGCGAGGGCATGCGGCTCCCGCCGCGCGAAGTGCGCGGAGTGCGCGGAGTGCGCGGTGACGATGTCCGCATGGCGGGCTGGTAATACCAGATGGGGCGACG
>JBBQYX010000077.1:0-12973 GCA_038208295.1 Candidatus Nanopelagicales bacterium | reverse complement strand
GGTGTACGCGTTCGGGTCGTAGCTGAATGCGGGAAGCGGCGGCGGCAGCGGCCGGGCGGTGGGGAGCGGCGCGGGGACAGGGCGACGTGCCGCGGCCGGGGCGTCCGGTTGCTGCGGGTAGAGCAGCACCTTGGGCAGCCGGTAGGAACTGGTGCCGCGCACCGCCACGGCGGCATTGGCCCCGTTGGGCACAGCCACCACGATGCTGGTGGCCGGAATCTCTGGCTGTCCGGGTCCACCGGACAATCCGTGCCCCGTCCCGTTCTGATGGATCGTCGTGAACTGCCGACCGCTGACGATGATGATGCCCACCTTGGCCAGTGGCATGTCCAAGTGAAGTGAGACCCCGGCTCGGCTGTATGAGGTCACCTTGGTGACCGGGGCGGGGGCGTCGGGCACCGGTGAGGGGCTGGTGGTGCCGCCGCACCCGGTGGTGCTCGGCCCGGCCAGGACCGTCGCCTTCGCGGTCAGCGCGGCGCCACCGACCAGGGCCGCCCCCGGGGAGGTATAGCGGACCTGCAGCGGGAAGTTGACCGTGATCTCCACGACCCGGTCCAGCGTGGCCACCGCATCGCACGGCGCCGCGACCACCTGCTGGCGGGCGGTGTCGATGTACTCGCGGAACTGCCCCTGGTAGACGGCCAGTGGGTCGTTCGGGCCGAGCCCGTCGACGGTGGCCTGCAACGCATTCAGAGCTGCGCCGATGGGATCGGCCTGTGCCCGGACCCGCTCCGCGGCCCGGGCCGGGCTTGCCGGTTGGGTCGCGACTTTGGCCACCGCCTCGCCGACCGGGCCGGTGGTGGCCGGCGGGCCGTTCGAGGCCGCCGCCAGGGTGGTCCCGCCCACAGCCAGGCTCAACCCGGCCACCGCAGCGGTCACCCCCAGGGCGAACCGGCGACGGCGACGGGCACGCAGCGTCGAGAAGTGAACGGGCAAATGGCGTGGACGGGCCATCGAAGGCTCCTGATTCCGTGCTCAGGTTGCGACTGTCCTGAGCCAGGGCCGGAGTATGACGTGGGTCACATCAGCATCACAAGCGTTTCTCGGATCTGTCTCAATCGGATCTCAATCCGGCCTCGCGCACTCTGGTCAGGCGCGCTGCCAGCCTCTACCGTTCCGATCCTCCGGCCGGGCCCAAGCGCCGGTAGACACACCACTGAGGGGTAGACCCGTGTCCAGATTTCGTTCTCGTCCCGCGCTCATCGCGTGTTCGTTGCTGGCGGGGCTCGTCGGCGCGGTACTGATCGGCCCGCCTGCCGGCGCCATAGCTACCCGGACGCCGGCCCCCTCGTCGTGGGCGCAGCTGTCGAGCGGACCGAGCCTGTCCATCTCCGCGCGACCGAGCCTGCTGCGCTGGCCGAACGGACAGGTGCAGGTGGCCTGGACCGAGCCGGAGATGTCCGGTGGCGGCGGGAACGCCAGTATCCGCACCCGCACGCGCAGCCCAGCGGGAGTCTGGGGACCGACGGTGACCGTCGCCGACTCCTGGTCCTCCATCGGCACCGCACCCAAGATCGTGGCCGGGGCCGCGGAGGGTCGCTTACCCGAACGCGTGGTGGTCTTCGACGGCAACCGCACCGATGTCACGACCGACCCTTACACCAACGGGATCTTCGACGCCCGGTCCACCGACGGGCGCGCCTGGGCCCTGGCGCCGAACTCCCTCAGTGCCACGAACGGCGCCGGGCCGTACGACCTCGCGGCCGCCTACACCGGGAAGGAACTCGCGGCGGCGTGGACGAACTCCGCATCGCTGTTCGTGCACATCGGGGGGGAGTCCGGCATTCCGTCGACCGCACCAGACGTCGTGGTGGCACCCGCGGGCAACGGGACCAACATCGCTTCCGACAGGGCCGGGGGCATGTGGCAGGTGTGGTCCGACGGCAGCACCGGCGACGTCCGGGTCCGGCAGGTGGCACCGGCCCTGGGTCCGGTGGCCACCGCGCCGGGCTCGGCCTACACGACCTCGCCCGGCCAGAACCTGCCGCTGGTCGTCCGACCGGACGGCAGCGTCTGGACGGCCTACGCCCGGCCGGGCGCACCCGGCATCCGGGTGTGGCGGGTGGGCAGCCGCAGCCCGATCACGATTCCCACCCCGGCGCCTGCGCAGGCCATCGGGCTCAGCGCCTACCGCGGCGCGCTGTGGTTGTCCTGGCACGACAACGGTGGCCCCGGACGCGTCCGCGCGTTGCGCACCAACCAGACGGTCACCCGCCTCGGCGCCCAGGTATCGGTACCGGCCCCCGGCCCGGGGTACCGGGCCCGGACCGCGTCCGGGGACGGCTCCGGCGGCCCACTCGACCTGGCCGTCATCGCCGGTGACCTCCCCCGCACCCAGGTCTTCGTCACCCATCTGCTGCCGGGGCTCAGCGTGACCGCCGCACCCTCAGCCCTCAGCGCCCGCCGCGGCGGGCGCAGTCTGATCAGCGTGACGGACGCCGGCGCGCCGGTCGGCTACGCCTCGGTGCGGGTCGGGGGCGTCGTGCTGCGGACCGACCGGACCGGCCGTGCCTGGTTCGTCTCGCCGAAGGGTGCACGCGCGGGCGGGTCGCGCGTGGTGGCTACCCGCACTGGTTACACCCCAGCGGCCGCGGTCCTCGCCGTGCGCTGACCGCGGCTGCGGCTGTAACCCGGCGACGGCAGCACCGCGGGCTGTGAGTCACCCTGAGGCGGCGATGACTGCCACGGACACCGGCCCCACGCCACGGCCGCCCGGCGATAAGACGCCGACCAATGCTGCCGCCGGCCTGAGCACGCAGCCGAGTCCCGATTCGGCGCCGCCGGGGGTGCGGCTGGGTGTCGTCGGCACGCTGCGCTGGCTGTGGCGGCAATTGGCCAGCATGCGTACGGCGCTGATCCTGCTGTTCCTGCTGGCGCTGGGCTCAGTGCCCGGTTCGGTGTTCCCGCAGCGCTCGATCGACTCGCTGAATGTCCGCGACTACCTGACGGCGAAACCCCACCTGGGGACCGGTGCTGGACCGCCTGGGCATGTTCGACGTGTTCGCCGCACGCCTGCGCAAACTCATCTACACCACCAACAGCATCAAGTCACTGAATTATCATCTCCGAAAGATCATCAAGAATCGGGGTCAGTTCCCAACGACACCGCCGCGATCAAAAACTGCTCTGGCTCCAAGACTGTGGTCGCCTTGTTGAGCGACTTGAACGTGACGCGGTCGCACTCTGTGGGTCATCGCAGATGACGAGATGCCGGGTGCCGCTCCAGAAGTCGCACTAGCTAGCGGCCTACCGGGCCGCCCCCCAACCCAAGGAGCTTCTAGCGGTTGCGGGCGGGCACTTTGGCCTGCTCTATCCCGGCACCGAGACCTTCGACCGCGTCGCCGACGCTCAATGCCGCTTCCTTACCAAGCACCTTTGCGTGGCCACCAGTTAACCCTGCAGAAGAACGCCCAGTCCGCCGTGGGTGAGGTCGAGACCGAAGTCGAACGCGTGGGATCCAGGAGATGAACGAATGGCAGAACCGGCCGCTGGATCCGAGGCGGTTTCCCACGAGCTGCTAGTCGGGAAATCCGGTCCGAGGAGCTGCTCACCGCCCAGTCGGCGCACGCCATTCCGTCCCGGGTCACGCCCGGCCGAGCCGCCTGTGGAACGGCGACCATCCTTCACAGGGCTGTCGGACGACGACGAGGTTCTTGATGATGTCGAAGTGCGCGAGGTTCGGATGTCCTGGTGCAGTCCAGTTCGACCGTGTTCAGGGTCATGAGGGTCCGGTCGGTGTTGGTGCTGGTGCAAAGTTCTGTGATGAGTTGGGGTGCGAACCTGAAGTGCCGCATCATGGCGTGGTCCTCGTGTTCGAGGATGCGGCAGTGCTACATGACCGACGGTATGCACGGCGAGGCGCTTGCAACGCTCGCTGGACCTGCCGGGTCATCCCGCGTTCGCCGGATGTCGGTGATGCGCCGCATCCTTTCAGGCTCGCAGTGCCCGCGCGGGGAGGTCCCGCCCGTCACGCGGGACGACGTCAACGACGTGTTGGGTCAGGTTCGAGAGGTCGTCGAAGCCGGCAGGACCGTGCTCGCTTCCGGGTCAGTCCAGTCGTTCGTCGCCTGACGACGCGCCCTTGGCGGGCGGGCGTGCCGCGCGTTTGGCAGGCATCTCACCACGCCCTTGTGCGGACGCGGGGGCAGGGGCAGCATCGCGCCATGTCGGCACCATCGAAGGACTACGACGCCGCGCTCGACGTCGCCGTGCTCCACGCCAAGAGATGGCTGGGCACTGTGCCCGAGCGGTCGGTGCCCCCGTCAGCCGACGCCGATGCGATGGCGCGGGTGTTCGGCGGCCGGATCCCCGACGGGCCGAGCGACTCGGCGGACGTCGTCGAGCTGCTCGGCAGCGCGATCGACCCCGGGCTCATGGCCATCGCGTCGGGTCGTTTCTTCGGCTGGGTCATGGGGGGCACCCTCCCGGCGTCGCTTGCGGCCGACTGGATGGTGAGCGCGTGGGACCAGAACACCGGCATGCGCTACCCGACCCCGGGCACGGCGGCGCTCGAGCAGGTCGCGGCACAGTGGCTGCTCGACGTCCTCGGCCTGCCTCGACACTGCGACGTCGGCTTCACGACGGGCGGCACCATGGCTAACTTCGTCGGGCTCGCGGCTGGCCGCCAGCGTGTGCTGACCGACGCGGGCTGGGACCTCGACGAGCTGGGGCTGCAGGGTGCGCCCCGCATCACGGTGCTGGCGGGCGCCCAGCGACACGACTCGGTCGACCTCGCGCTTCGCTACCTCGGGCTCGGTCGACCGCAGCTCGTGGCGGCCGACGAGCAGGGACGCATCCGTGCGGACGCGCTCTGCGATGCGCTGGCGTCGATCACCCCGGGCGCTCCCGTGATCGTGGCGCTACAGGCGGGCAACCTGCACTCGGGCGCGTTCGACCCCATCGCCGAGGCGTCCGCCGTCGCGCACGAGCACGGGGCGTGGGTGCACGTGGACGGCGCCTTCGGGCTCTGGGCCGGGGCATCGCCGTCGTTGCGTCACCTGGTGGTCGGGTACGACGCGGCTGACTCCTGGGCGAGCGACGCGCACAAGACTCTGAACGTGCCCTACGACTGCGGCATCGCGATCGTGGCCGACCGCAGGGCGGTCCGCGCCGCGATGCAGGTTCACACGAGCTACCTCATCAACCCGGCCTCGCTCTCCGATCCGCCCGACCCGCTCGCGGTGACGCCCGAGATGTCGCGTCGCGCACGGGGCGTGCCGGTCTGGGCCGCGCTCCGATCCCTCGGGCGGTCCGGCGTCGCCGATCTCGTCGACGGGCTGCACGTCAACGCACGCGCGATCGCGGACGGCATCCGCGCGATCGACGGTGCCGAGGTGCTTAACGACGTGGTCTACACCCAGGTGTCTGTGGCGTTCGGTTCGGATGAGCGCACTCGAGAGGTCACCCGACGTCTGCTCGCCGACGGCACGGCGTGGATGTCGGGGTCGCGCTGGGCCGGTCGCGACGTGCTGCGCGTGTCGGTGAGTAACTGGTCGACCGACGAGGCCGACGTCGCAGCGTCCGTCGACGCCGTACGTCGAGCAGCCACCACATCCTGACCCGCTCCGGATGTTTCGCAGGCCGCTCCAGCTGCCTCGCACACCTCGGCCCGACATCCACGGGTGGTGGACCGCACGCGCTCGCCTGCGCGGCTAGCTGATCGCGTCAACCGGGTCGGCAGATCGCCGTGCAGACCCGGCAGGCGATCGGTCGGGCGTCGGGATCATGCAGGCTCACCCTGAGGGTCTCGCCTGCGGGGTCACGCAGGATGCTGTGGCCGGGGGGTTACTCAGGCCCCCGGGGCGATGGACTCCCTCGCCCCACCGTCTGCCCGGCTGTCGCCGCACTCTAGGGGGCCTAGAGGTGGACTCGGATGAATCGAGCGCCGCGACGGCGTCACCTCTTCTTGGACGTTGGCCGTCGCGCCTCTTCGCGACGAGCCATGCGGCGTGCCAGGCGAACACGCGCCGGGCGTGGTCCCGGTTCACTTCATCGACTGTGACTTCGCTGTGTCCACCGTCCGAAGGTGCCGGGCCCACCAGGCCAAACGCATGCACTCAGCGCCGCCCCACCCAAGGAGTCCCATGCGACCAAGCGGCCCCTCGTCACGGCTGCGCGAGCACGGCTACGGGCTGGGGTGAGGGGCCCGGAGCGGGGGACGGGTTGGTCAGGTTGACTGCTGCCGGGTTGGCCGGCCCCGAGCTGATTTGGAGTGTGGCGACCAAGAGTGCACCCGCGACCAGGAGCAGGGTTGCGGTGAGCGCCTGTAGCCAGGCGGGGACCAGGGCGTCGCGCAAAGGCCAGCTGACGATGCTATGACGGTGGGGGGTTGAGGAGACCAGAGGTCGAGGCTGGGTCCGCTCACTGACGCGCCATCGGCCCCCGACCGCGGGGGGCGAGGGCACGCTGGCGATGATCATGACGACCCGTGTCGCGGGTGCTCGGCGGGCGTTGCGTGTTCGGTGCTGCGCACGACATGGACCGAGTCCTGGCGTACGCCGGTCGAGGTGGTTTCGGCATAGAAGGACAGCTGGTGGCCGTCGGGGTCGTGGAAGCCGACCAGTCGGCCGCGGGCTCTGCTGATCTCGTCGGTGTGCCACGCGCCGAGTCGGTCGAGGTGCTCCGAACAGACCGCGAGATCGCGCTCGGCCGGGACCCGCACGTTGATGAATCCGAAGTCTCGGGTGGCGGCGGCCGCTTCGGGGTGTTCGCGCAGCGACAGGGTCACGCCTGCGAGGCGCTCGAAGGCGATCCCGCGGATGACGCCGTCCTCATCGGGCCACTCCAGCTCTTCGCGCAGGCCGAACACGTCGGCGTACCACCGCCGACTCGTGGTCAGGTCGGCCACCGGGATCTTCACCGAGTAGATCTGCAGAACCGGCATGTCGCTCATGGGCGTACTCCTGACATTGGCTACTCTGCTTCTGTAGTCAATAAATCACTACAGCAGCACTGGTGTCAACACTGTTCAGGAGGCACGTCACGTGACCGCGTCATCGGAGAAGGAACCGCAGCGCACCTACCACGCCCCGCGGCGGCTCGCGGCGGCGCGCGAGACCCGGGCCCGCATCCGCGCGGCGGCGAGCCGGTTGTTCCTCCACGACGGATACTCCGCGACCTCTATCCGGTCGATCGCCGGGGCTGCGGGAGTGGCCGAGAAGACCGTGTACCTGCAGTTCGCGACGAAGCTCACCCTGCTCAAGGAGGTGGTGGAGACCGCGATCGTGGGTGACGACCAGGGCGTCGCCGCTGCAGAGCGGCAGTGGTTTCGTGACATCGTCGAAGACCCCGACCCTGGGCGAAAGATCCGCCGGCTGGTCGATGCCACAGTGGACCTGCACGAGCGCACAGGGGCCCTGTTCGCGATGGCTCGCGGTGCCGCCGCCGTGGATCCCGACGCGGCCACATTGTGGGCCTTCGGAAAACAGGGGCACCGAGCCGACATGGGACTCGTGGCCGCGAGCTTCGGGGTCTCCGGGATGCTCCCACCCGGCCGAGATCTCCATTGGGCGACGACCACCCTCTACGTCCTCATCGGTCCCGAGACCTGGCACCTCGTGCGCGTCGAGCTCAACCAGGGCCCACACAGCTACCGAAGCTGGCTGCACACCACCCTGACCGACACCTTCAGCTCACCAGCCGCCGACCGGGCGTCTTGAGTACGCCAGCCATGAACTCCGCGAGGTGGCGTCGCATCGTCTGAACCTTCACGGACCGGATGTCGAGCCCCCCCGCGGTTGGGCCGCATGCTCTGTCGGCCCGACCGGCGTGGCGCGCGATCAGGCTGGTTGAGGGGTCCTGCCCGCAGCGAGATCTCGGACCGCTTGGGTGGTCAAGCACTGACCGCCGATCGCCCAGTCGCCGCTCTTGACCTCGTCGATCACGCACCAGGTGACCGAGCACATATTCTCGCCTTCGACAGCGACCATCGCGTCGGTGAGAGCGTGGGCGATAGTTTGCTTCTGCTCAGGTGTGCAGACGCCCTCGATGAGTTTGACATTGATGAGTGGCATGGTCTGTGGTTCCTCTCTTCGGTGGATGAGCAGAAGGCTATGCAAAGCGCTTCGTCAGTGGGGGCCAAATGGGCTTGTCACACTCAGCCGGTGTTTCGGTGGGGATCGACAATGTCACCGCCGCTGTTGGTGATGGTGGTGAACCCCTTGTAGGCAAGGATCGCCAGCGCGACCGCAGCAAGGAACCCCTCAACGGAGAGATCGATCCCGGCCGCGGTAGTCCATTCGTGAAGTTGGCGGCAGAGGCAAACCAGAGGCCGGCGACTGCGAACAGCCCGAGACCGACGATCTTCACCGCGGCCATCGATCGTTGGCTGACCTCGACGGCCCGGTTTCCGGCGACGTTCACAACGAATGCGGTTGCGAGCAGCCCGATGGCGAAGACCGCACCCACAACGCGACTGGATCGAGGCCGACAATCTGCAGGACGTAGGTACCGAAGGTGCGGGCGACCAGGCTCTGGCTGATCACCATAGAGACCTACATCAAGATGGCGAACACGCCTGTCGCCGCCCCGGGGCCGTACTCCTCACCGAGGAATTTGGCGACACCTCCCGAGGACGGGTAGGCGTTGGACAACTTGACGTAGGAGTACGCGCTAAGGGCGACGACCACTGCCGCGGCGACGAAGGCCGCCGGGAACAGGTTGCCTGCCAGCCGAGCGGTTTGGCCGGTGAGCGCAAAGATTCCTGCGCCGATCATGACGCCGGTGCCCAGGGAAACTGCCCCGACCAGTGTCAGGCTGCCCGGCGCATCCTTCGGTGACTGGTGGTCGTCAGCGGCGTGGGGTTGGTCTCCATCCCGGCTTCTCCTTCATGGTCGGTTCGGCGAGCCACTCCATCGATCGCTTCTCATACATGGGTGGGCATAACGGGGCGGTTCGTCGCGTGGAGGTCGCGACGCCTACGTTCAATAGCGGGTCGGTCAATGTCGGACCAGCCGGTCAATGGCGTCATGGGCCTCTCGAAGCTTGGCGTCTTGCGATTCGCTGACGTCCCCTGGGCGCGACGCAGGTCCTGTAGTGCTCGAGTTGCCTCACTGGGGGGTATGTGACGGAACGGCGCTACGGCTGGGACGAGGTCTGCGAGCAGCGGTTCGGAACCCACCCGGTGTAGGCCTTCCACCGGTGGAACACCGGCGCACCGGGACAGGGTGAGGCGCGGCCGGGGAACCGCCCGCTGAGCCGGCAGGAGGTGCAGACGCCGTTTGGCGAGTGGGTGACGGCTGGCTACGACGCCACGGTGCGTCCGGCGTCGCGCCACTGGGGGTAGCCGCCGTCGAGGCGGACGGCGTGGTAGCCGGACTCTCGCAGGCGGGTGACGGCGGTGGCGGCCATGACGCAGTACGGGCCCCGGCAGTACGCGACGACGTTGGCGTCCGGTGGTAGTTCGGTCATGCGCGCGGCCAGGTCCGCGACGGGGATGTTGACGGCTCCCTCGACGTGACCGGCGGCGAACTCGCTGGGTGGTCGCACGTCGACCAGGACGACCTGCCCCGCGCGGGACATCTCGTCGAAGTCGGTGAACGTGACCGGGCGGGTGCCGTCGGCCTGCCGGAAGAACGCGTCAGACAGGGCGGTGACCTCGGCGTTGTGCTGCTCGGCGAGGCGGACAAGCGTGCGGTAGCCGGTCTCGACGGCCGGGTCGGCCAGGCGGTACACCCTGGACGTGCCGTCCACGCGCCGGGCGACCAGGCCCGCCGAGGCGAGGATCTGCAGGTGCCGCGAGGTGTTGGCGACGGTCGCGGAGATCTGCTGAGCCAGCGAGTCCACGGAACGCTCACCCTGCGACAGGACGTCGAGGATCTCCACGCGCTTGGCATGCCCGAGGGCCGCGCCGATGCGGGCGAAGTGACCGAACACCTCATCCTTGAACTGACGTGGTTCCACGCCGCCTCCTCAACTGATCTGTTGAACAGTACGCCGAGGAGGGTTCACGGTCTGGTATCGTCGATTATTCAATGACTTGCTTGAATAGCGGACGGAGTCACGGATGCGGAAGAACAACCTCGACCTCGGGGTGCTGGCAGCTGTCGTGGAGCACGGCCAGTCCGATCCTGGCGTATTCACGATGCACAAGCGCGTCGAAGGCACCTGGAGCTTCGCCGACGGCACCCCCGCGTACACCGCGTCCATGGCCCACGGCGACCGCGAGACCTCGCTCAGCGTGGACGTGGCCCCCGGCTTCGGCGGTAGCGGGCTGGCCCCGGACCCGTTGCAGTACATGCTCACCGGCCTCGGCGCCTGCTACGCCGCAACCCTGGTGACCGTCGCCGCGATGGAGGGCGTCGATCTGAGCGAGCTGCGCGTGGTGGCCGAGCAAGATATCGATGTGGCCCGCGTGTACGACATGGGCGACGGGCCGTTGATCGAGCAGATCACCGTCACCGTGACGGTCGCGACCGACGTCTCGGACGACACGTTGGCGCGCTGGCAACAGGCCGCGCGACAGAAGTGCCCCTTCGCGTTCACCGTGATCAACGCCGTCCCGCTACACACGGTCGTCCACCGCGCGTAACCGCGAGCCACGACCGTGACGAACCCGCGCACCACCCCGCCCGCGGCGCCGAACGGAACGGCTCAGCCCACTTGAGCCGCCCCGCCGACGCCAGGAAGGCGTGAACACCGACGTCCCCGCCATCCCGACCGCCTGGTCACCGACCCGAAGGAACCACACCCGTGAACGTCCTGATGATCATCAATGGCTCCGCCTACGGCGCGGACTCCACATACAACGCCATCCGGCTGGCCGGTTCCTTGTCCAAGCGCGAGGGCGTCGAGGTCACCGTGTTCCTCATGGGCGACGGCGTCACAACCGCTATGAGCGGGCAGAAGACCGCGGACGGCTACTACAAACTTGACCGCATGCTCGGCACCGTGGTCCGTAACGACGGCCAGATCCTGTGCTGCGGCACCTGCATGGACGCCCGGGGCATCCAAGAGCCCATGCTCGTCGAGGGTGCGCGCCGCTCCACGATGGAAGAACTGGCCGACAGCACGTTGGCCGCCGACAAGGTCCTGGTGTTCTAGTCACTGCTTCTGATGGAGGTTGCCGCGCATGAGCGAGCAGCATCCGGGGTTGCGCGATCGTCCGATCTACCTGGACTACAACGCCACCACCCCGATCGACCCGCAGGTCTTCGCGGCGATGACGCCGTACCTGACCGTCGAGTTCGGCAACCCCTCCAGTAACCACGTCTTCGGCCGATCGGCGCACCGCGCCATGGACCAGGCCCGCTCTGCCGTCGCTGCGCTCGTCGGCGCGGACGCATCGGAGATCATCTTCACCGCTAGCGGCTCGGAGGCCGACGCCTTGGCCATCCGTGGCGCGGTCCTGGCGGCCCGCGCGGCCGGAGCTGCCCGTCCTCACGTGATCACGCAAGTCACCGAGCATCCGGCCGTGCTGGCCGCCTGCCGCGACCTTGAGGTGCTGCACGACGTGGCCGTCACCTACCTGCCCGTGGACCGCACCGGGCGCGTGGACCCCGGCGCCGTGGATGCGGCCATCACCCCCAACACCGTTCTGGTGTCGATCATGCACGCGAACAACGAGACCGGGACCATCCAGGCGATCGCCAACATCGCGGCTGTCACCCGCGCCCGCAGGGTCCTTCTGCACACCGACGCCGCCCAGTCCGCCGGCAAGATCACCGTCGATGTCGACGAGCTAGGTGTGGACCTGCTCACGGTAGTCGGGCACAAGATGTACGCACCCAAGGGCATCGCTGCGCTGTACGTGCGCACGGGCGTGCACCTGCACCCCATCGTTGCAGGCGGTGGGCAGGAGCACGGACTGCGCGCCGGCACCGAGAACCTCGCCTACGCCGTCGGGCTCGGCCGAGCCGCCGACCTCGCCGGGCAGGCTCTCACAGGCGGTGAGACCGCGCGGCTCACGGCCCTGCGCGATCAGCTCGAGCAACGGTTGCACGACTGCCTACCCGGGCGCGTGCACCTCAACGGCCACCCGACCGAACGCCTACCCAACACGCTCAACGTCCGCATCGCCGGCGCCCCGGCTCTCGCCCTCCTCGCCGGCATGCCAGCGGTCGCGGCATCGGCAGGCTCGGCATGTCACGCGGGACGCGACGAACCGTCCCCTGCGCTCACCGCGATGGGACTGCACAGGCACGACGCGCTCAGCGCCCTGCGCCTGTCGCTGGGGCGCTGGTCGACGACCCGGGAGATTGGCGAGGCCGCAGCCGTCATGGCCATCGCCACACCCGGACCGTCATGACACCACCTGTCATCAGCCGTGAGGGGCGGTTGCGCAAGGGGGTTCGTTGCTGCCCACCTGCGGCAGTCCGCGCCCATGCCGACGACTTGCTGACCGGGTGAGGGTGCGGGCTGTCCAAAGCCGCCATGTCCGCATGCATTTACGGATAGCGGACGTATTCCGGTGGGTCCTCAGTGCTCACCGAGGCCAGTGATCCGGGGGGTGAAGGTCGTTCCGGCGTCGGTGGACTCCACAATGGTCGCCCCGGCGAGCACGATGACGTGCTCACGGTTGGCCGCGATCGCGCTGGGCTGCCCGCCCACGGAACCAGTTCGGGTCCAGCTGGCACCGCCGTCCCCTGAGGTGTAGAGATCACCGCTGGGAGCAGCTGCGTACACGGTGGGCCCGGCCCAGGACAGCAGCGCCAAGAGCGGAGCCCCGTCGATCGGGGCGAAGCGCGCACCGCCATCGGTGCTCAGCACCGGACCCTGCTCAGTGGTAGCGAGTACCCGATCGGGGTTGCGGGGGTCGACCGCGATGTCGTAGAGCGGCGGGGTCCCCAGGTCTTTCCAGGTCACCCCGGAGTCGCGCGAGCGCATCAAGCGGCCATCGTGGGCGGACAGGCCGAGGACGACACTGCCGACCGCCCGCAACCGGTGGAAGTCGACCTGCCCTTCGAGGGAGACGGCCTGCCAGGACCGCCCACCGTCACTGGACTTCTGGAAGCCCAGGTCGGCAGGCATGTCCTGG
>JBBQYX010000076.1:0-13102 GCA_038208295.1 Candidatus Nanopelagicales bacterium | reverse complement strand
TTGACGCGGTTGCATGACATGGGTGTCGGGTTGGCGATCGATGATTTCGGTACGGGGCAGTCGAGTTTGGCCTATCTGTGCCGGCTGCCGGTCGACTGTTTGAAGATCGACCGGTCGTTTGTGGCGGATCTGCCGGATCCGCGGCCGCGCAGTGTGGCCGATGCGGTGGTGTCCCTGGCGGAGTCGTTGGGGTTGAACACGATCGCAGAGGGGGTCGAGACCGCTGAGCAGGCGGCCTGCCTGGCAGCGTTGGGCTGCCCGGCGGCCCAGGGGTGGCGCTACGCCCGGCCCATGGCAGCGTCGGCGCTGCCGGCCTGGGTGGCGGCCCACCTGCCCGTAACCCAGCACGATGAAGCAGGACCAGCATGAGCACCAACGACATCGGTCTGTTGTGGGAGCGGCCGGGCCGACGATCCGATGGCCCCGTCCGGGTGGCCGGGGCGCCGGGTAGTGATCATCCCGGTGCCGATCCAGCCGCGGTCGACCAGGCAGATGCGGGACGACTCGCCGTGGCCGCCGCGGTGGCTCAGCTCGACAAACTGCGCGCCAGCAGTCCCGTCGCGTACCACCTGATCGCACTGGCTGACTCACCGGACAGTTCGGCCGCAGATCTGGGTACCGTTGTCGCAGCAGATCCGGTTCTCACCGGACGTCTGATGCGGCTGGCCAACTCGGCCTACTACGGGTTGTCCGGGCGGGTTTCCACCACCACGTTCGCCGTGACCGTCGTCGGCTTCACCACGGTGACGAGTCTGGCTGTGACCGCCGTCACCCAGCGGGCGATCGGTCCGGATCTGCCCCCGTTGTTCTGGGAGCGCGCGACGGCCACCGCTGTTGCCGGCGGTGAGCTGGCGCAGGCGTTCGCGCTGAAACCGCAGGATTGCTTCTGCCTGGGACTGCTGGCGTCGATGGGGCAAGGGCTGCTGAACCATGTGGATGCGACCGAATACCAGCGGTTGCTGGCCGCGAATACGGCCGGCCGTCGGGGCCTCGCAACCGCCGAACGCGCGCGCTACGGCCAGCCCCATGTGGCCGTGTCGGCAGCTGCCCTGGCAGCCTGGAACCTCCCGCAATTCATGATCGGCTCCCTCGCCGAGAGCGCCCTGCCTCCTGGCGGCGGGCATACGCCGGACGTCCGTACCGGCGGCGCGGTCGCGTTGGCGGTGGCCCGCGAGGTCGCCGGTCGGGCACTCGGCGAACCCGCGGAAGAGGACATCAGCCAACTGAGCGCCCGCCGAGTCCTCGAGGCAGCGACCGCCCCGATGGTCGACCGTGTGCATGCGCTGGCCGCTGAGCTCGCTGCCGCGTTCACCGAGTGAGTTCGACGCGATCCTGCCTCACTGCCTCACTGCCCTACTGCCTTACTGCCTCACTGCCTCACTGCCTGTGTGCTCGCCGCTGAGTTGCGGCAATTCGGTGGGCTCAGTCTGGGACGGCCGTCACCGACACCACTCGCCAACCATCCGGGACACGCTGCAGACCCACCACCCAGGTCGCCCGCTCGGCCGTGGCCACCTCGGACACCAGGCGTCCCGCGTGGTCGACAAGTCCGTAGCCCGATCGTCGATCGGTGACGACGACCCTGGCCTTGTCCTCGGCAATTTCGACTGCTCCTAACTCGAGAATCTGCGTGTGCAGTCCCTCGGCATGCAGCCCGGCCGCCGTGAGTGCTGCAACGGCGGCGGAGTCCCGTTTCCAGGCCGGCGAATTGCGCAAAATATGACGAGCCAACTCCGTGAGGCGGCCGGTCTCAAACGCCTGCGCCCTGGCTCGGTCGGTCGCGACTAGTGCCGCGCGCACCTGCCGTGCCGACTCGGCACGCTGCTCGACCCTCGGATCGGCGCGGGAGGAAGGAGTATCGGATCGCCGAGACGCCGCCGACGCATCGGACTGGTCTGACGCTGAGTCGGACGCCGGCCCGTCAGGCAGCGCGGCGCTGGGGGCCGCAGCCCGGGATGCCCCCATCCCGGGCGTCCCCGCATTGGGCGAGACCGGGTCGGCTCTCCTGTCGGCGGTGGGGCTCGCCGTGTTCGCAACCACAGTTGTGTCAGCGCCACGGACCCGTCCGCTTGCAACCTCGGCTTCTGGCGGTTCGAGCTGCCTGCCGAGGGTCGCGGCGCCCAACAGCGCCGCCACCACGAGCAACGCGGCGAGCAACGGAATCACCACCAGCGGATGCCCATGCCGGCCAGGTGCCGTGAGCCACCGGCGCCTGGATTCCACCGTCGGCGGTACGCGGTTGCGTGGGGCCGCCGGCGATGATGGCCGCGGCGGCCGTGAGACGTCCACCGCGGGCAACACCCCGACAGCGGGCATCGGGTCCGCAGCCGCCTGCCGGATCGCCGCAGCCAACGGCACCGCGGACGACACCGCGGACGACACCGCCGACGGCACTGCCGTCCGTGAGCTAGCGCAGGCCTGCAGTTGATCCGCCCAGGCTTCGCATGCCTGAGCGCACCTCGCGGCCCGGTCCGCCTGCTCGGCCGGCTCGGCCGGCTCGGACGGCTCGGACGGCTCGGCCGACATAACCGTTGCGAGATCCTGGGACCCCGCCGCGCGCAGGGCCCGGACCACGTCGACCGGCGGTGTCACATCGTGGACGGTCGCGAGGGCGGCCAACGCGGCCCAGTCGTCGGCCGACGCAGCCAAGGGTGCTGCGGACCAGGCACTTCCGACCCCGGTCAGCCACGCCGTCCCGCGCGGGTCCACCAACACGTTGGCGCCGTCCAGAGCGCCGTGGGTGAAGCCGTGATCATGCAACGCGACCAGCGCCGCACTGACATCGCGCAGCATGCCCGCCAGGAGCAGCCGGGCCTGTTCCTCGGGCATGCGTCGGAGACGGATGGCGGTCGACCAGGCGACGGCGTCCACCGGCTCGACATACGCCAGCAGCAGGCCCTCGCTGATGGCCGTCACGCTGGCGATCGGCACCAACCCCGGGTGTCCGACCGAACTCAGCCGGGCAAGCCGCCGGCGGACCTGGTCGCGCACGACGAGGTCCGGGGGCAGTTGGATCACCCGGACTGCATCGACCGCCGACCCGGGAGGTTGGGGTTCGCGCACCCGGCCAGCATGCCCAGCCCGCCCGAAACCTGCTGACGCTCATCCACAAACCCTGCACAGCGAACAGCGGCACCGCGACGGCCTCGGTACAAACAATCGTGCGCGGCCTCCTCATGACGCGTGGTGGCCGGCCGCCAGCACCGCTCAGGACGGACACTGCAATCAGGACGGACAATGCCGATCAGGACGCAGAATGCTGGCCGGCAGCCCAACCGCAGCGGGCCGGCGCAGGTCCGGCAGATCGAGGGAGTGGTCCATGCGAAACAGCACCGCCGGCGCAGCAGGCCGAGCCGATGCCGGTGGCTGACGTCGCAGTGGGTCCCGCGCGGGCGGCTATTCGGGCCGAGTCGACGGACGTCGTCGTCGTCGGGGCCGGGCTCGCCGGGCTGGCCGCCGCCCGTCAGTTGTCCATGCACGGCATCGGCGTGGTAGTTCTCGAAGCGGCCGACCAGGTCGGCGGCCGTGTCCGTACCGACCGCCTCGACGGGGTCCTGCTGGACCGCGGGTTCCAGCTGTATAACCCGGCCTATCCCGAGGGTGCCCGGGTGCTGGACCACCCTGCCCTCGCCCTGCGCCCGTTCGTCGCCGGGGCGATCGTCGTCCGTGGTGGTCGCCGCCATCGGCTGGCGGATCCGCGCCGGCGTCCGTCTTGGGCCTTGGCCAGCGCCGCGGGGGCACTCAGCGGCGCCGTCGGGACTCCCGGGGGGCTCGCGCGACTCGGCGGATATGCGCTGACGGCGAGTCGGCACGAGCCCGCCCGGCTGCGCAACGAACCGGACGTCACCGCGGCTGCCGCGCTGGCCGAGGCAGGCGTCCGCGGCGATGTCGTGGACCGCCTCGTCCGACCGTTTCTGCGCGGCGTCTTCCTCGAGGACGATCTGGCGACGTCCCGACGGTTCCTCGACCTGGTCCTGCGCTCATTCGTCCGCGGCACACCATCGGTCCCCGCCGAGGGCATGTCGGCCATTCCCGAGCAGCTGGCCGCAGCACTACCCGCCGGGACCGTTCGGCTGGGCACGGCTGTCCGCGCGTTGACTGCCGGTGGGGTGAGCACCGACACGGCGTCGATGCGAGCGCGCGCGATCCTGGTGGCCACCGACCCGGTCACGGCCGGGCGCCTGCTGCCGGGGCTGCACGTGCCGGCCGGGCGGGCGGTCACCACGTGGTACCACGTGGCGGACGCCGACCACGCCGACCTCACCGGGGGTGATCCGGTTCTGGTGCTGGATGGTGACAGCGTTCGTACCGGTGTGGCCGGCCTGCGGCTGACATCGACGGTGGTGCTCACGCACGCGGCTGCTTCGTACGCTTCGAACGGACGGGTGCTGATCTCGAGCAGCGCACTGGGGCTGCACCCGGGCGACGCGGCCGAGCGCGATGTACGTACGCAGCTGACCCGGTTGTACGGGGTCTCCACGCGCGACTGGACCCCGGTGGCGACGTACGCCATCCCGTACGCACTGCCGGCCTATCCCCCGATGTCGCCGCTGCGAAAAGACGCACGGCTGGGGGACGGCGTCTACGTTGCCGGTGACCACCGCGACACCCCGTCCATCCAGGGCGCCCTGGTCAGCGGCCGGCGAGCCGCCGACGCCATCCTCGACGACTGGAGCATCGCCCGTGCCTGAGCTCAGCAGCGTTGCGGTGGCACCCTCGACCACACCGGACGGCGGACCGCGAACGACCTTCGCGGTACGCCGCTGGGGCCTGACCCCCGGCGCCGAGATCCCCTATGAGCAGGCCTGGACCGAGCAGCAGCGGCTCCATGCTGGGGTCGTCGCAGGGACCGAGCCGCCGACTCTTTTACTGCTGCAACACCCCCCGGTCTTCACCGCCGGCCGCCGGACCCAGCCGCAGGACAGGCCCTTCGACGGAACGCCCGTCATCGAGGTGGACCGCGGCGGCCGGATCACCTGGCACGGCCCGGGCCAACTGGTCGGCTACCCGATCGTGCGGTTGCCCGACCCGTTGAATGTGGTGGCGCACGTACGCACCCTGGAGCAGGCGTTGATCGATGTGTGCGCGACGCTGGGGGTTCAGGCGGAACGGGTCGAGGGCCGCAGCGGTGTGTGGCTGCCGGGTGACCCGGCGCTCCTGCGCCCGGCTCGCAAGGTCGCGGCCATCGGTGTCCGCGTCGCCCGCGGGGTCACGATGCACGGCTTCGCCCTCAACTGCGACCCGGACCTGTCCTGGTTCGACCGGATCGTGCCCTGCGGCATCCCCGACGCCGGGGTCACGTCGCTGACGGCCGAACTCGGCCGCCGGGTCGGTGTGACCGATGTCGTGGACGCGGTCGAATCGGCGGTGCTCGCCGGGCTGAGCGGACCCGGCCGACCAGGTCTCGGCGACTTAGGCTGAGGGCATGTCGTTGGACGAATCCCCGCTCGCCCCGCCGAGCCGCCGCCTCCTCCGGTTGGAAGTACGCAACGCCGCGGTGCCCATCGAGCGCAAACCGGAGTGGATCCGTACCCGCCTCAAAACCGGGCCGCAGTATGCGCAAATCCATGACCTGGTCCGCTCCGGGGGCCTGCACACCGTGTGTCAGGAAGCCGGCTGCCCCAACATCTACGAGTGCTGGGAGGACCGCGAGGCGACCTTCCTCATCGGCGGCGAGCAGTGCACCCGGCGATGTGACTTCTGCCAGATCGACACCGGCCGGCCGCAGCCGCTGGACGTCGACGAGCCGCGGCGGGTGGCGGACTCCGTACGCACCATGGGACTGCGCTACGCCACGATCACCGGCGTCGCCCGCGACGATCTGCCCGACCAGGGTGCCTGGCTGTATGCCCAGACCGTACGGGAGATCCACCGCGAGGTCCCCGGCTGTGGCGTGGAATTGCTGGCACCGGACTTCAGCGGCGATCCCGAGCTGCTGGGGCAGGTCTTCGACGCCGCGCCGGAGGTGTTCGCGCACAACGTCGAGACCGTCCCGCGGCTGTTCAAGCGGATTCGCCCGGCGTTCACCTACGAACGCTCCCTGGGGGTCATCTCCGCAGCCCGCGCGGCCGGGCTGGTCACCAAGTCCAACCTGATTCTGGGGATGGGCGAGGAGATGGCGGAGGTGCTGCAGGCCCTGCATGACCTGCACGAGGCAGGCTGCGATCTGATCACGATCACGCAATACCTGCGCCCCACCCCTCGCCACCATCCCGTCATCCGCTGGGTACGGCCGGAGGAGTTCGTCGACCTCGCGGCCGTCGCCGAGGAGATCGGCTTCGCGGGCGTCATGAGCGGTCCGCTGGTGCGCTCGTCCTACCGTGCCGGCCGGTTGTACGCCCAGGCGATGGCCGCCCGGACCGCTGCACCGGTCGACACCAAAGCACCGGTCGACACCACAGCACCGGCCGACCCGGCGATGGCCGGGCGATGAAGCCGACCGCGGTGGGCCGCGTCGTCGCCACGCATGTCTGGCCCGCCGGCGTCGAGGTGCCGCAACCGCGCGACGTCCTGGACCTGGACTGGGGTGGACCCGTCGGCGACCGGCATCACGGGACCACGATGCGTTCGGACAGCAGGCAGCGCCCGACCTTTGAGCGCGGCACCGAGATCTGGAACGCCCGGCAGGTGTCCCTGGTCGACGCCGCCGAACAGGACGAGATCGCTGCTGAACTCGGAATCGCGAAGTTGGCCCCCGGTGTCATCGCCGACAACATCTGTACGGCCGGGATCCCAGGACTGACCGCGCTGCCGCCGCTGACCCGGCTGGTGTTCGCATCGACGGCCGTGCTGCTCGTCGGCGGCGAGAACGCCCCCTGCACCATCGCCGGCTCGATGGTCGCCGCTCGCTACGGGACCGACCCGGAGGCTTTCCCGAAGGCCGCCATCCATCGGCGCGGGATCACCGCCTGGGTGGAGCACCCCGGCACCGTGCAGGCCGGGGACGTCATCGAGGTGTTCACCCCGCGAGGCTGAAGGACTCAGCGAGCGTTGACCGGGTGCTGGCAGCGGATCGCCCGGGGACTCCTACGCTGGGCACATGCCAGCGACCCCGACCCCGAAAAAGAAGAAGCGCCGCGGCGGCGGGCGCATCTCGCAACTGATCGAGAACTACCGCATGACGCGCCGATCCGATCCAACGGTCGGCTGGGTCATGCTCGGGGCGTTCGTCGGTGTCCTCGCCGTCACCGTCGCGCTGGTCACCCTCGTACTCAACTGGATCTCCGGCCTGATCCTGGGGATCCCGCTGGCGCTGCTGGCGGCTACGTACATCTTCAGCCGTAAGGCCATCCGAGCGGCGTACAAGCAGATCGAAGGACAGCCCGGCGCGGCCGCTGCGGTGATCGAGTCGATGCGCGGCAACTGGTCGGTCACCTCCGCGGTGGCGGTCACGAAGAATCAAGACATCGTGCACCGGGTGGTCGGCAAGCCCGGCGTGATCCTCATCGGCGAGGGCACGCCAACCCGGCTGACCAACCTGCTGGCCAACGAGCGGCGCCGGACCGCACGCTTCGTGGCGGAGGTGCCCATCCACGAGCTCCAGGTGGGGGAGATCGAGGGTCAGGTGCCGCTGATGAAGCTCCAGAAGGCCCTGACCAAGCTGCCCGCCACCCTGCGCCCCGCCGAGGTCACCGAGATCCGCCGGCGGCTGGACGCGCTGGCCAGTTCCCCGGTTCCAGTGCCCAAGGGCCCGCTGCCGAAGAACGCCCGGATGCCTCGCGCCCCGCGTTGAACCCGTTGACGTGAGTACGTTGGTCCGTGTCCGGCGGTCGCCTCCGACCGCAGGCCGCAGCCCGCGGGTGATCCGCGGCGCGTTCGGTGGCCACCGTTGCGTGGCCCGACCCTGGGAGTACGTATGTCCGGCCAGTACCCACCGCCGCCGCCAGGTCAGAACCCGCCCAGTGGACCGTACGGGCCACCCAACGGCTACCCAGCCGCCCAGACCTACCCCCCGGACACCAGTGACAAGTTGATTCTCGTCGGAGCCCTGCTGTGCTTCTTCGTCGGTGTCCTCGGCGTGCACCGCTTCTACGTCGGGAAGATCGGCACCGGCGTACTGATGATCCTCACGCTGGGCGGTCTGGGCATCTGGACCCTCATCGACCTGATCATGCTGGTGGTCAGCGCGTTCAAGGACAAGGACGGTCGGACCCTGCGGCGCTGGACCTGACGCGCGTACCTCAGATCCCCGCGTAACACGGCAGAAATGGTCGAGACACGACCGGGTAACCCCGTCGCCCTAGCGTCCGCCCGACGGTAGAGCCGGGCGGATCGCCCCGATCCGCGCGCCGCGCCGATGCAACGCCCCAGCGATCGATCCGCGCCTGCGGGAGCGGACTCACAAGGAGGATGGATGTTCACCAACTCGGAGGAAGTGCTCCGGTACATCCGCGAGGAGGGCGTGGAGTTCGTCGACGTCCGGTTCACCGACCTGCCCGGCGTCCAGCAGCACTTCAACGTGCCAGCGTCCGGTTTCACCCAGGACGCCTTCGACGACGGTCTGATGTTCGACGGTTCTTCGATCCGGGGTTTCGCTGCTATCCATAAGTCGGACATGAAGCTTATTCCCGACCCCGCGACCGCGTATGTGGACCCGTTCCGCAAGGCCAAGACGCTGAATCTCAACTTCTCCATCGTGGAACCACGGACCGACGAGCCGTACGCGCGGGACCCGCGCCAGATCGCGACGAAAGCTGAGGCCTACCTAGCCAGCACGGGCGTCGCGGACACCGCTTTCTTCGGCGCCGAGGCTGAGTTCTATATCTTCGACGATGTCCGATTCGAGACCAAACAGAACGCCGGTTACTACTTCATCGACTCGATCGAGGGCGCCTGGAACTCCGGTCGTGAGGAGGAGGGCGGTAACCGCGGCTACAAAACCCGCTACAAGGGTGGCTACTTCCCCGTACCTCCGGTGGACCACTACGCCGACCTGCGCGACGCGATGAGCAAGGCTCTGATGGATGCCGGGCTGACACTGGAGCGGGCTCACCACGAGGTCGGCACAGCCGGGCAGGCCGAGATTAATTACCGGTACGACACCCTGCTGCACGCCGCCGACACTCTGATGACGTTCAAGTACATCATCAAGAACGTGGCCTGGGAACACGGCAAGACGGTGACGTTCATGCCCAAGCCGCTGTTCGGTGATAACGGTTCCGGCATGCACTGTCACCAGTCGCTGTGGAAAGCCGGCGAGCCGTTGTTCTACGACGAGCTCGGTTATGCCGGCCTGTCGGACATCGCTCGCTGGTACATCGGTGGTCTGCTGCACCACGCCCCGTCGCTGCTGGCGTTCACCAACCCCACCGTGAACTCCTACCACCGCCTGGTGCCTGGTTTCGAGGCTCCGGTCAACCTGGTCTATTCCGCCGGCAACCGCTCCGCGTGCATCCGGATCCCGATCACCGGCAGCAGCGCCAAGGCCAAGCGCATCGAGTTCCGGGTGCCCGACCCCTCGGCGAACCCATACCTCGCGTTCTCGGCGATGCTGATGGCCGGCCTCGACGGAATCAAGAACAAGATCGAGCCGCCGGCACCCATCGATAAGGACCTGTACGAGTTGCCCCCGGACGAGGCCCGGGCCATCCCGCAGGTGCCCGGTTCTCTCTCGGCGGTGCTGGACGCCCTGGAGGCGGACCACGACTATCTGATCGAAGGCAGCGTCTTCACCGAGGACATCATCGAGACCTGGATCGACTACAAGCGCACCAACGAGGTTGACCCCATCCGCCTGCGCCCCCACCCCCACGAGTTCGAGCTCTACTACGACATCTGATCTTGTCGTAACCGGCAAAGGGCCTCTGACCTGCACATATGCAGGAACAGGGGCCCTTTCCGTTGGTCCCAAACGTCCCAAATTCCGCAGGGATTCCGCAGGAGATTCGCTCAGCGTGCTGTTAGAGCCGTTATCTCTCAACGCCGGAGGCGTCGCGCCGGCTCTCGAGAGCTCCTCGGGGTCAGGAGCATTCGCGGCTCTTCACAATCGAGGGTGTAGTCGGGGTCTGAATCCTCCGGACTCGAGTAGTGATCTGGCGATGTAGTTGGTGAGGTTGCGGAACCCGAGGGCTGATCCGCGGAGGTGCTCGAGTCGTCCGTTGATCGCTTCGGTTGGGCCGTTGCTGGTGCCTGGGCGGTCGAAGTAGGCCAGGACGTCGTCGGGACGCTTCTTCAGGGTCCTGCCTAGCGTGACCAGTTCGATCAACGCGGCTGGGACGCCGGCGCTGAGTGACTCGATCAGCTGGGTCATGAGCTCGCGGCCCTTGGCCCGGTCGGGTTCGCGGTAGGCCGCGATCATCCGCTGGTAGATCCCCCAGGTCGCCTCGACCTGGACGTGGTCGTCACCCTCGAACAGAGCCCGCAGCCGGTCGGTCTGCTTGTCGGTGAGGAGTCCGGCGCCGGTGTGCAGGGTCCGCCGGGCTCGGTAGAGCGGGTCGTTCTTGTGGCCGCGGTGGCCGTGGATGATCTGTTGGATCCGGCGTCGGCACTGATCCAACGCGTCGCCAGCCAACCTCACGACGTGGAACGGGTCCATGACGGTGACCGCGTCTGGTAGCTCCTCGGCTGCGGCGGTCTTGAAGCCGGTGAACCCGTCCATTGCGACGACCTCGACACCGTCGCGCCACGCTCTTGGGCGCTCGCTGAGCCAGGTCTTGAACGCCTGCTTCGAGCGGCCCTCGACCATGTCCAGCAACCGCGCGGGCCCAGCGCCTGTACGGATCCCGGTGAGGTCGATGATCACGGTGACGTACTTGTCGCCCTTCCTGGTGTGCCTCCACACGTGCTCATCGACGCCAAGAACGTTGACTCCGTCGAACCTGTGCTCGTCGTCGATCAGGACCCGCTTGCCCTCAGCCAGGACGGCGTCGTTGGCGGTGTTCCACGCGACACCGAGGCCCTCGGCGACCCGTGCGATGGTGAGGTGCTGACACACGATCGCCTCCAGCGCCCACCGCAGCCCACGGCGTGAGAGCTTCGCGCGTGGCTCGGCCGCCCGGGTGGTGTCTTGGCGCCACACATGGCCGCAGCCGGTGCACCGATACCGGCGGATCGTGACCGCCAACGAGGTCTGTCGCCACCCGAGAGGCTCGTGGGCCAGCCGTCGGATCACGGTGTCACGTACGGTCCCTTCGCAGCCGCACCGACGACACCACTGGTCGGCATCGAGGACACGGCAAGCGAGCACGGCACGGTCGGGTTCTAGTCGTTGGCCGGTCACCTCGAGGCCGAGCTCGTCGAGACGGCAGAAGGTGGTCAGATCAGCGCGTGCGTACCCATGATCAGGGCTCGCCGCGACGGTAGCGTCGGGCATGTCGAGGTCTTCCGGATGGGCAGTGTGAGAACTTCCATCCTCGGGAGACCTCGACGCCTATCCGGTCACCGACGCGCCGGTCCCGTCGACGCGGACCACACCCTCAACTGTGAAGAGCCGCATTCGCGGAAAGACGCGGTTTCCGCCCTAGCGGATCGCTGCCATGGTCGGGCTCCGCCCGCAGAGGGAGCCATGTGCGGACGCTTACGTCAGGCCGAGACCAGCGATCTGGGTCAGCACCTCATGAACGGTGCAGCCGCTCACGTCGATAAGCAGATTTTCGTCCGATTGCTGATCGAGTCTCTGTTGATCAAGAAGAGCTTGCGCTACGACTGCGAGTTGGTGGTCGTGTGAGGCACGGACTAGATCGTCACCGACGAGCCGGGCGTCGCTTCCGCCAAACCGATCTCGGACATGTTCTTTGAGAGTGTCTTCGTTTGCTCGGAGTCGGACGATGACTGCCTGGGCGTTTGAGACCGTAGCGTGCACGTGTTGGTGTTCTTCGCCGTCCTTCAGATGGGCGCTGGCGATCAGCAAGGATGCGCCCCTGCCCGCGAAGAGCTCGTGAAGCGTTGCCAGGTTGGCGAACCCGACGGAGGGGGTGCCAACTTCGCTCATGGTCGGAGGGAAGTTGATCTGGTCAAGATCCACGAAGCCTGTGAGCGTGTCATTCGCCCATCGGGACCGTGCCAGCCCGAATCCGACCGTCGAGGTGCCCGTCGCTCGTGCTCCCGTGATCACCAGTAGGTCTGACGTCGCGGACGAGGTCGGCTGCGTAAGATCATCACGGCCCTTTAGAGAGTCAATGGTGACCAACAGTGGACTGAGGCGGTCGACAACCTCGGCCACGGTCATCCCTTTGGTGTCGATCACTTCGTCGACGAACTCGGCGCTTCTGAGAGTGGCGGTTTCCGCGACTGCCTCGGCGGCGTCTCCGGGATCCCAGCCTCGGGCCAGGATTCGTTCGTGTAGCGCGACTTCGCCAGGGTCGAGCAGGCAGAAGGTGACGTCGGCGTCGCCGAATCGATCGGCGAAATTCGCTGGCGCAGATGGGTCCAAGATTCCCGAGACGATCAGCGCTTGGGCACCGGCGGCCCTGTAGTTCGGAATGAGTCGGTTTAGCGCATCGGCCTTGAGTTGAAGACGCTCCGGATCAGTGTCGGACTCGGGATACACCATTCCGACCTGGTCGATGTCTAGGTAGGCGCACGTTGCGTCGTCGTTGAGCTTCTGCTGGAACAGAGCCCAGGCGGTGACGGACTTGCCAGCGGCAGCCGTGCCGCAGATCCACAGGACAGGCAGGCGAGGGTGTGACATATCGGGGTGACCTTCTGTGAGTGAGGGAGGCAATCGGCGGAAGCGCAGACGCTGGAGCAAACGCCCGCTCGACCGGACGTCCTTCCACCGTTGGTACTCGGCACATGGGCCGACTCGCTACTCACATCACTGGGTCAGCATGCATGAACGGTCGGACAGGCTGCAACGTGAGTGTGCCAGTCTGAAGTGGCCCCACTTGGAGGCATAGTGCTGGCCTGGCATCCAAGACAGCACAGTGGGGCCAAATGGACTTGTCATTCTCAAGAGCGGGTTGCCCTGGCGGCCGCGGTGGCCGGTCGTGGCCTGCTGCACCGGGCGCCTCACCTCGTCCACGCACTTGGTCCCGAGTGCCACGCCGTGGAAGGCGTCGAGGACTGCGTTGGGCAAGTTCGACGCCGATCGCGCTTCTGTACCCTGGAACGGGTCGAGGGTGGCCACGCCGACGCCTGCGGTGAAGTCGGTTGCGCGGGCCTC
>JBBQYX010000075.1:0-13375 GCA_038208295.1 Candidatus Nanopelagicales bacterium | reverse complement strand
ACCACGAACTCGGGAATGGTGGGCGGACATGGCCAGCGGAGGAATCGGCCGAAAGGTCAAAGACCTGTCGGTCACGACGAAGATCACTGCAGCGGTGCTCCTCGTCGGATTGCTGCTCGGCGCGGTGCAGCTGTTCACCATCACCCGGATGGCGTCCATCGCGGATGCGGCCACGGCCATCAAGACCGTGGGCGTCGACTCGATCGCCGACCTCGGCGTGATGCGCCGGCAGACCCTGGCGGTCCGTCTCGCGGTCGCCAACCTCGCCTCCGCCGAGACCACGGCGGACAACCAGAAGTACCAGGCGGCCTACACCGAGGCGCAGGCCGAACTCGTCAAGCAGATGGATGCCTACGCGTCCCGAACCGTTGACCCGGCGCAATTCGCCAAGGTCCGGGAGTCCTGGGACGGCTACTCCAAGGTCGCCGAGACGGTCCTCATCCCGCTGGCCATGGCCAACGACGTCACCGGCTTCAATAAGGCCCGCGACGGGAAGAGCCGACCGCTGACACAGGCCGCCACTGACGGTCTCAGCGAGTTGCAGGACGCCGAGTTCGCCCGCGCGCAGAGCCTCGTCGATACCGCGAGCTCCACGTACAGCACCGCCCGCACCCTCGCCATCGCCATGCTGCTCCTAGCGCTGCTGCTCGCCGTGGGCCTGGGCATGATGGTCGCCCGCTCGATCGCGAAGCAGATCCACGACGTCCAGGTGGCCGTGGAGGCCATGGCCAAGGGTGACCTGCGTACCGTCGTGACCGTAACCAGCCACGACGAGGTCGGTCGGATGGCCGAGTCGCTCAACGAGGCGCAGGCCCAACTGCGCGGCACCATCGAGGAGATCACCCAGTCCGCGAACGCGCTCGCCGCCGCCGCCGAGGAACTCACCGCCGCCAGCGGCGCGATGGCCGAAGCCTCCGAAGAGGCCGGCGCGCAGGCGGCCGTGGCCGCATCCGCCGCCGAACAGGTGTCCGCATCGGTGCAGACCGTCGCCTCGGGTACGGAGGAAATGTCCGCCTCCATCCAGGAGATCTCCAGCAACGCCACGGCAGCCGCCGATGTCGCCGCCAACGCGGTACGGATCGCCAACACCACCAACACCACGGTGTCCGAGCTGGGCCGCTCCAGCCAGGAGATCGGCGACGTCATCAAGACCATCAAGGCGATCGCCGAGCAGACGAACCTGCTGGCCCTGAACGCCACTATCGAGGCCGCCCGGGCCGGGGACGCCGGCAAGGGCTTCGCGGTGGTCGCCGGCGAGGTCAAGGAACTCGCCCAGGAAACCGCCCGCGCCACCGAGGACATCGCCAACCGGGTCAAGGCGATCCAGCATGATGCCGATGAGGCAGCAACGGCGATTCACGAGATCTCCGACGTCATCACCTCGATCAACGACTACCAGGTGACCATCGCCTCGGCCGTCGAGGAGCAGACCGCCACCTCCGGCGAGATCACCCGTAACCTGGCCGAGGCCTCAACCGGGACCTCCCAGATCGCCGGCAACGCCACGGCAGTGGCCGGTGCGGCGCAAAGCGCGTCGACCAGCGCCGACCAGACCCGGCGCGCCGCCGCCGAACTAGCCGAGATGTCCGCAAGCATGCAGCAGTCGCTGGCGACCTTCCGGGTCTGACCAGCACCACAACTCCCCGGTGGAGGGGTTTCACCGGGCGCAGGGTGGGGACATGCCCCACAACGCACACAGGGCGGCCGTCGGGATGGTCGGTCGGGAACCCCAAGACCGGGAGCGCGAAGTCAAGCGCCCCCGGTCTTGCGTTGCGCCGGGGATAGGACCGCGGGCCGAGGCAGGCTCAGGCGAACCGCTCCCCGGTCAGCAACTCGTACGCCTCTACGTACTTCGCGCGGGTCCTGGCGACGATCTCCTCGGGGAGTTCCGGCGGCAATTCGCCCGAGTCGCGGGACCAGCCGGACTCCGGTGACGTCAACCAGTCACGGACATACTGCTTATCGTAGGACGGCTGCCCCGCACCCGGCGACCAGGTCGCGGCGGGCCAGAAGCGGGACGAGTCCGGCGTGAGGACCTCGTCACCCAGCACGATCCGACCCCTGTAACGACCGCCCTGACCGAGACCGAACTCGAGTTTGGTGTCGGCCACCAGGATGCCGCGCTCGGCCGCGATCGTGGCGGCCCGGTCGTAGACGGCCAGGGTAAGGCGGCGGAGTTCCTGCGCCTCCTCCTGGCCGAGAGAGACCATCAACTCGTCGTAGGTAATGTTCTGGTCGTGCTCACCCTGCCCCGCCTTAGTCGCCGGGGTGAAGATGTTCTTGGGCAGGCGAGATCCGTCCTGCAGCCCGGGCGGTAAGCCCACTCCGCAGATGTTGCCGGTCTCCCGATAGTCGACGAGGCCGGACCCGGCGAGGTAACCGCGGGCAACGCACTCAACCGGCAACATATCTAGGCGGTCGCAGACCACCGCGCGCCCAGCCACGACGGCCGGGACCCGGGTGGACACCACGTGATGCGGCACCAGATCGGCCAGCCGGTCGAACCACCACAGGGACAACGCCGTGAGAATGCGACCCTTGTCCGGTATCGGCGTCGGCAGGACATGGTCGTACGCCGAGATTCGGTCCGAGGCGACCATGAGGAGGTTCCCCGCCGGGGTCGTGTAGAGGTCGCGGACCTTGCCCGAATGCAGATGCTCGTACCCATCGGGCAGGTCGTACGTGCTTACCTGGTTTCCTGGGGGCGTGGGCATTGTTTTTGGGTGGGTCACAGGATCTCCTCAGGAACGTACGCGGCTGCCTGCGGGTGCGCCGCAACGACTATTGCGACCTGGGCGGCGATGCTGGCGACCTGCGCCCGCGCCGCCCCGGTGAACTCCAGCGGACTGGCGACCAACGACGTCAGATCGGCAGCGGACAATCCGATCCGGGGATCGGCGGCCAGCCGGGCGATGAGGTCGTTGTCCAATTGGCCGTCCTGCCGCATCGCCAGTGCGACGGCGACCGCATGGTCCTTGATGGCCTCATGCGCGCTCTCGCGACCGACGCCGTGCCGAACCGCAGCCATCAGCACCTTCGTGGTGGACAGGAACGGCAGATATCGATCAACCTCGCGGGCGATGACGGCCGGGTAGGCGCCGAAGTCGTCCAGCACCGTCAGGAACGTCTCGAATAGCCCGTCGATGGCGAAGAATGCATCCGGCAGCGCGACCCGCCGGACCACCGAACAGGACACATCCCCCTCGTTCCACTGCGACCCAGCCAGGTCCGCCGTCATCGTGGCGTACCCACGCAGCAACACCATGAAGCCGTTGACCCGTTCACAGGACCGGGTGTTCATCTTGTGCGGCATGGCGCTGGACCCGACCTGGCCGGGACGGAAACCCTCGGTGACCAGTTCCAGGCCCGCCATCAACCGGATCGTGGTCGCCAACGACGACGGCCCCGCAGCGATCTGCACCAGCGTCGCGACGACGGCCGCATCCAGCGACCTGGGGTAGATCTGGCCGACGCTGGTCAACACGCGACCGAAGCCCAGGTGGCCGGCGATCCGGGACTCCAGGTCGGCCAGCGCCTCGTCATCTCCGTCGAGCAGGTCCAGCATGTCCTGCGCCGTACCGACCGGGCCCTTGATGCCGCGCAACGGGTACGCCGCCAGCAGTGCCTCGAGCGCTGCGTACGCCTGCAGTAGCTCGTCCGCCGCCGACGCAAAGCGCTTGCCCAGCGTGGTGGTCTGGGCGGCCACATTGTGCGAGCGGCCGGTCAGTGCCACGTCGTCGTAGCGCACGGCCAACTGCGCCAATTTTGCCAGGGCGGCCACCGTCTTGTCCCGGACCAGTTCCAGAGCCGAGCGGATCTGCAACTGCTCGACATTCTCGGTGAGGTCGCGGCTGGTCAGTCCCTTGTGGATGTGCTCGTGCCCGGCGAGCGCGCAGAACTCCTCAATCCGGGCCTTGACGTCATGCCGGGTCACCCGCTCCCGCTCGGCGATGCTGGCCAGGTCGACCCGGTCGAGGACCGACTCGTACGCCTCAACCACTCCATCTGGCACGTCGACGCCGAGATCCCGCTGCGCCCGCAGTACGGCCAGCCACAGCCGGCGCTCCAGCACCACCTTGTGTTCCGGCGACCACAGCACCGCCATCGGAGTGGAGGCATAGCGGGTGGCCAGCACGTCGGGGATCACGGGCTTCACGGCCCGCATCCTCCCGTACGTGCCTGCCTGGGCCGCCAACCGGCCGCTGTTGTCGTTTTTGCCCGGTCGAAAACAGCAATAACGGCCGGTAGGCGAATCACGCAGCTGACCGCAGCGCGTGGGCTACCCGTGCCACCACGGTGGACGGCTCGCGGACGACGTCGTCCCACGTCCACCGTACGACGGTCCACCCCACCCGGCGCAGGTCGTCCTCACGCCGCTTCTCGGCGTACAGCGCCCCTGGTTCTACGTACTTCAGCCTCCCGTCGGCCTCGCCGATGACTCGCCGACCTGGCCAGCCGAAGTCGGCGAAGTAGCGACGACCAGCGGTCTTGATCTCGACCTGCAACTCCGGCGCAGGCAGTCCGGCCGTCAGCAGGTGCCCCCGGGACAACGACTCCAACGGGTTGTCGGCTCGAGGATCAGTGAGTCGCGCCGCACGGCGCACTCCCACGCTGCCGGGTCGGGAACCGATGGAGGCGACGACCTCGTCGAGCAGCGCACGCGCCCGCAGGCGCATCTGTGGCGCCGCGATGCGCGCACGCTCGGACCACCAAGCCGATGTCGGGTCGCTGTCCGTCTCCGAGAGGACCCATTCGTGCGCGGCCGCATCCAGCGGTACGAGTGCGTACGGCAACGACAGGCCACCAGCAACATCGACGGCAGTCCGCAGCAGACTGGTAGCCGGAAGCCCAGCGATCACCGTTCGTTGACCGTTAGGTACGGCCGTGGCGCGCGTGAGGAGCCCGTACCGCAGGCCACACCGGATGGCGGTGCCAGGTGGCACGAAGACGGTGACGGGGGCTGCGGCATGCTGCGATCCCACCAGCGGGATCCCGTGCAACTGCGCAGCAGTTTCACCGCCAATCACCGCATCGACGCCGCGGCATCGCAGCCGCGTGACGCAATCCGCTGCGCGCACGACGACCGGATCGGCGTCGACGGTCACCAGTCCCCGCTTGACGTGAGACACACTGCCGGCGCTGACGGCCGCACGGATTCGGGCATAGTCAGCCCCCGCCGCGCCCAGGGCCGACACCGCGATCCCCGCCGAGCCGTGAATCCTGTGGAGTTCGGCCGCGGTGGCCTGGGTCGGACGGTACGGGCCACGGGGCATCTGGGAACGGTCGCACCGCTGGGCGGAAGGACACCGACCCTCGTCCACAGACCGACGTACCGGCCGTCGTTGTCGATTTCGTCAGCTCGAATACCTCAACAACGGGCGGTAGGCCAGGTCAGACGCGGATCAGGCCCCGGGCAGCGGCGTCGCCGATGTCGCGGCGGTACTGGGCGCCGCGCAGCCCGAGCAGGGCGACGCTGGCGTACGCCCGTTCGCGGGCCTGCGCCAGATCCGCCCCCACTCCCGTCACCGATAGCACCCGGCCGCCGCTGGACACGATCGAACCATCCGGTTCGCTGGCCGTTCCGGCGTGCAGCAGCGTGACGCCCGGCACCAGCGCCGCCGCCGCCAGGCCGGTGATGGGGTCGCCGAGCACCGGCGCGGCGGGGTACCCGCGGGCCGCAATCACCACGGTGACGGCACTGCCCGGATGCCAGACCAGCCGGCCCACCTCGGCCAGCCGACCGGTGGCGGCGGCGGACAGCAGGCCGCCGAGCGGGGTGGCCAGCAGGGCGAGTACGGACTGGGTCTCGGGGTCGCCGAACCGAGCGTTGAACTCCACCACCCGCAGCCCCCGAGAAGTCAGCGCCAGTCCCGCGTACAGCAGGCCGGTGAACGGCGTCCCGCGGCGGTGCATCTCATCGACCGTCGGCTGCAGAACCCGAGCCAGGACTGTCTCGACCAGGTCTGGCGGGGCCCAGGGCAGCGGAGCGTAGGCGCCCATCCCGCCGGTATTCGGCCCCAGGTCCCCGTCCCCGAGCCGTTTGTGATCCTGGGCAGGAACCAGCGGTAAAACCGTGACGCCGTCGGTGATCGCGAACAGCGACACCTCCGGGCCGTCGAGATACTCCTCGATGATCACCGTCCCACCGGCCGCAAGGATCCCGGCGGCGTGTGTGCTCGCGGTGGTCCGGTCGTCGGTGACGACCACGCCCTTGCCGGCGGCCAGACCGTCGTCCTTGACCACGTACGGAGCTCCGAAGGCATCCATCGCCCGCTGCACCTGCTCGTCGTCTGTGCAGACGTGCGCCATGGCGGTCGGCACCTCCGCCGCGGCCATGACCTGCTTGGCGAACGCCTTGCTGCCCTCCAGCGCCGCCGCCGCCGCGCCCGGACCGAAGCAGTCGATCCCC
The DNA here is from genome assembly GCA_038208295.1 of Candidatus Nanopelagicales bacterium. Taxonomy (GTDB): domain Bacteria; phylum Actinomycetota; class Actinomycetes; order S36-B12; family JBBQYX01; genus JBBQYX01. The sequence goes on along the minus strand of JBBQYX010000075.1, from coordinate 6,966 downwards.
CTGCGACGTACCGCATCGGCAGCGCCGGCCACCAAGGGCACTTCGGGTCCGATGACGACCAGGTCGGCGCCGATGGCGACCGCGACGTCGGCGACCGCCTCCGGATCGGTGACATCGCACGGCTCGGTCGTGGTGTCCTGCGCTATCCCGGCGTTGCCCGGTGTGCAAACCACCGCGGAAACACCGGGATCAGCGCGCAGCGAACGGACGAGCGCGTGCTCTCGCGCCCCGGAACCCACGACCAGGATCTGCACAACGCGACCCTATGACCCGGCTGTGATGCCTCGCGGGCGTGGTCGCAGAGTGCTCAGCCCTCGTAGTAGGAGTCGACGACCGAGAAGACCTCGTCCAAGATCGCCAGGCCCTCCTTGGCCTCGGCGTCAGTGACAGTGCACGGCGGCACGACATGCATGCGGTTGTAGTTGGTGAACGGCAGCAGGCCGCGCTTCTTGCTCTCGCTGACCAGCGCGTTCATCGCCGGCGACGAGCCACCGTAGGGCGCGAGCATCTCGCGGGTCTCGCGGTTCTTCACCAGGTCCAGGGCCCAGAACACGCCCAGGCCGCGTGCCTCGCCGATCACGGGGTGCCGGTCGGTGAGCTCGGCCAGGCCGGGGCCGAGGATCTCCGTACCGATCCGGGCCGCGTTCTCGACGATCCCCTCCTCCTTCATCGCATCGATGCTCGCCACGATGGAGGCACAGGCCAGCGGGTGGCCGGAATATGTGAGCCCGCCGGGAAACACCTTGTCGTCGAACGTCGCCGCGATCTCGTCGGAGATGATCACACCGCCGACGGGTACGTAGCCGGAGTTGGACCCCTTCGCCCAGGTCACCAGGTCGGGCCGCACGTCGAAGTGGTCAAAGGCGAACCAGGCACCCGTACGCCCGAACCCGGCCATCACCTCGTCCAGGATCAGCATGATGCCGAACTCGTCACACAGGCGGCGCACGCCAGCGAGGTACCCCGGCGGCGGGACGAGAACCCCGGCGGTGCCGACCACGGTCTCGATCAGGATGGCCGCGACGGTCTTGGGGCCCTCGAACCGGATGACGTCCTCGAGGTGCTGCAGCGCCCGCTCCGTCTCCTGCTCCGGAGTCGTCGCCCAAAAATGCGAGCGGTAGGGATACGGACCGAAGAAGTGCACATGCTGCGCGGCGAACTCATTCGGCCAGCGGCGCGGGTCGCCGGTCGCGGCGATCGAGGCGGCCGTATTGCCGTGGTACGAACGGTAGAACGAAAGGATCTTGTGCCGGTGCGTGTGGATGCGGGCCATCCGGATCGCGTTCTCGTTGGCGTCGGCACCGCCGTTGGTGAAGAACACCTTGTTCAGGCTCGCTGGGGCGAGTTCGGCTATCCGGTGCGCCGCTTCACCGCGCGCGGCATTCGCGTGCTGCGGACCGATGGTGGACAGCAGTCCGGCCTGTTCCTGGATCGCGGCGACCACCTTGGGATGCTGGTGGCCGATGTTCACGTTGACCAGTTGCGAGGAGAAGTCCAGGAATCGGTTGCCGTCGAAGTCCCAGACGTACGAACCCTCCGCACCGGCGATCACCATCGGCGTCAGGCCCGCCTGCGCCGACCACGAGTGGAAGACGTGGGCCCGGTCGAGTTCGTAGGCGCGGCGACCCTGCTCGGGGTCCGGCTGCTGCGGCATGTGCTTTCCTCGCATCTCCTCGTGGGGCGGGCAGGCCGTGATCCCGGTATGCCCTCGGGGTCCGTCGGCCCAGGGTAGTGACCGCAGGCCAGGATAAACATGGCGCGTTAGGCGACACGCAGCCGCTCGATGAGTCCTTCCCGCACCCGCGGCCAGTCCTCTGCCGTGATCGAGAAGAGCAAGGTGTCCCGTACGGTGCCGTCGGCGCGCCGCTGATAACGCCGCAGGACGCCTTCGAAGGAAGCGCCCAGCCGAGCGATGGCCCGCTGCGAGCGGAGGTTACGGATATCGGTCTTCAACTGCACCCGACCGAACCCGAGTTCTTCGAAGGCATAGGACAACAGCAGGAGTTTGCACTCCGGGTTGACGACCGACCCCCACAGGGACGGGGTGTACGAGGTCGCCCCGATCTCGGCACGGGCGTCCGGCCCGGACACCTCCAGGAACGATGTCGTCCCGACCACCGCACCAACCGGGAATCCGGCGAGGGGGACCCGCAGCCGCACCGTCCAGCCGAACCAGCCCGCCTCGGCCCGAAAGCGAAGCACCGCGGCGAGTTCCTCCGGATCCGCCGGTCGACCACGCACGTGGGTCCAGACCTCGTCGCGGTCGAGAGCAGCAAACAGATCCGCGGCGTCGGTGTCCGGATTCGTGGCCCGCAGTTCGACCGTTGGCCCGCGGAGCACGACACCAGCCGGTGGTGGCCACGCGGCTGCCGGCCACGGGGCATCAGCCGGCCGCGGGTCGACCGGCGACGGGAACCGGTTCAACCGAGTCGACACGGCGTCGCCGATCGGGCGCGGGCACTCACGCCAGAAGGTCGTGCAGAACTAGCGTCGCATCCCGGTCCGGGCCCACCCCGATCGCCGAGATCCGCGTACCGGAGATCTCCGCCAGATAGCGCACGTACGCCTGGGCGTTCGCCGGCAACTCCTCGAACGACCGAGTGGCGGAGATGTCCTGCGTCCAGCCCGGCAGTAACTCGTATACCGGTTTCGCGTGATGGAACTCCGTCTGGGTCATCGGCAGTTCGTCGACTCGCTCGCCGTCGATCTCGTACGCCACGCATACCGGGATCCGGTCGAACCCCGTCAGCACGTCGAGTTTCGTCAGGAAGAGGTCCGTCAGGCCATTGATGCGGCTGGCGTGCCGGGCGATCGGCGCATCAAACCAACCGCAACGACGGGCTCGTCCAGTGGTGACTCCGCTCTCGCGACCGATCCGCTGCAGCCGCTCGCCGTCCGCGTCGAACAACTCGGTGGGGAATGGGCCGCTACCGACCCGGGTGGTGTAGGCCTTCAGAATCCCGATGACGTGGGTGATGCGTGTCGGCCCGATACCGCTACCCGCACAGGCACCGCCAGCAGTCGGATTGCTGCTCGTGACAAACGGGTAAGTGCCGTGGTCGACGTCGAGCAGCGTCCCCTGCCCACCTTCCAACAGCACGGTCCGGCCCGCATCGAGGGCGGCGTTCAGCAACAGCCCCGTGTCAGCAACCCACGGGCGCAGCCGCGTCGCGTACTCCAGCAGTTGCTCGGTCACCTCATCGACGTCCATGGCGCGCACGTTGTAGACCTTGACCAGGGTCTGGTTCTTACTGGCCAGCGCCCCTTCGACCTTCTGCCGCAGGATCTTTTCGTCGAACAGGTCCTGGACGCGGATGCCGACCCGGGCCACCTTGTCCCCGTACGCCGGGCCGATACCGCGACCGGTCGTGCCGATCTTCGCCTTGCCCAGGAACCGCTCGGTGACCTTGTCCAGCGTGACGTGATAAGGGGTGATCAGGTGCGCGTCGGCACTGATGACCAGCCGGGAGGTGTCCACGCCGCGGGCCTCCAGGGCGTCGATCTCGGCCAGCATCACCGCGGGGTCGATCACCACGCCGTTGCCAATCACCGGGACCACCGTCGGGGTCAGGATGCCGCTCGGCAGCAGGTGCAGGGCGAACCTCTGATCCCCGATGACCACCGTATGGCCGGCATTGTTTCCGCCCTGGTAGCGCACGACGTAGTCGACCCGACCGCCGAGCAGGTCGGTCGCCTTGCCCTTGCCCTCGTCGCCCCACTGGGCGCCAACCAACACGATCGCGGGCATGGGGTCTCCTTCGTACGGCCTCGCGCAGGCTATCGGGCCAGGCTCGGATCAGCTCAGGGCAGCAGCGATCGTGCGGCCGAGGTCACGTCCGGACAGCCAGGCCGAACCAACCCGGGGGCCGCCGTGCCAGCCGTCGCCGGCCAGGCCGACCTTGGCGTCCGGATCCCAGAAGTGGTCCTCCGGCCAAGCGGCCACCGGGCGGGCGAAGCGCCAGCGCATGGTCATCGTGGCGGCCGGTCTGCGATCGATGCCGAGAATGCGGCGCAGTTCGTCCAGCACGGGACCGACTACCGCCTCCGGCTCGTCCAAGTGCGCGCCAGAAAGCCCGGAGGCAACGTGCGCCACGAGCACGGCGGCTCCGTCGCCCCGCCGTCGACCGTCATCGGCGATCCAGGTGAGCACCGGATCGCCGTTGACGAAGACCCCGTCCAGATCGGGCCAGCAGCGCTGCTCGTACACGGCCGTGACCACGATGACCGGTTCCCACAGCACGCCCTCAGTGGCCGCGCGGGCGTGATGGAGCCAGGGGTCCCCCGGGACGAGCAGGCGGCGGGCCTGCGGGTCCGGCATGGCCAGCGCGACAGCGGCGGCGGGCGTCTCATCCACCATCGGCCGCAACCCAGACTGCTCGGCCACCACGGTCACGGCCTGTGCGTCGGTCGACCGGCGGATCTCCACGAGGTCGCGCGGCAGCCGGGCGGCGAGGTCGACGATGAGGCTCTTCAGCCCACCCGACGTGCCGTAGCGCATCGGCCCGGTCCGCGTGCCCATCAGCCCTTCGGCATTGGCGACGTGGAAGGTGTCGGTCCAGGCGTGCGCCAGACCCCGGTCCACCCAACCGTCAACGAGTTCACGCAGGTCGTGTTCGGGTGCGGTGAGGTAGGACGCGCCGACGTCGACGACGTGGCCATCCCAGCGGGTCCCCGTGTCGCGCAAATTTCGAGCCGCGAGTCTTCCGCCCACCTCGGTGCCACGGTCCAGCAGGCGTACGGGCAGCCCGGTCTTCGCGACCTCGGCGGCGCAAGCGACTCCCGCGATCCCCGCGCCGACGACGATGACGGGTGGACGCTCAGCCATGCAGCAGGCCCGCCGCCGTGGGTGAGCAGTCCTGCAGGAACTCGTTGCAGCGGTCCTGCTCGCTGACCTCGCCGATCCCGCCGGCGGCCCGGGCGAGCGAGGCCAGGCAGCGCAGGAATCCCTGGTTGGGCGCGTGCTCCCACGGCACGGGACCGGCACCCTTCCACCCGTTGCGGCGCAACGCATCCAAGCCGCGGTGGTAGCCCGTACGGGCATAGGCGTACGACTCCACCGAGCGCCCACCTGCCCACGCTGCGTCGGCCAACTCGGCCCACGCCAGGCTTGACATCGGGTGCCGGGCGGCCACCTCGGCGGCGTCGGCGCCCCGGTCCAGATCGGGTTGGGCTGGATCCAAGGGCAGCAACGTCGGAGGCGGTCCGGCCATCAGGTCGTGTTGGGCGGGCACTGGGGCAACGGGAACGGCGGCGGTCGCCTCGGGGACGGGGACCACGGGGGCGGCTGTCTCGGAACTATCGGGAGCACGGCTGTCAGAAATGTCAGACACATGGGTCATCCTGCCCGTTCCGACGCGAAGTCAATCGGTCACCTGAGGATTCCAGCGGGTGGCCGCGCTCACGCGGGTCGGCGTCACGTCATCTACCCGTGGGCTGATGCCCCAAATCGCTGGGCTGCTGCCCGAAGTCGCTGACTCGCTACCCGAGACGCTGATTGGCTACCCGAGGTCGCTGGGTCGCTGCCCGAACCGGTGCCGGCGTACCCATGCGTGCATCGCGATCCCCGCCGCCACGCCAACGTTGATCGAGCGGGTCGATCCGTACTGCGCGATCGACAGCACCGCCGCGCACCCGGCCAGCGCCGCCGGACTTACCCCGGAGCCCTCCTCACCGAACAGCAGCACGCAGTCCGCCGGGAGGTCGTAGGTCTCCAGCGCTACCGCCGAAGGGACGTTGTCCACGGCCAGCACAGAAAGCCCGGCGTGGGCTGCCCACTGGGCGAAGGCGTCGGCGTCGGGGTGATGGCGCAGATGTACGTACCGATCGGTCACCATCGCGCCGCGCCGATTCCAGCGGCGCCGGCCGATGATGTGCACCTCGACGGCCCCGAAGGCGTTCGCGGAGCGGACCATGGAGCCGATGTTGAAGTCGTGCCCGATGTTCTCGATCGCGATGTGCAGCCCACGGCGGTCCTTGTCAAGATCGGCAACGATCGCCTCGACTCGCCAGTAGCGGTAGCGGTCCACGACGTTGCGCCGATCGCCCGCCGCCAGCAGGTCCGGATCGAAGCGGTCGCCCTGTGGCCACTGGCCCGGCCACGGCCCGACCCCCACGGAGTCCGGCTCTGACGTTTGCGACCCCTGTCCCACCGTCGACCTCCACCTCGCGCTCAGCGGACTCTCGGCTTTGGCCAGGTAGCCTCGCCAGGTGCTCACCACCGCCGCAGCCCTCGCCACGCAGGCGCCTTCCACGCCCGCGTGGGACGTCGTGACCGGGGCGTCGACCACGGCATTCACGAACACCCTCGCGCTGCTGCCCAGCTGGCTGGACCCCGTCTCGATCCTGGAGCGGTTCGGGACCGCGGCGTTCATCGTCGTCCTCGTCATTGTTTTCGCCGAGTGCGGATTGCTGATCGGCTTCTTCCTGCCCGGCGACTCGCTGCTGTTCGTCGCCGGCCTATTCATCGCGCAGGGTTCGATCGACGTGAACATTGTGGTGGCATCGTTGTTGATCGGCGTGGTGGCCGTCGCCGGCAACCTGGTCGGATACTGGATCGGGTTCAAGGCGGGGCCCAAGCTGTTCGACCGGCCTGATTCGCGCTTCTTCAAGCAGGAGTATGTCGTCCACGCGCACAGTTTCTTCGAGAAGTACGGCGCGCCGGCAATCGTGCTGGCCCGATTCGTCCCCATCGTGCGTACGTTCATCACCGCCATCGCCGGCGTCGCCCGGATGGACTTCCGGGTGTACGCGATCTACTCCGCGATCGGCGGGATGCTGTGGGGAATCGGGGTCACGGTCGCCGGCTACTTCCTGGGGAACTTCGCCTTCGTCCGCAACAATATCGAGTTGATCTTGCTGCTAGTGGTCGTCTTCAGTGTCGTCCCGATCCTCATCGAGTATCTGCGCCACCGCCGCAACCGGGTCGTCGTGGCGGAATCCCCCAGCTCGGAGACCCCGGGCGCCTGA
>JBBQYX010000074.1:0-13397 GCA_038208295.1 Candidatus Nanopelagicales bacterium | reverse complement strand
GTCGCTGCCCGACGGGGTCCTCCCGCTCGTAGCGGCCATGGACACCGCCGCGGTGGTCGACGACAAGGTCGACACCCTTCGCGGTCAGGATGCCGAACCGTTCACAGTTCGGATGGCTGGCCTGTGGCTGGAGCACGGCCTCGACCTCGGCGTCAACGTTGCACTGGGCTTCCTCGACCTCGACATTCCGATCACCCTGCCGTTCTCCGGGGGTGGCAGCGGCATCACGACACCCGACCTGAACGTGGGACAGGTCACCGCACTGCTCGGCCCCGCCGTCGAGCTGCTCGCCGGCGGGGCGTGGGATCCCGTGGATGCGCTCGGGGAGACGGCCCTGTTCCTCGGGTCAGTGCAGCTGGACAAGCTGATCGCCAAGCTCAATATCGGCGGCGACGTCCTGGCCGAGGCGGGCCTGCCACGGTACGACATCGAGCTGCACCGTCCGGACCCCGGCGCCCTGCCGGATGCCTTGTGCATCTCACTGACCTGGAACCCGACGCTGCAATCCTTCGGCGACACCTTGCTCGTCGCCCATGACCCGAAACTCGATGACTCCCCGTTCCCGGCGGACGCGCAGGGGGAACTGGACTTCCTGCTCGAGCACTGCATACCCCTCGACGACCTCGACGCCGAACCCGAGACCACCGTAGACGTGACCGTGCGCAACATCATGATCCAGTTGCCGCCGCCCAAGCCGATCATCGCCGTCGCGTTCACCAAGATCCGCTTCCTCGACCCGCCCGACGGGCCCGCCGACGTGGACGTGGAGATCGCCGCCGTCCGGTTCCTCGGCGCCCTGACGTTCCTGGATCCCATCCAGGAGTTCCTCGCCGGGCTCGGCGGTGGTCCGCGGATCGACATCCGCGATGACGCGGTCGAAGCCGACCTGACCTTCCCGCTGCCCGACATCAGCCTGGGGGTGCTCGGCATCACCGGGTTGGAGGTCGGCACCGGGCTGGTGATCGACCTGACCGGTGGCCCGTTGCGGGCCGCGTTCAACCTGGGGACCCGCGCCGATCCGTTCACCCTGAGCGTGATGGGCTTCGGCGGATCGGGGTCGGTCGAGCTGGAAGCCTCACCCCACCCATTCGGGATCGTCCGACTGGAGCTGTCTCTGGCCTTCGTGATCGAACTGAGCATCGACGTGCTGGTCGCCAAGGGATCCCTGCGGGCCTCCTTCGGAGCCTCCCTGGAGTTGACAGCGATCCTCGTGGACGGCCAGGTCAGCGCCGATGTCACCCTCGGGGCCTTCCTGGACATCCTGGGCGAGGTCCAGGTGCTCGGTCTGATCTCGATCGTCGTGCAGGTGCTGCTCACCCTGGAGTACACCGCCTCGACCGGCGTGCTGGTCGGGGAGGCGACCGTGACCGCCTCGGTCGACGTCGGGTTCATCGAGAAGGAGGTCAGCTTCACGATCTCGCAGGAGATGGCCCTGGGCGACGGCTCGGGCGCTCGGTCAGCCCTCGCCGCCGCGGCCAGCTCGAGCGCCACCGCGGGGGGCTTCGCCACCCGCTTCCCGACCCCGCACCTCTGGAACTCCTACTGCGCGGCATTCGCGGCCGCGGCCTAGAAGCGGCCTGGAAGGAACTGATCATGGCCAACGAGATCCTGATGACAGTGGCGCTCCCGCATGGGGGCAAGCCCAACGACGTGGGCCGGCTCAGCGTCTACCTGGCCCCCCGGGGCCGCGGAGTCGCGCGACTGTCCGACACAGACTGGCGGGACTGGCCCGCCGTGGTCGGCGCTCGCACGTTCACCGTCACCATCGACGGCAACACGGTGCCGCCCAACCAGGTGTCGGTGGTGTCCCCGGCGCCGGACTCGGCGGTCTGGGCCGCCGTGTTCGCACCTGACATGGCGTGGAACACCTGGCAGTTCACCGACCGCCGCAACCGACCGTACCTCTCCCTGGACGAGGGCGACGTGCACGACGACATCGTGGCCGCCTACCTAGCGGTCGGCGAGGCATTCCCCACCACCATTCCCACTGTGTCCGACCTGCGCGGACTGCCCGACGTCGCCGACCTACTCGGGTCCGGCGGCGTGGCGCGCGAACGCCTCGGCCGGGCCCGGCAGTTCAGCACTCGAAGCCCCGGGTCAACCGGCGACGGCGGCGGGCAGGGTGTGGACACGATCGACTTCAACCAGGCGTTGAGCCTGCTCGGCCGGCACCCGCACCTGCTGCGCGTCCTGGGGATCGTGGTGGATCTGGAGGTGAAACTGCCTGCCACGTTCAGCCGGGTCTCGGTGCATACCGACATCACCAATCGGATCGGCAACACGGTTCGGGAGATCTCCCCGCAGACCTGCCTGAATCCCGACTTCTGGTCCCACGGCGGTTTCGAGGACCTGAGCGCCGCCCGCCTGACTCAGATCGACGTGCTGAACGCGGCCGGCGCTCTCAGCGAGCTCGTCCGTACGTTCGCCGACACCGACGGTCCGGCTCCGCTGCCCAGTTTGTCGGACTTCGGGGTGGCCATCACCCGCACCGACGCACCCGGCCTGCTGCAGGACCGCGCGCTGCGGATGACGGCGATCGAACGGGAGATCAACCGCCTGCTCACGGGCCAGATCGACGTGATGACCCTGTGCGACGCCGACCTTGTCATCGGGCACCGGATCGACGTGTCCCTGCCCGGCAGGCCCTTCCGGTCGCTGCACCAACGGGTCAGCGCGAACGGGTATCTGTTCCCCCGCGACCCGGCACTGAAGGTCAGTCCGGATCCGGACGAGAACTGGGTGTCCACAACCCTGGGCTCCGAGACGACCAGCACGGTCACCCAGCAGCGGGCCCGGCCGGTGCTGCACCGTTGGTCGGGCTGGTCGGCCGCCGCCCCACCCGCTGGCAACGTGCTGGACCCATTGACCGGAGAAGCTGTCGAGACCAAGCAGTCCGCGCCGGTTCCCGGCCCGGTGCAGTTCACCGTCGACTACCAGGTGCAGCCCGGCACCCTACCCCGACTACGGTACGGCTCCCAGTACTGGCTGCGCGCCCGTCAGGTCGACATCTCCGGAGTGTCCCGGGACGTCACCGACCTGGGCGGCAGCGAGCGCCAGCCCCCACCGATCGACTTCGGCCGCTGGTCCGCGGTGGCGTCACCGTCGCTGGTCCGACGCCAGCTCGCACCTGTCCCAGGCGTGGACGACACCCCGACACAACTGGTGATCAAGTCCGAACTCGACTCCGACGATGCCACGCTGCCGCCCACCGACCGGTTGATCTTCCCGCCGGTGGGCACCCAGCAACTCGCCGAGCGACACGGCCTACCCGCCGGGGGGACCGCTCCCGGTGCGTACGCGGACCTGGCAGAGCGCGACGGGCGCTCGCTGACCAACGACACCAGCGCCGACCCGGTAACCGCGGAACGCATCGTGCTCAGCGGTCACCTCGACGGGGACCCGACGCCGCCAGGACCCGACCAGGTCGCGGTCAGCTACCTTCCCGACCCGGCAGCGGCCGGAATCGGCTTCGCGGGAGTGCCCGGCGTCCCGGGCGTGCTGGTCGTGCCGTGGCACGGTAGCTGGCCCGAGCTGTCGACGCAGCGACTCATCCTGGCGGCCGGCCCGGAGAGCACCACCCTGGTGGACACCGACGATGCGGTGGAAGTCCGCCTGCCGAAGGCGGGTTGGATCGATGTGGAGATCGGATGCAGCGTGAAGGCGCCGTTCACCGACCACTTCGGACTCGTTGCCGTCATGCGCGAAGGGCGTTCGGCCGGTGAGGTCACGCAACTGGACCGGGTCCTGGCCGACGGCCGATTCTGGCTGGTCTCTGCCCGCAAGACGGTGACCCTGATCCACGCCGTACGAGTGCCACTGGCCATCCCGGCGATCACGTCGTTGCGGGCAGAGCGGCGACTGGAGGGTCGGCAGGCCCGTCTGTTCGGACGACTGAACCTGGACCGGGCCTCGACCCGACGGGTGACCCTGCGCGGATCGTGGGCCGACCCGCTGGACGACCCCAGCGAGGAGGGGCCGCGCGACGTCGCCGCTCAGGCGCTGATCGGCAAGGCCTCGGTCGATCGGGAGGGCCGCCCGCTGGCGGCGGAGGCTGACCTGCAGTGGCGGCTCGACGACACCCGCCACCGGGAGGTCTTAGTGACCGCCGAGGCGTTCAGCCGGTTCAGCCGACACTTCACCGAGCAGCGCACCATCGAGGTCCCGGACAGCCCGACCGCCATCGTCATGCACAACCTCGTGATCAGCTCTGTCGTGGTCAGCGACGGTGAGCGAACCTACAGCGAAGGCACCGACTACCTGGTCGACGGACCCACGGGGACCCTGACCCGCATCAAGGAGGGTGGCCTGACGGTCGGCTCCCAGGTGACTGTTCGCTGGATCCCAAACCCGACGAGCCGCATGTCGCAGGAGGACGGCGCCGAACCGTTCCTCCTCGAGGTGCCCAACACCAGGCCGCCGCTGCCGCCGAAAGTCCTGGAGACCCTGCCAGCCTTCCGGCGGCGACGGAACGGCGACGAACGCTCACAGCGGATCCACCACCACGGGTCGGTGGTCCGGGTGTGGCTGGGGCGCGGCTGGTTCGCCTCCGGCGCTGGAGAGTTGCTGGGGGTCGTGTGCGACGTCGCCGGGGCCCAGACCGTGACCAACAGCGTGGCCGGCAAGGACCCGGTCTTCCTGACCGCGGACCCGGCGCCGATCACCCCGGAGTTGCTGACGTCGGCGGTCACGCTGTCCGCCGGCCTGACCACGCTCGACGGCCGCCCGGTCGACGTCGCCGGCCACCAGGTCACCTTCGACACCGACACCGGGCGCTGGTACGCGGATGTCGTGATCGACGACGATGGGACGTACCTGCCCTTCGTTCGGCTCGTGCTGGGTCGGCTACAGCCACACTCGGTCACCGGAGCCCACCTCTCCTCGCTCATCCTGACCGACCCCCTGCGGCTGGGACCGACCAGAACCACGACCGCACGGGTCGCCGAACGCGGCGCCACCCTCAGGGTCACGATGCAGGGCGCGAGCCATGACGGCGTCGCAGACCCTGACCCCGACCAGCCCGACGTGACCCACCACAACCGGGTCACCGCCTGGGTCGAGGAACGGGACCCGGGCGTTGCGGACCCCGATCTGGGATGGTCTGTGCTCGACGGCCCGGTCCGACTCGAGCGGCGCACAAGTGGTCAGGACACGTCATGGCGCCACGATTTCGTCCTGCCGGCCGGCGGCTTCGACACCGACGCGGAGATCCGGGTGCGCCTGGAGGAGAGCGAGCCGCTGCTGAGCGGACCTGCCGACACTCGGCCGTCGATCACGCACAAGCCCGTGTTCGTCGAAACCGTGGCGGTGCCGCCCTCGGCGTTCGTCAAGCAGTGGCGGCCGTCGCCGCAGGGAACTCTGGGCGGTGGATGACTCTGCCGATCATTGCAGGAATCACGGCGGCGCGTCAGCCCGTCGCAGCGCCGCGGCCAGCTGGGCGCGCGATGTGATGCCCAGCTTGCGGTAGACGTGAACGAGGTGGAACTCGACGGTCTTGGGCGACAGGAACAGTTCCGCGGCCGCCTGCCGGTTAGAAACGCCGCGTGCCACAGTCTCGGCGACGTAGCGCTCGTGCGGGGTCAACGTCTGCGATCCCAGCTCCCTGGTCGCCGCTGAGGTTCTGCGTCCACCCGCAGCGAGCAGTTCGGACTCCGCCTGGGCCAGCCACGGCGCAGCCCCGAGTTGCTGGAAGCCCGAGACGGCCTCGTGCAGCACCGCCCGTGCCTCGGCTCGTCGTCTGACCCGGTGCAACCGTCGTCCGTACGCCAACAGGGTGCGAGCGCGTTCGAACGGCATCGGGCGCTGCTCATCGGCCTGCAGGGCAGCGTGGAAATGCTCGTCGAAGTCGCGCTCCACCATCCCCCGACACCGCCGGTATGCAGCGGTTGCGGTGGGAATGCCCGCGGCCTCGGCCCGCCGACCCATCACGGCCAGCGCCGCCTCGGCGTCCTCGGTGGCACCGGCCCGCAGGTACGCCTCGACCAGATCGGCCTCCCATGGAATCAGGGTGGGTTCCTCCATGCCGCTGGCGACGTAGAACTGTGCTACTCGCTCGAGTTGCTCGATCGACGGGGCGATCCGACCCAGGCCCAGCTCCAGGAAGCCCAGGGCCGCGACGGAGAACGCGATACCGCTGCGTGCCCCGGAGTCCTCGGCCAGCGTGATCATTGCGGCGATCGTTGCCCGGCAGCCCGTCTCGTCGTCGCCGCGGGCGGCAGCCAGCCGCACGATGAGCAGCTGACCATGCCCGGCAGAGGTCGGTTGGTTGAAGTCCTGGCCGGTCGCCACAGCTTCCGCTGCCGCTCGGGCCGCTGCTGTCCAGTCGCCCAGCCGATAATGGCATTCGGCCTCGGTGACCAGAAGCAGCGGCAACGCGCTGAGGGCGCCCATTTCCTGCGCGCGAGCTTGAGTCGCCATGGCTTCGTCACGGACCCGCTCGAACTCGCCGGTCCACAGACGAAGATTGAGCGCCACTGCGATGCTCTGCCCGGCGGGACTCAGCGGATCGACCGACCCCGCCAGGTCATCGGCCTCAGCGAGCAGCGGATGCGCTTGCCCCGGACTGGCACGGAAGACCCAGCTGGTCCACAGCGTCGCCGCCACAAGTGCCCTGACCTCAAGTGGCGCGCCACCCTCGACCAGACTGGCCGCTTCCTCTGCCAGCCGCAGCGCCCGCCGGCAGTCCGCAGCCACGTTGCAGGCGATCGCCGCCTCGGCCAGCATGGCCGCGGCCAGCGAAGGATGCGCGGCTTTCACCGGTTCGGCCTCAGCGGTCAGCAGGTCGACCGCGCTCGAAAGTTGTGCGCTGACCATCAAGGTCTGACCCCTGCGATGGTTGGCGGCGGCACGGACGGCGAGGTCGCTCGTCTCCTGCGCCGCCTGACCGAGCAACGCCGACGCCCGGTCGGGCGATCCTGCGGCGAAGGCTGCCTCACCGGCCGCCAGCAGTCGCCGAGCACACTGCTGCGGATCTGGGGTCAACTGGGCAGCCCGCTCCAACGCGAATGACGCCGGCCCCGGACCTTGGCGGGCCAGGGCCGCCTGCCCAGCGCCTTCCAGTTCGCGGGCGACGTTCTCGTCAGGGGCCAGGGTCGCAGCCCCCCGATGCCACGCTCGTGACTCGCCCTGGAGGACGTCTGCAAGGGCTCCGTGCACCACGCGGCGTAGCCGGGCAGTGCTCTGGTGGTAGACCGCTCCACGTACCAACGGATGCGCAAACAGCAGCCGGCCCGTCGAGATCCTGACGAGCTGGGCTTCTTCGGCCACCGCCAGGCTGGCGACGTCGCCGGCCAACGCGGCGCAGGCGGAACCGATGACCCGCAACTCGTCACCCTGGTACGCCGCGGCTACCAACAGCGCAACTTGGGTGTCGTCGGGCAGAGCTCGTATCTGCTGACGGTAGAGGTGGTTCAGGCGACGCCCGGGGGGGAGCGGTAATGGCAGGTCGGCCAGACCTGAGCGTTGCGCTGGAGCGAGGGCAGCGACCAACTCCCGAACCGCCAGAGGATTGCCGTCGGCCGCTTCGGACAACACCTCCGCGACCGAGGCCACCAAATCCGGGGCCGCCTGCATCAGCAGCCGGAGGACAACCGCTTGATCGAGTCCGGGAACGGCGAGCTCAGGCAGACGCGCGCGCTGGGCAAGGTCATCGACGTCGTCGTCGCGGGCCGTGAACACCATGGCGAGTCGGCCCTGCGCGCGTCGGGCGGCAAACAGGATGCACTCCTGCGAGGCCGCGTCCAGCCACGGTAGGTCGTCCACGAGTACGAGTAGCGGCCCATCGACAGCGATGTGCTCAAGCAGGCCCAACGTCGCCACGCAGACGGTCAGACGGTCACCCGGCACGCCAGGTGCGAGCGCGAGCGCCGCGGCCAATGAGGCGGCCTGCGGCGCGGGAAGCAGGCTGCGCCTGTCGATCACCGGGCTGAGCAGATCCTGCAGACTGCTGAACGCGAGCTCGGCCTCAGTCTCAACCCCGGCGACGTACAGCACGCGTACGCCGCGCTCACGAGCGACCTCACCCACGGCCTCCAGCAGCGCCGTCTTGCCGATCCCGGCCTCGCCGCGCACCAGGAGCGCATGAGCACCACCATTGACGGCATCGTCAATCAGACCAGAGAGCTGGGCCAACTCGCGCTCGCGGCCGATCAGCATGCGCACCTCCCGGGCCGGCCCGACGTCGTCCCCAGTCAATCCCGCGCGACCACCGCGTTTCTTCGAGACCGCCATAGCTACTCCCTCGAAAGGTCTGCTCAGTTCAGCCGGTGATCAGGACCTGCATCTCAGCGATCGTTAACTCCACACTCGAGACGCGTTCCTGCAGTAGTTGGCCGGTTTGGCCGCCGCCGGCCCACCTCACCTGCCACGTCGCCGTCGCGGTGATCACATACGCATCATTCGTACGGCCGTAGGAGGCGGTGCTATACATGTAGCCGCAATCGGGGGACCTGGTCCCGCCGAACCTGCGTTCGTACGGAGTTCCCGGGCCATCGCAGGTCACCGAGTTCCCGTCTCCCATCTCCCACACCACCCGCGACACGTGCGCGGTCGCAGTGACGGACAGACCCGGGACTGCTGCGGTAGCCGACACTGGCCCCCACGTCGACGGCGACGGTGACGTCCACAACCACACCGGAACCCCGATCAACCCGATCCCCCGGATCGGCGGAGCAGTCCCGATCCGCGGACCCTGCAACAACAACTGATCCACCGCCTGCACCGCCAACTGCCGCGGACTCGGCAAGGCGGGAGCCGTCACCGGCGGAGGCAACGCAGCAGGCAACCCCACAAACCCACCGATACCACCGCCGCCCACACACGTGGCCATCCACGACGTCCCATTCATCTGACCCGACCACGTCCCCGTCGACACCGGAGGCGTCGCCGCGGTTGTGGCCGGGGAGTAGTAACAGTTCTGCGTCTGGCTATACAACCCCAATACCGGACTGTCACACGGAACCCGACCACCACCCGGAGAGGGACACATCCGGACAGAGGACCCCTTGGATTTCGCGCTTCCACCGCTCCAGGCTCCCGGTGCCCCCGGCTTCGCCGCATGGACCGTGCAGATCTCCACGGCCACGGCACCGCATGCAACGGGTCCTGGCAGGTCGGCATGGGCCTGCGGAACTATCAAGACGCTGGTCAGGATCACGAGTGAGGCGACTACACCCAGCCGCCTCAACACGGCCGACTCCGATCAGGCGTCATTCGCACCACGAACCAGGTTCCTCGCCATTGCTGGGCAACACCGGTCACGCCCACCCGCATCTCCTGGTTCGGGGCAGCGGCGGACTTCCCGGTGGCGGCGTAGACGGGGCGCCAGTTCGTGCTGTCAACGCAATCGCTGAACTCAACCGACGGGACTTCGGGATTTGACAGGTCAACCCGGTCAACCTGTGGGTTGCTCACCGGAGCACCTTTGAAGACGATTCCTTGTTGATTCAGTTCGATCAAGTATGACCGGGTTCCAGCAAGCACGGTGTCCGTGGCGAAACGCGCCAGCTGGAGGTCCTCCGGATTGGCGATGCGCATCGCCTGGTTGCTTGCCTCGCGGAACCGGCGGTACGTCACCAGGGCCGCATGCGACGCGCTGGCCGTGGGATCCGGCTCCGAAGACACTGCCGGCGTGGACGTGGACGTGGACTGGCTCGGGCTGGTACCCGTCGGACTCGGCGTTGACGGCGTGACGGACCGGCTACTGATCACCGAGGACGTGCCCGTGGTGGGTGTGGGAGCTCCGGCGCTGGAGCACCCAGCAACCAGGCTCGTCAGCAGAACGGCCGCCGTGGCGAGCGATGCCCGCCGAGACCGGCAACGGATGGCCATGGGATCACCCCCGCCGTCCGAAGCCGCGGGGGGCTCCGGAGTCGGAAGGTACGCCCAGACCGGGTCAAAGCGGTAGCCCAAACCACAACATTTCATACCCCCTTGTGTTCGCGTTAATGCAGAACGCTTGCCGACGGCCTTGGCCCCCATCGAGCCGCCCGATTTGCTTGGCGGATGTCAGCACCAGAAGTGGTCAGCGCCTTGCGTTTTTCCCCACCGGAGCAGACCCCGTACCGGGGCCGGTCACGCGGGCGTTCTGTCCACCAGCGCCCACGAGGGGGGACCAAGGCGTCCACCTCCGCCGACGCAGACTCGCGCGGGCAATTCTTGATCGCCCCCGCACGGCCCACGCCCCTCAGCTCAGCCACCCCGAGCCGGACCGATCGACAGACGGATCCCCCACCGGACGAACAGTCGCGACGGAGAATCCTGCAACCCGTAACAGCGGTGTGGCGGCCCACGACAGTGAGAAGGAACTGTCTGAGGAGCGAATCGACGAAGCCACTCACCCGTACGCTGGCACAGAAGCCAGATCACTTGTTCACCATCGTTCGGGACGTCAACGGTCACCCGTATAGCCACAGCGAGGTCGCCCGAAGAATCAGCGCAGCCGGCAGAACAAGCATTTCACCCACCTACGTATTGCAACTGCGCAGAGGACGCAGACCCAACCCCACCAAGGACCACCCGAAAGCGTTGGCCACCTTCTTCGGCGTCCCCACCGCCTCCCTCCTCGACGACGACGACACCTTGCGGATCGACGCCGAGCTGGAGCTGCTGACCGCGCTCCACGACCCGGCCGTACGAAACCTCGCCACCGGGCCGGAGGTCCATCCAACGACAGCCTGAAGATCCTTCAGGATCTGGTCGAGCGGCTGTACGAACTTTAGGGGCCGCGAAGTAGCACGCACCCACACAACGTGAGTTGGCGGCACAGGGGAGCTCACCCTGAGTACGTGATGCTGGCGATGTGGAGGATGCCCGGTCCCGGCGCCCCCTGATTACGTCGCACCCGACGCGCGCGGAAGGCCCGTCACCGTCGCTTCGGGTTGCTGGCTAGCGTGGGCCTCAGAAGGAATAGCCTGCGGGAGGTAGCGGTGGCTTTCGGAGCCGGCAAGAGGGTCGAGGCGCTTGAGGCGGAGAACGCTCGGCTCCAGCAATGGATAGCCCACCTTCAGGGAACGGATGCGGTGACGCTCGCCGGGCAAGTCGACGCGGCGCGGCGTCAACTCTCTGGGCTCCAACAGAAAGTCACTCAGGCGCAGGCGGCAGCCGCAGCCGCCCGCGGCGATGAGGCTGCGGCCCGGTTGCAGCTCGCTGAGAACCTCGACGAGGCTGTCATGCACGAGGCCGGGCTTTACACGTTCAGCCACCGGCTCACCAACGCGGTTGCCTACAAGGCAGCGCTCACCGAGGCTCAGGCACGGATGAAGCAGATGCTGCGCGCTGGGCGCGCGATCGAGTCAACCTCAACATGGACCGTAAACAACTCCGCCGCCCAGGGTCGAAAGATGGTCAAAGACATCTCGGCTCTCATGCTCCGCGCCTACAACGCCGAAGCCGACACCCTCGTCCGCACCCTGCGCGCGCACTCGTTGGCCGCGGCCAAGTCGCGGCTGGACAAGGCCGCCATAGCCATTGAGCGGCTGGGCAAGATGATGGACATTCGCATCGCGCCCGACTACCACCTCCTCCGATTCTACGAGTTCGAACTGACAGCCGACTACCTGCTCAAGAAGGAACAAGAGAAAGAAGAGGAACGAGCGCGTCGCGCCGAACTGCTCGACCAGAAGAGGGCGGCGGCAGAGATGAAGGCCGCACTCGAGAAACTATCCAAAGAGAAGGCACACTATGCCAACTTGCTTGCCAAGCTAGATCCAACTACCGACGCGGATGCCTATGCGCAAGCCCAGGCCAAGATCATCGAGATCGACGATTCCATAACGGGAGTCGAACGGCGTGCCGCGAATATCCGCACCGGTCACGTCTACGTCATCTCCAACGTCGGAGCGTTCGGCTCCGATATGGTCAAGATCGGCATGACCCGCCGGCTAGATCCGTACGACCGTGTCATCGAGCTCGGCGATGCCAGCGTCCCCTTCCGATTTGACGTGCACGCCATGGTTTTCCACGAGGACGCCGTGACCCTGGAAACTCAGTTGCACCAACGACTGTCAGAAAGGAAGGTCAACAAGGTCAACACTCGGCGAGAGTTCTTCTTCGCCTCTCCGACTGAGGTGCGCGAGGTCCTCGCCGAGATCGCCGGCGCCCACCTCGTCGAGTACAACGAACGGCCCGAGGCTCTCGAATGGCACGCATCCGGCTCCATCGCCCGAGACACGCCCCCACCAGCCGACGAGGGGGACTTGCTGGCGGATCTCGACGACGCGATCGGAGAAGTCCTGTACGACGGCGTTGGAGACACCCTCGAGAGCCCGTCTTCCGCCGATGACTCAGCAGATGATGCCGTGTTCGAGGACATTGCCTTCGAATCGGTGGATGTCGAGGACCCGGCGACAGGGCCCGTCGAGGACAATCTGGATATGTCGATGACAACGGTCCATGAGTCGCCCCTACGGCCGACCAACGACGAAGCGACGTTAGCGGGGAACGCGGCTGCCACCTCACGACCGACCGGGCCAGGAGCGACCGAGCGTCCTGAGTCGCCAGCCGTTCTACCCCCGGCGGACTGGTATCCCGATCCTCGCGGTATCCACCGCCTTCGCTACTGGAATGGCAGGGGGTGGACTGATCACTTCGCCGACTGAATGGGATCGGCGCAACTCTCGACCGTCAGGCGGCGCGTCCTGCGTCTCATCCGCTTCGACGGAGGTTGCCGGTGGGTTGTGGACCAGGCGGCAGGCCACGTAGGTGCGGCGCGCGTTGAGTTCTTTGTCGAGAACTACGACATCGGCCTGGCTACGCGCAGCGAGGTGGCCGATATCGTTTCGGTCGAGTAGGGCGGCGGGCCGACCGGTTGTCGCAGAAAGTGCCGCTTCGGTTACCCATAGCCGCGCTGCCTGTTGGACGCAGTGGTCCATGTGGGCGACGCTGCCGGCGAGGCGCCCGACGTCGAGGACGGCCTGCTGATCATGGCGTGGTGAATAGGTAGGCCCGGCCGGGGTGCGGCGCGCTCGACCAGGCGCAGGTCACCGTCGGCAACGTGGATTCCGCCGGCGATGAGGCCCCGATCTATACGTCCGGTTGAGCAAGGCGGCAGCGGGCAGCAGCCCCGGTTTGCGGGCGGTGATTCGGCTGTGTGCGTTGAAGCCTCTGGGACGCTTCGGACGCCTGCGGGACAGCCCCCGGTTCGGTTGACTCCTTGCCTGTGAGGATTGCTCCTCGCTGGAAGGATCAGCATCATGCCGAGGGCCTTTCCTGCGGAGTTCGTCGTGACGTGGTCGCGGTCGCCCGCAAGGGCGAGGCGCCGATCAGCCAGATCGCGAAGGACTTCGGGATCTCCGAGTCGTGTCTGCACCGCTGGCTGACCCTGGCCGACATCGAGGACGGTGTCCGCCCCGGCGTCACGGTCAGCGAGTCGGCCGAGGTGCGGGAGTTGAAGATGCGCAACC
>JBBQYX010000073.1:0-13442 GCA_038208295.1 Candidatus Nanopelagicales bacterium | reverse complement strand
TTCGATCTTGCAAAGTCGGCCACTACGTCCCTGTCGGATCGATCTAGCGCCAACTCGCGGAGATCAAGGTCGCAGCCGTAGCGTCCGGGCATGTCTCAGGCCACCCAGCTGATAGTCGCATCGCCAGCGGGGCGGCGGGTGCTGCTGGCGACGATCCTGGCCAGTGGCGCGGCCTTCCTGGACAGCTCCGTCGTCAATGTGGCGCTGCCGCGGCTTGGCGCGGATCTGGGCGGCGGTTTCGCGACGTTGCAGTGGGTGTTGGACGCCTACCTGCTCACCCTGGGCGCGCTGGTGCTGGTCGGCGGTGCGCTCGGGGACCTGCTCGGCCGGCGGCGGGTGTTCCTGGCCGGGCTCGTCGGTTTCGGGGTGACGTCGGTGGCCTGCGGGTTGGCGCCGAACGCGGCGACGCTGATCGCCTTCCGGGGCCTGCAGGGCGTGGCCGCCGCACTGCTGATCCCCGGTTCGTTGGCGATCGTATCGGCGACCTTCGCCGCAGGCGATCGGGGCCGGGCGATCGGGCTGTGGTCCGGCCTGTCCGGCGTGTCTGCCGCGATCGGCCCCTTCGTGGGCGGAGTCCTGGTCGACGCGGCCCCGTCCGGCTGGCGATGGATCTTCCTGCTGAACGTGCCGCTGGTCGTCGCTGCCGGGTGGGCGACGCTGCGCGGCGTACCCGACCTGCCGGGGCACCGCAGTGACGCACCGCTGCGTACGCAACTGGACCTGCTCGGCGCCACCTTGACGGTCGTCGGGCTGGGCCTGGTGGTGGGGCCGCTGATCGAGGTGGCGTCGCTGAGCACGGTCGTCGTCGTCGGCCTGGTCGCCGTCGGTATGGGCTGCTTGGGGTTGTTCGTACTCGTCGAGCACCGCCGCGGCCGGAGCCGACAGCCGCCGCCGATGCTGCCGCTAAGCCTGTTCAACGTCCGGTCGTTTACCGTGGCCAATGTCGTCACGTTGGGGGTGTACGCGGCCCTGGGCGGCGCGTTCTTCCTGTTCAGCGTGCAGCTGCAACTTGTCCTGGGCTGGTCGGCCCTGGCCGCCGGGGCTGCCGGGCTGCCGATCACGCTGGGTCTGGCGGCCTTCTCCGGCCGGGTGGGCGGGCTGATCCCCCGCTGGGGCGCGCGCTGGCTGCTGACGGCCGGAAGTGTGGTGACCGGCCTGGGATTGTGGGCGATGGGCACCATCTCGGCCGGGGACTCCTACCCCGTGCACGTACTGCCGCCGGTGCTGCTGTTCACCGCTGGCCTGGTGCTCGTGGTCGCTCCGGTGACGTCCAGCGCACTGGGCGACGTACCGAACGCAGACACCGGAGCCGCCTCCGGGGTCAACAACGCCGTCGCCCGCATCGGCGGCCTGCTCGCCATCGCCGTACTCCCCCTGATCGCCGGGACCGCGGGCCTATCGGGCCCAGCCCAGGTTGGCGCGCTGGCGGCTGGCTATCAGCGGGCCATGCTCGCCGCGGCGGCCCTGTGTTGGCTCGGCGCCGTCGTGACCGCGGTCTGGCTGCCACGGGGCACCGGTCGATCAGAGCCATCCGGATCACCGACAGCCGCCAGTTGAGCCCCATGAATCGAATGCCGTGAGCCACGAGCCGTGAGCCCAGTGAGACTGACTCGACCCGGCCGCTCGTCGACTCACCCCCGTACGCCGGACGACCGTGGTTCGGCGGGCCGCCTTGATCACCGCGAGTGGGTACTTGATCAATCCGAGTGAGTTGGGGTGGTCGTTATTCCAAGATCAAACTCGACCACGGGGACCCACTCGCGGAGACGGTCCCCCACGACAGCCGAGTCGCGACGATCTTGCCCATGGTCGGCGGCCTGGATCGACCACCACCGCTCACTCGCGGCGATCTTGAGGACTACCGTGGATGCGCGGCGTACGCACGACCCCGTACCCAGCGAGCGACCGAGATCGAGTGCACCTTTCTACGGTGCGCCTCGATACAAGGCGGCCACCCATCCGACAAGGGACCCGCAACACGGACCACAGTGGGCGAAAGAAGGCACGCGGCGGGACGCCACGACACGGGGTGGCATCCCAATCGCCACGCACCGTGCACACTGTGCCCATGTCGATCCGCGTATTCCTGCTCGACGACCACGAGATCGTGCGTCGCGGCCTTGCTGACCTGCTGGGGCTCGAGTCCGACATGGAGGTCGTCGGCGAGGCTGGCACCGCCGCGGACGCGCTGCACCGGGTGCCCGCCGCCCGGCCGAATGTGGCCGTGCTCGACGTCCGGTTGCCAGACGGCAGCGGCGTGGAGGTCTGCCGGGAGATCCGCTCGACGATGCCCGACGTTCGCTGCCTGATGCTCACCTCGTACGCCGATGACGAGGCACTGTTCGACGCCATCATGGCCGGTGCCAGCGGTTACGTGCTCAAGGAGATCCGGGGCAACGACCTCGTTCAGGCCATCCGTCAGGTCGCCGCCGGCAAGTCCCTGCTGGACCCGGTCGCCACCCAGCGGGTGCTGGAGCGGTTGCGCGACGGGGAGAAGAAGGACGACCGGCTGGATGCGCTGACCGAGCAGGAAAAGCGCATCCTCGACCTGATCGGCGAGGGCCTGACTAACCGCCAGATCGGCGAGCGCATGCACCTGGCCGAGAAGACCGTGAAGAACTACGTCTCGTCGCTGCTGGCCAAGTTGGGCATGGAGCGCCGTACGCAGGCCGCCGCCTACAGCGCCCGGATGGGTGCGGAAAAGGCGAACCACAACCGCTGAGCCCGGCGCCCGAACATCTCGAGCAGCCTCAGCGAACCGGGACCCGCCACGTCAGGCGCGTACCGCCGGTGTCGTCAGCCCGCTCGACCGAGCAAGTCCCGCCCAGCGCCTGGGCGCGCACGAGCAGGTTGGTGATCCCCGAGCGTCGTCCGCCCCGCGGAATGCCGACGCCGTCATCGGTCACCGTCAATACGACGTCGTCGGCTTCGAGCACGACGAGCACGTCGACCTGCCCCGCCTTGGCGTGCTTGGCCGCGTTCGACAGAGCCTCACGCAGCGCAGCGACCAAGTGGTCGGCGGTCTTATCGGGCACCAGCGAGTCGACCGGCCCAGCGAAGCGGGCAGCGGGCTGGAAACCCAGAGCCATCGCGGCCTGCGCGGTTTCGCGCAGCACCCGCCCGCGTACGCCGGTCGCTGGCCCGTCCACCGGCTCGTGCAACGCGAAGATCGTCTGCCGAATCTCCTTGATCGTCGCATCGAGATCGTCAACGGCGCGATTGACCCGCTCGGTGACGGCATCGGGAGTGCCCGGCACCCGGGAGACGCCCTGCAGCATCATTCCGGTCGCGAACAGCCGCTGGATGACCAGGTCGTGCAGGTCGCGCGCGATCCGGTCCCGGTCCTCATAGACGACCAGGCGTTCATGCTCGCGGCGCGCCTCGGCCAACACCAGGGTGACGGCGGCCTGGGTGGCGAAGGCTTCGGCGAGCTCCAGCCCCTCCCCGCCGAACGGGGGTGCGTCGTGCTCCCACAGCAACCCCAGCATGCCCAGGACCCGGGCCGGGGTACGCAGCGGAATCGCGATCGTCGAGCCGAATCGGGGCTGCCCCGGCTCGCCGAGACCCAGGTCCTGGCAGCTCTCCACGGTCGTCTCGCCGCTGCGGAAGGACCGGTCGAGCAAGGAGCCCTCCGGCACCGTCGAGCCGATCCAACTGCGCGCGCGCCGCGCGTCCAGCCCGCCGTGCAGAGGTTCGCGGGAGGCGCGTACGGACCAGCGCGAGGTCGACTCGGCCCGCTCATCGGGACTGCGGGCGTCCACAATTTCCAGGACCAGACTGCCGTCCCTGGTCGGCAGGGCGACCACTGCCGCATCGGCGTCGGCCAGCAGGCGCGCCCGGGCGGCCACCATTTCGAGCACCTCGCCCGCATCGCTGCCGGACAGCACGGCGTTGTCGATGTCCGTGACCGCGCGCTGCCAGCGTTCGCGTTGCCGGGTGCGCTCAAACAACCGGGCGTTCTCGATGGCCACCCCGGCGGCCGCCGCCAGGGCCATCACAGTGCGCTCGTCCTCGGCGGTGAAGCCACCGCCGCCGCGCTTCTCCGTCAGGTACAGATTGCCGAACACCTCGCCGCGGACCCGGACTGGGACGCCGAGGAAGGACTTCATTTCCGGGTGGTGCAGGGGGAAGCCAGCTGACGACGGATGCTGGGCCAGGTCGTCCATCCGGATGGGCATCGGATGATCAATCAGCAGGCCGAGGATCCCCTTGCCGGCCGGCAGCGGCCCGATCGCCTCTGCGGTGGCGTGATCGATGCCGACGTGAATGAAGTCGACCACCCGTTCGTCGGTCCCCAGCACCCCCAGCGCGCCGTAGCGGGCATCGACCAGATCGGCCGCTGCCTGCACGATCCGTCGCAGGGTGGCACCGAGCTCCAGGCCGGCGGCGACGGCGACGACGGCGGAGAACAGTCCGCGCTCGTGATCGTCGCGCATCGGCTACCCCCTTAAGGACTTTCGGCCCCGCGTTGGGGGCGCATTGACCCTACTGCCGGCAATGTGGTGATGACCGCGGATGCCTGCTCGCGTGCATACAGTCCGGCGTACGTACCTCCGGCGGCCACCAACTGAGCATGAGTGCCGCGTTCGGCGACCCGCCCAGCGGACAGCACGACGATCTCGTCAACGTCCTCCAGGCCCAGCAGCCGGTGCGTCACGAGCAGTACCGCTCGATCCCGGGTGCGGGTCAACAGGTCGGCCGTGAGATCACCGGCCACCTCCGGGTCAAGGTGCTCGGTCGGTTCGTCCAGCACCAGCACCGACCGGTCCGCCAGCAGCGCCCGAGCAAGCGCGAGCCGCTGGCGCTGGCCGCCGGATAGCTGCGCGCCGTGTTCGCCGACGGGGGTGTCCACCCCGCGCGGGAGGGTCTGCGCCCAGTTCCACAGCCGGGCCCGGTCCAGTGCGTTGCGCAAGTCGTCCTTGCTGGCGTCCCGGCGGGCCAGCCGGACGTTCTCCGCCACCGTGGAGTCGAAGATGTGCGCATCCTGGCCTACTAGGCCGACAACCGTACGAACGTCGTCGCCGGCCAGCTGTGCCAGTTCGGCGCCGTCCAGGGTGACGGTTCCTTCGTACGCCAGGAACCGCAGCAGCACCGCGGCCACGGTCGACTTGCCCGCACCGGAGGGACCCACCAGGGCGACCGTGCGCCCGGCCGTCACGTCCAGGTCCACGCCGTCCACGGCCCAGGCGTCCTGACCGGGCCACCGAGCGCGCAGGTTGCGCACGCGCACCCGAGGGACCTCCGCTGCAGCCGCGGGTGCGCCCTCGACGTCGGACCCCGCCTCGGGCTTGGAGCCGATCTCGGTCTCAGCCAAGTTCGCGAACCCGAGCAGCTTCGCGCGCTCGGCCACCACCGGCAGCGGCAGCGGCAGCGGCAGCGGGTCCACCGGATCGGGTACGGGGTCGGGGGTGTCGACGACCTCCAGGATCCGCCGGGCGCTGGCCCGCACCCGGGCCAGCGTGAGCGCCGCAGCGGGTAGGACCAGGACGGCCTCGTACGCGGCCAACGGCAGCAGCACGATCACGGCCAGCAGGACGCCGTCCAGGCTCCCCGAACGCACCGCCGGGATGCCGACCAGCAAAGTGCCGACGATCGCGGCCCCTTGCGCCAATGCCCCCAGGGCCGAACCCAACCCGGTCGTGATGGCGGTGCGGCGGGCGACCGCGGTGAGCCGGGTGTCCGCGGCGGCGACCCGGGCGAGCGCGGCATCGGCGGCACCGAAGGCGAGCAGGTCACCCGAGCCACGCAGGGTGTCGACGACCTCGGCCGTCAGCACGCCGACCTCCGGAGCCACCCGGGCCTCGGCCCGCGAGCCGATGACGGCAGACAGCCACGGCACCAGCAATCCGCCGATCAGCAGGGCCAGCAGCAGCAGCAGGCCGGCGGCAGGCAACAACCACCACGCCAGCGCCACGGTGGCGGCACCCACGATCACGGCCGACAGGTAGGGCAGCAGCACCCGCAGGTAGAGGTCCATCGAGGTGTCGACGTCGGCCACCAGCCGGGCCAGCAGGTCACCGCTGCGGTAGGCGGCCAGCCCACCGGGCGCCACCGTCTCCAGCCGGCTGTAGACCGCCACCCGAAGATCGGTCAGCGTGCGGAACGCAGCGTCGTGCCCGGCGATCCGCTCGGCGTAGCGGAAGACCCCGCGGCCGATCCCGAAGAACCGGACGCCCACGATCGCGACGTTCAGGGTCGCCAGCGGCGGCATCAGCGAGGCTGCGGAGATCAGCCAGGCACTGGTGGCCAGCAGGCCGATGGCAGACCCGAACGCGGCCGCCCCGAGCAAGCCGGACAGCAGCAGTCGCCACGCGACGGGGCGGGCCACCCGCAGTAGCCGCCACAGTGGTGCGGCGGTGTCACCGGGCACCAGCGCCGGTACGCGCTCCGCCGATTGTTCGTCACCGCTGGGCTCGACGACCAGCCTGCCGGCGGAGTTCGACTCCGACCGAAGGCTCTCGGAGCGGGGGCCCGTCATCGGTCCAGCCCCGGCAGGGCCAGTGCGGCCCGGGTCGCCGCATCCTCGGGTTCGGCGTCGACCGGGTCGGGCTCGGGTGCCGCCAGCTGGACGACCTGATCGGCCAGCGCGACCAGGCTGGGCCGATGGGCCACCAGCAGCACGGTGCGCCCGGCGGCCCGGGCGGCCCGGACCGCAGCCAGGACCATGTCCTCGGTGGCACCGTCCAGCGCCGCGGTCGGCTCGTCCAGCACCAGCAGGGGAGCGTCGCGTACGAAGGCCCGTGCGACGGCCACTCGGCGGCGCTGTCCAGTGGATAGGCCGCTGCCGTCCTCGGCGATCACCGTCGCGGCACCGGCGGGCAGCGTAGGGTCACCGGCCAGTCCCGCAGCGGCCAACGCGCTGAGGACCTGCTCGTCGGTGGCGTCGGGTCGACCCAGCCGTACCGCATCGGCGATCGTGCCGGGCAGCAGATGCGGCGACTGCGGCACCCAGCCGATCTGGCGACGCCACACCTCGATGTCGAACTCGGCCAGGTCGACCGGTTCGGCTCCGGCCGGCTGCAGCAGGATCCGCCCGGCCGCGGGTTCGACGAAGCCGAGCAGCACCGACAGGACGGTTGACTTGCCACCCCCGGACGGGCCCACCAGCGCGGTGACCTGCCCGGGCGGGATGTCGAAGCTGGCCGCGCGCAGCGCGTCGACGTCGCGGCCCGGATACCGCACGGTCAACCCGTCGATGCGCAGCGTCGCGGTGGCCAGGTCCGGCAGGTCGGCCTGGTTTCCGCGTACCGGCAGCGGCGTTTCCAGCACCTCGAAGACCCGCCCGGCGGCGCCCAGCCCCTCGGCAGCGGCGTGGAAGTGCATGCCAACCAGGCGCAGCGGCAGGTAGGCCTCGGGCACCAGGATCAGCACCAGCAGGGAGGTACGCAGGTCCAGCCCCCCATCGACCAGCCGCAGGCCGATCGACACCGCCACCAACGCGACCGAGATCGTGGCGAGCAGTTCGAGCACCATCGAGGACAGGAAGCTGATCCGCAGCACGCCCAAGGTCGCCCGGCGATATTGGTCACCGACGTCACGCAGGGTCTGCGCCTGCGCCTTCGCCCGGCCGAACACCTTCAACGTCGGCAGGCCGGCGACCACGTCCAGGAAATGCCCGGACAGCACGCCGAGGGTGCGCCACTGCCGGTCCACCCGGGTCTGGGTGTAGAGGCCGATCAGCGCCATGAACACCGGGATCAGTGGCACGGTGAATCCGACGATCACCGCGGCGATCACGTCGTTGGTCAGCACGACCAGCCCGACGGTCAGCGGGACCACAACGGCCAGGACCAGTTGCGGCAGATAGCGCGCGAAGTAGGCGTCCAGCGCGTCGACCCCACGGGTGGCCAGCTGCGCCAGGTCCCCGGACCGGGCGCCGGCCAGGTAGCCCGGCCCGAGCCGGACGGCATGCGCGACCAGCGCGAGCCGCAGCTGCGACTTGGCTGCGGCTGCGGCTCGGAAGGCGGCGACCTCGCTGGCATACCCGACGACGGCCCGGGCAACGACCACCAGCGCGAGGGCGGTCAGCGGCTCGGACAGGTCCGCGACGGTGGCCCCTTCGCGGAAGGCCCGGGTGATCGCCTCGGCCAGGTAGGACTCCTGCGCGATGACCAGCAGCGCGATGACCGCGCCGAGAAGCACGGCGACCAGCAGGAAGGTACGGGTGGCCCGCGCCCAGCGCAGCAGCCGTGGATCAAGGGGACGCATGACGTGCTGGATTCTCCCACCGCTGGAGCGATGCCACGGACCCCCGGGCAGACACGCGCGTCCACCCGGGGGTCCGGTGCTCGGTCGGTCGGGCCCCCGAAATCAGGCCCCAACGGTCAGGAGTAGATCTCGTCCAGGCTGCCCTTCTCGGCGTCGACGATGTCCTCAGCGCCGATGCGCTTGCGGAACACCCAGTAGGTCCACGCCTGGTACATCAGCACGATCGGCGTGAGGATCAAGGCGACGACCGTCATGATCTTCAACGTGTATTCCGACGACGAGGCATTCGCCACGGTCAGCGCGGGCCCGACCCGGTCGATGTTCGGCAGCACGTACGGGTAGAGCATCCCGAACAGCGCGATGACGGCCATCCCCAGGGTCAGCGCGGAGGCCAGGAACGCCCAGCCCTCCCGGCCGAGCCGGTTGGCGATCAGCGCGCCGACGAAGAACCCGGCGCCGAGCAGGGTCGGGGCCCAGGTCCAGGTCGTGCCATTGGCGTACGACAGCTGCGACCACAGCAGAAACACCACGGCGAACACGGCTGCGACGATGCCGATCTGGCCGGCGATCTTGTTGGCGCTCACCCGGATGGTGCCGTGCGTCTTCAGCGCCAGGAACACCGCGCCGTGGGTGACGAACAAGGTCAGGGTCGTCAGGCCACCCAGCAGGGCGTACGGGTTGAGCAGGTCGAAGAAGCTGCCGCCGTAGATGATGTTCCCGGCGGGCTGGGTGACCAGGGTGACACCGCGGACGATGTTGCCGAAGGCGACGCCCCACAGCAGGGCCGGCAGGAACGAGCCGATGACGATGGCGTAGTCCCAGTTGCGCCGCCAGGTGAGCGAGGCGTGCTTGCTGCGGTATTCGAGGGCGACCCCGCGGCCGATCAACGCCAGCAGAATCAGCAGCAGCGGCAAATAGAAACCGCTGAACAAGGTTGCGTACCACTCCGGGAACGCCGCGAACAGCGCACCGCCCGCGGTCAGCAACCACACCTCGTTGCCGTCCCACAGCGGACCCAGCGTGGTGATCATCGCGCGGCGCTCGGACTCGGTCTTGCCGATGACGGGCAGCAGAATTCCGACGCCGTAGTCGAAACCCTCCAGGACGAAGTAGCCAGTGAACAAGACGGCGATCAGGGCGAACCAGACCAGTTGCAGAGTGTTGACATCGGTGGCTTGACTCATGACGTACGGCGCTCCTGCCGGCTTAGTAGGAGAAGGTCAGCGGACGGTCTTCGGTACCGGCGCCCGCATACGGGTCGGCCGGCAGGTTCGTGGGTGGACCCTGCTTGATGGTGCGCAGGATCAGCTTCACCTCGACCACGGCCAGGACTCCGTACAGCAGCGTGAAGGCGATCAGCGATGTCCACACCGTGCCGGCGCCGACCCCCGGCGACACGCCCGCCTGGGTGCCCATCAGGCCGAACACGATCCACGGCTGGCGACCCATCTCGGTGAAGATCCAGCCGAAGGAGATCGCGAACAGCGGCAGGAAGGGGACCACGGCCGCGCTGCGCAGGAACCACTTTGAGCTCGGTATGCGCCGCCGGCGGGTCGCCCACAGCGCCCAGATCCCGAACAGCGTCCCCAGCCCGCCCAGGCCGATCATCAGCCGGAAAGACCAGTAGGCGACCGGGACGTTGGGCTTGAAATCGGTGATGCCCGTGGCGGCGTAGTCCTGCTCGTACTGCGCCTGCAGGTTGTTCATTCCGTACACCGTGGCGCCGAAGTCACCGGTGGCCAGATAGGACGTCAGGCCCGGGATACACAGCCAGCAGTTGGCGGTGGAGCCGTCCAGGGTGCCAACGGTGAGTATGGAGAAGGGCACATTGGACTCGGTCTCATAGATCGCCTCCGCGGCCGCCATCTTCATCGGCTGCTGCTGGAACATGATCTTCGCGTCCTGGTCGCCGGAGACCGCGACCACCAGGCCGGCGACGATCGTGACGACGGCGCCCATCCGCAGGGTCGTCCGCATCGCATCGACCGCGCGGCCGCGCATGAGCAGGAAGGCGCTGATGCCGGCCATCAGGGCGCCGGACACCAGGAACGCTGCCGACAGGGTGTGTACGAAGGCCACGATGGCGGTGTTCTGGGTAAGGACAGCGCCGAAGTCGTTCAGCTCGGCCCGGTTATTCTCCGGGTTGAACGAGTAGCCGACCGGATGCTGCATGAAGGAGTTCGCGGCCAGGATGAAGTAGGCGCTCAGCATCGTCCCCAGACTGGCTAGCCAGATCGTCGCCAGGTGGATCTTCTTCGGGAGTCGGTCCCAGCCGAATATCCAGATCCCCAGGAATGTCGACTCCAGGAAGAAGGCCAGCAGCGCCTCGATGGCCAGGGGCGCACCGAAGATGTCACCGACGAAACGGGAGTAGTCCGACCAGTTCATGCCGAACTGGAACTCCTGCACGATGCCGGTGACGACCCCCATGGCGATGTTGATCAGGAAGATCTTCCCGAAGAACTTTGTCGCCGACAGGTATTTCTCCTTGCCGGTGCGATACCAGGCGGTCTGCAGTCCGGCCACCAGCCAGGACAGCCCGAGGGTGATGGGGACGAAGAAGAAGTGGTAGACGGTGGTGATACCGAACTGCCACCTCGACAGGTCAAGCGCACTCATGCGGGGGCTCCCTCAGGCGCGGACGAATGCCCCAATGATGATGCGCGGCATGGGTTTTCGCTTCCCCGAAGGTCGCCCCAAATCAGGCCTTAGGACCCGAATGCATGGGCCGTTAGTCCCGGAAACCGGCATACCCCCCCGCGTATCGCACGCCTGGGGGCCCCACTACCGCCCATGGGCCTGTGACGAACGTCTCGCCGACGCAGCCGGTGGCTTCCGGCCCCCGGTGGTGCACGCGGGTCAGCTGGCGCGGAACTCCGCCGCGACGCGAAGCACCCGGTCGTTCGCCTCCACCTCACCGACCGTGATGCGCACTCCCTCACCATAGAACGGCCGAACGGTGACCCCCTGCTCGGCGCACGCAGCGGCGAATTGTTCGGTGGCCGCACCCAGCCGCAACCAGACGAAGTTGGCCTGGGTGGGTTCCACGGTCCAGCCCTGCGCCAGCAGCACAGTCCGTACGCGCTCCCGCTCGGCCACGATCGCCGCGACCCGCTCGACTAATTCGTTCTCGGCGGCCAGCGACGCCAGCGCCGCCTCCTCCGCCACACCGGACACCCCGAACGGGGTCGCGGTCTGCCGCAGTGCCTGGGCCACCGGCTCGTGCGCCACCGCGAAACCGACCCGCAGGGCCGCCAGCCCGTACGCCTTGGAGAAGGTCCGCAGAGCCACCACGTTGGGCCGGTCCCGATAGACATCGATGCCGTCGGGTACGTCGGAGTCGCGGACGAACTCCCGGTAGGCCTCATCGATCACCACGAGCACATCGGCGGGCACTCGGTCGAGAAAGGCGACGAGTTCGTCGCGGTGCACGGCCGTACCGGTCGGGTTGTTGGGGTTGCACACGAACACCAGCCGGGTCCGCTCGGTGACGGCATCCGCCATAGCGGCCAGGTCGTGGCGCTCGTCGGGCCGCAGGGGTACGCGGACCGCCGTGGCCCCAGCGATCTGCACCCAGATGGGATAGGCCTCGAAGGACCGCCAGGCGAACAGCACCTCATCGCCTGGGCCGGCGGTGGCATCGACCAGTTGCCCGCACAGGGCAACGCTGCCGGTGCCCAAAGCCAGGTGGCTGACCGGTACGTCGTGGCGTTTCGCCAGGGCCGCGGTGAGCCGGGCCGAGGTGGGGTCGGGATAGCGGTGAGCCTGCTGGGCCGCCCGTTCGATGGCTGCCAGCACGCCCGGCAGCGGCGGGTACGGGTTCTCATTTGAGGCCAGCGAGAAGACGCTCAGGTCCTCGCGGGCTACCGGTCGCTGCCCCGCCTTATAGACGGGCAGCCCCGCCAGCACCGCGCGCAACCGGACCCTGGTCGGGGCTTCGGGAGAGTCCAGGGTGCTGTCGGCGGGCATGCGCCGCAGCGTACGGCCGTCTGCGGCGGCGAGTGCGGGCTTATGGTGTCGGGCTTTGGTTAGTGACCGAAGCGCTGCTGCGCGGCTTGCTTCGTCACGCCCAGGGCCATTCCGATACTCAGCCAGGAATCCCCTGCCTCGCGTGCCGCGCGGACGACGTCGTGCAACTCACGATCGGCGCGGGCCACGCCCTCCTGGGCGGCAATGATCTGCCGAAAGTGCACCGCGTCGCGAGCGGTGATCGTCGATGGGTCGAGGGCATCGAGCACCCTCTCGATGTCATTGATGTTCGTCGTTGCCATGTCAGATCACCTCACGTCAGGAATCCGTAGAATTTCGGTCGTAGCCGGTCGGCATGGATGATGCGATCGGCATCGTCGGCGGGCATCGCTACCAATTCCAACCAGTTGCCCGACCGATCGGGACCGATGACGGTAAGCCGTTCCTCGCCGTGCTGCTCGATCTCGACCAGGCGGACCGCATTGGCATACGCATGCAAGATGTCAGCTTCAGCGATCCCGTGCTGGAAGGCTGACCCCGTCACCCGCACGCTTCAACTCTAGGTTGACAACAACCTTGACGTCAACCCTGGGTTGACGTCAGTTGCGCCTGCCCGTTAACGAGAGTCAGTTACCGGGGCGGCACCTAGCCCCGCCTCACCTCAGCCGCCCGTCTCGTCCTCCGGCGGCGCGGCCAACTCGGCCAGGAAGGACTCGACCTGCGCGGCGATCTCGTCGGCACTGGGGATCGGCTCGGCGGACATGGGCGGGCTGCCGGAGCGGCTGGACATGACCGCGTCGTACTGCGCCTCCAGCGCCTGCACCGCCTCGGTGTTCTCGGTGGCAGCCGAGACCTGCTGCGCCACCTCCCCGTCGACGTGGTCGGCGGCTGCCGCGAGGGCCTCCAGCGGCAGGGCCAAGCCTGCGGTACGCGCAACGTGCTCCAGCAGGGCGAGCGCGGCACGCGGGTATTCGGTCGCGACCAGGTAATGCGGCACGTGCGCGGCGAACCCGATTGCGGGATGCCCCGCCTCGCCCAGCCGCAACTCCACCAGCGCGGACAGATGGCCCGGCACCTCCAACTCGCCGACCCACGGGTGATAGCCCGGGATCAACTCCGCATCTGTGGCGTGCGCCGTCATCCCGACCGGTCGGGTGTGCGGTGCCGGCCAGGGGATCGCGTGCATCCCGACTGCCATCCGTACGCCGAACCGCTGCACCAACTGCAGCACCGCTGCGGTCACCGCGGCCCAGCCGTGATCCGGT
>JBBQYX010000072.1:0-14284 GCA_038208295.1 Candidatus Nanopelagicales bacterium | reverse complement strand
CGGTGAACAGGAACAGCGCAGTTTCCAGTCCCTCCCGGGCCACGGCGATGAATGCCATGGTGACCACGGCGACCGCGCCGGCCTGCACGGCGGTGTCCAGGCGACCCTTGAGTTCGGCCCCGATCGTGCGGGACGCCCGCCGCATCCAGAAGATCATCCAGGTGACGAAGGCCACCGCGATCAGCGACAGGACACCGCCGAAGGTTTCCTGCGCCTCATCGGAGGACAGCAGGCCCGTACTCGTGTAGGTCAGCAGCGCGCCAAAGGACAGGGACAGACCCACCGCCATCCCGACGCCCGCCCAGACCAGTCGGACCGAGTCCCGACGCCCGGTGCGGACCAGATAGGCCACCAGAATGCTCACCACAAGGGCGGCTTCGAGACCCTCGCGCAAGCCGATCAGATAGTTCGCCAGCATGTCCCCTCCCACGTCTAGGTTAGGTAAGGCTTGCCTAACCTAGACGTGGGAGGGGGGTACGTGTCTACTCCCCGACGGCCGCCGTGGCCGAGGGGCGGACGCTGGCCAGCAGCAACGAGGCGATGTCGACGACCTCGACGCCCGCCGCGGTGCCCTCGCCCTGCCGGTTGGTGACGCCGTCGTTCAGCATCACATTGCAGAACGGGCAGGCGACGGCGACCTTGCCGGCCCCGGTGCCGATGGCCTCGTCGGCGCGGTTCTGGTTGACCCGGGTGCCGAGCTTCTCCTCCATCCACATGCGCGCGCCGCCGGCGCCGCAGCAGAAGGACTTATCGCCAGTGCGCTCCATCTCGACCAGTTGAACGCCGGGGACCGAGGCGACCAGCTCGCGCGGCGGCACGTAGACCTTGTTGTGCCGACCCAGATAGCACGGGTCGTGGTAGGTGACCTTCTCCTGCACCGGCTGCACCGGGGTCAGCCGCCGCTCACGGACGAGCTCGGCCAGGACCTGGGAGTGGTGGACGACCTCGTAGTTGCCGCCGAGTTGGGGGTATTCCCGGCCGAGGGTGTTCAGGCAGTGCGGGCACGTCACGACGATCTTGCGCGCCTTGACCTCGTTGAGCATCTCGACGTTCTGCATGGCCTGCATCTGGAACAGGAACTCATTGCCGGCGCGTCGGGCCGGGTCACCCGTACACGTCTCGCCCTCACCCAGCACCATGAAGTTCACACCCGCGGTGTGCAGCAGCGTGGCGACGTCCTTCGTGGTCTTCTTCGCGCGGTCCTCGTACGCCCCGGCACAGCCGACCCAGAACAGCCATTCGACGTCGTCGGGGATGGTGTCCTCACCGTCCATGCCGAACACGCGGACGTCGAAGTCAACTTCGGAGATCCAGTCGTTGCGCAGTGAGGCATTCATGCCCCACGGGTTGCCCTTGTTCTCCAGGTTCTTGAACAGGCCACCCAACTCGGTCGGGAACTCCGACTGGATCATCACCTGGTGGCGACGCATGTCGATGATGTGATCGATGTGCTCGATGTCGACCGGGCACTGGTTGACGCAGGCGCCGCAGGTGGTGCACGACCACAGCGCGTCCTCGTCGATCACAGCCTGCACGATCGAGCGGTGCCCGGTGGCGTCGTAGCCATCGGTCTCGCGGTGCGGGTCCTCGTCGCGGGGACCGATGAACGGTCGCGCAACCTCCGCCTGCAC
Source organism: Candidatus Nanopelagicales bacterium (assembly GCA_038208295.1). Classification (GTDB taxonomy): domain Bacteria; phylum Actinomycetota; class Actinomycetes; order S36-B12; family JBBQYX01; genus JBBQYX01. Next base: position 12,653 of record JBBQYX010000072.1, on the reverse strand, counting down.
CCCGGCATCCATCGTCGCGAGGATCTCCTCGTCGACGTCGCCGTACTCGAACTCCTTGCCCTGGGTGGCCAGGATGTACGGCGCCTTGCCGAACAGGGTCTCCCGCAGATCCATGATTATGAGCTTGGGGCTCAGGGGCTTGCCGGTGTTCCAGGCCGGGCACTGCGATTGGCAGCGGCCACATTCGGTGCAAGTGAGCAGGTCGAGGTTGCCCTTCCAGGTGAAGTCCTCGATCCGGCCACGCCCGAAGAGGGCGTCGTCCGCGGGGTCCTCGAAATCAATCTCTTCGGTGCCGGAGTACATCGGCAGTAGCGGTCCTAGGCCGTCTGGGCGGCGGGAGAAGGCCACGTTGATCGGCGCGGCAAAGATGTGCAGGTGCTTGCTGTTGAGCACCAGGATCAGGAAGCCCAGGATCACCGCGATGTTCGCCCAGATGAACAGGGTCTCGATCCAGATGTTCGCGGTCTCGCCGAGCGGCTGCAGGATGGTCGCCAGGCTGTGCGAGGCGAACGCCCAGTTGTCGTAGGGGAAGGTCCCGGTATTGACCTGGGCGGCCCGGTAGATCAGCAGGGTCGCGACGACCAAGAAGATCAGGACCAGCACGAGCCAGGCCGCGCCAGTATGCGAGCCGTAGAACCGCGACGAGCGGCCGTGCTCCGCCGGCTGGGTCCGCAACCGGATGACGGCGAACATGGCCAGGCCGATGATCACCAAGACAGCGAACAGGTCCTCGAGGAACCCGATCACCGACCAGGTGCCGATCAGCGGGATCGCGAAGTCCTGCCACACCAGCAGCCCGAAGGTCTCGATCAGGGTGAGGATCAGGACCAGGAAGCCCCAGAAGGCGAACACATGCGCGACGCCGGGCACCGTCCACTTGAGCAGCTTGCGCTGCCCCAGGACTTCGGTGAGTTCGGCCCCGATCCTGGTGGGGACCTCGTCCGTACGGCCGACCGCCGGTTGCCCAGATCTCGTCAGGCGATACAGGAACCACACACGGGTGAGCGCGAAGTAGGCGGCCACCACGACGATGACGAGGCCGACGAGCCCGCGTACGAGCATGGATTCCACATCTGCTCCTAGCATCTGTACCGCGGCCGGGGGCCCGCGGTTACTGGCCAGTAACGTAGCCTGTCGCATCCGTTGGCGGTTGCGACTGTTGGGAAACTCTCTCGGCAATCTCTATGTCCTGGCAACGGCTGATCGTCGTCAAGCTACGCCGAAAGTCCCAACCCGCCGTCACCCTGGGCTTAGGGTTCGCGCACGTAACGTAGTGCCTGTGTATTCGCTGGACGATCGACCCGACCTGGCGCGCCGACCGGCCGCACCGCGCAGGAGTAACAGGATGACCGGGCCTCGACCTTTTCGCACTCCCAGCCCGGGTGGCGCGCTGTTCACAGCCGGGACCGGGCTCGCGCTGGCCGCCACGCTGCTGGCCGGCCCCGCGGGCGCCGCGACGGCATCCTCCGGTGCCGCGTCCGGTGCCGCGTCCGGTGCCGCGTCGGGTGTCTCGGCGGGCGGACCATCCGGTGACCCGACCGGTGCCGTGCGGGCCGGGCTGGTGTCCGGGGCGCCGACCACGGACCGGTCCGGGCCGAGCCGACGAGCCCCCATGTCCGCACCGCGTGCGGTCGGCGCGCCGGTCCTGGACCGGATCGTCTGCGACCTCGACGGGGGCGACTTCACCGACCGTCAGGAGGCCAGGGGCGTCTGCCGACGGGACAACGCGGCCCGTCGGGAAGGCGATCCGGCGATCAGCGTCCGGGACGTGAACCAGGCGTACGACAACCTTGGGGTGACGGCCGCGTTCTACCAGCAGGTGCTGGGCGTCGACCTCACCTCGTTCATCGGCAGTGACGCCGGCGATGGCGCGGGTCCGCAGCTGCGGGCCGTCGTCCGCGCGTGTCCGGCCGGTGAGGTGCCCGACTGCCGCCAGGACCCGTGGCTGAACGCCTTCTGGGACGGGACCGGCATGGTCTTCGGTACGGGCATGGCCACCGCTGACGATGTGGTCGCGCACGAGATGACCCACGGCGTCACCGACCGGGTCGCCGATCTGCTTTACCAGGGCGAATCCGGCGCGATCAGCGAATCCCTCAGCGACATCTTCGGCGAGCTGGTTGACCAGTGGCGCGGCGTTCGACCCGGAGAGGATGCCGCAACCGAGGTGCAGTGGTTGATGGGCGAGAACCTGCCCTGGGGCATCGGACCCGTCCGCGATCTCAAGGACCCCACGCGGGTGCTGTATGGCAGTCGCCAGCCCGACCGGATGTCGTCGCGCTACTGGGTCGACGGCTCCGCGGACAACTTCGGAGTTCATGACAACAGCGGTGTCGGGAACAGGACGGGCTATCTGATCGCTGCGTCCCTGGGCATCGAGAAGACGGCCTGGTTGTACTGGGACACCATCCACCGGCTGCCGCGCGGAGCGACGTACGTGGTCCTCGGCGGCGCCTTGCGCAGCAGTTGCACCACCCTGGCCGCGTCCGCCGCCCATGGGGTCACCGCAGCCGACTGCGGCGCCGTCGATCGCGCGGTGACCGCCACCGAGCTCACCCTGCGGCGGGTCGGGCTGGCGCCGTCCGCGGCGGTCGTGACCTATGGGCAGTCCGTACGCCTGACCGCCACCGTCGCCGATGCTCGCCAACGTCTCCAACCGAACGCCACGGTGCGGCTGGGCAGCCGGACGTCATCGCAGCGCCCGTTCGCGGCCACCGGGCTGGGTCGTACGACGTCCGCCGGGTCGAAGGCCTGGTCGCTGACCCCGCGGTCCACGACCCGGTTCGAGGTGAGCGCGCCGGTGGAGAACGGCAGTCCGTGGTCGGCGGCGAGCGGGCAGGTGACCGTGCAGGTACGCCCCGCGATGTCGACGCGGCTGTCGGCGAGCCGGGTGGTCCGCGGCCGCACCATCGTGGTGTCCGGTGCCTCGTACCCGACCCGACCCGGCGGCACGGTCGTCCTGCAACGACGCGACGCCCAGGGTTGGGTGACGCTTTCCCAGGGTCGGCTGGACGCCGGGTCGCGGTTCGCGTTGCCGTACCGGGCGGGCAGCCTGGGGTTCGCGCGCCTGCGGGTCGTGCGACCCGCGGAGGCGACGCTCATCTCCGGCGCAGGTCCCACTGTGGGCCTCACCGTCACGTCGCGATGACTGCCTGTCGAGGCCGGTGCTGTCGAGCTCCCGCTACGGTGGCGCGTGCGGCGGGGCAGTGTGGCCTGGCCGCGCTGTCCGCGACGTCGGCTCAGCGCCGCCGATCCGTTGTGCAGCACCAGGACCTGCAGTACGGAGATCCGCTCGTGACCGCACGCAGTGCCCCCCGTTCACAGTCCCGCCGGTCGCCCCACCGCGGCGTGGCGCTGGCGGTCGCGGTGGCCATCGGCCTGCTTGGGCCGTTGGCACCGGCGACCGCGGCCCAGTCAATGCCCGCCCAGTCAATGCCCGCCCTGTCAATGCCCGCCCAGTCAATGCCCGCCCAGTCAATGCCCGCTGAGGCCCAGCGGCTGCCGCGGGCGGGGGTGGCCAGCACACCGACGATCGCCGAGGTGGTCCCCGGTGCCAGCGCGCTGACATACGCGACGGTCAACGGGGGCCTGCCGGGGACCCCGCCGGACGTCGCCCTGGGCGTGTCGGGGGACTTCGTGGTGCAGTTGACCAACGGCGAGGCCCGGATCACCTCACGGGCGACGGGGCAGCTGGCCCAAGCCGCGCAGTCGCTGGACTCCTGGTTGGCGATCAGCGGGGCCCGTACGGCCGTCGATCCCTCGATCCTGTTCGACCCGGCGACCAACCGGTGGTTCACGGTCGCGTTCATCGTGAGCACCGCGAACCTGCCGGGCAGCACCGTGCAGTTGCGGGTCAGTGCCAGTGCCGACCCGACCGGTGCCTGGCGTACGTATGCCTATGCCGATTCCCAGCGTGACCTGGACTATCCCCAACTGGGCCTGACCGCAGACAAGGCCGTCGTCACAGCGAATGCGTACGGCGGCGTGAACAAGGACGTCCTAGAGGACGTCCTGCTGTTGAGCTGGCCCAAACTCGCCCTCGCCGCCGGCGCACCCGCCGCGCCCGGCGTGACCTCGCTGGGCACCGACTCCTTCGGTGCCGTCCCGGCGGCCAGCTCCGGCGGCAGCACCGATGGCTATCTCCCCTACGTGTCCTGGACGGCTGATGCCGCCACCGGCGTCCAGACCTCGGCGACTGCTGAGGTCATCGTGGTCAGCGGCTCACCGGGGGCGCCCACGATCTCCCGCGTTGCGGCCGCGACGCGGCCCATGACCAATCCCACCGGCGTCGGCGTGCCCACCGACCCGCTGGCCGGTAGCACGTTGGCGACCCAACCGGACGGCCGGCCGCTGGATCCCGGGGACGGTCGGACACTGGCCGCTGTCGCCGTTGCCGGTCGGGTGTGGTTCACCGTGCCCGAGGTGTGTGCCCAGCAGACCCAGCAGACTCCTACGGTGTGCGCCCGGGTGCTCGGTGTGCCGCTCAACGCAGGCCAGACGGTGGCCGCCGATGTCGACACGACGTTCAGCCTGCCGGGCACGCATGTGTGGAACCAGGCTCTGACCGTCTCCCCCGACCAGGTGGCCACGCTGGCGTTCAGTTGGACCACGCCGGTCATCGCGGCGCCGGTGGGCAATGGCCACCCGGGGGTCGGAGTGGTGACGCTGGACGCCGCGGGGACCTGGAGCGCCCCCGTGCTGCGCGCCGGCGCCGAGGCGTACGTGGGCACCACCAACGAGATCACCACCCGGGGCTTCCTGCGCTGGGGCGACTTCGCCACCGCCACCCCGGACCCCGCCTCGCCCGGAGCGGTCTGGATCGCCCAGCAATGGGTGGAGACCGGGGCGCCGTTCCGGTGGAACTGGTCGACCTCGGTGTGGCGGCTGACCCGCGCTCCCGCGGCAGTCGCCCTGTCCGGACCGTCCACCGTCCTGGCCGGCGACACCATCCCGCTGGCCACGCAGGTGACCAGCGACGGGGGCCCGGTGGGTGGCGTTCAGGTGACGCTGCAGCAGCGCCCGATCGGGGCCTCGCAGTGGTCGCCGACCGCTCGGACCAGCACTGACGCTGTGGGCCGCGCCACTTTCGCCGTACGGCCACGGACCGGGACCGACTACCGCGTTGATGCGGTCGTACTGCTGGCCGGTGCCGGCTGGTCGACCCCGATCGGGGTGACCGGGACGTCATTCCCGCAGCGGGTCACCTACGCCCCACGGATCGTGGCGCGCGGCAATCCGATCAAGGCCCGGGCCTACACCCCGCTTGCGGTGACCGGAGCGATCTGGCCAGCGTTGCCCGGGACGGTGACCCTGCAGCGCAAGATCAACGGCGTCTGGCAGACGGCATCCTCGACGATCCGCCTGGACAGTCGCGGCCGGTACGCCCTGACCTTCAGCCGCCCCACCGGCCTGTGGCTGTGGCGGGTACTCCTGCCCAGGACGGCTAGCACCCTGCCGGTGGCGACCGCCTTCAGCACACTCGGCAACTGACTGCGGGTAGCGGCCGATGACTGGCCGGAATACCGGAGGACTCATGCAGGTTGAGTCGGTGTGACTCAGATGTCCTGACAACCGAGTTGACACAACTACGGAGTCGGGGACACGCTGAATCCCGTACTCACCCCATGCATACCCGAAAGGATCTTCCATGAGTCGTGCAGTCGGCATCGACCTCGGCACCACCAACTCGGTCGTCGCCGTCCTGGAGGGCGGCGAGCCCACCGTCATCGCGAACAGCGAGGGCGCCCGTACCACCTCCAGCGTCGTCGCATTTGCCAAGAACGGCGAGGTGCTCGTTGGCGAGGTCGCCAAGCGGCAGGCCGTCACCAACATCGACCGCACGATCCGCTCGGTCAAGCGGCACATGGGCACCGCCTGGAGCGTCGACATCGACGGCAAGGCGTACACCCCGCAAGAGATCTCCGCCCGCGTCCTCGGCAAACTCAAGCGGGACGCGGAGGCCTACCTCGGTGAGGCCGTGTCGGACGCCGTCATCACCGTGCCGGCGTATTTCAACGACTCCCAGCGACAGGCCACCAAGGAGGCCGGTGAGGTTGCCGGCCTGAACGTGCTGCGCATCATCAACGAGCCGACCGCGGCCGCGCTGGCGTACGGCCTGGACAAGGGCGACAAGGAGCAGACGATCCTCGTCTTCGACCTCGGCGGCGGCACGTTCGACGTGTCCCTGCTGGAGATCGGCGACGGTGTCGTGGAGGTCAAGGCCACCAGCGGTGACAACCACCTCGGTGGCGACGACTGGGACCAAAAGGTTGTCGACTGGCTGGTCGGGCAGTTCAAGAACGCGCACGGTATCGACCTGACCAAGGACAAGATGGCGCTGCAGCGACTGCGCGAGGCCGCCGAGAAGGCCAAGATCGAGCTGTCATCCTCGATGCAGACCTCGATCAATCTGCCGTACATCACGGTGGACGGCGACAAGAACCCGCTGTTCCTGGACGAAACCCTGACCCGCAGCCAGTTCCAGCAGATCACTGCTGATCTGCTGGAGCGTACGAAGGCACCGTTCCACCAGGTCATCAAGGACGCCGGCGTCGCGGTCAACAACATCGACCACGTCGTGCTGGTCGGCGGTTCCACCCGTATGCCCGCCGTGACCGAGGTCGTCAAGGAACTGACCGGTGGCCGCGAGCCGAACAAGGGCGTCAACCCCGATGAGGTCGTCGCGGTCGGCGCGGCGCTGCAGGCCGGCGTGCTCAAGGGCGAGGTCAAGGACGTTCTGCTGCTCGATGTCACCCCGCTGTCGCTGGGTATCGAGACCAAGGGCGGGATCATGACCCGGCTGATCGAGCGCAACACCACGATCCCGACCAAGCGCTCGGAGATCTTCACCACGGCGGAGGACAACCAGCCGTCGGTGCTGATCCAGGTGTTCCAGGGCGAGCGGGAGATGGCCGCGTTCAACAAGCGGTTGGGCACCTTTGAGCTGACCGGTCTGCCGCCGGCGCCGCGTGGCGTGCCGCAGGTCGAGGTGACCTTCGACATTGACGCCAACGGCATCGTGCATGTGGCCGCTAAGGACATGGCCACCGGCAAGGAACAGAAGATGACGATCTCCGGCGGCTCCGCGCTGCCGAAGGAGGACATCGACCGGATGATGCGTGAGGCCGAGGCGCACGCCGAGGAGGACCGTAGCCGTCGCGAGGAGGCCGAGGTCCGCAACACTGCCGAACAACTCGTCTACCAGACCGAGAAGTTCATGCGGGACAACGACGACAAGATCCCGGCCGACGCGAAGGGCAATGTCGAGGAGCCCTTGGCCGCGTTGAAGAAGGCGCTGCAGGGCACCGACATCGAGGCGGTCAAGTCCGGTACGGAGAAACTCGCCAACGCCAGTCAGTCGTTGGGTGCGGCCATGTACGCCAACCCCGGTGCGGCCGCGAGTGCCGGTGACGCCGGCTCGGGTTTCCCCGGCGGTGACTCCGACTCTGCAGCCGGGGTAGACGACGACGTGGTCGACGCGGAGATCGTCGATGAGGGCGAGTCGAAGTGACCCAGCCCTACTCCGACGAGCCCTACGAGGGGCTGCGCATCACCGACAAGCGCAAGGTCGATCCGGTGACCTACGAGGTGCGGGAGCCGGCCACCCCGGCTCCCGCGCCCGCGGGTCCGGCCGCCGCCGCTCCCATGGATTCCTGGGAGCCCAGCGCGGGTGCAGCTGTGACGGAGCAGGCCGGGGAGCCAACCCTCGACCCGCTGGATGCCCGGATCGCTGAACTCACCGACGATCTGCAACGGGTGCATGCGGAATACGCCAACTACCGCAAGCGGGTGGACCGCGACCGCGAGCTCATCAAGGAGATCGCGGTGGCCGGCGTACTGCTCGAACTTCTGCCGATCCTCGACGACATCGGCCGGGCGCGCGGCCACGGCGAGCTCGAGGGTGGGCTGAAGAGTGTCGGCGAGGCGCTGGAGGCGACGGTCGCGCGGCTGGGCTTGGAGGCGTATGGCGAGCAGGGCGAGGACTTCGACCCGGCCATCCACGAGGCGCTCACCCACGAGGCTCGGGAGGACGTGACCGGGCCGACGGTGGCCGCGGTGTTCCAGCCGGGTTACCGCTACGCCGGGCGCGTGGTCCGGCCGACCCGGGTGGCGGTCGCGGACGCACCGTGACGCCCTCGATCAGGCTCGTGCAGGAGTTTGCTATCTCACGAACGGATGCAACGCTGGAAAGGAGGAGGCGACCATGAGTCAGCAGGACTGGTTGGCGAAGGATTTCTACAAGACGCTCGGTGTTTCGAAGGATGCCTCCGCCAGCGACATCAAGAAGGCCTACCGAGCGCTCGCCCGCAAACTGCACCCGGACGCCAACCCGGGGAACAAGAAGAACGAGGAGCGGTTCAAGGAGGTTTCCGAGGCCTATGACACCCTCTCGGATGACAAGCGCCGCAAGGAGTATGACGAGCAGCGCGCGTTGTTCGGCAACGGCGGCGGCTTCCGCTTTCCGGGTTCCGGCGGCGGCGGCGGGTCCGGGGGTCGGGGGGGTGGTTTCGGCGATCTGAACATCGACGACCTGCTCGGCAAGATGGGCGGCGGCGGTTCCGGTGGCCTGGGCGACGTCCTCGGTGGCATCTTCAACCGTGGCGGGAACCGCAGCGGGCGTGCGGCCCGCCGCGGCGCCGACGTGGAGAGCGACGTGACGCTGTCCTTCGCAGAATCCCTCGATGGGGTCACCGTGCCGTTGCGGCTGACCAGCGAGGGTGCCTGTGACACCTGTCATGGCACCGGCGCCAAGGCGGGCACACTGCCGCGGGTGTGCGCTGCCTGCGAGGGCACCGGTCATACCTCCCGCAACGCCGGCGGTTTCGCGTTCGCCGAACCGTGCCGGGAATGCAAGGGCCGCGGCATGGTCGTGGACAATCCGTGCCCGACCTGCAAAGGATCCGGGCGGGGTGCCTCGAGTCGTACGGTGCAGGCTCGCATTCCTGCTGGTGTCAAGGACTCTCAGCGCATTCGGCTCAAGGGCAAGGGTGCCCCGGGGGAGCAGGGCGGCCCCAACGGTGACCTGTATGTCGCAGTGCACGTCACCCCGCACCCGGTTTTCGGCCGCAAGGACGACCACCTCACGGTGACCGTCCCGGTGACCTTCCCCGAGGCCGTGCTCGGCGCCGACGTCAAGGTGCCGACCATCGGCGGTGGCACTGTCACCGTCAAGGTTCCGCCGGGAACCTCGAACGGCCGGGTGCTGCGGGTACGCGGCCGCGGTGCCACCCAACGCGACGGCACCAAAGGCGACCTGATGGTCACCATCGAGGTGGCTGTACCCGCCAATCTGTCCGCTCCGGCACGGCAGGCCCTGGAGGCGTACCGCGACGCCACCACCGATCATGACCCGCGGGCTGACCTGCTTGCGGCGACCGCCCGCCCGGGCACTGGATGAGGGAGGGGATCGTGAGCACTTCGATGGCCGGACCCTTCGGCATCGATGACGACGCCCCCGTCTACGTCATCTCCGTGGCGGCCCAGATTGCCGGGTTGCACCCGCAGACTCTGCGCCAGTACGACCGTCTCGGACTGGTATCACCCGAACGCACCAGCGGCCGTAACCGGTTGTATTCCATGCGCGACATCAGCCGCCTGCGGGAGGTGCAGCGCCTGGCCGGCGACGGGATCAATTTGACCGGTATTCAGCGGATCCTGGCTCTTGAGGAAGAAGTGCTGTCGCTGCGTCGCCGCGTCGACGACCTCACCGCTGACCGCCACTCGACCGCCCTGGTCGTGTGGCGGCCGGGCGGTCGACGCTGATCTGACCTCGTACGACCTGCCCGCAAGGAGGGCGACCACATGGATCTGAACGCAACCACGCGCAGTCAGGAGGCGCTGTCCACCGCGGTGCGCACCGCGACCTCGGCGGGCAATCCCCAGGTCGAGGCCGTGCACCTGCTGCACGGCGTGCTCGCCCAGCCCGACGGGATCGCCGCGGCGCTGCTGGACGCGCTCGACGTCGACCGGGGCGCCCTCCAGGCCTCGGTGGACTCAGCGCTTCGCCGGTTGCCAGCGGCTAGCGGCTCCGGAGTCGCGGCGCCCAGCCTGTCCGGGGACACCCAGCGGGCGCTCGCCGCTGCCCAGGAGCTCGCCCGGGATCGCGGCGATGACTACGTCTCGACCGAGCACCTGCTGATCGGCGTGGCCCAGCACGGTCCCACCACCGAATTGCTCGCTGCGGTCGGTGTGACTCCCGACCGATTGCTCACCGCACTGCAGACCGCCCGGGGCAGTTCTCGGGTGACCACTCCCGACCCGGAGGGGACGTTCCAAGCTCTCGGCAAGTACGGCATCGATCTGACCGCACTCGCCCGGGAAGGCCGGATGGACCCGGTCATCGGCCGGGACGCGGAGATCCGGCGGGTGGTGCAGGTGCTGTCGCGGCGGACCAAGAACAACCCGGTCCTCATCGGTGAACCCGGCGTGGGCAAGACCGCCGTCGTTGAGGGCCTCGCGCAGCGCATGGTCGCTGGTGATGTTCCGGAGTCGTTGCGGGGCAAACGGTTGATCTCACTCGATCTCGGCGCCATGGTGGCCGGAGCGAAGTACCGCGGGGAGTTCGAGGAACGTCTCAAGGCGGTCCTCAAAGAGATCAAGGACTCCGGTGGCGAGGTCGTCACGTTCATCGACGAGTTGCACACCGTCGTCGGTGCCGGAGCCTCCGGTGAGGGGGCAATGGATGCCGGCAACATGCTCAAGCCCATGCTGGCGCGTGGCGAGTTGCGCATGGTGGGCGCCACCACGTTGGACGAATACCGCCAGCGGATCGAGAAGGATGCTGCGCTGGAACGTCGGTTCCAGCAGGTGTTCGTCGGTGAGCCGAGCGTCGAGGACACCGTCGGGATCCTGCGTGGCCTGAAGGAGAAGTACGAAGCGCACCACAAGGTCGTCATCACCGATGCGGCCCTGGTGGCCGCGGCAACTCTGTCGGACCGCTACATCACGGCCCGATTCCTACCCGATAAGGCGATCGACCTGGTCGACGAGGCCGCCTCGCGGCTACGGATGGAGATCGACTCCTCGCCGGTCGAGGTCGATCAGCTTCAGCGTGCCGTCGATCGGCTGACCATGGAGGAACTCGCGCTCAGCCGCGAGTCCGATGCGGCTTCGGTGGAGCGGCTTGCCCGCCTGCGCCAGGACCTCGCCGACAAGCGGGAAGAACTCACCGGCCTGAAGTCCCGCTGGGAGCAGGAGAAGTCCGGCTTGGACCGGGTCGGTGAACTGAAGATGCGGATCGAGCAGTTGCGGGTGGTCGCCGAGCGTGCGCAACGCGACGGTGACTTCGAGCAGGCATCCCGAGTTCTTTACGCGGACATCCCGGCGCTGGAGAAGGATCTCGCCGTTGTTACGAGCCAGACCAACGCCCGGGCCGCGATGGTGAAGGAGGAGGTCGGACCCGACGACGTGGCCGAGGTCGTCGCCGCCTGGACCGGTATCCCCGCCGGGCGGCTGCTGGAGGGTGAGACGGCGAAACTGCTGCGGATGGAGGAAGAACTCGGCCGTCGGGTCGTCGGTCAGGAAACTGCCGTTCGGGTGGTTTCGGATGCCGTACGCCGGGCCCGGGCCGGAATCGCCGATCCCGACCGGCCGACCGGATCGTTTTTGTTCCTCGGCCCGACCGGCGTGGGAAAGACCGAACTGGCCAAGGCCCTGGCGGAGTTCCTGTTCGACGACGAACGCTCCATGGTCCGCCTTGACATGAGCGAGTACGGCGAGAAGCACTCCGTCGCCCGACTGATCGGCGCACCTCCTGGGTATGTGGGCTACGAGGAGGGCGGTCAGCTCACGGAGGCCGTACGCCGCCGCCCATACACCGTCGTGCTGCTGGACGAGGTCGAGAAGGCCCATCCGGAGGTATTCGACGTCCTGCTGCAGGTGCTGGACGACGGCCGGCTTACCGACGGGCAAGGTCGTACGGTCGACTTCCGCAACGCAATTTTTGTGCTGACCTCGAATCTCGGTTCGCAGTTCCTGGCCGATCCGACGTTGACGCCGGAGCAGCGGACCGCGGCGGTCGAACAGATCATGCGTACGTCGTTCAAGCCAGAGTTCCTCAATCGTCTCGACGACACGGTCATGTTCTCCTCGCTCGGGATGGGCGATCTGAGCACCATCGTGGACATCCAGCTGGATACGCTGCAACGTCGCCTGGCTGATCGTCGACTTACTCTCGTGATCAGCGATGCGGCGCGAGAATGGTTGGCGCTCAACGGCTTTGACCCGCTCTACGGAGCGCGGCCGCTGCGCAGGTTGATCCAGTCCGCGGTCGGTGACCAACTCGCCCGAGGCGTCCTGTCCGGTGACATCCGCGACGGCGACACCGTCGACGTGGGTCTGTTGCCTGCCGCCGAGGGTGGACTGTCCGGGTTGTCCGTACGCTCCCGGCATGTGGCCGAGGTCGGCTGACAGCGGAGTTATGGGGCGCGTCACTCGGGTGTTTTCGGGGCCGATCTCTCAAGATTGGGGAGGCGCCGGCTGGGGCGAGCGTGGCAGAGGAGCGTCAACGACCGTAGCGGTAGCGGCAGGCGGCGATTCGGACCTCGTCAGTCGTGATCTTGTAAACGAGCCGGTGCTCGTCGGTGATGCGCCGGGACCAGTATCCGGCGAAGTCGTGCTTGAGGGGCTCGGGTTTCCCGAGCCCCTCGTTTCCG
>JBBQYX010000071.1:0-14424 GCA_038208295.1 Candidatus Nanopelagicales bacterium | reverse complement strand
GCACGCGGGGGACCACGCGGGTGGACGACGCCGTGATTGGCGCGGTCCGCGGCGGCAATCGAATTCTGGTCCTGGCGCGGTCCGATGTTCCACGCTCGAATATCGGCAAGTACTCACTCGTCGTGCGCGGCTTTACGGCAGGCGGGAAGCCGGACGTGTCCTTTGCGGGTGGCAAGGGCGCGGAGGTGTACGCAGGCGACATGGTCGGAGGCCCTGCCCCTCGCGGGGAGATTATGGTGCCGCGCCCGGACGGCGGTGTGCTGGTTGCGGTCGGCATGGGTGACATCTACAGCAGTGTGAAGACGACAGCGTTCACCGCGGTCGGTGCCGTGGACGCACAGTTCGGGAAGGCCGGGAGCACCGAGTGGGACGGTGACACGTTCGATGGCGGGTACAGCCCGCGCGGTGGGACTCTCACCGCCGCAGGTCGGCTACGAGTGCTCATCGACCGCAGCGCGGGCAGCATCCCGGGCTCCGACTATGTCCCGGGCGCCGGGGTGCTGGGGTTTACCGCGAATGGTGCGCTTGATTCGAGCGTCGGTCCGGAGGGTCGAGCCGTGCTGTCCGGCGTGCAGGACCCGACCGGTCTAGGCGCGGACGCCAACGATCGGCTCTACGTGGTCGGTACGCCCAGCACTGGGCCGGCGCCGGGAGCCAATCGCCAGGTTGTGCTCGCGCGTACCGACGCCAACGGGCGGCTGGACACCTCGTACGGCCAGGACGGGTACGCGACCCTGACCGCGCCATCGGGATCTTCCTATGTCGCGATGGGCGGGGTGGTGCAGACCACCCGGGCCGGCAGCACGTACATCGGTATGGCCCGTCTGACCCCGGGCCGCCCCGCGACGGCACTGCTCGCGCGGGTCACCCCCAGCGGCAACCTCGACCCGAGTTTCGGAACCGGTGGGATCCTCGCCCTGGCTCCGGGATCCTCCAGCGTGGACAGCATCGACTTCGCCCCCGGCGGCCGGTTGCTGATCGGCCTCACCACCGTCACTGCGACAAGTCGGCGGCACCTGCTGACCCGGCTCGACGGGGCGACCGGCACACCCGACCCCAGTTTCGGGACCCGTGGCCGGATGACCACGGCCCTGCTGTCCGAGGCTGTAATGAGTATCGGCAACCGCATCGTGCAGGCCGGAAACACCGCCCGATGGACCACGCACCGCAACGTGTGGTCGGGAGGCAGAGTGACCTACTCCTCGTACTGGGCAAACACCGGCGGATACCTGCAGGCCCGGCACGCCTGACGGTTCCGATCGCGGTCGACGGGAGGAGCCCGCGTGTCGGGCTCCTCCACCGTCCCGGCCAGCATCGGTGCTACGGCCGCGGCGGCGAATCCGATGCCGCGACCGCGACCGCGACCGCGACCGCGACGTGGACCGGGACCGCGGGCGATGGGGGCATCACCGACCAGGAGCTACCCAGCGGGCAGCGGACCGAGGCCGTCGTCGTACAGGTGCCAGCAGTGCCGACCGGCGGCCTTGGCTGCGTAGAGCGCACGGTCCGACCGGAGCAGCAAGTCGGCGCGACGTAAGCCCTCGCCACCCATGGCGATGCCGATGGACAGCGACGGAGTCAGCGCAACGGTCTCGTCGGTCACCGGCTGTTGAATGGCCACCGCCAGCCGGTCGGCCACGGCGATCGCATCGTCAGAGTTACGGGCTGCGATCACGACGACGAACTCGTCGCCACCGATCCGGGCCACCAGGTCGGCGCTGCGTGCAGTCGCCGCGAGCCGCTGGCCCACGATACGCAGCATTAGGTCTCCGGTGCCGTGGCCGTGCTCGTCGTTGACGCGCTTGAAGTGGTCCAGGTCGCAGTACAGGGCTGCCACGCCGGCAGTGTCCATCGGACGGGACAGGTAGGAGTCCAGGGCCGCCCGGTTGGGCAGTCCGGTGAGTGGATCCGTGCGGGCGGCCAGGCGCAGCGAGGCTTCCGCTCGCCGCCGGTCGCTGACGTCCTCCAGTCGGACCAGGGCGCGGGATCCACCGCGGGTGACCAGTGGAGTCACCGTCGCGGAGACCACTCTGCCGTCCCGCAACTCGAACTCGCGGACCGCGTCCGCGCCTGCCCGGGCATTGTCGAGCGCCTCGCGCACCCATCGAGCGTCCGGTAGCCACGGATAATCGGTCACCAGCGTCCCGATCAACCTTTCCCGGGGCGCCTCCGCCAACTCCGCACAGCGCGGGTTCACGTCGACCACCCGGCCCTGGTCGGTCAGCACGGCCAACGCGGAAGGTGAACCGTCGAAGACCCGACGGAACAACTCCTCCCCCATGGCCAGTCGCTCGTGGGTCTGCGCGCGGTCGATGGCCAGTGCCGCCTGGGCGGCGAAGCGTTCCAGTAGTTCCAGCTGCGCGGGGGTCGGTCGTCGGCCACTGGCCGGGATGTCCACGGAAAGGACACCGACCAGATCACCCCTGGGTGATCGCAGTGGAGCGAACAGTGAGTCCTGTGGGTGCCAGTCGCCGGGGTCGGGGCTGATGTCGATGTCCGGGACCCACTCCAGCATGCCGTCCGGTGCCGGGTCATGTCGTCCGTCGATGAACCGCAACGTGCCCAGAGGCTGGGACCAGTCCAATACCTCGTCCCACTGCGCGCGGGACTGCCGGGAGTGCAGCAGGGTCTCCCGTACGTCGTCGGGGCCCTCGGCGACCACGACCTCCAGGTCGTCGCCGTCCACCAGATTCAGCACCGCGGCTCCGTACCCGAGGCCTTCGGTGACCGCACGGGCCACCTGGGTCAGCGTCTCCTGCAAATCGAGGCTTGATGCGACCTGCAGGGCCAGCGTGCTCAGATTCTCCAGCGCCGCCAACCGTTCGAGCTGGTCGGTTGTTGCCGTGCCGGGCTCGTCGTTGGTGGCGCCAGGGTCCCCCGAGGACGTCGAGAGACCCAGAGGATCGCCCTCGTTGACCCCCGCGTCACTCACGGAGACATCCTTCCGTTCGGGTGGCAAGTACTCAACCCCCTGCACGGATGACGCCTCTCCCGGCTCGGCGGATCACGTTGCTGCGATCGAGCCGTAACGGTGACAGCCGGTGGCCGGCCGTCAACGGGGTACCACCGGGCCACACTTAAGCTCCCGTGCTTCCACCACGTCACGCCTTGGCGGCCTGAATGCGACAACTGGGGCCGGCTGAAGCTGCCCTCGACGCGGCCATCCGGGACGGCCCGGCGCTACGGTGCGTACGGGTGATCGTCGCAAGCGAGTGGGGGACCGGATGGACGTCTTCGAGGTCCACGGGCAACTCATCGAGGACTACCGGTCGTACTCCTCTTCATTCGTCGATGTACGCGACCGTCGCATCGCCGAGTTCGTGGCCGAGCGGCTGGCGGAGGGCGCGCAGTGGCCGGACCCGTGGCTGAGTCTCAATCCGGCGTTCGAGTCCGGTGGCCGGATCGACGAACTGGTCGCGTCGGGACTGCTGCACCCGCAGACCGAGCAGATCTTCCGGGTCAAGGCGCACCGTGATGATCCCGGCGTCCGACCGCTCACCCTGCACCGGCACCAGCGCGATGCGGTCGAGGCGGCCGCGGACGGACGGTCCTACGTACTGACGACCGGCACCGGGTCGGGCAAGTCGCTGGCCTACATCGTGCCGATCGTGGACCGGGTGCTGCGGGACCGGGACGTCGCGGGGAAGACCCGCGGGGTCAAGGCGATCGTTGTGTATCCGATGAACGCGCTGGCGAACTCCCAGTTGGGGGAGTTGGAGAAGTTCCTGCGGTACGGGTTCCCCGAGAGCGGCGAACCGGTGACGTTCGCCCGCTACACCGGCCAGGAGAGCGACGACGAACGCCGTCGGATCCTCGCCGACCCACCGGACATCCTGCTGACCAATTACGTGATGCTCGAACTCGTTCTGACCCGGCCGGACGAGCGGGACCATCTGATCCGTGCGGCGACCGGGCTGCGGTTCCTGGTGCTGGACGAGTTGCACACCTATCGCGGCCGGCAGGGTGCGGACGTGGCACTGCTGGTGCGCCGAGTGCGCGACGCCTGCGCGGCACCGGACCTGCAGGTGGTCGGCACCAGCGCGACGATGGCCTCGGCGGGTTCGCCCGCCGAGCAACGCAGGATCGTTGCCGAGGTCGCGACCCGACTGTTCGGTACCCAGGTCACCCCCGAGAAGGTCATCGGCGAAACTTTGCGCCGGGCCACCAGCACCGAGCCGAAACCGGACGCCGTGGCGCTGAGCATGGATCGCACCGGCTGGGACTACGCCCGCCTGGCGGCCGATCCGTTGGCGGCGTGGGTGGAGGACACGTTCGGGATCGCCACCGATACTCCCGACATCGAAACCTCTGACACGCGCCTGGTCCGGCGGCCCCCGACCACGGTCACCGCGGCTGCGAGCCAGCTGGCCGCCCAGACCGGACAGCCAGAAACCACCGCAGCCCAGGCGATCCGAGCAATGCTGCAGGCCGGCTCGCACACCCTCGACCCGGCCACTGGCCGGCCACTGTTCGCGTTCCGCCTGCACCAGTTCCTGTCCAAGGGCGACACGGTCTATGCGAGCCTGCAAGCCCCGGCGGAACGTTTCCTCACCGATGCCTACCAGACCCGGGTCCCCGGCCGATCCGATGCAGCGCTGTTCGGGTTGGCGTTCTGCCGGGAATGTGGCCAGGAGTATTACGTGGTCGCCGGGACAACGAAGGCCGGGGACCGGGTGTTCGTGCCGCGAACCGACCGGGACGCCTCCGGCGGGGATCGGGACAATGGCTATCTGTACCTGTCCACCGAACACCCGTGGCCAGGCGATCCGTTGGCTGCGGGCCGTCTCCCGGACACGTGGGTGGAGGCCCCGGAGGATCGACCGGCATTCGTCGTTGCGTCCCGTACGCAGTATCTGCCGGAGGAGGTGTGGCTGGCGCCGGACGGGACGCGGACCGGAGTCGGACAGGGGCAGCAGGCCTGGTTCGTCCCCGCGCCGTTCCGGTTCTGCCTGCGCTGCCGTACGTCCTACGAACAGGTTCGCAGCGGAGACTACGCGAAACTCGCCAGCCTGGGCAGCGAGGGTCGTTCCAGCGCGGTGACCGTGCTCAGCGGCAGCGTCGTCTCCTCGCTGCGCCGGTTGACCGCCACTGAACTCGATCCGGCGGCGCGGAAACTCCTCACGTTCGTGGACAACCGGCAGGACGCCTCGCTGCAAGCCGGTCACCTCAACGACTTCGTTCAGGTGACCCAGTTGCGCGGTGCGCTGGCCCGCGCGCTCGCCGCGCACCCGGACGGTTTGCGGCATGACACCGTGGCGGCCGCGGTGACCAAGACCCTGGCCCTGGACCGGGCGGACTATGCCGACGCCCCGCAGGCGCGGCGCAGCGTCGCCGAGCTTACCGACGCTGCGTTGCGTGCGATTGTGGAGTACCGGCTGTACGTGGACCTGCGACGTGGCTGG
Source organism: Candidatus Nanopelagicales bacterium (assembly GCA_038208295.1). Classification (GTDB taxonomy): domain Bacteria; phylum Actinomycetota; class Actinomycetes; order S36-B12; family JBBQYX01; genus JBBQYX01. Next base: position 9,022 of record JBBQYX010000071.1, on the reverse strand, counting down.
CGCATCACCATGCCCAACCTGGAGCAGACCGGCCTGCTGCGGGTCGACTACCTGGACCTGGCCGAGATCGCCGCCGATGAATCAGTGTGGACGCACCGGCATCCGGCGCTCACCGCGGCGGTGCCCGATCAGCGGACGGAGGCGCTGCGGCTGCTGCTGGACGAGTTGCGCCGAGAATTGGCCGTCGACGTCGATGTACTCACCCCACCGGGCTTCGAGACAGTGCAGAAGAACTCTCGGCAGTTCCTGCGCGGCCCGTGGCGGCTGGCCGACAACGAGGAGGTCGTGCCGGTCGGCACCGCGTTCGCCCGGTCGAAGCCACCACGCTCGCCACGATCGAAACATCCCCAGTCGGCGCGCACCGACCTCAACCTGTCCGGCCGCGGGGCGTTCGGCCGCTACCTGCGGCGGTCCGGCACATTCCCGAACACTGCGGGGTTGCGACCTGACGACGCGCTGGCGATCATCGACGACCTGCTGCGGATCGGTGAACGGGAGGGCCTGCTCACCGTGGCCGTCCAGCCGCGGGACTCCTCGCCGGGCTACCGGTTGAAGGCCTCGGCGTTGTCGTGGCGGGTCGGCGACGGGATTACTGGCACCCCGGACCCGGTACGCACGGTGCTGGACGACGAGACCTCTGCCCGGGTCAACCCGTACTTCCGGGATCTCTACCGGGACTCCGCCGCCGCCTGGTCCGGGCTGTTCGCGAGCGAACACACCGCGCAGGTGCCACCGGCCGAACGGCAGGAACGCGAGGCAGAGTTCCGCGCCGGGACCTTGCCGTTGCTCTATTGCTCGCCGACGATGGAACTCGGCGTGGACATCGCCAGCTTGAACGCGGTCGGATTGCGCAACGTACCTCCTACTCCGGCGAATTATGCGCAGCGTTCCGGACGGGCCGGGCGCTCCGGGCAGCCGGCGTTGGTGTTCACCTACTGCTCGGCGGGCAACGCGCACGACCGCTACTGGTTCCGGCGCAGCGACGCGATGGTCGCCGGCTCGGTCGCTGCGCCCCGCCTGGACCTCGCGAACGAGGCGCTGGTCCGCTCCCACGTTCACGCGATCTGGCTGGCCGAGACGGGCGTCAGCCTGGGCGCCCGGCTCACCCACATTCTCGACGCGGAGGGAAACCCACCCAGCCTGCAATTGCGCCCACAGGTGGCACAGGCGTTGGCCGACCCGGCCGCACAGCGCCGCGCAGTCACCCGCGCTGAGCTGGTCCTGGCCGGACTGGCCGCCGACCTGGCGACGTCGGTCTGGTGGGACGCCACCTGGGTGGCCGCGACGGTGGCTCGCGCCCCGGCGCAGTTGGAGGCGGCCCTGGATCGGTGGCGCGGGCTGTATAGGGCGGCGCTGCGCGAACAGGCCGAGCAGAACCGGATCGTTCTCGACCAGTCCGTCGGGCGGCAGGAGAGCGGCACCGCCGCAGGACGGCGAGCCGAAGCCGAACATCGGCTGAAACTGCTGCGAAACGAGGATTCCAACCGCAACGCCTCCGACTTCTACTCCTACCGGTATCTGGCCAGCGAAGGTTTCCTGCCCGGGTATTCGTTCCCCCGGTTGCCCCTGGCGGCCTATATTCCGACCAGCCGGGGTGTGCGGCGCGGCGCGGACGGGGAGTATCTGCAACGACCCCGGTTCGTCGCCATCGCCGAGTTCGGCCCGGGGGCGCTGATCTACCACGAAGGCGCGCGGTATGTCGTGGACCGGGTGGAACTGCCCGAGACCACCGCCAGCGGCCAGGTGGTCACCGAGACCGTGCGCCGGTGCGGGCGGTGCGGCTACCACCACCCGCAGCAGGTCGGCACCGACGTGTGCGACCTGTGCGGGCAGCCGCTGACCGCCGCCACAACAGGGTTGCTGCGGCTGCAAACCGTCTACACCCGGCGGCGGGAGCGGATCTCCAGCGACGAGGAGGAACGCCGTCGCGCGGGCTTCGAGCTGGAGTCCTCGTTCCGGTTCGCCGCGCACGGGGATCAACCCGGTCGGGTCAGCGCCCGTGCATACGACGCTGCCGGAACTCCGGTGCTGGAACTGGACTACGGCGACTCGGCGACGGTGCGGGTGGCGAACGTCGGCCGCCGCCGCCGCAAGAACACCGCCGACCGTGGTTTCTGGCTGGACCCGCTGCGCGGCCGCTGGCTGTCCGACCGGGCCGCTGGAGACGCCACTCCGGAGGATTCCGATCTGGACCCGATGGCGGATGCGGCGCGCCCGATGCGGGTGATCCCGTACGTGGAGGATTCCCGCAACATCGCGGTGCTGCGGCTGACGGAGTCGGTGGACGAGGAGACTGCGACGTCGGTTCGCCACGCGCTGGAACGCGGGATCGAGGCGGCGTTCCAGTTGGAGGACTCCGAGCTGGAGTCGCAGCCGCTGCCGGACGTCGACGGCCGCGGCCGGTTCCTGCTGACCGAGTCCGCCGAGGGCGGTGCGGGGGTGCTGCGCCGGCTGGTGGACGATCCGGGCGCGTTGGCCGTGGCGGCGGCCGAGGCCATGCGGATCTGTCATGTGGATCCCGCCACGGGGGCGTCGACGCCGGATGCGTGTGAACGCGCCTGCTACGACTGCCTGCTGTCGTACAGCAATCAACATGACCACGCCCTGCTGGACCGCCGCGCGGCCATCGAGGCACTCACCCGGCTGGCCGGCGGCACGGTCACCGCGGGCGCCGGCGGGCAGGGTCGGACCGAGCAGCGCCGATTGCTGGACGGGCTGGCCGACTCGTCCCTGGAACGCGACTTCGTCGAATGGCTCGATGCGCACGGATTGCGGTTGCCGGATGCCGCGCAGGTCAGCGTGCCGGAGGCCGCGGCCCGACCGGATCTGGTGTACGAACTGCCCGGAAACCCGGTCGCCGTGTTCGTCGATGGCCCGGTGCACGACGATCTCTATGTGGCGCAACGGGATACGACCGCCGCGGAACGCCTGGAGGACCTGGGTTGGTTGGTGGTACGCGTCCGTCACGACGACGACTGGGCGCAGGTGGTGGCGCGTTACCGGTCCGTATTCGGGGGGTGAGCGAGGGCAGCCGCGATGGTTTCGGCGTGGGCGATCAGGCGGTCGGCTCGCCCGGGGGCAGGCTGAAACCCAAACCGCCTGTAGAGCGCCTGGCCGGCGTCGGTCGCGGCGTCAACGACAATCGCGCGGACCGCGGGCCCGCTATGGCTGGCAGCCAGGATGCGGGTCAAGGCGTCTGCCAGTAGGACGTCCCCCCACCGCTGACCATGCCATTTTCGATCGAGGGCGAGTTTCGAGATGAGCGCCGCCGGCACCGGATCGGGCACCCCACGACCGATGCGGCTCGGAGCTGCGGACCGCGGCACGGCGTGAGCGCTTAGGGCGTAGTAGGCGACGACGACCGCGGAATCTTCGGGCGTCCAAACGAAGGTACGGGCGACCCCGGCTCGCGCCGCAGCCGTTGCATGCTCACGCAGCCACGTATCGAGTTCCGTGACACTGGAATGGAACCCCCTCGCATCGTGCACATCAGGGTTATGGCTTACCGAGACGAAGGTCGTCTCACGGCTCACGACGGACCGCCGTACGCAGTCGCCGGACGGCGTCGGTCAGCGCTGCGGTCGGTTCCGGGGCGAGCGCCTCGAAGAATGCGTCGAAGAACTCCGCTGGTAGTTCGGTGGTGCGAGCAGCTGTGAGAACTTCCTCTGCGCGCCGCTCCGCCGCAGTCAGGACGAAGGACGTCAGTGACTCATTAGTGAGTTCGGCGGCCTGCTGCAGGCGCTGCTTGCGGGCAGCGTCGGTGCGCATGTTGATGGTCTCAGTGGTCATGGCTCCTCCTCGTATTGCAATTGTGCGCACAAATCAGGGGTGGGTCAAGTAGACCCGGTGCCCAACGGACGCGCAACCTCGCTAGCGTCGGCGCACGGTGACCGGGACGACGACGGGGGGAGGGCGATGACGGCGGGCGTCGAGGCTGTGCCGACGGCGTACGCGGCGGGGACGCTGGTCCGGGCGCGCGGCCGGGAATGGGTGGTGCTGCCGGACTCGACGCCGGACTTCCTGCTGGCCCGCCCGCTCGGCGGTGGCAGTGACGACGTGGCCGGACTGCTGCCCGAGCTCGAACAGGTGGCGTCGGCGACGTTCCCGCCGCCGACGGTGGCCGATCTCGGGGATGCGGCCTCGGCTGGGTTGCTGCGTACCGCGCTGCGGATTGGGTTCCGCTCCAGTGCGGGGCCGTTCCGATCGTTGGCGTCGCTGGCGGTGGAGCCGCGTAGCTATCAATACGTGCCGCTGCTGATGGCGCTGCGGCAGGAGACGGTACGGCTGCTGATCGCCGACGACGTCGGGATCGGCAAGACGATCGAGGCCGGCCTGATCGCCGCGGAGCTGCTTGCGCAGGGCGATGCCGGCGGGCTGAGCGTGCTGTGCTCCCCGGCACTGGCCGAGCAGTGGCAGCAGGAGTTACGGACCAAGTTCGCCCTGGACGCCGAACTCGTCCTGCCCAGCACGGTGACCCGGCTGGAACGGGGCCTGCTCATGGGCGAATCCCTGTTCGAGCGGCACCGGATCACCGTCGTGTCGACCGATTTCATCAAGTCCCCGCGCCGGCGGGACGACTTCGTACGCGCCTGCCCGGACCTGGTCATCGTCGACGAGGCGCACACCTGCGTGGCCGACGGGACCGGCGTCGGTGGTCGTGGCCGCACTCTGCGATATGAACTGCTGCAACGCCTTGCGGTCGATCCGCAGCGGCACCTGGTCCTGGTGACCGCGACTCCGCACTCCGGCGCAGACGCCGGATTCCGAAATCTCATCGGTCTGCTGGACCCGAGTTTCGCCGCTCTGGACCTGGCGCAGACGCAAGCAGCCGCTGAGTTGGCGCCCTACTACGTACAGCGCCGCCGAGCGGACATCCGCGACTACCTGGACCAGACGACCGCATTCCCCCGCGACCGGGAGAGCCGCGAGGAGGCCTACCAGCTCACCGCCGACTACCGTCGGCTGCTGGACCGGGTGCTGGCGTATGCCCGCGAGCAGGTGGCCGACGCCGTCGACGGTTCGCTGCACCAACGGGTCCGCTGGTGGTCCGCGCTCGCGCTGCTGCGGGCGCTGGCATCGTCCCCAGCCGCGGCCGCCGCGACCCTGCGTACCCGGGCCGCGTCCGCGGCGGCGACGTCGCTGGCCGAGGCCGATGCGTTGGGCCGGGCGACCGTGCTTGATCTCGCCGACTCCGACGCCGCCGAGATCGCGGACGCCACCCCGGGTGCTGATCCGGATGGTTCGCCCGCCGCCCCGCACCGCCGCCGGTTGCTGGAATTGGCCCGCGCCGCGGAGGCGCTGGCCGGGCCGAAGCAGGACGCGAAACTCGTCCGGCTGACGAAGGTGGTCAAGGGGCTGCTGGCCGACGGCTATGACCCGATCGTGTTCGCCCGGTTCATCGACACCGCCGATTACGTCGCCGCGCACTTGGCCGGGGCGCTGGGCCGCGGGGTGCAGGTGGCCTCGGTGACGGGCACGCTGCCGCCGGCCGAGCGCGTACAACGCATCGCCGAACTCACCGCGACCGATGCGCGGCACGTGCTGGTCGCCACCGACTGCCTGTCCGAGGGGGTCAACCTGCAGGATGCGTTCGCGGCAGTCGTGCACTACGACCTGCCGTGGACGCCGTCGCGGCTGGATCAGCGGGAGGGCCGGGTGGACCGGTTCGGCCAGACCCGGGACGTGGTCCGCGCGGTGACGATCTATGGGACCGACACGATGGTCGACGGAATCGTGCTGGACGTGCTGCTGCGCCGGCACGCCGCGATCCGGGCCGCCACCGGAGTTTCGGTGCCCGTGCCGGATTCCGGCGACTCGGTGGTGGAGGCGCTGATGGAGGGGTTGCTGCTGCGCGGGCAGCAACCCGAACAGTTCGAGTTCAATCTCGGGTTGCGGGAGAAAACCGAGGAACTCGACCGGGCCTGGCAGTCCGCGGCCGCGGCGGAGAAGCGATCCCGTACGAAGTTCGCGCAGCGCAGCATCCATCCCGAAGCCGTCGAGGCTGAGGTCGCCGAGATCCGGGCCAGTTTGGGCACCGCCGGTGACGTGGCGGCGTTCGCCGAACAGGCGTTGCGCGGGCTGGGCGCGTCGGTGGTGGGAGGCGAGGACGGGTTCACCGCGACGACGTCGACGCTGCCGCTGGGGTTGCGGGATGCGCTGCCGGCGCGGCCCAACCCGTTGCCGTGGCATGCGGATTGGCCGGCCCCGCGCGGACATGCGGTGCTGGTACGCACCGACCCGCAGGTGGGTGCGCTGGCCCGGTATGTGTTGGACGCCGCGTTGGATAGGTCCGATCCGGGGGTCGCGGCGGGGGACCGCGTGGCCGAGGGACCGATCGGATCTTCCGCGGAAGAGTCGGTGGCCGGATCTGCCCAACTCTCGGCGCTGCCGCCGGTGGCGCGGCGGGCCGGGGTGATGCGTACCAAAGCGGTGACGGTACGAACGACCGCGCTGCTGGTGCGCTACCGGTTCCATCTGAGCCTGCCCGGACGTGATGGGGCGCGGACCCAGGTGGCCGAGGACGCCGCGGTGCTGGCATTCACCGGCCCGGCGCACGCCCCGACGTGGCTGGACCAGGCGCAGGTCGCGGCACTGCTGGCCGCGACGCCGGACGGCAACATCCCGGCGGACCTGGCCCGGGACCGGGCCGGCAAGGCATTGGCCGAGGTGCCGCTGCTTGCCGCCCACCTGGATACGGCGGCCGACGAGTCGGCGGCCCGGCTGCTGGCTGCGCACCGCCGGGTCCGGGCGGGGGCAGGTGCCGTGCGGCGCGGGTTGTCGGTGACTGCGCAGCACCCGGCCGATGTGCTCGGGGTGTATTTGTACTTGCCGGTGCCGGCGGGGACCGCCGGGGGTGGGGCATGAGCACTGAGGCGTACGCGACGATCCGCACCGTCGGCGGGCTGCTGCCGCCGGACCTGCTGGCCCGGGTTGCCGCGGGCAGTGACCTGTCCGGCCTGACGCCGGGGGACTACCACCTCGGGTCGGGGGAGTCGTTGCGGGCTGCGGCGAACCGGTCGTGGCAGTACCTGCTGGGCGTCTGGACGGCGTATCGGGGAGCGCTGGCCGGCCTGCCGGCGGGGGACCGGGCGACCGGGCTGACCCGGGAGAAGTGGCTGCTGGTGCTGGCCCGGGAACTCAGTTTCGGCCGGGTGCCGACCACCCCGGCCGGCGGCATCGTCAGCGACGGCAAGGCGTTCGGGGTCAGTCACCTTTGGGCGGACTTGCCGATGCATCTGCTGGGCTGGGGCACTGACCTGGACACCCGTACCCCGGGAGTGCCCGGTGCGGCCGGGGCGGCGCCGCAGGCGATGGTGCAGGAACTGCTCAACCGGTCGCCCGACCATCTGTGGGCGATCACCGCCAACGGCCAATCGTGGCGCCTGCTGCGCGACTCCGCTTCGCTGGTCGGGCACGCGTACGTCGAGTTCGACCTGACGGCGATGTTCGACGGGGAGGTGTTCGCCGACTTCGTGCTGTTCTGGCTGCTGAATCACCAGTCCCGGTTCGAACGCCTTGCCGACGAAACTCCCGGTGACTGCTGGCTGGAACGCTGGCGCGGCGTCGCGGCCACCGAGGGCACCCGGGCGTTGGATGCGTTGCGCGGCGGGGTGACCTCGGCGCTGGCCGAATTGGGTACCGGGTTCTGGGCCCACCCAGCGAACACGCGGCTGCGGGCGGACCTGGAATCCGGGCGGCTGAGCGCGGCGGACTATCAACGGGCGTTGCTGCGCTGCGCCTATCGGCTGCTGTTCGCGTTCGTTGCCGAGGATCGCGGCGCGCTGCTGGCGGACGCGGCGGATCCCATTGCGGCGCAGCGGTATCGCGACTACTTCTCCACCGCCCGGTTGCGTCGGTTGGCGCAGCGCCGCCGCGGTGACAGTCACGAAGACCTGTACGCGGCACTGGATCTGGTGTTCGGCGGACTCGGCGCCGAGGGCGGTTTGCCGGCGCTGGGGCTGCCCGGCCTGGGCGGTCTGTTCGAGACCGGACCGCTGGACGCGCCGCTGACCGGCGCCCGGTTGGGCAACGCCGCGTTGCTGGCCGCGGTCCGGGCGTTGTCGGTGCTGCCGGGCAAGGCCGGGGCGCCGCGGCGGGTGGTCGATTATCGCAACCTGGGTGCGGAGGAACTCGGCAGCGTGTACGAATCGCTGCTGGAGCTCGTCCCGCGCTTCGATCCCGACACTCGCCGCTATGAATTGGTCACCGCGGCCGGCAACGATCGCAAGACGTCGGGCTCCTATTACACGCCGACCTCGCTGGTCGACCTGGTGCTGGACACCGCGCTGGACCCGCTGCTGGACGAGGCGGTCAAGTCCGACGACCCGGCCGCGGCGCTGCTCGGCCTCACCGTGTGCGACCCGGCGATGGGCAGCGGCCACTTCCTGGTCGGCGCGGCCCGTCGGATCGCCAAACGCCTCGCCGCGGTACGCACCGGCGACCCGGAGCCGGCGCCCGGCCCGGTCGCGCATGCGATGGGCGACGTGATCGCCCGCTGCCTGTACGGGGTCGACCTCAACCCGATGGCGGTCGAACTCGCCAAGGTGTCCCTGTGGCTGGAGGCGCTGCAACCGGGCAGGCCGCTGTCCTTCCTGGATGCGCACCTGAAACTCGGCAACGCCCTGCTCGGGGTCACCCCGGCGCTGCTGGCCGCCGGGCTGCCGGACTCGGCGTTCGCCGCACTCACCGGGGACGACAAGAAGGTCGTCTCTGCGCTGAAGAAGCGCAACGCCATCGAACGGGCGCACGGCACCCAGGACGAGTTGTTCGCGGCCGGCGAGGTCGAGGCTGGACTGGTCATGTCGAACGCGCGGCTGGCGGCGGCGCTGGTGGCGCTGGACTCTTCCGCGGAAGAGTCGGGAGGCTGGTCGGGCGGGGTGGGTGCTGGTGCCGCCGAAGCGTTGGTCGGTACGGGGGTGCGGGGCGCGACGACGTCCGGGGCTGGCTCGGCTTCGGCCGGGTTGGGATCTTCCGCGGAAGAGTTGGTGCACGGACCGGGTGGCCTCGGCCGGGTGTCGCTGGC
>JBBQYX010000070.1:0-14746 GCA_038208295.1 Candidatus Nanopelagicales bacterium | reverse complement strand
ATGATCCGGGCGCGGCTGCGGGACTCGTTTGTCGGGATCGAGGGTTTCGCCACCTTGAACCTGTCCGGGGAGCTGTTGCTGGCGATGCGGTTCGGCGACGACCCCTCCTTCATCCTGTCCGCCGGGGGCTTCCACCCGGCGTTCAAGGACTTCCCGCCCGGGGTTCCAACCGTTCTGGAACGGATGGCCGTGTCCTTCGGGTTCGGACCCATCCAGTTCCGCTGCGAGAACTACTTCGCCATCACCAGTAACTCGGTCCAGACGGGCTTCGCGATCATCATCAAGGCCAAGCTCGGCCCGGCCAGCATCGAGGGCCATCTCGCCTTCGATGCGATGATCTACCTCAAGCCGCGCTTCCGTTTCATCGTCTGCCTGGATTTCGCGGTGTCGCTGAAGGCGTTCGGCACCAGCATCTGCGCGGTTTCGGTCGCGATGAAACTCGAGGGTCCGGGTGAGTGGCATGCCGTCGGGCAGTTCAAGTTCTCGATCCTGTGGTGGGATGTCGAGGTCGGCTTCGACGAAAAGTGGGGCAGCGCACCGGCGATCGAGGACCAGACCACCAGCGCCACCCAGGCGCTGCTCGCCGACCTGTCGAAACCCGAACACCTGCTGCCGGAGGCGCCGGTCGGGGGCAACGGGCTGGTGACGCTGGCCGCCGTCGAAGCCGGGAATCTCCCGTACGCCCATCCGCTGGGTCGGTTGACGGTCCGGCAGAAAGCGGTGCCCTTCGAGGTCGCGATCGACCGGATCGGGACCAAGAAACTCGTTGAGGGATCCGTCTCCTACTCCGTGACCGACGTGACGGTCGGCGGCCGGTCCACATCGGCACGCCAGCCCGTCCTGGACCATTTCGCCCGTGGCCAGTACATGGAACTCGGTGAGGCCGAGCGGATCGGCGGCAAGTCGTTCGAGCGGTTCCCATGCGGGGTCAGTATCGGCTCGCCCGTCTACCGGGTCGACGACGTCGGGGTGACTCTGGCGGCGACATACGAGGAGAAGATCCTCGAGCCGCAGCGGTTCATCGACCGATTCCCGTGGGCCCTGATTTCCCTGCAGGGGCGAGTGCTGGACGACTCCCTGCTGGACGTCCATGTCGCGGCCGGTGCCGCCGCGCACTCCGATCGAGCGCTGCGGACCACGCTCACCGCTGCCGGCCCCGGCGCCTGCACCACCCGATCGGACACCGCGCTGCGACTGGTTGACCCGGTGGCGTTGACGCCGGTGGCCTCGATGCTCGGCGCGGTCGCTGGCTCCGATGCCATCGCCCACCAGGCGGCCGGTACCACCGCTGTCGTCATCGAGTCGTTCGAGTTGGCAGGGGCCTGAAGTCATGGCGACCACGTACCGGTTCTTGCCGTGGACCCGCCGCGGGTTGGCCGCTGCGCTGCCTGACGGTGGTCCCCCCGGTGGCGACCTACCGCAGCGACCCGAGATCGCCGTCAAAGTCGTCGTCGCGCGAGCTGGTGAGGCGTCCACCACAGCCCTGCTGCACGGACCCGGGGATGTCATCGGGCTGGACCCCGCCCAGGTGGTACGGACGTACCCACGCGCATACACGACCGATGCCGAGCCGAACTATCTGGCAGCCGTCGATCTCGATGCACCGGAACTGCCCTGGCTGTTCACGCCTCGGGGGGTTCCAGCCGGCGGGCACCTGCCGCCCTGGCTGGTGCTGATCGTCGTCGAGCAGCGCGCCGGGGTCGCCGTCACCGTCCCCGCGGGCGCGCCGCTGCCGCAGTTGCGGATCGACTCCGGCGCCGAGCGAGAACTGCCCGACCTGGCCGAATCGTGGGCCTGGGCACATGTGCAACTCGTCGAGCCGGCAGGTGGCGCGACGTCGGCCGCCGCGGTCGGTACGACCCTGGAAGCCGAGCCCGACCGCAACGTCGCCCGCCTGGTCTGCCCCCGCCGACTGGCCCCGAACCGCCGCTGGATCGCCGCACTGGTGCCGGCCTTCGACGTCGGGCGGACCCGCGGACTGGGCGGGGCGCCCGCCGCCGACGCACCCGTGCGACCGGCCTGGACGACCGGGCAGAGTTCGATCACGCTGCCCACCTATTTCCACTGGGAGTTCCAGACCGGGCCGGAGGGCGACTTCGAATCCCTCGCGCAGCGGCTGAAGCCGCACAAGGCGGACACCCGGGTCGGGCTGGTAGGCATGCACGTGGGCGAGGGTGGCCCGCCGATCCGGGTGCCCGCCGACCAGACGCGGATCATGGACATGGACGGGGCGCTGCGGGCCCCCGCGCAGTCCGACGGTCGCCTGGACGGGGTCCCGGCGGCGTTGCGTACGGGTCTGAAGGAGGTCACCCGAACGCTGGCCGACGCCGCCGACGGCGTGCTGGACGGCCAGGTCCTGGTGGACGCGTCCCGGCAGCCGGTGGGACCTCCGGTGTATGCCTCGGCACAGGTGCGCCGCTGGCGGGTGCTGGACCAAGAGAGCCCGCAGGACGCCACCTGGTTCCGCGAACTCAACCTCGACCCGCGGGCCCGGGTCGCCGCCGGGCTGGGCGCCGAGTGCGTACGGGTCAACCAGGAGGACATCGCCAACGCCGCCTGGCAGCAGGTCGGCGACGTGCTGGCCGCGCAGGCCGCCCTGCAACGAGCCGCGCTGTCCGAGCTGGTCTCCACCTCGTTCTATCGCCGCACCATCGTCGCCCTGCCCGACGACCGGCTGCTGACGATGGTGGCCCCGATGGCCACCCGGGTGCCGGTCGCGGGCCTGAGCCTGACGGCCTCGGTCGCCCGTACGTCCCTGCCCGACGCCGTGCTGGACGCCGGGCTGCGCCGCGCGCTCGCGCCGGCCGGACGGGCGGTGGCCCGAGCGGCCAGCCGCGTCGGCATCGCCGTGGGAGCGGTGCGACCAGGGTTGGTGGCGGGGCTGGCCCGTGGTCGTGACGATCTCGACGCCACCCGGTTTGCCCGGCCGGTGCTCACGGGGGTAGCCCCCGACGCGTTGCGGGGCAAGGACTTGGCCGGGATCGGTTTGCCGGTGGAGGTGGGTCGGGAGGTCGTGAAGGCGTTGGCATCAACGGCGGGGGCGTGGGCCGCTGTCGGCGCGGACACCTCGCCGCGATTGAGTCTGCGGGCCGATGTACGAACCTCCGGGCTGCTCGGCCAGGCACACATCGAGGCGGCCCGGACCCTGGCTGCGGCCGCCCAGGAATCCGTGGGTGCTGCGGTCGCGGGTGGTGGGGCTGCGGTCGATGTCGCCACGTCGGTGGCCGTCTCGACCGGCGCCCTGCTGGACGGGTTCAGCGCCGCGTCGGCGGCCGCCATTGCCGCTGATCCGGCCGGGGGTCCCGGCCTCGGCTTCCTGGTCGAGGGCCCGGCCTTCGCTGCGGGAACCGCCCGCCTCGACGCTACCCACGCCGCGGTCACCGTCGGGGTGCTCGATGTCGACGCGGGAAACACGCTCGTGGTGCGCAGCGGTCCCGGCCGGGCCAACACCGCGATCGCCGTCGTGGACGGCACGCTGGCTGGCACCCTCGCCGGCGCTGACCTGGCCGCCATACTGTCCCGCCTGCCAAGCGGTGCCCTGCATATCGCTGACCCGGCCGTCGCCACCGCCCGCGACCACCTGCCGCTTGTGCGCGCTGCGGCGCCCTCGACCACGTCAGGCGGGGCCGCGGCGGTGCTGCGCGGGGACGCGCGCGCCGCCACAACCGGCCCAGTGGCACCAGTTGCGCGCGGCGGCGCGTCCGCCACGGCAAGCCGGGCAGCGGCGGTGGTGCGCGGCCGCGGGACGCGGGCTGTCGGCTCGGTCGCTTCCGGTCGCGGCCCGGCGGGTCCCATTCTCGCGTCCGGTCCGGTGGCTGGCCCGCATGTGGTCGATACCCCGGTGATCGTGGGTCCGGCGGGCGTTGGGGTGGCCGCGGCCGGACGGGACCGAGCCTCGGTCGTCGTCCCGCCACTGATCCGCGAACCCGCGGTCATCACCCGCTTCGAAACAGCCGTGGCCATGCAGCGCGACACCACCGTGCTCGCCACCGCCACACCCGTCGCCACACTGGTCCCGTACGCCTTGGCCTCGGTGTCGGCATCGGTTCGCGCGCACGTCGACCCAGCGGTCGCGCAGCCCCTGCGCCGCGACGCCCTGCTCGAGTTCGCCGGCCGCAAGGTCGGCACCCTCACCGGATCCGGTGAGCCGGTCACCGTCGACGGCTGGTGGGCCAGCCGCAGGCTGGACCGGATCATGGCGTACCCGCGTTTCACCGTGGCCGCTTCGGACTACCTGTCTGCGTACGACCGCACCCGGTTCTGTCCCGGTGTGGACAGCATCCCCACGGACTCGGTCACCCTGCTGGAGACCAACCCACGGTTCATCGCCGCGTTCATGGCTGGGCTGAACTACGAGACCAACCGGGAACTGCTCTGGCGTGGGTTCCCCACCGACAGTCGGGGCACGCCGTTCCGGCGGTTCTGGCGGCGGCTGGACGGCAAGGACGACATCCCCCCGATCCACGGCTGGCGTACCGGGAACCTGGCCCAGCAGACGACAGATCCCAAGGGAAACCTGGTTCTGCTCATTCGTGGCGACCTGTTGCGGCGCTACCCCAACACGATCGCGCTCGCGATGCCGGCGCTCGGAGAACGCCAACCCGACCACGACAGGGCGATCCCGCCGATCTTCTCCGGACAGTTCGATCCGGACGTGTCGTTCTTCGGCTTCCCCTTGGTGGACACCCAATTGGAGGAGGGCAACGGATGGTTCTTCGCCCTGATGGAACCGGTCACAGAACCTCGCTTCGGGTTGGACGAGACCGTGGGTGGCCCGGCCGGTGGCGACGCGGCGAATGCCGCTGATGCGCTGGCCTGGCCGGACACCGGCGTTGCACCCGGCGCGTACCTGACGACCGCGCAGTTCGGGACTCTTGGGCTGAGCCCCGTGGCGGCCGGCTCGGACGACGTGGCCGGGACACTGTTCCAGCGTCCGTTCGCGCTGTACGTACACGCCAAGCACCTCGTCAGCCCGCTACCCGAGCAGCGCTGAGAGGCGGATCCATGCCGGACATCAACCTCACCGAGATCACGGCGGCCCGCGCCCGGGTCGACGTCCAGCAGGACGAACTGCGTCAAGCGCGACTCGAGCTCGCCGCGGCTGCGCTACGCCGGGACACAGCGAACTCCCGCGGGGACACCGCAACGGTGACAACCGCAACGACGGACGCCGAGGCGCTGGGAACTAAACTCGCCGGGCTGATCTCTGGAGTCCGGGACGGCATCAAAGCGGTCCGCGACCGCTCCGATGCGGCACTGGTCGGCATCCGTCCAGAGGGGGCCGTGGCGTCGCTGTCCGGTGAGATTCCGGTTCTGCTGCTCCCGGTCCGCTTGGAAACCCGGTTCTTCGACGCCGGGAAGACGCTGCGGGTACGGATCTTCCCGGATCAAGCGCACGTGACCGCGCACGACCCGGCGCTGACCGCCGACGAGATCGACGGGTTGACGTGGTATTGGACGCAGCGCTGGCCAGCCCCCGACGCCGCCGGTGCTGCCGGCCGAGCGCTGGCCGTGACCGCCTGGCAGGGCCTGACCGCACGCTTCCGACCTGGCCGGGCCGCGTTCCTGGTCCGTGCGTACCCGCCGGTCAACGTGGGTTCCGGCGATCCAGAACCCCGCTGGAGCGACCTGCCGAAGCGCGCCGGGGAGTGGAGCGTCGCCGCCCGCGCCGGCTTGCTACCAGACCGCTGGTGCGTTATTGGTTTTCGCCGGGATGCGGAAGGCCGGCACACCGAGATCTTTCGGGTCTGGGGCGCAGCCGTCCCGGACACCCTGGCCGCGGGTCCCACCCCCGATCCGGGGCCGGCTGCCGAACCCGGTGGGCTGCCCGACGACCCGGACCTGCGCTGGGTGCATGACGCGCAGGAGGCGGCCCGGCTCGGCATGCTGGTCACGATCACACAGTCGGACCTCGTCGCGGGCGCGTCGCTGCGGGACGGCGTCGACCGGTTGGTGGCACTCGGCGTCGACTGGACACTGACGCCGGAGCAGGCAGCTGCTGCGGTGGCCGATCACCTGCGGGCCCATGCCGATGAGGGTCGGCTGGCCTTCGTACCGCAGGGCGTCCCGACCAACTCCACCGGGACCACCCGCAGCGCCTTCACCACCGACCTCACCGCGGCGCAACGGGTCCTCGCGCCGCACGAGACGCCCGACGCAACCGCCGACGCCGCTGCACCGCTGACCGCGGCGGCTCTCGGGCTCGACCCGGCAGTCCTGCGGGACGTCGCCGGAGCCGATCTGCGGGAGCAGGCCTGGCAGGGCGCCCTGCTGGATGCGACCTGGTCGGCCACCGGCGGTTACTACCTGACCGAGATGCTCGATCCGGTCGCTGCCGACCCGCACATCGAGGCGTCGATGCGCGAGCACGTCGCCGCCCACCTGCGGGCGTCGGGACCTCTGCCGACGTTGCGGATCGGTGCCCAGCCGTACGGAATCCTCCCGGTCACCCCGCGGGACCGATTCGAACCGGACGTCCGCCGCCGCGCTCAAGCCGATGTGGCCCGGGTGACCGGCGCGCTGCGGAGCCTGGTCGAACCGCTGGTCGCCGATGTGCCGCGGTTGGCCCAGGTCCGTCGGCGCGAGGACGTCGACGACGTCCTGTTGAAACTCCTCCAGCGGACCCCGGTTGCGTGGTCGCTCACCTTCCGCAACCTGGTCGGCCCGGTTGAACGCAAGGCGATGAGTGTCAATTGGGAACTCGCTGCGGCATTCCAGCGCAACGTGACCGCGGTCCTGTTGGCCCAACTCGAGTGCTTCCAACTGACGCTGCTGTCTGAACTCACCCACGACGAGCACGACCACCCCCTCGACGTACCCCTGGTTCGCAAACCCGATCCCACCCCTGAGGATCCCAGCAGGACCAGCACCGGCTACCTCGGCGAGATTGCCAGCCTGCTCGTGGAGACCCACGGCATCGGCATCCTCACCGCTCGGACGAACTCCGTCGCCCTGCTCGAGGCGTTGCTGGCGTGGGCTGCCGTCCAGGATGCGCACCGGGCTGCGAAACACCTGGTGGCAGGCAAGGGCGAGACTCTGCAACTTTCGAGTGAATTCACCGCCTACCTGAACCAACCGGCCGATCGCGCTCCGTACACCCTGCGGGTGGAGTCACCGCCGACTGCCCGGGCGGCGGCCGGCGTGGCCATCGCAGTGCCCAGCACGCCGCGAGAGTTCGCGACGACGATCCTCCCTGGTCTCACCGGAGACCGGACGGTTGGTCAATTCGTGTTAGAGCAGTATCGGGAGCAACTGGTGATCCCCGGAGTTCTCGACGTTCCCGAGAATCCCCTGCACCGACTGCACCGCATGGGGTCCGCGCTGGAGACGTTGCAGGCTGCGCCGCCGGACCAGTTGGAATGGGCGTTCCGAGGAGTACTGGACCTGTACGCGACCCGGCTCGACGCCTGGATCACCTCGCTAGCGACCGCCCGGCTGGCCGAGCATCGCGCGAGTTCTGCCAGCGGGATCCACGTAGGTGGCTGGGGGATCGTGGAGGACCTGCGGCCCGACTCTGGCGCCGCGGCGGAGAGTCTGGGTTTCGTCCATGCGCCGTCCCTGGCGCAGGCGGCCTCAGTCGCGGTACTGCGCAGCGCCCGGCTGTCCCACCGCGACGCGCAGGGTCGGCTGTTCGACCTGGACCTGACCTCCAAGCGGGTCCGGCAGGCGCTGCACGTCCTGGAGGGGATGGGAGCAGGGCAGCGGCTGGCCGCCTTGCTGGGTTACCGGTTCGAGCGCAGTCTGCAGGAACGGGATCTGCTGCTTGCTCAGTGGATCCTGCCGCTGCGGCAGCAGTGCCCGCTGGACAGTGCGCGCCCGGACAACCCGCAGGCGATCGAACCGGTCGAGGTGGTCGCCGCACGCGACGTCGTCGACGGCCTAGCGCTGCTGGCCCGGTGGGAGGCCGACCGGGACGGCCTGTTGGCTGCCGCTGGCGTCCCTGCCGGGGTGGCCCGGAAAGGGGTCGCCGCGGTGCTCGACGAAGTCGCCGGGTTGGCCGATGCGGTCAGCGATGTGCTCACCGCCGAGGCCGTGCACCAGGCAACCGCGGGCAACCTGGAACGCTCCGGTGCCGCGCTGGCCGCCCACGACCGACAGGGCCCGGCGCCCGATCCGGCCTTCGTGCGTACGCCTCGGGACGGCGCGGTTCTCACCCATCGGGTCGGGGTGTGGCTGCCGCGTACGGCTACTTCTGCTGCGCCCGGCTGGCCGGGCGACCTGCGCAGCCTGGCCGAGCCCCGGTTGGACCGTTGGCTGGGAGCGGTCCTCGGCGATCCGGCTCGCTGGTCGGTCGGCGCGACACTCGTTCGCCCGCCCTTGGCCCCAGATGCGGGTCCCACCCTGGTGCCGCTGGCCGAGGTGACCGTCGCCGACCTGGGCCTGTCTGCGCTGTCGGTCGTGCTTGCCGCCCGTCGCCCGGGCAGCGGTCAGCCGAGCGAGTTGGAGTCCAGGGTGGCGGCCCGGTATGCCAGCAGCGCTCAGGTGCAGGCGCTGGCCCCGACCCCTGAGGATCGGCTCGACCTGGATGCCGGCGGTCTGGCGGTGCTGCTCGATGTGGCAGCGTGGGCTGCCGAGGTAGTGGGTGCGGCGCCGCTGGCCGCCGAGCACCTAGCGTCCGCAGCCGACGTGGGTGTCGCCGCGGTGGCGGCCACGACCGATGTGTCCGAGGCGGTTGCCCGGGCCGATGCGGTGCAGGCTGCGGTGTCCGGTCTGGCCAACGCCGCCGATGCGGCGCTGGCGGCCTACCAGTCGGCGCAGGCCGTCGGGACCGAGTCGGCGCTGGTCGCGACACTGGTCGATCTGGTCGAGGTGGAGGGTCCCGACGCGCTGCCGGCCGGTGCCGACGTGTCGCTGGATATCCATGCAGCGCAAGTGGTTGCGCGGGTACGGGCCCGGCTCGCTGCCGCTGCCGAGCTGGTCGTGCCAGCAGCCGCCGTGGTCGCGCCCGGCGACCTGCCGACACCCGGGGTGGCCGAGGACGGCAGGCTGGTACGGGCCCGCGGGGTCGTGCGGCTACTGCTCGGCAACGGCCAGCCGTTCTTACCCGTCCTCGATCCGGTGGACCCGACGGTACTGAGCGCGGCGCTGGCCGGACGGGACGGACTGCTGGCCGGTGACCCGACCGCCGCGGTGACGTGGCTGCACCGCAGCGCTCTGGTGCGACCGCAACTAGACCCCTTCGCGGCGTTGCTGGTGCACGCAGAGGCCGACGGGGCAGCAGTCCCCGAGGAACTCGCGGTGCTGCAGACCCCGTACGCGCTGGACATCCCCTGGGCGGCTCTGCCCTTCGGCCCGCACGGACCACCGCCAGCGGGGACCGTCGCGCTGGTCTTGCACGCCCCGGACGCCCTGGACCCGCTCATGGGGGGTGCCGGGCTCTTGATCGACTCGTGGACCGAGACGGTGCCCGCGACGCAGGACACGACCGCGGTCACCTTCCACTACGACGCCCCAGGAGCCCGCGCCCCGCAGACGATGCTGCTCGCTGTGCACCCGGCCAAATCGCCGCAGCGCTGGGATTTCGACACGCTGCTCGGCTGTGTCCATGAGGCGATGGATCTCGCCCGGTTACGGACTCTCGGGGCTGGCGAACTCGCCCCGTTCACGACTTTTCTGCCGGGCCTGTTCCTGCCCGACACGTACACGCGCGACGTGCCGGGTGTGCGGTTCACCGAGCTGGCGGCGAATGCGCACGTGCTGGCCGTTGGTGGACTGATCTCCGACCACGTCTTGGGAAAGGCCGGTCATGCCTGAGGTACGCGACTGGACGGCCGTGGCCGTGGAGGCGACCGCGAAACTCCAGGAGTGGGCGACGATCCCGGTCATCCCGACCTGGTCGAGGCTCGAACCGCTTCCGCTGACCCGTGGCGATCTCGCACCCGGGGCCCAAGCGCTGCTCGCCGACCCGTTGTGGCTGCTGGGCCGACAGTGGCAGTTCGACGAGTTGCGCGGTGAGGACGCCGGAACTCCCGTCAAGGCAACCGTCACTGGGGAAACAGTGCCGTTCGGCCGGTTCCGAGCAGGCTCCGTCGGCGAGGGAATCGATCTGCCTGCTCCGGGCGCATTCGGCTCAGTGCCCTGGGAGGTACTGGCCGAGTCCGAAACACCCGCAGTGCTGCCGCTGCGTCTACGTACGCAGACGGGACTGCAGCTGCTCAGGTTGCTGCGCACGGCTGGACTGGACAGCGTGGCCGACGCCGTTTCCGGTGCATTCTCGGCAGTCGCGGATCCGGTCGCCGATCCTGCTGGCGCGGCCCGGGCCAGACTGGCTGCCGGTCGCGTTCCCGACGGATCGGCTGTCCTGCAGGCGCTTGCAGCCTTGGACGATGGAGCGGGCGGGCTGACGAGCATCCCGGCAGAGTTCGACGTCGGCGCGGATCCGAGCGTGATCACCGACGTGCTGACGGCCTGGCGGGCGTGGGCATTGGCTTTCCTGGCGGAATCGTCCGGCGTGTCGTGGGACCCGCACCGGCTGGAACATTCCTTTGACGTGGGTGCGCGACTGTCCGACGGCCCAGTGGTCCTGCATGTCGAGGAATACACCGGCGGCTCGTTCGACTGGTTCCACGGCGACCTGGCCACCGGGCCAGACCTTGGTCCGTCGGCCATACCCGTGCCGACGACGCCGGTGGCGGACACCACCTTGCCCACCCCGGTTCGGTTCGCCGGGATGCCGAGCGACCGGCTGTTCGCCTTCGAGGACTCCGCGGTCTATCTGGGGGGGTTGCAGGCTGGGCGTACGGATCTGGCTCGCCTCGCGGTGGTGGAGTTCGCGTTGGCGTACTCGGTCGACTGGTTCCAGGTTCCCCTAGTGCTGCCGTACGGCAGCGCTACGCGGATCGACTCCGTACGAGTGGTGGACACCTTCGGCGTGATTGTCGACGTCGGGCCAGCACGGGAGGCGACCCGACCGGGCTGGGCGGCGTTTCAGTCGACGCCGATTACCGACACCTCTCGACTGGCCGAGGTGTTCGTCCTGGCACCCACCGTCGCCCGCGTTCTGGAGAGTGCGCCGTTGGAGGAGGTGGTGCTGTTCCGCGACGAGATGGCCAACCTGGTGTGGGGCGTCGAGCGGGTCGTTCCTGATCGAGTGTCGGGGGAGCCGGTGCCACGGGCACAGCAGGCGGCCCGAGTCTCGCTGCGGCAGTCAATCCCGGACGACCTCGGGGACGCGCAGATCGTCTACCGGTTGATGACGCCGGTCCCGGAGAACTGGCTGCCGTTTGTCGCCGTGCGGGACTCCGCGGATGTCACGGCGCACCACGTCCTGGAACGTCGCCCCATGCTCCGCTACCTCGAAGACGGGTCCGCGGAACTGGTCAATCCGCGCGGCACGGTGCTGCTCACGTCTGTCGACGCCGACCCCGCCACTGACCGCCTGCAGATAGCAGAGCAGCAAGTTCCCCGCGAGGGGGTGGCGGTGCTGCGTACCTTCCAGCAGGCCCGTACGGAGACCGGCGAGACGGTGCTGTGGATCGGCCGACGGGTACGGACCGGTCAGGGCGAGGGGGCCAGCGGGCTACGGTTCGACACCGCGCTGCCGCCGGGCGGCGTGTGAGCGGACCGGTGTGGCTACACCCGTAACGATGTACGCACCGCGGTCGCGGCCTCTGGTGCTCCTTGGCACCCTGGTGGGCGTGGCCGTGAAGGTACGGGTGGTGCTCGGCATGCTCGACGAGCAGGTGGTCGATGCGACGGTGCACGTCGTCCGCGCCCTGCCGGTGGGGCTGCAAAGCCGCCTGGTGATCACGCCCGGTCGGCGGCCGGTGATCGAGATCGTGGGCCCGGTGTTCTCGGCGCGTGACAACCGGGAGTATCTGTTGTCTCAGGCGTACCGGTTGGCATTGCAGCGGGCGGACGACTGTGGGGCCGCGATCCTGGCCCTGCCCACCCAACTCGCCTGGGCCGGCTGGCCGATGGAGGCCGTCACCCGGATCGCCATGACCGTGTTGAGCTCGACGCCCACTGTTGTTCGGGAGGCATTCATCGTGGTGCCAACGGTCGCCGCGCTGGAGATCTGGAGCGAGACGTTGATGCGCTGGTCGAGCCACTGAGCGCTGCGGATGCTGCAGGGGATCGGGTGTGCGGGGTGGCTTCGACAGGCGGGGCGACTTCGTTCACTCTGTACGAATGTCCAGCCCGAGGCTCTCGGCCACAGCCAGTGCCTGTTCGATCGTGACGATGACCCCGGTCAGCCGCACCTCGTCCGGGTGCAGGGTGTTCGCCTGGCTACCGCGCAGGTCGCAGCCTCTTAGCTGGGCGCCCGCCCAGGTGGCTCCGATGAGGTCGCAATCGCGCAGGATCACCTCTTCCAGACGCGCCCCGGCCAGATCGACGTCGCGTAGTCGGGTGCCGGTCCACGTTGTCCGGCGGAGATCGGCGCCGCTCAGCGTGACGAGGGACCAGTCGCCGCCTCGAACTGCCAGGTTCGTAAAGGTGCAGCGGTCGAAGCGGCTACCGAGGAGTTTGCAGTCGTTGAACTGTGCGCCGAAGAACGAGCATCGGGTGAACGTACAGCCGGTGAAGATCGTGTCCGAATTGATGGTCGAACTGAAACTCATCGCGCGGAAACTGCAGTCGGTGAACGCCGAGCCGGTGATGGTTGCGTCGGTGAGGTCGACATCGACGAACGTGACTCGGTCGACAATTTCACCGACGATGACGCGGCCATGCCAGTCCTCGCCCCGGATTTCGCCGTCGAGGGGCGTGCTGTCGAGCGCCATCGTCACTCTGCCGATTTGGTGGCGTGTCGGATACTGATGTCACGGAGTAGGTCGGCGCGGCGTTTGGCTGCAGGCAGCGAGTGCTGCGCCATCCAGTTCGCCGTGGCGGTCCCGGCGGTGTCCGCTGGATCCGCCTGCAGGCCGTCGATGATTCCCTCGACGTCGGCGGGCATCTTGTTCTGGCTCATCTTGGCCTTCGACTCGATCCGGGTGAGCTGGATCTCGATGCCGACAATCGCGCGCAACTGGCGGCGCAGATACTCGACCGGAATCTGGTCCACTGCATATCGACTCTCGTGGCGGGCAGTCAGCTTGCTGACGAGGTCCTCGGTCCAGGCCGCGTCGTCGTGGGGGATCAGTTGACCGTACGCGTGCACGGTGAGGTAGTTCCACGTCGGCACGACCTGCCCGTGCTCGGCCAGGGAGGGCAGCCACTCCGGCGAGACGTAGTGGTCCGGCCCGTGCACGATCACCAACGACTCCTCGGTGGTTGGCTGGGACCACTGCCGGTTGTTCCGGGCGACGTGGGTCAGCAGGCTGCCGTGCTCACCGTTGTCGGGATCGAAGAGGAAGGGCAGGTACGTCGCCACCATGCCCGACTCGTGCATGGTGACCAGGTCGGCGGCGCCGACCGCTGCCAGCATCGAGCGGATCTGGTCAGGGGTCATCGAGAAGTGCTGGGCGACATACATGCGGACCATTGTCGCCGGTGGGGACGGGGAGATCGCCGATCAAGGGCGCACGTGGGACCACAGCGCCTCCGCTGTGCCGTGACCGCCGTGCCGTGACCGCCGGGCCGTGGCCACAGCGCCTCCCTCGTGCCGTGACCGCTGTGCCGTGACCGTTGTGCCGTGACCGTTGTGCCGTGACCGCTGTGCCGTGACCGCTGTGCCGTGGCCGCGGCTCCGGCGACCGAGGGTGCGCGGCAGGTTGCTGGCTCCCGGACTGCCGCCGTGGGCACGTGGTCAGCCCGCCGCGTTGTCAGCGCACCAGCGCCGGTCTCAGCGGGTCGTCGGCGCGCACTACGAGATCGGCGATTCCCTCGGGATCGCGTTCGTCGGCATAGCGTTGCAGTGCTGGCAGGGTCCAGGCGTCTTTGGCGGGTGTCCGGCGACGAAGAGCCGCGGCGGACAGCCGCACGTGCACGGCAAGATCGAATTGCAGTCCCCGCCTAAGCAGCGCGCTGCCAGAGACGACCACGACCCCATCGAGCGGCAAGACGACCGGTCCGCTACGAATCGAGCGGTCGGTTATCGGGTCACGCAGTTCAGGAAGTACTGCACCGGAGTGCGTGAACCGGTCGAGGACCTCGCGCCGGAGGGCCTCCTCGTCTAGCCACTCGTTCAACCAGGCGTCAGGGTCTTCTCGGCCATGTTCGAGTCGAAGACTGGCAGGCTTCCAGAATCGGTCGGCTCGCACCCTGATCGCGCGGCGGGGAGCCATTGCGGAGACGACGTCGGCGGCCAACTCGTCCGGATGCGCAGCGGGAGCCGCGTCGATCGCGAGCCGTACGCGTCCGGGCCGGGACCGGACAAGGTCGACGATCGCATCGACGACACCGGCCGGCGTCGTGGGCAGCACGTCGATCATCGATGCATCCTCGCCCCTCGTTCATCCAGGCCAGAACTGCGGCGCTTCTCGGCCACGTGGCTAGTGTCGTGCAGCGTCCGTCGCGGGGGCCGCGGCTCTCGTCGTCCCGCGTCCGTCCCCTGGGCCGCGGCTGGTGTTGTCCGTCCCCGACCAGCGCCCCGAACGGGGGCAACAAGTCACTGCACTGGTCGACCGCGCGCCCGCTCAGCGCAGCGTCTGAGGGCCCTTCGAGCTCGTCGTCGGTCTTGATACCCGGCCACCTTCGTGTCGTTGGGGTGGGCGGCGGTTCTGGCTGCGCCGGGTGTTTTCGGCGTCGGTTTTGTCGTGGTGGTGACGGGTGCAGTGCAGGCGTTGGGTGGTGAGGTTGGTGAGGCCGCCGTCGGTCCAGGGCAGGGTGTGGTCGGCTTCGAGCCAGGCGCGGGGGGCGTCGCAGC
>JBBQYX010000069.1:0-14998 GCA_038208295.1 Candidatus Nanopelagicales bacterium | reverse complement strand
ATCACCTCGGTGATCCCGACCTCGGCGGCCACCGCGCGAGCGGTGCGCTCGTTGTCCCCGGTCAGCAGGACCGGCCGCAGGCCGAGAGCCACCAGCCGGGCGACGGCCTCCTTGCTGCTGGCCTTGACCTGGTCGGCCACGGCCACGGCACCGTGGACCTGTCCGTCCCAGGCCACCGCGACGACGGTCGCACCGCGGCCTTGCCAGGTCTCCACGAACTCGTGAAGCCAGCCGTAGGCAGCGACATCCAGCTCGGCGCCGGTCTCTTTGGCGACCCAGGCGGGTCGACCCACCCGGACGACACGGTCGTCCACCCGGCCACTGACGCCCAGCCCACGGGTGTTCTCAAAACCCTCGACCCGCGCCAGCGCGCCGTTGCGCGCCGCGGCTGCGGAAATCGCTCGGGCCACCGGATGCTCACTGGCATGCTCCACCGCTCCCGCAATCGCCAGCACGTCATCCGGATCCATGGCGGGCGCCGCGACCCCCGACAGCGCCATCCGGCCGGTCGTCACGGTGCCGATCTTGTCCAGGATCACGGTGTCGACCCGGCGGGTGTCCTCCAGCACTTCCGGACCGCGGATCAAGACCCCCATCTGGGCTCCCCGGCCGGTCCCGACCAGCAGCGCAGTCGGCGTAGCCAGGCCCAGCGCACACGGGCAGGCGATGATCAGCACCGCGACGGCAGCCGAGAAGGCCGCCTGCCAGTCGGGCTTCGGCGGCGGACCCGTCCGACGGTTCATACCGCCGCCGCCCATCGCGCCGTCCCCCTGAAACGCCGCTCCGTCCGAACCGTCCTCGGCAGAGATGCCGGGGGTCTGGGTCGGGTTGGGCAGCACGGTCACGATGGCCTGCGTCCGGGCCAGGACCCGTCGCCCTTCCAGCAACGACGCGCTGACGCTGAAACTGGGCGAGGCAACCCCGGCGACAACGCAGATCTCCGGCGGGCTGGCGGCCGTCACCGTCAACCGGTCGGTGCCGCTGCCCCGGAAGACCATTCGCTGGTCGTTCGTGGACAGTTGCACCTGCTGATCCGCACCCAACGTCGTCTCGGCCCCGGTCGAGTCGGCGAACGTCATCGTGAAGCACTGCACCGAGTCCAGCGGGATGGTTGCCCTGCCCGGATTGAGGCCCACAGTGACGGCCGGGCCGGCCGCCTGCGCTGCGGTCGGGTGCAGCGCCCCCAGCACGAAGGCCGCAGCGGCGCTGGCCAGCACCAAGAACACCGCGAGCCGGCGCCGCCGAGTCGCGGTGTGCCGGCGCTGATCGGCCTTCGTACTCATGCCATCCCCCGTCCAGCGTGGCGCTCAACACTCGTGCAGTCGCTCTGGTCGTACGTCGTCGTGGTCATGTCAACGGGTCGCCATCAGCCAGGCGAGCAGGGTGAGGAACGACAGCGCGAACACGGTGGGTACGAACACCCCAGCGATCCGGTCCGCGAGCCGCTGCACCGGGGCCTTGCCGCTCTGCGCGTCTGTGACGAGTTTGGTGATCTGCGCCAGCCGGGTGTCCCCGCCCACCCGGGTCGCCCGGATGATCAGGTGCCCGTCGGCGTTCACGGTCGCGCCGGTGACCGGCGAGCCGGGCTCGACCTCGACGGGGATGCTCTCCCCGGTCAGCATCGACTCGTCCACGGCGCTGCGGCCTTCGGTGACGACGCCGTCGGTGGCAATCCGCTCGCCCGGCCGCGCCACGAACCGCATGCCCACCGCGAGTTTGCCGATCGGCATTCGGGTCTCCCGACCGGTGTCATCCAGGACGGCGACGTCTTTGGCGCCCAAATTGATCAGCGAGCGCAGCGCGGCTCCGGATTGTTTCTTGGCCTTCGCCTCGAACCAGCGGCCGGCCAGGATGAACACCGGCACTGCCGCGGCGACCTCGAGGTAGATCGCCGGCATCGCGTACGTCTGGCGGGTCAACGACGGAAGTATCGATTCGGTCATCTCGTAGTTCGGGATCCCCGCGCCGCCGAAGAACAGCGCCCACACGCTCCAGCCGTACGCCGACAGCGTGCCCATGCTGATCAGCGTGTCCATCGTGGTCGCGCCGTGCCGCAGGTTGACGAATGCGGCCCGGTGGAACGGCCAGGCGCCCCAGAAAACCACCGGGCTGGCCAGCGCGAAACACAGCCACTGCCAGTACGTGAACTGCAGCGGCGGGATCATCGAGATGGCGACGACCGGGACAGCCAGCGCCAGCGACGCCCAGAACCGCTGCCGCAGCGCGGCGACCTCCTCCTCGCCAGCGACCTCGGCCGCATCCGGCCCGCTGTCCGGACGCAAGGAGTCGTCGTCCGGGTCGGGCTCGGGAGCCGGCGGAATCGCGCCATAGCCGGTGTTCTCGACGGTCTTGAGTAATGCCTCGATGCTCACGTCGCCGGCGAAGTCGACCCGCGCCGTTTCGGTGGCGTAGTTGACGGTCGCGGTCACCCCGGGCATCCGGTTGAGCTTCTTCTCGATCCGAGCTGCACACGACGAACAGGTCATCCCGACGATGCCCAGGTCGATCTGCTGGGTCGGGTCAGCGGGCGGCATGGAGATGGTCGCGGTGCCGGCGGACGGCCCGCCGTTCGGCACCGGGTCGACCCGCTGGCCCTGCTCGGTCACGTCGCTGCTCATCTGGACCCCTCGTGACGCGGTATGCGAATGGCGCGGCCACCGCCGTGCCGAGCGTGGCCGGCAGCGTCGCCGGTCAGTCTCGGACGCACTGCCGGACGCACTGTCGGGCGCGCACCCCCGCGCCGGAGGCGATGGTACGACTCAACCGGGCGGTAACACCCGTTTACGTGCGCCAGGCACCTGGGCGTCCGGTCGCCGCAGGTACAACGCGTCGGGGGGCAGCGCCAGTTCCGGCAGTGTGGCCCGGTTCGCTGAGGCGGCTGGGGTCGGCTGGGCGGCTGCGTTCGGGAGGACAGCCAGTTCGGCGAGGACACCGGCGTCCGGGTGCGTCGGACTGCCGGGCGCCGTAGGCGCGAATACCAGCGGGTACTGCGCGGCGCCCGCCCCGATCACCGGTAGTCCCCGGTCGGCGGCAGCCGGCGGCGCTAGGACTTCCGGGCCCTCGATCCGACGTCCGGCGGCGTCGTAGGCGGCCCAATAGACCTCGCCCCGGCGCGCGTCCAGCACCACCGCGAAGGCAGCCTCGCGGTGCGGGGCTAGGGAGGTCAGAACCGCGCGGTCGTTTCCATACTCCGGGCGAGCGGCCGCCCAGTCGCCGAGATCGTCGGTCCGCCCGGGCTGATCTGGCTTGTCCTGCGCTGCCTGCGCTGCTGCCGCATGGGCGATGGGGTCGAGTGAGCAGATGCCGACGACGGGGATGCCCAGCGCCAGACCGAGGACACGTGCGGTGACCAGCCCGACGCGTAGGCCGGTGAATGGGCCTGGCCCGACGCCGACCGCGATCTGGGTCAGGTCCGCCGCGGTCCGCTGCGCCTGAGCCAGGACCGCGGCGATCGTGGGGGCGAGCAGTTCGGCCTGCCGCCGCCCGGCGTCCACATCGTGCTGGACGAGCACCGCGGAGCCGTCGTATAGGCCCACGGACAATCGGTCCGTGGCGGTGTCCAGACCCAGAACGAGCACGCCTGGCACGGTAGCCGCTGCCGACGGCATGATCACCGCGAGCAAGTCGCCGCAGCCGGTACTTCCGCGACCGTGGCCGGGGGCGTCGTCACTCGGGCCGCTCGGCGGCGTCCACCGTCAGCGCGGTTCGTAGCTCGACACCGAGCCAGCGCGGTCCGACCGCCGTGACAAGCACCGTTCGAGGGCGGACATCGTCGCCGTCATCGCCGGCTCCGGCGGGCACGTACCCAGCAGGCTCGTTCTCAGCAGTCGACTGACCAGGCACGCTGCCGGTCGGGTCTGCGGGGGCGATGACCACCTCTAGCCACGAGTCAGCGAGGCCCTCGACCTTGTCCTGCCCCCACTCCACGACCATGACCGCGCCGTCGAGGGACTCGGCCAGGTCGAGATCGTCGACCTCGTCGGGACCGGCCAGCCGATAGGCGTCCACGTGCACCAGATCGGGACCGCCGCGCAACGACGGGTGCACCCGGGAGATGACGAAGGTCGGGCTGGTGATCGGGCCGCGTACGCCCAGACCGGCGCCGATCCCGCGGGTGAGTGCGGTCTTGCCCGCCCCCAGCGAACCGGTCAGGATCACGAGGTCGCCGGCGCGCAGCAAAAGACCCAGCCGCATCCCCCAGTCGTGCATTGCCTCGGGGTCGGCGATGGCCAGCGGCCCCACGGTCGCCGTCACGAGCCGCGCTCTGTCGGGGCAACGGCGGTCTCCACGCGCAGCATCTGCGCGGCCAGCACCAGGTCCTCGGCCAGCGCCTGCCGGGGCGCCCCGCGCGGGCCGAACCGCAGCGCCGCCGAGGGGTGGTAGGTGACCAGCAGCCGGTGTCCCTGCCACGACTGCACCTGCCCGCGCAGTGCGCTGAGCCGGGCGCGGGGCCCGAGGAACCAGGTTGTCGCGGTACCTCCCAGCGCCACGATCAGCGCCGGCTTGAGCATCTGGATCTGCGCGCTCAGCCAGGGCCGGCAGGTACGTACCTCCGCCGCGCGGGGCGCCCGGTTGCCGGGCGGGCGGCACCGCACGACGTTGGCGACGGCGATGTCCGTACGGTCCAACCCGGCCTGTCCGAGCAGGACGTCCAGCAGCTGTCCGCTGCGGCCGACGAAGGGCAGTCCGGTGGCGTCCTCCGCGGCGCCGGGCGCCTCGCCGACCAGCAGCAGCGGGTGGCGGCCCCGACCGGGCACACCGGGGACGGCCTGGGTACGCGCACCGGCGAGATCACAGGCGACACAGGTCCGGATGTCGGCGGCCAGCGCGGCCCAATCGCCGCGGCTCACGGTGTCTCGGCTCACGTCGCCTGGGCTCACGCCGGTTTGGCTCGCGTCGTAGCGACTCACGCCGTCTCGGTGATCGCCGAAGCAGGAGGCTCCTCGGCGCTGTGGTCCGCAGCCAGGTTGGCGCGCACCCGGCGTAGCAGATCACGCAGTTGCGCGTTGACCTCGGGATAGCGCTCCAGCATGGACATGTGCCCGGTCGCCGGCAGCACCACGAACTCCGCACCAGGCACCAGCCGGACGATCTCGTGGCTGTGCTTCTCCGGCGTCAGCAGGTCCGAATCCCCGACCAGAACGAGCAACTCGACGTGATGAAAGGCCTCCATCGCGGTGAGCATGTCGTGCTTGTCGAACGACGGGAGAAACTCGGCGATCACGTCAATCGGGGTCGACCCGATCATCTCGGCCACGAACTTGGTCAGCGACGGGGGCACCGGTCCACCGAAGGAATACAACTTGGTAACCCAGAATCCGATATCGCTCCCGCGTTCGCGCCCCCTCTCAATGATCTCCTTGCTCCGCGACAGAGCCGCTGCGGCAGTAGGCATCACGCGGTGCACACCGGCAGCCACCAACGCCGGCAGACCTAGCGCCACCTCGTTGATCCCACCGGCACTGGTCGAGATCAGGCCGACCCCGACAATGCGCGGGCCGAACAACTCCGGGTATTCGGCGGCCAGACCCATCACGGTCATGCCACCCATGGAATGTCCGACCAGGATCACCGGGCCGGTGGGAGCCGTCGCGTCGAGCACGGCCCGCAGATCGTGCCCGAGCAAAGCGACCCGATGGCCGACCTCGCCACCACGCTGGGAGCGCCCATGGCTGCGCTGGTCCCAGAAGACCAATCTGCCCAGTGAGCGCAGGTCACGCCGCTGGTAATGCCAGGAGTCCTGGTTGAGCGCGAACCCGTGGCTGAAAATGATCGTCAGCCCGTCGTCGGGGGCACCCGACGGCGGGTCGTCGACCTCGACGTGCAACAGGATGCCGTCGGCGGCTCGCACGTTCACGACGCGGCCACGCAACTGGCCATACGGCTCGTGCTTCTCGGTGTCGCGACGAAAAGTCCGGCCCACCGCCGCACGTTCGGCGGCCATGCCCACCGCAGCACCGGCGGCCACCACCCCGGCGACGACCGCGCTGAAACCCGCACCCTCGAACGGCAACCTCACGATCGCCCGCACCCAAGGCAACCACTTCGTGTCATGGCGCCTCCCCTACATAGCGGCGGGGTACGCGTACCCCGAGCCTGGTGACGATCTCGTAGTCAATGGTGTCGCATGCCGTGGCCCAATCGTGCACTGTGGGCTCCCCGGAGTCACCGGGCCCGAAGACCATGACCTCGTCCCCGGCCTGCACGGGCAGGTCGCCCACGTCGGCCACCACCTGATCCATCGCCACCCGACCGGCGATCGTCACCCGCGCTCCGGCGATCTGCAGCGGCCCCCGGTCGGAGGCCGCCCGCGGGATGCCGTCGGCGTATCCCACCGGGACCAGCGCCAAGGTGGTCTCGCGGGGCGTCGTGTACGTGTGCCCGTAGGACACCCCCGTCCCGGCTGGGACCCGTTTGGTGTGCGCGAGCGTCGCGGTCAGCGTCATGGCCGGGCGCAGTCCCCAGTCGGCCGGGCGGCCCAGTTGGGGGCCCGGGAGTAACCCGTACACGCTGATGCCGGCCCGGACGAGGTCGAAGCGGGTATCCGGCTCGGTCAGCGCCGCGCCCGAAGAGGCCAGGTGCCGCAGCGTTGGTTTCAGACCGACGGAGCGGGCGATGTCCACTGCCTCGACGAACACCGCTCGCTGGCTGCGGGTAACCGGCGATCCCGGCTCGTCCGCGCAGGCCAGGTGCGACCACACCCCGACCACCTCCACCACGCCCTCAGCCTGCAGGTTTGCGGCGGCTCTGATGAGTTCCGGCCAGTCCTGAACGGTCGCGCCATTGCGGCTTAACCCGGTGTCGGCCTTCAGATGGATCCGAGCCGGCCGACCGGCGGCCCGGGCAGCGATCCCGGCCGCGTCCAACGCCCACTGTGCACTGATCCCCAGGTCGATCCCGGCCGCGACGGCGGGCGTGAGGTCGTCACCCGGGGTGAGCAGCCAGGCCAGGACCGAGCCGGTGTCTCCGTCGGCCCTTAACTCGAGCGCCTCGCCAGGTAAGGCAGTGCCCAGCCAGGTCGCGCCGGCCTGCCGCGCGGCCCGGGCACATGCGGTCATGCCATGCCCGTACGCATCCGCCTTGACCACGGCCATCACCTCGGCCGGCCCGGCAATCTCGCGCAATCGCGTCACGTTGGCCCGGACGGCGGCCAGGTCGATGGTCGCCACGGCCCGGGTCATTCCCCCATCATCGCGATCCGCACCTGCGACCCAAACTGTCGCATCTGGTTCGGGCGGCCGTTGTTGCGGTTTTCGGCTGTTGAAAACACCAACAACGGACGCTTGAATCCGCCGACGTGGCGAGGGGCACGCTCAAGTCAGCCACTGCGACGGGCGGTGGCCACTGCTGTCGGAAGTGCCTCAAGTACGTCCAGCGCTGCCACCGGACGCCGCTGCGCCTGTGCGGCTAATGCAGCCAGCGCGTGGACCTGCACGGTGGCCGCGGCCAGTCGCGCCGCGGTCGCGGTATCCAGCGGGTGGCCATCGCCGCCATCGCCGCCATCGCTGCTCCGGGAGCCTGCGGCGTGGCGGGCCAGGACCGAGCCCAACAAGCCGGCCAGCACGTCACCGCTTCCGGCGGTTGCCAGCGCCGGCGGGGCGATGGTGTCGATCCAGGTGGGCCCGGTAGGCGCGGCCACAACCGTGCCGGATCCCTTCAGCACCACCACGCATCCGAGGTCAGCGGCCGCCTGCCGGGCAGCAGCCGCTCGGCCACCCGAGGTCTCGTACCCCAGCCGGGCGAACTCGCCCGGATGCGGGGTCAGCACCGTCACGGCACCAGTCCGTACGCGGTCCGCCACCGCGGCACGTACCTGCGGGTCCTCGGCCACCAGGCGCAGGCCGTCGGCGTCGATCACCACCGGTTCGGGGACTGCCATGAGTCGCGTCAGGATCGCTGCATCGGCGGGCGAGGAGCCCATGCCGGGACCGGCCACCCAGGCCGTGACCGCGCTGCCACCCGAACCGCTAACTGTGCTGCCGCCTGAACCGCCACCCGAGTCGGCTGTACCGCCCGGGCCATCACCAACTCCGCTGTGGCCATCGGCAGTGCCCCGCCGAGCGGCCGACTCTGCCGCCGCCAGCGCGGGCAGGACCTCACCCGGCTCGGCGACGACCACGTCCGGCCAGCGATCGACCACCGCCGCAGCAACCGCGTCACCGCGGTCGACGTACCGCACCATCCCGGCACCACCGCGGCGGGCCGAGCCCACGCACAGCAGCGCGGCTCCCCGGTAGCGCGCCGAGCCGGCCAGCACACCGACAACGCCTCGGGTGTACTTGTGATCGCTGGCCTGCGGCTCGGGAAAGGCGCAGGCGACCTGGATCGGATCGAGAACCGAGATCTCGGCTGCCGCGGACAGGTACGGGCCCAGCCCGATGTCCACGACCTCGACGGCCCCCACCAATGCCCGGCCCGGAGGCAGCAGCAGCCCGGGTTTGAGACAGCCGAACGTCACCGTCACGTCGGCATCGAACGACGCCCCACTCACCTGGCCGGTGTCCGCATCGACCCCGCTGGGCACGTCGACCGCGACCCGGACGGCGCCCGAGCGCAGCGCGTACGCCGCCAGCACCGCGGCCGCCGGCCGTAGCCCGCCGGACCCGCCGATGCCCACGATGCCGTCCATGATCAGGTCGGCTCCCAGCAAGACTGGGCCGACTTCAACCGGTGCGCCGTCCCGCAGCCGCTTGCCGTCCCAAACCCGCCCGCCCGCTCGACGCAGCGCCGCCAGCCCTTCGGCGTGGGCTCCCTCGGACAGCAGGACCGCATCGACCCTGGCCCCCCGGGCCGCCAGCGCCGCACCCGCCCACAGGCCGTCACCACCGTTGTTCCCGCTGCCCGCGAGAACCACGACGCGCGACCCGGTGACCCGTCCACGCTGCTCCCGCAGCAGCAGCGCGCAGGTCCGCGCCAGGCCGGCGGCGGCCCGCTGCATCAGGACCCCCTCGGGGACCTGGGCCATCAACGCCTGCTCGGCCGCCCGTACGGTCGCCACGGTGTACGCATGCCTCATCGGATCTCCCGGGTGCGGCTGCCGCGGCAGCACTGACTGGCTGTATCCGGGCATGCCTACCGCATCCGAGCTAGGCCGCTGCCGTGCGGTTCGCGTCCCACGGCTTCGCCAACTCTCGTTCGGGCGGCCGCTGTTGGGGCGTTCAGCCCCGCAAAGCAGCAACTCGGGACGCTTGAAGTCGGCCGCTGCTCTCAGCCAGGCAGGTCGCGGCCTTGACGGAGATCCACCAGCGAGAGCCCTGCGCGCTGGGCCTTCTGCGCCTGCGCGGTCCGGGACCGGCCCCGACCGGCGACCTCCGAGTCGCCCGGCACGTCCCGGTGCCCCGGTTCGGCCGAGCGCGGGATGACTGCGAGGACCGGCTCCGGCGTCGAAGCACCGTCGGGCGCCTGCCTCGGCTCCGCGGCCGGTGCCTGTTCCGCGTGCGCGGCCACGACGCTCGGCTCCCGACAATCCGCCAGCGGCATGGCTGACTCGGCAATCACGTAGGCGATGGCGTAGTCACCGTCGTGGGTCAGCGACAGGTGCCAGGCGTCGGCACCGAGCGAGTCGGCTACCTCCGCCACGGTCCCGGTGACCTGGAGCCACGGCCGGCCTGCCCCGTCGGAAACGACCTCGCAGTCCACCCACCGCATCCCGCTAGGTGCACCCAGCGCCTTGGCCACGGCCTCCTTGGCCGCAAATCTGACGGCCAGCGAGGCGACGGGTCGTGCATGTCCGTCATCCGTGGACCGCTCCTGGACAGTGAACAGTCGGTCCCGCACCCCCGGCGTACGCGCCAGGGTGGCGCCGAACCGTGCGACGTTGACGACGTCGACCCCGATTCCCACAATCACCGGACCAGCCTTGCACGCGACCCCTTGCCGTTGCGCTCTGACGCCGCGGCGTTGCGCCGTCGGATTGAACCGGTGCCTGCCCCTGGTGCCGTGGAGTGGGCCGCCCCGTCAGGGTGGCTCGACGGCCGGGATGTCACCCGTACGGGTCACTCCACTGTGACGGACTTGGCCAGGTTGCGCGGCTGGTCGACGTCGTGACCCTTCACGGTCGCCAGCTCACAGGCGAACACCTGCAGCGGCACGGTGGCCAGCAGCGGCTGGAGCAACGTCGGGCACACCGGCACCCGCAGGACGTGGTCGGCGTACGGCACGACCGCCTCGTCACCCTCCTCGGCGATCACGATGGTGCGGGCGCCGCGGGCCCGGACCTCCTGGATGTTGGAGATGATCTTGTCGTGCAGCACGCTGCGACCCTGCGGGGACGGCACGACGACCACGACCGGCACACCCTCCTCGATGAGGGCGATGGGCCCATGCTTGAGCTCGCCCGCCGCGAAACCCTCGGCATGCATGTACGCCAGTTCCTTGAGTTTCAGCGCTCCCTCCAGCGCCACCGGGAAACCAACATGCCGGCCGATGAACAGGACGGACGTGGCATGCGCGTACAACCGGGCGAGTTCTCGGACGCCCTCGATTGTGTCCAGAACCAGGTCGACCTTGCGCGGCATGTCGCCGAGTTCCTCGATTACCGCCGCGATCTCGTCGCCGAATTTGTTGCCGCGGATCTGGGCCAGATACAGCCCGACCAGATAGGCCGCGACGATCTGGGTGAGGAACGCCTTGGTGGACGCAACGGCGATCTCCGGGCCCGCATACGTGTAGAGAACCGCGTCGGATTCTCGTGGGATCGTCGAACCCACCGTGTTGCAGATGCTCAGCACCCGCGAGCCCTGCTGGCGGGCGTGCCGCAGCGCCATCAACGTGTCCATAGTCTCGCCGGACTGGGAGATGGCGATGACCAAGGTGTTCCGGGAGAGGATCGGGTCGCGGTAGCGGAACTCGCTGGCCAATTCGACTTCGGTGGGGATACGGGTCCAGTGCTCGATCGCATATCTGGCAACCATCCCCGCGTGATAGGCCGTGCCACAGGCGATCACGACAATCTTGTCGATCTCACGGAGTTCAGCGTCAGTCAGACGCATCTCGTCCAGGACGAGGCGCCCGTCCCGCGCCACCCGACCCCGCAGCGTGTCCGCAATCGCCTTGGGCTGCTCGGCGATCTCCTTGAGCATGAACAGGTCATAGCCACCCTTCTCGGCGGCTGCCGCATCCCAGGTCACCGTGAACTCATGCACGTCGACCGGCGCACCGTCGAAATCGGTGACCGTCACCGTGTCCGCGGTGAGTTCCACGATCTGGTCCTGGCCCAACTCGATGGCGTCGCGGGTGTACGCGATGAACGCCGAGACGTCTGAGGCGAGGAAGTTCTCGCCCTGACCGCGCCCGACGACCAGTGGGGAGTTTCGCCGCGCGGCGACCACGGTGCCCGGTTGTCTGGCGTCCACCGCCACCAGGGTGAAGGCGCCGTCCAGCCGTCGGCACACCGTCCGCATCGCAGCGGCAAGGTCGTCCCCGCTCTCGGGAAGCGCCCTGGCCAACAGGTGCGCGACAACCTCGGTGTCAGTCTCCGAACTCAGGTGCACCCCCGCCGCACCCAGCTCCGTCCGCAACTCCGCGAAATTCTCGATGATCCCGTTGTGGATGACCGCGACGGTCCCGTCGGCGCTGACATGCGGGTGCGCGTTGGCATCGGTGGGGCCGCCGTGGGTGGCCCAGCGGGTGTGCCCGATGCCGGTCGTGGAGTCGGGCAGCGGGTCCACGCCCAGCAGCGACTCCAGGTTGACCAGCTTGCCGGCCTTCTTACGGGTATGCAGCACCCCGTCGTTGACGACCGCAATCCCGGCCGAGTCATAGCCGCGGTATTCCAACCGCCGCAGACCCGCCACCACGACGTCCAACGCCTGCTTGTCCCCGACATATCCCACGATTCCGCACATGCGGGCAGCGTATCCGCGCCGCCTTGGCGTCCGGGTCGGCTGGGCTGTGCTTGGGGAGCGGCCTTGTCGCGTGCGACTGTGGCTGAGACTTCAAGCAAGGCGCAAAGCAAGGACTATTCGGCCATGTCGCGTGCGACGGTGGCTGAGACTTCAGGCAAGGCGCGGCTAAGGAGGGTGTCGGCCCGCTTAATCGCGGTCGCTGGCTGCCATGGCGCCCTGAGTCCACGAGTGGTGCCTTGTGGTTGCGTTGGACCTTGGAAAGACCGCCACAACCCACCACTCGAATTGATCAAGGTCCAAAGCGCGGGGCCAGCCGGGCGGCACCCTGCTGATCACCGCGAATGGTCGCTGACGCCCGTACGCGCCCTCCTTGATCACCGCGAGTGGGCTGGCGTGGCGCCCCTGATTCCGCGAGTGAGGAGGCGTGGTCGAGGTTGATCTTGGGAAAGTGACCACGGCGACCCAGTCGGATGGATCAAGTGCTCACTCGCGGGGATCATGGTTTGCTCGAGCCGCGCTTCCTTCGCCGGTGGCTGAGATTTCAGGCAAGGCGCGGCTAAGGGATGGTGTCGGCCTGCTTGGTCGCGGTCGCTGGCCGGCGTTTGGGGTTGCGTACGCCCCTGCCTTGCCGCCCACCCTCCTTGATCACTGCGACTGGGCTGTTGTGGCCCCCCTGATTCCGCGATTGGACGCTCGTGGTCGAGATTGATCTTGGAAAGTCGACCACGCCGTCCCACTCGGATGGGTCAAGTCCCCACTCGCGGGGATCATGGGCCTCGGCGCCGTGTTGCGCTCGCCGGTGGCTGGGATTCAGGCAAGGCACAGCTAGGGAAGCGGTTCGCCCAGTTGGTCGCCGTCGCTGGCAGGCGTTTGCGGTTGCGTACGCCATGCCTCTGCCGTCCATCCGACAAGATCGCCACGACTGAACGCTCGTGGCACTCCGTTTTCGTGAGTGGTGGGCCATGGTCGGATTGGATCTTGAAAGGACAGCCGTAACCCACCACTCGGCGAAGGAAGGACTAGGCCTTGCCCATGGGCCTACCCGTCGTCGATTCCGCGGCCGCTGCGCTGCGGCTAGCGCCTTGCGCGACGCGACCGCTGCACCTCCTCGGGTTAGGCCTCTACAAACCCCAACTCGCTACGAACAACCTCGACCAACTCAGCGGCGACTGCGGCGGCTTCCTCGTAGGTCGGCGCTTCGACCATCACCCGTACCAACGGTTCGGTCCCCGACGGTCGCAGGAGCACCCGGCCGGTGGCGCCCAGGAGGCGACCAGCCTCGTCCACGGCCGCGAGGAGACCGGGGGCCTGGTGCATGCGCGCCTTGTCGACGTCTGGCACGTTGATGAGGACCTGCGGGAGTCGCGTGACGACGGCAGCGAGCTCGGCCAGCGGCACGCCGGCTGAGGCGACCCGGGACAGCAGCTGGACGGCGGTCAGCACGCCATCGCCGGTGGTCGCATGCTCCAGCAGAATCACGTGACCACTCTG
Organism: Candidatus Nanopelagicales bacterium; assembly: GCA_038208295.1. GTDB lineage: Bacteria > Actinomycetota > Actinomycetes > S36-B12 > JBBQYX01 > JBBQYX01. The sequence goes on along the minus strand of JBBQYX010000069.1, from coordinate 1,661 downwards.
CTCGCCGCCAATGGCGTACGCACCGGCCTTCATCGCCTCCAGCACATAACGGTCGCCAACGGCGGTCTCCACGACCTCGACGCCAGCCGCCTGCATGGCCAGTTTGAAGCCCAGGTTGGACATCACGGTGGAGACGACGACGTTGCCGTGCAGGGCACCGGCGTCGCGTAGACCCAGCGCGAGAACCGCCAGGATCTGGTCGCCGTCGACGAGTTCGCCGGCCGCATCGATCGCCAGGCAGCGGTCGGCATCCCCATCGTGGGCAATCCCGACATCGGCACCGTGCTCCAGCACGGCGGCGCGCAGATCGCCCAGATGCGTCGATCCGCAGCCGTCGTTGATGTTGTAACCGTCGGGGGCCGCATGGATCGCGATCACCTCGGCGCCGGCCTGCCGCAGCACCTGCGGAGCCACTACCGACGCCGCGCCGTTGGCGCAGTCGACGACGACCCGCAGGCCATCCAGTCGCTGGTCCAGGGTTCCCAGCAGGTGCTGGATGTAGGCGGCCTGAGCCTCGGGCACGTCGCGCACCCGGCCCACCAGCGAACCGGTCGGCCGATCCCAGGGCTCGCCCAGATGCGCCTCGATGGCGTCCTCCAGCTCGTCAGCGAGCTTGTGCCCGCCGCGAGCGAAGAACTTGATCCCGTTGTCGGGCATCGGATTGTGCGAGGCGGACAGCATCACCCCGAGGTCCGCGCCGTAGGCACCCACCACGAACGCGACGCCCGGCGTCGGGAGCACCCCGACCCGCAGCACGTCCACGCCCGCGCTGGCCAGCCCGGCGACGACCGCAGCCTCCAGGAACTCCCCGCTGGCCCGGGAATCGGTCCCGACCACCGCGAGCGGGCGCCCGGGTCCCTCGAACGCGCCCACGTCACCCAGGACATGCGCGGCGGCCACCGACAACTCCAACGCCAACTCGGCGGTGAGGTCCCGGTTGGCCAGGCCGCGGACGCCGTCCGTGCCGAAAAGCCGGCCCACGGCCTAGCGCTTGCTGTACTGCGGCGCCTTGCGGGCCTTCTTCAGGCCGTACTTCTTGCGCTCCTTGGCCCGCGGGTCACGGGTGAGGAAGCCGGCCTTCTTGAGCAGCTTGCGGAAGGCCTCCTCGTCGATCCCGTTCAGCGAGCGAGCCACACCCAGGCGCAGCGCACCGGCCTGGCCGGAGATGCCGCCGCCGTGGAGGGTGGCGATCACGTCGTAGGTGCCTTCGAGCTCACACACCTTGAAGGGCTCGTTGACTTCCTGCTGGTGCACCTTGTTGGGGAAGTAGCCCTCCAGGGTGCGCCCGTTGATGGTGAAGTTGCCGCTTCCCGGCGCGATGCGCACCCGAGCGATGGCCTCCTTGCGACGACCGGTCGCGGCGCCGGGCGCGGTGACGATCTCCCGCGGCGTCTCGGAGCTGAACGACTCGGTGGTCGACTCGCTGGTGTACGAGTCGGGCGTGACCTCGTCGGTGGACTCGGTCGCCTCGGTCGCCTCGGCGTCGATGGTGGTCTCAGTCACTGCCACGGATCTCCTGGTTCGATGGTGCGCGATGTTCGAAGTGTGGGGCGTTGCGCGGTCGAGCGGGTGCGCCGGTGACGGCTACTGCGCGACCTGGGTGATCTCGAACGGCACCGGCTGCTGCGCCTGGTGCGGGTGCTCCGGGCCGGCGTAGACCT
>JBBQYX010000068.1:0-15571 GCA_038208295.1 Candidatus Nanopelagicales bacterium | reverse complement strand
TCGTGGGTGTCCTCGGCGAGCGCCCGCAGGTCGGCCACGCCGTACTGCGACATGCCAGCGGCGAACACGTTCCGAAACGCCAGGGCTGCCAGGGTCGTGAAACCGCCGGCGCTGCCGCCCCGGATGGCCATACGGGGGCCGTCCACCCGGCCGTGCTCGGCGAGAAATGTGGCAGCCGCGCAGCAATCGTCGACGTCCACGATGCCCCAGGCTCCCTGCAGCAGCTGACGGTACGGTCGGCCATGGCCCGTGCTGCCGCCGTAGTCGACGTCGGCCACCGCGAAGCCGCGGCTTGTCCAGAACTGGCGTGCCAGGCTGAATGCCGGATTGGCCGCGGACGTCGGTCCACCGTGCGACATCACGATCAGCGGCGGTCGCTCGTCGTCCGGGCCTGTCGCCTCGGCGTTACTCGGTGGATAGAACCACGCGTGCGCGGTGCGACCAGCGGCCGAGGGGAACTCCAGCGGCTCCGGCTCGGAGACGTCGGCTCGGTCCAGCTGGGTGCCGCGCGGAGCCCGGAGAACCTCCACGGCGCTCGGGTCTAACACCGGAAACCGGATGACCGCCGCGGGCTCGGTCGTGCTCGTCGCGACCGCGCTGACCAGCCCGTCGTCGACGGACAGGGCAACCAGGGCAGCGTAGGGGAGCGGCCACGCGCGACCTGCCTGTCCAGACCGAACCGCCGGTGCTGCGCGTCCTGCCTGACCTGCCTGGTCGTCCTCGGGAAGCACGGCGACCACCGCATGCCCGCCCTGCGAATAGGTGAGGACGACTGTTCCGTCACGACAGACGACATACCTGGACTGCCCGAACACCCACGCAGGCTGGCCCACCTCCGCATCGACCGGCCACAGGGGACGCAGGTCGTCGGTCCCCGCGACCCGGTAGACGTTCCACCAGTCGCTGCGGTCGGACCCCACGAACAGATCTCCGTGGTGGCCCCACTGCGGCTGCACCAACGACTCCCCGGGGCCCCCCGCGATCCGGTGAGCGGCATCGATCGTCGAACGGCCGTCCGACGATCGGCCCAGGGCTGCCACCCACATTGTGCTGGCGTCCCACGGCATGTCCGGGTGCGACCAGGCCAGCCAGGCCAGTTGCCGCCCGTCGGTGGAGACCCGGGGTGCGGCGACGAAACCTGGTCCCTCGACCAGCACCTGCGGTGGCTGCGCGCCGTCTCCCGGCGGCCTGGCCGGCAGTGCCACCACCTGATGGCGCACAGACGCTCCGTCGTGGATCTCTGCCACACAGATCACCGAGTCGTCGGCGGTCACGACCCCGTCGGCGAACCGCCAGTGGCTCCCCTCCGGTGGTTCCGGCGTCAGCGGCACTGGTTCCCCGCCGGCTTCGATCCGGTAGAGCCGCTGGTCGTCCCATCGGGCGAAGATCACCGCGTCGCCGGCCAGCCACCACGCCGCGCCCCCGTATTCATGGGCCCGGCTGCGCGCGGACCAGCCCTCGGGCAGGACGTCGTGCGTTCGTCCGTCCGGATCGCGACGGACTATCTGCACACGGCCCGCCTCGGCCGGGCGGGACTCCGACCACCAGACCCGCCCAGCGGCGGAGCGGACCTCCCCCGGCGTGGGGTCGCCGCCCACGAGCAGTTCGGGAGTGATGGGCGAGGGCCACGTTCCGAACGGCAGCACCGGCAGGTTCGACATGGCAGGAACGGTAGCTGCGGGGTCCGACAATTCGTCAGGCGTCAGGCGTCAGCCGTCTGCCGTCTGCTCACCAGCCGCGGGCGCGCCAGTCGTCCAGGGCCGGACGCTCGGCGCCCAGGGTGGTGTCGTCGCCGTGCCCCGGGTAGATCCAGGTCTCGTCCGGAAGCACGTCGAAGACCTTCTCGCGGACACCGGTCAGCAGGGTGTCGAACGCCTCCGGTGAGGTCGTCCGGCCGATTCCGCCGGGAAAAAGACAGTCGCCGGTAAAGAGGTGTGGGTGCCCGTCTGGGTCGTCATAGGCCAATGCAATGCTGCCGACGGTGTGGCCGACCAAGTGCAGGACGCGCAGGGTGACGTGCCCGACGCTGACGGTGTCGCCTTCCTCGACGAGCAGGTCGGTCGGGACCGGGAGTCCGGGGGCATCCAGTGGATGCGCGATGGTGCGCGCGCCGGTTGCCTCGACGACGGCGGCCAGCGCCTGCCAGTGGTCGGGGTGCCGGTGGGTGGTCAGCACCTGGTGCAGGCCCGCCGCGCCGATCAGGTCCAGCAGTCGTTCCGGCTCGGCGGCGGCGTCAATGAGCAACTGTTCGTCGGTAGCCCGGCAACGCAGCAGGTAGCAATTGTTGTGGAAGTCGCCGACAGCCACCTTGCTGACGATGAGGTCGGGAAGTTCACGTACGTCGCTGGTCCCACCAACCCGGACATTGCCGGTATAGGTCATTCTCGTCCTCATCTCCCCCCGCCCGGTTGCCGCGGTTGTCCGCGCCGGTCGAGCATTCTGCCAACCGTCCTTTCCGGTCGGCAGCCCGGCCGGTCACCCGGACGGGTGGTATCAAGCGGTGGGACGCGTGCCTTCCGAGACGGCCACGTGATGGTGTCGGTGGTCGCGATCGAGCATCGGGCTCATGCGTACCGCCCGATCTGAGCGTGCTCCGGGCGCGGGTGGCGGGGGTCACGGTCCGGCGGCGGAAGCGAATGTCGGTCGCCGCGGTTAGCCTGTCGGCGCTGTCAGCACCGGGGTCAGTCCGGCTCATGGGGCAGCGGTCTCGTTGCGCAGCATTGGATCCGTACGAAGGGATGACCCGTGGCCGACCGGCTGGTGGTCCGTGGGGCTCGGGAGCACAACCTGAAGGACGTGTCCCTGGATCTGCCGCGGGACGCCCTCATCGTGTTCACGGGGCTGTCCGGGTCCGGGAAATCCTCGCTGGCCTTTGACACGATCTTCGCCGAGGGTCAGCGACGCTATGTCGAGAGCCTGTCTGCGTACGCCCGGCAGTTCCTCGGGCAGATGGACAAGCCGGACGTCGACTTCATCGAAGGCCTGTCCCCGGCCGTCTCGATCGACCAGAAGTCGACCTCGCGCAACCCGCGGTCCACGGTGGGCACGATCACCGAGGTCTACGACTACCTGCGCCTGCTGTATGCCCGGATCGGGCATCCGCACTGCCCGGTCTGCGGTCGCTCCATCAGCCGGCAGACGCCGCAGCAGATCGTGGACCGGGTGCTGGAGTTCGAGCAGGGCGCCCGCTTCCAGGTGCTGGCGCCGGTCGTCCGAGAGCGCAAGGGGGAGTATTCCGAGCTGTTCCGGCAGCTGCAGACCCAGGGCTACTCACGGGTCCGGATCGATGGGGTGGTGCACACCCTGGCCGAGCCGCCGACACTGAAGAAGCAGGAGAAACACACTATCGAGGTGGTGGTCGACCGGCTGGCGGTGAAGAGCTCCGCCAAGCGTCGGCTCACCGATTCGGTAGAAACGGCGCTGCGGCTGTCCGGCGGTCTGGTGACCTGCGACTTCGTGGACTTGCCCGAGAACGACCCGCACCGCGAACGGATCTTTAGCGAGCACCTTGCCTGCATGGTCGACGACCTGTCCTTCGAGGAACTTGAACCACGCTCGTTCTCGTTTAACTCCCCGTTCGGGGCGTGCGCGGAGTGCAGCGGCTTGGGCACCCGGATGGAGGTCGACCCCGAACTGGTGGTGCCCGACCCGGCGCGGAGTCTGGCCGAGGGTGCGGTATCGCCGTGGTCCGGTGCGCATACGAGCGAATATTTCGGCCGGTTGCTGCAGGCCCTGTGCGACGAGATGGGCGCCGACATCGATGCGCCGTGGGCACAGTTGCCGGCGAAGGTGCGCAAGGCCGTCATGAACGGCCACCCCACCCAGGTGCACGTGCGGTACAAGAACCGTTACGGCCGGGAACGCTCGTACTACACCTCGTACGAGGGGGCCATCCCCTTCATCCAGCGTCGGCATGCGGAGGCGGAAAGCGACAGCAGCCGGGAGCGCTTCGAGGGCTACATGCGGCAGGTGCCCTGCGCGAGCTGTTCCGGGCACCGGTTGAAGCCGGTGTCGCTGGCGGTCACGATCGACGACCGGAACATCTCCGAGGTCGCGGCGATGCCGATCGGGGAGTGTGCGGAGTTCCTGCGCGACCTAACGCTGTCGCCCCGCGAGAAGCAGATCGCTGAACGTGTCGTCAAGGAGGTCAACGAGCGGCTGCGTTTCCTCATCGATGTGGGCCTGCACTACTTGACCCTGGACCGGGCTGCAGGAACCCTGGCCGGCGGTGAGGCGCAGCGGATCCGGTTGGCTACTCAGATCGGGTCCGGTCTGGTCGGTGTCCTCTATGTCTTGGATGAGCCGTCCATCGGTCTGCATCAGCGGGACAACCGCCGGCTGATCGAGACCTTGGTCCGACTGCGAGATATCGGGAACACCCTCATCGTGGTCGAGCACGACGAGGACACCATCCGGTCGGCGGACTGGGTGGTCGACATCGGCCCCGGCGCCGGCGAGCACGGCGGCCAGGTGGTCGTCAGCGGCACCGTGGACGACTTGCTGGCCAGCAAGCACTCGGTCACCGGTGACTATCTCGCCGGCCGCAGGCGCATCGAGGTCCCGGATATCCGCCGGCCGATCGACCCCACGCGGGTGCTTCGGGTGGAGGGTGCGCACGAGCACAATCTGCGCGATGTGAGCGTCGAGTTTCCGCTCGGAGTTTTCTGCGCCGTGACCGGCGTGAGCGGTTCGGGCAAGTCGACATTAGTGAACGACGTTCTCTACACCGTGCTGGCGCGCGACCTCAACGGCGCGCGTAGTGTGCCTGGCCGGCACACCCGGGTCCGCGGTCTGGATCAGCTGGACAAGGTGGTGCACGTCGACCAAGGGCCCATCGGGCGGACGCCGCGGTCCAACCCGGCCACCTACACCGGCGTCTTCGACCATGTTCGGCGGCTGTTCGCCGAGACCCAGGAGGCCAAGGTCCGCGGGTATCTGCCCGGTCGATTTTCCTTCAACGTCAAGGGCGGACGCTGCGAGGCGTGTGCCGGCGACGGCACCATCAAGATCGAGATGAACTTCCTGCCCGACGTGTACGTGCCCTGCGAGGTGTGCCACGGGGCCCGCTATAACCGGGAAACTCTGGAGGTGCATTTCAAGAGCAGGACGATCGCTGAGGTTCTCGACATGCCCATCGAGGAGGGCCTGGAGTTCTTCGCGGCTGTCCCGCCGATCGCCCGGCACCTGCGTACGTTGGTTGATGTCGGGTTGGGATACGTACGCATGGGACAACCCGCGACGACGTTGTCGGGCGGGGAGGCGCAGCGGGTGAAACTCGCTGCCGAACTGCAGAAGCGATCGACCGGCCGAACCGTCTACGTCCTCGACGAACCCACCACCGGACTGCACTTCGAGGACATCTCGAAACTCCTCGGCGTCCTGCACTCCCTGGTGGACAAGGGCAACACAGTCATCGTCATCGAGCACAACCTGGACGTCATCAAGACCGCGGACTGGGTCATCGACATGGGCCCCGAAGGCGGGAATGGTGGCGGCCTGGTCATCGCGACCGGAACGCCCGAGGAGGTCGCCGTCGACCCCGACAGCCATACCGCTGCGTTCCTGCGACCCCTGCTCGGCCTGCCGACCCCACGCCCCCGGGCCAACACTCGTGGCCGAGCCCGCCGGACCAAGGCCGCCGGTTGACGCGAGGTGCACGCCTGGACGTGCGCGAGCCCGCGCGCCGATGCACCCCGGCGCATACCGTGGCACTTCGTTGGTTGCTCGGGCGTTACCCACCTGAGTGACCGCCCACTGCCCTATCGAGGAGTTCGCATGCCCAGCAACGAGACCGGGTCACCCGTCACGACCTCATCGCGGCCGGACGCGGGCAGGCCGTTCGTGCCTGGTCGAATGCCCCGGCGCCGAGTTCTCGGAGCGGTCGGACTGGTGGGTGCCGCCGGGGCGCTGGCGGCCTGCGGGTCGAATTCGACCCCCGCTGCGACGTCGGCCGCAGCGACCACGGATGCGGCGTCACCGCCGGCGAGCCCGTCGGCGTCGGACATGGCCACGGCGTCGGAGATGGCCTCGGATTCCGCGTCGGCCGCGGGCCTCGACCTCGGGCCCGCATCGGACATCCCTGCCCAGGGCGGTCGCGTGTTTGACGATCTTCAGGTGGTCGTGACCCAGCCCGAGGCGGGTACCTACAAGGGATTCAGCGCCATTTGTACGCACTTGGGCTGCACGGTCAGCGATGTCAGCAACAACCAGATCAACTGTCGCTGCCACGGCTCGGTCTTCTCCGCCGAGGACGGATCGGTCATCAACGGCCCGGCGAGCGCCCCGCTGGCGCCCGCCGAGGTATCCGTGGTCGACGGGAACATCATTGCGGCGATGAACCAGGGCGGCTGACGCATCGGGCAGAATCCACAAGATGCCGGATTCAGCAGGGCGGCTGGGGAGTGGGCCATGACACCTCGGGTGCCGATCGTTGCTGCCGTGGCGGCCGCCGTCGGCTGTGTGACGTTGGCCGCGTGCGGTGCGGGGGCGAGCGCCTCCCCCGCCGATCAACGGAGCGACGGGTCGCCTGTGGTCATTTCCCCGTCTCGGTCTGGGACAGAGCCCACAGAGTCGCCCAGAGAGTCGCCGACTTCGGCTCCCACCGCGACCTCGGCGCGGCCGCGGACGCCGACCGCGTCGGCGGGCGTTTTCGCGCTCGGCGACTCGGTCATGCTCGGCGCCCGGCCGTGCCTGCGCGCGGCCGGCTACCGGGTAGATGCGCTGGGCAGTCGGCAGCCCGCCGCTGGTGTGCGGGTCCTGACCGCTGCGCGCGACTCCGGTCGGCTGCCGAAGAACGTGCTCGTACACCTGGGGACCAACGGCGGGATGCGGGAAACGACGATCAGCACGGTGATGAAGACCGTCGGAGCGGGCCGTACGGTCGTCTGGGCAACGATTCAGCTGCCGAACGACCGCAGTATGTACACCTTCGAGCAGCGAACGAATACCGCCATCAAGGCCGCGGTCCGGACATATCGCAATGCGGTGCTGCTGGACTGGAATGCCCTCTCAGGGCGGCACCCCGGATATACCTGGGGGGACGGCATTCACGTGACACCGAGCGGCTGCCGGGCGTATGCGAAGGCCGTCACTGCGGTGTTAGCAGGGAAGCCGACGCCGCGCTGAGCCGGGTGCACCTCGCCGGCCTGGTTGCGCGACGGACCCCGGCGAGCCTCAGATCTTGGCAGCCAGGGTGAGGACCCTCTTGGAGATCACCTGGGCGCGCATCCTGGCTCCGTACGTGGTGGTGTGTACGCCATCGCGACGCAGCCAGTTGGGGTGCCGCTTGACCAAGTTGTCCCAGTCGATGACCACGAGACGGTCATAGGCCCGGTCCAGCTGCCGCAGGGCCGAGTTGACCGAGGAGTAGCCGCGGCGGTGCACGTTGACCCAGATCACCCAGCGGCTCTTGCCGGCCCTCGCCATCACCTGGCGGACGTAGGCGCGGGTCCGAGCCGGGCTTGCGCCATCGTTGGTGCCGAGGGCGACGACCCATACCCGGGACCTCTTGGCCGCGGTGGTGTTCAGGCTGCGGACGCCGGTCGAGGTGTAGCGACCGATCTGGGCGGCGATGACCACGCGCGCGGTACGGCCGCGCAGCTGGGCGGCCAGCGGGGCCTTGGCGTGCACGGTCAGGGAGTCACCGGCGACGAACACCCGGCTGTGATGCACCCGCGCCACGGCCGCGGCCTTCAGCGCTGCAGCTCGGACTGCTGCGGCCCGCACGGCAGCGGCCTTGACGGCGGCGGCGGCCTTGACCGCAGCGGCCTTCGCTAAGGCCGCCCTAGCGGGCGGAGCGGCCACGACGGCCGCACGTCGCGCCGGATCGGCGGCAGCGGGTCGTGCTTCAGCGGCCGGCGCCGTGGCTGCTGGTGTCTGGATCGACGAGCTCGGGCTGGCAAGGGTGCTCGCGGCGGCCGGGGGCGGCTGGGGCACCGCCCCGGACGTTGGCAGGGAGGAGGCACCCATGGCAAGGGCCCCACAGACGACGGCGCCGGCCGTCAGCTTGGTGCGGCGGGCGGTGCTGCGGTGTGCGGCGGTCATGCAACCTCCGGTAGGCAGGCGCTGGTTGGTCCAGTGCTCTCATGGATGGCGTTGTTGGATGGCTCGGATGGATGGCTGGATGGCTGGATGGCTCTGATGGATGGCCGGTACGAGAGCTGCGCTCGCTGGCGTCGGCCTACCCGGCGGGGCCCCGGGCGTGGGGCTGGCGACATTGGCCCTGACTTCGGGTCGCGCTGCAGTCTGACCGTTACCAACCCGTAATGTCACGTTCAACGATTCAATCGTGGGGATAGTCACCCCATATGACCACATTAGTGAACACTCAGTTATCAATGGGCCACGCAACGCAATCCTTTTCCCGTTGTCGGCTGGGCTGATCAACGGGGCGGAATGGCTGGAGCCACCGGACATATCGGGTGCTCGGACCTGCGCAGCAAGCTCTATAGGCTGCGATCGTGGCCGATCCTGCGACCTACCGGCCGGCCCCCGGCAGCATCCCGGACGAGCCCGGCGTCTACCGATTCCGCGACGAGCATGGGCGGGTCGTCTACGTCGGCAAGGCGAAGAGCCTGCGCCCACGGCTGTCGAGCTACTTCCAGGACCTCGCCGCCCTGCACCCGCGTACCCAGTCCATGGTCACCACGGCTGCCTCAGTCGACTGGGTCACGGTGGCCAGCGAGGTCGAGGCCCTGCAGCTGGAGTACTCCTGGATCAAGGAATTCGACCCGCGGTTCAACGTCAAGTACCGCGACAACAAGTCCTACCCCTACCTGGCCGTCACCCTGGACGAGGCGTACCCGCGGGTCACCGTGATGCGCGGCGCCAAGCGCAAGGGTGTGCGGTATTTCGGTCCCTACTCCCATGCGTGGGCCATCCGGGAGACGGTGGACCTGCTGCTGCGGGTGTTTCCGGTACGGACCTGCTCGGCCGGGGTGTTCCGGCGCTCGGGACAGGTAGGCCGCCCCTGCCTGCTGGGCTACATCGGCAAGTGCAGCGCCCCCTGCGTGGACCGGATCAGCCAGGCAGACCACCGGGAGCTGGTGGACGACTTCTGCGCATTCCTGTCCGGTCAGACGACGCCGTTCGTCCGTCGGCTGGAACGGCGGATGCGCGAGGCCGCGGCTGAGTTGAACTTCGAGCAGGCGGCCCGGCTGCGCGACGACATCGGCGCGCTGACCCGAGCCCTGGAGAAGAACGCCGTGGTGCTCGGGGACGGCACCGACGCGGACGTTGTGGCGCTGGCCGACGACCCTTTGGAGGCGGCCGTCCAGGTGTTCCACGTCCGCGGCGGCCGAGTCCGCGGCCAACGGGGATTCGTGGTGGAGAAAGTCGAGGACGGGGACATCCCCGAACTCGTCGAACGGCTGCTCCAGCAGTTGTACGGGGGTGAGCAGGGCGAGGCGGTCCCGCGGCAGATCCTGCTGCCCGAGCTGCCCCCCGATCCGGCCAGCGCCGCCCTGTGGCTGGCCGAACGGCGTGGGGGCGTCGTGGACTTGCGGGTGCCGCAGCGGGGCGACAAGAGAGCGCTGATGGACACCGTCGCCCGTAACGCCAAGCAGTCGCTGGCCCTGCACAAGACGAAACGGGCCGGCGATCTGACCACTCGCGGCCGGGCGCTGGCCGAACTCCAGGAATACCTGGAACTACGCGAAGCCCCACTGCGCATCGAGTGCTACGACGTGTCACACCTGTCCGGCACCGACATAGTCGCCTCCATGGTGGTGTTCGAGGACGGGTTGCCGCGTACGGGTGAATATCGGCGCTTCATCGTCAAGGGGCTCGACGGGGCTGATGACACCGCCGCTCTGCACGAGGTGCTCACCCGACGGTTCCGGCGCTACCTGGACGACCGGGCCGAGACCAGCGAGCTGGAGATGGCACCCGACGACGACGAGGCCGGCAACGCCGCCCCCCGGACCCCGGGCATCGACCCCGACACGGGCCGCCCGCGGCGCTTCGCCTACCCCCCGCAACTGGTCGTCGTCGACGGCGGCGCACCCCAGGTCGCGGCGGCCCAACGGGCCATGACCGAGCTGGGGATCGACGACATCGAGCTGTGCGGCCTGGCCAAACGGCTGGAGGAGGTCTGGCGACCAGGCGACCCCGACCCGGTGATCCTGCCGCGGACCAGCGAGGGCCTCTATCTCCTGCAGCGTGTCCGCGACGAGGCGCATCGGTTCGCCATCGCCCACCAGCGGGCCCGCCGGAACAAGCGGATGACCCGTAGCGCCCTGGACGATGTCCCGGGCCTGGGCGAGGTGCGCCGCAAGGCGCTGTTGCGGCACTTCGGCTCGGTGGCCAAGGTCCGCGCTGCGACGGCGGAGCAGATCGGGGAGATCCCGGGCATCGGCCCGGCAACCGCTGCGGCCGTCCTGGCCACGTTGACCGGTGCGCAATCGGCCCCGGCCGTCAACGTCACCACCGGAGAGATCTACACCCCGACGGGAGGAGACTCAGCCTCATGAGCCCGCTGGATATCGAGGTCGCGCTGGTCACCGGCATGTCCGGCGCGGGCCGCAGCACCGCCGCCCGCGCGTTGGAGGACCTCGGCTGGTTCGTGATCGACAACCTGCCGCCGTCGCTGCTCCCGCAGACGTTCTCGCTGGTCGCCGAACGGCCTGACGTGCGTCGGCTGGCCGTGGTGGTGGATGTGCGCGGCGGCTCGTTCTTCGCGGACCTGCAGTGGGCATTGGACCAGCTGGCAGGTCGCGGAGTCGATGTCCGTACGGTCTTCCTGCAGGCGACCGACGAGGCCCTAGTCCGCCGCTTCGAGAGCAGTCGCCGGCCGCATCCGTTGCAGGGCAGCGGTCGGCTGGTCGACGGGCTGGCCCGCGAACGCGAGGCGCTCCGCGACTTCCGGGCCTCCGCCGATCTGGTCATCGACACGTCGTCGCTGAACGTCCACGACCTGCGCCGCAAGATCGAGGCCGCCTTCAAGGACGAGGAACGGGTCCGGCTGCGCGCGACCGTGATGTCGTTCGGGTTTAAGTACGGCATCCCGGTGGACGCCGACGTCGTGCTCGACGTGCGCTTCCTGCCCAACCCGTACTGGGTGCCCGAACTGCGCGATCACACCGGGCTGGAGCCCGACGTCAACGACTACGTGGTGACCAGTCCCGATGCGCGCAACTTCCTCGAGCACATCGGGGGTCTGATGAGCCTGGTCGCCGACGGCTACCTGCGCGAGGGCAAGCGGTATGTCACCGTCGCGGTCGGCTGTACCGGGGGTAAGCACCGCAGCGTCGCCATGGCCGAGAACCTGTCCGCTCGCTTCGTCAAGGCCGGCGTGGAGACGCTGGTCGTCCACCGGGACCTGGGGCGCGAATGACGGCGGCTTCGGGTCGGTCGCATCGCGGGCCGGGGTACCCGGTCGGCGAGGCTTCCGGACACGGCGTCCGACAGGGGGGCCGGCAAGATCCCCAGCAGGGAGGTCTGCCCGTCCCGCGGCGGCAGCAGCAGAACGGCCGGGGACCGCGGGTGGTGGCGCTGGGCGGCGGTCACGGGCTGGCGGTCACGCTGCGGGCGCTGCGCCGGGTCACCGATCAGCTGACCGCCGTCGTCGGCGTGTCCGATGACGGCGGCTCCAGCGGTCGGTTGCGCAAGGAGTTCGGGGTGCCGCCGCCGGGGGATCTGCGGATGGCCCTGGCGGCGCTGTGCGGGGACGACACCTGGGGCCGGACCTGGAGCCAGGTCGTGCAGCACCGATTTGCCGGCCACGGCGAACTGCAAGGGCACGCCCTGGGCAACCTCCTGATCACCGCCCTGTGGGAGGAGACGGGCGACATCGTTGAGGGGCTGGACTGGGTGGCGGCACTGCTGGGCGCGCACGGCCGGGTCCTGCCCGTCTCGCTGGAGCCCCTGGAGATCGTGGCGCAGGTGCGCGGACTCGACCCGGTCCGACCCGGCGACGTGGCGACGGTACGCGGCCAGGTGGAGATCGCCAGGACCCTCGGCCACGTCACTGGCCTGACCGTCGAACCGCCTGATGCGGCCGCCTGCCTGCAGGCGTTGCAGGCGCTTGAGCAGGCTGATCTGGTGGTCCTCGGGCCGGGGTCCTGGTTCACCAGCGTGCTGCCGCATCTGCGTCTACCGGCCATGGCTGCCGCGGTCGCCGACAGCCCCGGGAGGCGGGTGCTCATCCTGAATCTGGCTCCGCAGCCGGGGGAGACGGCCGGGTTCGCGCCCGAGACACATCTGGAGGTGTGGGCCGAGCAGTTCCCCGAGGTCTGCCTGGACGTGGTGCTGGCCGACCCAGCGCGAGTGCCGGACGTCGCGGCGCTGCAAACCGCGTGCCGGGCGGTGGGTGCCCGCCTGGTTCTGGAGCGGGTCGCGGACACCCGTACGGAGGCCAAGCACGATGCCGACCTGTTGGCCGCTGCGTTGGGATCGTTGACGCCCGCCCCGCGGAACAGCGGTGGGAGGATGCGGCCGTGGCGATGACGTCGGCGGTCAAGGACGAACTCGCCCGGCTGACCGTCACCAAGACGTGCTGCCGCAAGGCCGAGGTCGCCGCGGTGCTGCGCTTCTCCGGTGGGCTGCACCTAGTGGCCGGCCACATCGTGGTGGAGGCCGAGCTGGACACCGGCGCCGCCGCCCGGCGGCTGCGGCGCGACATCACCGAGGTGTACGGGCAGCGCAGCGACCTCGCGGTCGTGCAGCCCGGCGGGTTGCGCCGGGGCAACCGCTACCTGGTCCGGGTGGTGGCCGACGGTGACCAGCTTGCCCGCCAGACCGGGCTGGTGGACGCCGGCGGCAGACCCGTACGCGGCCTGCCCCCGGCCGTGGTCGGCGGCGGCGTCTGCGATGCCGAGGCCGCCTGGCGGGGCGCGTTCCTAGCGCATGGCTCGCTCACCGAGCCGGGTCGGTCGGCCGCGCTGGAAGTCACCTGCCCTGGTCCGGAGGCGGCGCTGGCGCTGGTCGGGGCGGCGCGGCGAATGGACATCCCGGCGAAGGCCCGAGAGGTACGCGGCGTCGACCGGGTCGTGATCCGGGACGGGGACGCGATCGGGGCCCTGCTCACCCGGCTCGGGGCGCACGCGTCCCTGCTGGCCTGGGAGGAGCGGCGGATGCGCCGCGAGGTCCGCGCCACCGCCAACCGGCTGGCCAACTTCGACGACGCCAACCTGCGCCGCTCGGCTCGCGCCGCCGTCGCCGCCGGTGCCCGCGTGCAGCGCGCCATGGAGATCCTCGGGGACGAGATCCCCGACCACCTGGCGATGGCCGGGAGGCTGCGGGTCCAGCACCGACAGGCCAGCCTGGAGGAGCTCGGCGCGCTGGCCGACCCGCCGATGACCAAGGACGCCATCGCCGGTCGCATCCGCCGGCTGCTGGCGCTGGCCGACCGTTCGGCGGCCAAGCTCGGGATCCCCGGCACCGAGGCGGCCCTGGGCCCCGAATTCGACCTTGACGACTGAGTCGAGCACAGCACCCTCATTTCGCCCGAATTCTGACGATCTTGGTCGGGTCCGAGGGCCCCTCCGGTTGGGGACCTTGCGCGCGACCCCGTACCGCATTGTTTCGATAGGGTCACGTCTGAAGACACGGCCGGGCAGATCAGGCCTTCGGCCGCCGCCCGCCGGCGCAACGACGCCGGCTGTTGTCGAGGAGAAGCATTAGTGACCATCCGCGTAGGCATCAACGGATTCGGACGTATCGGCCGTAACTTCTACCGCGCCGTCGTGACGTCCGGTGCGGACATCGAGATCGTCGGCGTCAATGACCTGACCGACAACAAGACTCTCGCCCACCTGCTCAAGTACGACAGCATCCTCGGCCGGCTCGGCCAGGACGTGACCTTCACCGACGACGAGATCATCGTCGGCGGCAAGGCGATGAAGTCGATGTCCGAGCGCGACCCTGCCGCGCTGCCCTGGGGCGCACTCGGCGCCGACATCGTGATCGAGTCGACCGGCCATTTCACCGACGCCACCAAGGCCAAGGCGCACCTCGACGCCGGCGCGAAGAAGGTCATCATCTCCGCCCCGGCGAAGAACGAGGATGTCACCGTCGTCATGGGCGTCAATGAGGGCGACTACGACCCGGCTGCGCACCACGTCATCTCCAACGCCTCCTGCACCACCAACTGCCTCGCCCCGATGGCCAAGGTCATCAATGACACGTTCGGCATCGTGCAGGGCATGATGACCACGATTCACGCCTATACCAACGATCAGGTCATCCTGGACTTCCCGCACAGCGACCTGCGCCGCGCTCGCGCCGGTGCGCTGAACATGATCCCGACCACCACCGGTGCGGCCAAGGCCGTCTCCTTGGTGCTGCCCGAACTCAAGGGCAAGCTGGACGGGTATGCGATGCGCGTGCCGGTCCCGACCGGTTCGGCCACCGACCTGACCGTGGTGCTGTCCAAGTCCGTCACCAAGGACGAGGTCAACGCCGCGATCAAGGCCGCCGCGGACGGCCCGCTGAAGGGAATCCTCAAGTACACCGAGGACCCGATCGTCTCGACCGACATCGTCACCGACCCAGCCTCCTGCATCTTCGATGCCGGCCTGACCAACGCCAACGGCACCCTGCTGAAGGTCGTCGGCTGGTACGACAACGAGTGGGGCTACAGCAACCGCCTCGTCGACCTCATCACCTACGTCGGCGACAAGCTCTGACGTCGGCGATGAAGACGCTCGACGACCTCGACGTCGCCGGGAAGCGGGTGCTGGTGCGCGCCGACCTCAACGTTCCGTTGAGCAAGGACGGCACCGCCACCATCACCGACGACGGTCGCATCCGGGCGAGCCTGCCCACGATCCGCGCGCTGGCCGAACGCGGCGCACGGGTCGTGGTGGCCGCTCACCTCGGCCGACCGAAGGGGGAGCCCAAGCCCGAGTTGTCCTTGGCGCCGGTGGCCCTGCGGCTCGGCGAGTTGCTCGGCACGCCGGTGGCCTTGGCCGCCGATGTCGCCGGACCTTCCGCGCAGGCCACGGTGGCCGGGCTGGGTGACGGGGACGTCGCCCTGCTGGAGAACGTGCGCTTCGACGCCCGGGAGACCTCCAAGGTCGTAGCGGAACGTCAGGCCCTGGCCACCGAATTGGCGGCTTTGGCTGACCTGTACGTCTCCGACGGGTTCGGGGTCGTGCACCGCGAGCAGGCCTCGGTCACCGACGTGGCGCGGCTGCTGCCGCACGCCGCCGGCGGCCTGGTGCTCAAGGAGGCCACCGTCTTCGGGAAGGTGCTCTCCGATCCGGACCGGCCGTACGTCGTCGTGCTCGGCGGCTCCAAGGTCTCCGACAAGCTCGGTGTCATCAAGAACTTGATCGGCTCGGTCGACCGGTTACTCATCGGTGGCGGCATGTGCTTTACGTTCCTGAAGGCCCAGGGGCACGGCGTCGGGTCCTCACTGTTGGAGGCGGACCAGGTCGAGACAGTCGCTGGCTTTCTGGCCCTGGCGAAGGAACGCGGCGTGGACCTCGTGCTGCCCGTCGATGTCGTCGCGGCGACAGCTTTCAGCGCCGAAGCCGAGCACAAGGTGGTCGCAGTGGACGCGATCGAGGACGGCTGGATGGGCCTGGACATCGGTCCGGCGAGCATCGAGTTGTTCGTCAGCAAGCTCGCC
>JBBQYX010000067.1:0-15798 GCA_038208295.1 Candidatus Nanopelagicales bacterium | reverse complement strand
GCGCCGATGGCGGCGGCAGAGGTGAGCAGACGGAATTTCACGATGTTCCCCCTTCAGGAACGGCGGCCGCTGCCAAGTCGGCGCGGCGCTGCGTGACGTCGGTCCCCCCTGGGGCCGGCGGGTCGAGCGTCGAGATCGCGGACGACTCGGTGCCTCCTGGCACGGCTGGGCCACTCCCGACTGACGACGGGGCGCTCGGCGCTGCTCCGGCGGCCGGTTCCCGCGTTGCGGTCGTCCCCGGCGATCCGGGAGCGGCGGCCGTATCCAAGGCACCGCTGTCCGGGTTCGTCGTATCCGCGGAGCGGGGGACCTCCGTTGGGGGGTCGTCCGCCGCGGTGGGGGCTGACGGGTCGGCCGATCGCGTCGGCACGTCAGCAGGTGGTGGCGTCCCGGTGCCGGGCTTGGCCGTGGGGTCCTTTGCCGGATCGGACGTCGACCCCTGGGGGTCGGCGTCGGGTGCCAACTCGTCGGTTTCCGGCGCCGGCTCCTGGGAGTCGGCCTCCGGTGCCGCCGGGACCTGCAGAACCACGCCCACGGTCACCGTGACCGTGCTGGTGAAGGATGCCTGGGTCGGCTGGTCCAACAGGGCCGCGCCGAGCAACGGCAGGGACAGTGCGCACACCGTCCCGATCGCCACCGTCGTGACCCGCATTGGTTCCGACCCCCCAGCCGTCCGTCGATCTCGAACGACCCCAAGGTTTCTCCCGTACCGGCCCCCCGTCATCTCCCAATTTAGGTATCTAGATAAGCCCACTCGATGCCCTGCGGGCCTCCCGATCGTCTCTGGCCGGACACCACAGCGGCCCGGCAGCACAGTGCTGCCGGGCCGGTGTGAACGTGCTGGGGCTAATCGTCGTCGCGACCGCCGCCGCCCGACATGGGGGTGGTCTTCTGGACCTGCAGTAGGAACTCCGCGTTCGACTTGGTGACCTTGAGCTTGGACAGCAGCAACTCGATGGACTGTTGGGAGTCCAGGGCGTGCAGGACCCGGCGGAGCTTCCAGACGGTCTTCAACTCGTCGCTGGTCATCAGCAGCTCCTCCTTGCGGGTGCCGGAGGGGTCCACGTCGATGGCCGGGAAGATCCGCTTGTCGGCGAGTTTCCGATCGAGTTTGAGCTCCATGTTTCCGGTGCCCTTGAACTCCTCGAAGATGACCTCGTCCATCCGCGAGCCGGTCTCGACCAGTGCGGTGGCCAGGATCGTCAGCGAGCCGCCGTGCTCGATGTTGCGGGCGGCGCCGAAGAAACGCTTGGGCGGATAGAGCGCGGCGGAGTCGACACCACCGGACAGAATGCGTCCGGAGGCGGGAGCCGCCAGGTTGTACGCCCGGCCCAGGCGGGTCATCGAGTCCAGCAGCACGACCACGTCATGGCCGAGTTCGACCAGCCGCTTCGCCCGCTCGATGGCGAGTTCCGCGACAGTCGTGTGGTCGTCAGCGGGCCGGTCGAAGGTGGAGGCGATGACCTCTCCCTTCACCGACCGCTGCATGTCGGTGACCTCTTCGGGGCGTTCGTCGACGAGCACCACCATGAGGTGGACCTCGGGGTTGTTCGTGGCAATCGCATTCGCGATCGCCTGCAACACCATCGTCTTACCGGCCTTGGGTGGCGAGACGATGAGTCCGCGCTGGCCCTTGCCGATCGGGGCCACCAGGTCGATGACGCGGGTGGTCAAGTTGTTCGACTCGGTCTCCAGCCGCAGCCGTTGCTGCGGATAGAGCGGGGTCAGCTTGCCGAACTCCGGACGCTGCTTGCCCTGCTCCGGCTCGGAACCGTTGATCGTGTCGATACGCACCAACGGGTTGAACTTCTCCCGGCGCTCGCCGTCCTTGATCGGCCGGATCGCCCCGGTAATCGCGTCGCCCTTGCGCATTCCCCATTTGCGAACCATCGACAGCGAGACGTAGACGTCGTTATGTCCGGGCAGATAACCCGAGGTACGCACGAAACCATAATTGTCCAAGATATCCAGGATCCCGGCGACGGGGACGAGAACCTCGTCCTCGCCGACCTCGGTCTCGGATTCGCCGAAACTCTGGCCGCGGGGCCGGTTGGTGCTCCGATCCCGGAACCGATCCCGGCTGCGGCGCCGACGACGGCCGCGGGGGTCGTCTTCATCGTCTGGCCCGTTCTGCTGGTAGCCGCCCTGCCGGTTCTGCTGCTGGCTGCCGCTAGAACGGTTGTTCTGCTGCCGGTTGTCGCGGTTGGAGCCGCCGCCCTGATTTCCACCGCCCTGATTCCCGCCGCTCTGCCCACCCTGGCTGGACTGACCGCCAGTTTGCTGGGGTGCGCCGGAGTCGGTCGAGGAGGCGCCTTGGTCGCCCGCCTGGTTACTGTCGCCCTGCCCACCGGTCTGGTTACCGGAACCGTCGCGACCCTGATAGCGCGAGCGCTGACCGCGACCGGACTGGGCGTCGCGCCGATTCTCACCGTTATTGCCGGCGGTCTCGGGGCCGGAGCCGGTCTGTGCGGCCTCCGCTGGGGAGGCGTCGGACGATGTCGTGTCCGGCAGGGCGGTTTGGCCGGGCCGGGTCCGCTCGCCTCGGGGGGCCCGCGTACGGGTCCGCGGGCCCGAGGTCGACGCATCTGCAGCGCCATTCACAGCCGAGGGCGGTGTGCTGGCAGCGGTCGTGCTGCGGTCATCGGCAGTTCCGTGGTCACCGGTAGTTCCGCGGTCACCGGTAGTTCCGTGGTCGTCGCTAGCGCCGGCGCGGGGCTCTCGCGGCCGCCGCGTCGCGGTGTCGGCACCGGCGGCGCCGTTGCCACGCGAACTGGCGCCAGTGGCGCCGGTGGGCGCGCTGGTCTGTCGTGCGGCGATCGCGGCGACGATGTCGCCCTTGCGCATCGCACTGGCCCCGGTGATCCCGAGTTGACTGGCCAGTTTCTTCAAATCCGGCAGCAGCATCGACGACAGGCCGGTGCCACGTGAGCGCCGCGCACCTTCGTCGGCGGCCGGGGTGGTCAGAGTGGTCTCGGTCACTCAATGTCCTTCCGAGACGTTCGGATACGCCGAGACGACGTACCAGAAAGAGCCATCGGTGCGGGGCGATAACCCCCACCGAGCATCACGACGAGGGAGTCGCGGTGATGCGTTCGTACCTGCATTGCTTCTCATCTGCACTGCTGTGATCTGCCCTGCGGTTATGTGCACCGGGACCGGTGTGCGCAACGGCAATGGGTCACGGGGCTTCGCCAAGGGACCCGGTCGATGCGCGACCAACTCATCCCGCGGATCCAACCGGAGCGGGAAGAGGAGGGAACGATCGCGCAGGCGGCCGATGTGGTGGTCAGGCCGCGTCCTAGCGCACGCTCAATGTAACACCTGGGAGGGGTCGATTGCGTCCGCCCCGGTGCGGACACGCACACCCTCGCGTTGCGCGGACAGTTCGAGTACCCGTACCCCCGGCCCTGCCAGGGCGTGGACGGTGGCAACAGTTCGCCGGGTCGCCAGGGCCAGCACGGTGGGGCCGGCTCCCGAGACGACCGCCGGAACCGCCGTGGCCCGTAGCCGTTCGACCAGCTCCAGTGAGGCCGGGAAGGCCGAGCGTCGGTAGTCCTGGTGCAGGCGGTCCTCGGTGGCGGTCAGCAGCAGGTCCGGCTCGGCCGTCAGGGCGTGCACGAGCAATGCGGCACGTCCTGCGTTGAAGGCGGCGTCCGCGTGCGGAACCGTCGCGGGCAGCAATGCCCGGGCGGTGCGGGTCGCCACCGGGATCGCCGGCACGATGGCAATCGGCAGCAGCTGCGGGTGGGGTTCCAGCCGCAGGTGGCGGACGGCTCCGGGAGTGCCCGCCTGCACCGTCTCAAACCAGGCCAGGGTGAAACCGCCGAAGATCGCAGCCGCGACGTTGTCCGGATGACCTTCGACCTCGGTGGCCAGCGTCAGCACGTCCGCGTCGGACAGTTGCGCTCCCCGGGGCGAGAGCGCGCGGGCCAGTGCGACGCCGCCGACGATCGCCGCGGCCGACGACCCCAGCCCGCGGCCGTGTGGGATGCGGTTGTGGCAGGTGAGCCGGATCCCGCTGGGCTGGTCCCCCAGGCGGGCGAAGACCCGCTGCATGACCGCGATGACCAGGTGATCTGCGTTGCGGGGCAGGGTGTCCCGGCCCTCACCGATGATCTCGACGGTGACGCCGGGGTCGTCGCACAGGTGCGCGGTGTACTCGTCGTAGAGGTCCACGGCCAGGCCGAACACGTCGAAACCGGGCCCGAGGTTGGCGCTGGTGGCCGGGACCTGCACCGTGACCGGGCCGCGATCGAACGGCCCGGCAGGCACCGGCGGCAGCAGGGTCACCGTCGCTCAGCCGAGACCGAGCGCACCGGCGGCGGCGGCGGCGTCCACCGGGACGACAACCGGGGCGGCGGAACCCTCCAACGCCCACTGCGGGTCCTTCAACCCGTTGCCGGTGAGCGTGCACACGATTGTCTGGCCCGGGTCGAGCAGGCCGCGCTCGTGCTGCTGCAGCAACCCGGCCACGCTTGCGGCGCTGGCTGGCTCGCAGAACAGGCCCTCCTGCGCCGCGAGCAGGTGGTAGGCGGCCAGGATCTGCTCGTCGGTCACCTCATCGATGACGCCACCGGAGGTGTCCCGAGCCTCCACCGCCTGGTCCCAGGACGCGGGATTGCCGATCCGGATGGCGGTGGCGATCGTCTCGGGTTCCTTGACCGGCGCACCGTGCACGATCGGTGCGGCCCCCGCGGCCTGGAAACCCCACATGCGTGGCCGGGATGCTGCGATCCCGTCCGCGGCGTACTCGACATACCCACGCCAATAGGCGGTGATGTTGCCGGCGTTGCCGACCGGCAGGCAGTGGATGTCCGGCGCCGAACCGAGCAGGTCGACGATCTCGAAACTCGCCGTCTTCTGCCCCTCGATCCGGGCCGGGTTGACACTGTTGACCAGGGACACCGGGTATCTGTCGGCGAGATCCCGCGCCAGCGTGAGGCATTCGTCGAAGTTGCCGTCGACCTGCAGCAAGGTGGCGCCGTGCACCAATGCCTGGGCGAGTTTGCCCATCGCGATTTTGCCCTGCGGCACGAGAACAGCGCACACCATGCCGGCCTTGACGGCGTAGGCGGCTGCCGAGGCGGAGGTGTTTCCGGTCGAAGCGCAGATCACCGCCTTGGCGCCCTCCGCGGCGGCCTGCGAGATGGCCATCGTCATACCGCGGTCCTTGAAGGAACCGGTCGGATTGGCACCCTCGTACTTCAGCCAGACCTGACAACGCAGGCGTTCGCTCAACCTGTCCGCGTGGACCAGTGGCGTACCGCCCTCACGCAGGCTCACGACCGCAGCGTTGTCCGGCAACGACAATCGGTCGGAGTATTCCTCGATCACGCCGCGCCATTGGTGTGCCATCAGTTTCCCGCCTCGCCTTCGACCCGCATGACTCCGATCACGCTGCGCACGGCACTCATGGTGCGCAGGACATCCACCGTTGCCGCCAGCGCCGCGTCCCGCGCCAGGTGCGTACGTACCACCAGCCCAGCCTCGGCACCGTGGCCCTCCTGCCGCACCGTCTGGATCGACACCCCGTGCTCAGCGAACGCGTTGGCGATCGCGGCGAGCACCCCGGGTTTGTCCGCCACGGCCAGGTTGACGTAATAACGCGTCAGGGCCTTACCCACCGGCTGCGGTGTCAGCCCGGCATAGGTGGAGGCCAGCGGGCCCCGGCTGCCAGCGACCTTATGCCGGGCGACCGCGACGATGTCCCCGAGCACGGCGCTCGCGGTCGGGATGCCGCCGGCACCCCGGCCGTAGAACATCACCTCACCGGCGGCATCGGCCTCGACGAACACGGCGTTGAACGCATCGCGCACACTGGCCAGCGGATGCGTGCGGGGAACCATCGAGGGATGCACCCGTACGCAGACACCGCGCTCGTCATCGGTGAGTTCGGCGACGGCGAGCAGTTTGATCACGAAACCCATATCGCGGGCGGCGCGGACATCGGCAGCGGTCACGCCACTGATGCCCTCACAGAACACGTCATCGGCGGTCACCTTGGTATGGAAGGCGAGCCCGGCCAGGATGGCGGCCTTCGCCGCCGCGTCGTGCCCCTCGACGTCGGCGGTCGGGTCGGCCTCGGCATAGCCCAGCGCCTGCGCCTCGGCCAGGGCTGCGGCGTAGTCCGCGCCGGTCTCATCCATCTGGGTGAGCATGTAGTTGGTGGTGCCGTTGACGATGCCCAGGACCCGGCGTACGCGGTCACCGGCCAGGGAGTCACGCAGCGGCCGCAGCAGCGGGATCGCCCCGGCGACGCTGGCCTCGTAATACAGGTCCGTTCCGGCCGCCTCGGCCGCGGCGTGCAGTTCCGCACCGTCTTGCGCGATCAGCGCCTTGTTGGCCGTGACCACGCTGGACCCCGCTCGCAGCGCCGCGAGGATGAGGCTGCGGGCCGGCTCGATACCGCCGACGACCTCGACCACCACGTCGGCCCCGCTGGCGGCCAGCGCGGCTGCGTCCGTGGTGAGCAGGTCTGGGTGGATGCCCGGTCGCGGTTTGGCGGTATCTCGTACGGCCACCCCCACCAGGCGCAGCGGCGCGCCGACCCGGGCGGCAAGATCCTCAGCGTTCTCGGTGAGCAGCCGGGCAACCTGGGAGCCCACCGTGCCGCCGCCGAGCAGGGCCACCGTCAGCGGACGTGACGCGGTCGTGGGCGCGGTCATCGGGGTTCTCCTCGGCGGGTGTGCGCGGCGGCAGCCGGATCGTGCGGGCGCAGGCCCCAGCCTCTCAGATGGGGCCGCAGGGACGGAATCGGCAGCCGTTGTGGACGCTGCTACCAGGCGGTGTCCAGGGCGAGCAGGTCGTCCAGGGTCTCCCGACGGACCAGCACGCGGTCGGAGCCCTCATGCACGGCGACCACCGCCGGCCGCGGGACCAGGTTGTAGTTCGAGGCCATCGCCCGGCAGTAGGCCCCGGTCGCGGCGACCGCGAGCAGGTCCCCCGGCGCCAGGTCGGCCGGCAGCCACGCGTCCCGCACGATCACATCCCCGCTCTCGCAGTGCTTGCCCACCACCCGGGTCAGCATCGCCGGCGCCTGGGACACCCGCGAGGCCAGCACCACCGTGTAGTCGGCGTCGTAGAGCGCGGTACGGATGTTGTCGCTCATCCCCCCGTCGACCGAGACATAGGTACGCACGGAAGCGTGACCCAACTCGACCGGCTTGACCGTCCCGACCTCGTACAGGGTCACCCCGCACGGTCCGACCAGCGCCCGACCGGGTTCAACGGCCAGTCTGGGCATCGCCAGACCCCTTGCCGCACAAGCGCTCTGCACGATCCTTCGGATCTGGTCGGCCATCTCGACCACGTCCAACGGGTCGTCCCCCGCGATGTAGGCGATGCCCATGCCGCCGCCGACATTGAGTTCCGCAACGGTGATGCCCTGTTCCTCGCGCAGCCGGACCGCGAGGTCCACCAGCCGGGCGGCGGCCACCTCGAAACCGGCCGAGTCGAAGATCTGGGACCCGATGTGCGAGTGCAGCCCCACCAGCCGCAAGCTGGGGAGTTTCACCACCCGGCGCACCGCCTCATCGGCGGCACCGGTAGCCAGCGACAACCCGAATTTTTGGTCCTCGTGTGCGGTGGCGATGAACTCGTGGGTGTGCGCCTCTACCCCGACGGTCACCCGGACCAGGACGTCGGCGACCGCGCCGGCCCGCTCGGCGACGGCAGCCAGCCGAACGATCTCCTCGAAGGAGTCCAGGACGAACCGGGCGACGCCCGCCTGGACGGCGGCGCGCAACTCCTCCGTCGACTTGTTGTTGCCGTGGAACAGGATCCGGTCTCCGGGCACCCCGGCGCGTAGTGCCAGGGCGAGTTCACCGCCGGTGCAGACGTCCAGGGACAGGCCCTCGTCGATGACCCACCGGGCCAGGGTGCCGGACAGGAAGGCCTTGGCGGCGTAGTAGACATCGGCGTCGGGGTAGGCCTGCCGGTAACCCCGGGCGCGGGCCCGGAAATCGGCCTCGTCGAGCACGACGAGCGCGGTCGCGTGGTCGCGGGCCAGGTCGCGAACATCGACCCCCCCCAGCTGCAGGACGCCGTGCTCGTCCCGGCCGGCTGTCCGCGGCCACACGGCTGGGTCGAGGCGGTGCATCGCCTCGGCGTCACGGGGTTCGGCCGGCGCCGGACCGCTGGAGACGACGTCGCCATGCCGGGGTCCGGCGGGGTGTGCGTGCATGCGCGCGAGGGTACCCAGCGAGCCAGCTACATCCGCGCCGGCGCTTCCACCCCGCACAGGTCCAGGCCGTTGGCCAGCACCTGCCGGGACGCCGCGCACAACCACAACCGCGCGATGTGGATCGGCTCCAGCGACTCGTCGCCGCGCGGCAGCACCCGGCAGGTGTCGTAGAACCGGTGGTAGGCGTTGGCCAGGTCCTCCAGGTAGCGGGCGACCCGGTGCGGTTCGCGGAGTTCGGCGGCCGAGGCGATGACCCGTGGGAACTCCCCCAAGGAACCCAGCAGGTCGCCCTCGCGTTCGTCGGCCAGCAACGCCGGGTCAAACTCGGCGGACCGCCAGTCGATCCCCAGGTCGGCCGCGTTGCGCAGGACGGAGGAGATCCGGGCATGCGCGTATTGCACGTAGAAGACCGGGTTGTCGTTGGTGCGTTTGACCATCTGGTCCAGGTCCAGGGTCAGCGGGGAGTCCACCGGATAACGGATCAGGGTGTATCGGGCGGCGTCGACGCCGACCTCCTCGACCAGGTCCTCCAACGTGATGATGTTGCCGGCCCGCTTGGAGAGTTTCACTTCCTCGCCAGCCTTCATCATCTTCACCATCTGCCCGATCAGCACCTCGATGTTGCGGTCGGCGTCGTCGCCAGCGCAGGCCGCCACGGCCCGCAACCGGTTGACGTAGCCGTGGTGGTCCGCGCCCAGCAGATAGACACAGATGTCGAACCCGCGGTCGCGCTTGTCGACGTAATAGGCGGTGTCGGATGCGAAATAGGTGAGTTCACCGTCGGCCTTGACCAGCACCCGGTCCTTGTCGTCGTCGAAATCGCTGGTACGCAACCAGACCGCCCCGTCGGCCTCGAACACGTGCCCCATGCTGCGCAGTTTCGCCATCCCCCGCTCCACCGCCCCGGAGGAATGGAGGGACCGCTCGGAATACCACACGTCGAAGTGAGTACGGAACAGGTCCAGCACCTGCTGCTGCTGGGCCAGTTGCAGGGCGTAACCGGCCTCCCGGAACTCGACCCACTGCTCGTCCGCGGGCAGCTGCAGGATCTGTGGCCGGTCCGCAACGATCTGCGCCGCGAGATCGGTGATGTAACCGCCGTGATAACCGTCGGCCGGCACCGGGCGGCCATGCGCCACCGCCGTGATGGACTGCCCGAACCGATCCATCTGGATGCCGCGGTCGTTGACGTAGAACTCACGGGTGACCTGCGCTCCCGCAGCGGCGAGCACCCGCGCGATGGCGTCCCCGACGGCCGCCCAACGGGTGTGTCCCAGGTGCAGCGGCCCCGTCGGGTTCGCCGAGATGAACTCCATGTTCACCGACGTCCCGACCAGGGTGTCCACGTGTCCGTACGCCGGCCCCGCGGTCACCACCGTACGGGCCAACTCGCCGTGCGCGGCCGCCTCCAGGGTGATGTTGACGAAGCCCGGTCCGGCGACGTCCGCGGCCGAGATCCCCGGCACCGCAACGAGCCGCTCAACCAGCATGGTGGCCACCTCGCGTGGCGGCCGGCCGGCCGGCCGGGCCAGTTGCATGGCCACGTTCGTCGCGTAATCACCGTGCTCGCGGTTGCGGGGACGCTCCACGCTGACCTCGGCCGGCACCGGCACCGCCAGGTCCCCGGCCTCGACGATGTCCACGATGACGGCGCGCAACGCCGCGGCGAGTTGCTCGGGGGTCATGCCCCTGAGCCTATCCGCGGGGATCAGGGCCGCCATCAAGCCAGCGCGAGACGCGACCACCCGCTCAGGCGTCCGTTGTTGCGGTATTCGGGCCGCGAAAACAGCAACAACGGGCGCTTGAAGGGTGCCCGGCCGACTCAGTCCTCGTTCAACGTACGTACGATCTCGCGCTTGAGGATCTTGCCCGAGGGGCCGAGCGGCAGGGAGGCGACGAAGCGGACCTCCCGGGGGTATTTGTGCTTGCCCAGGCGTTCCTGGGACCACTCGATCAACGCGGCCGCATCCAGCGTGGACCCTGCACCCAGCACGACCACGGCGCAGATCTCCTCGCCATAGGTCGCGTGCGGCTGCGGTACGACCGCGACCTGGACCACCTCGGGGTGCCTCATCAGGGTCTCCTCGACCTCCCGGGGATAGACGTTGAAGCCACCGCGGATGATCAGGTCTTTCTTGCGGTCGACGATGAAGACGAAGCCGTCGGAGTCCTTGTAGCCGAGGTCCCCCGTGCGGAACCAGCCGTCGACCATGACCGCGGCGGTGGCCTCGGGCCGGTTGAGGTAGCCGGTAAAGACGTTGTGGCCGCGGATCACGATCTCGCCGACCTCGTCGACGCCGAGCAGGTCGATCTCGCCCTCCAGGTCGGCGTGCGCGATCTCGACGTCGACACCCCAGATGGCGCACCCGACGCTGCCGGCCTTGCGTCCGTACCAGGGCTGGTTGAACGTGGCGACCGGTGCGGTCTCGGACAGCCCGTACCCCTCATAGATCTCCACCCCGAAGGTCTCGTGCACCTGGTCGATGACCGCGACCGGCAGCGCGGAGCCGCCGCTGACCGCTGAACGCAGCGCCGGGCGCCGCGGATCGGCCTTGGCGATCTGAAGCAGCGCCATATACATGGTGGGAACGCCGACGAAGACGTTGACGCCGGTGGCGACCATCAGGTCCATCACCGTGGCCGGGTCGAACCGGGGCACCAGCGCGATCGTGGCGCCGACCCGGAACCCCGCGTTCATCACCACGGTCTGCCCGAAGGAGTGGAACAACGGCAGCGCGCCGAAGATCACGTCGTCCGACTGCAACCCGACGGTGTCGAAGGCGCACATCGTGACGTTCCACAGGATGTTGTCGTGGCTGAGCACGGCTCCCTTGGGCTCACCGGTGGTCCCCGACGTGTAGAGCACCACCGCCTCGTCCTCGGCCTCCCGCGCCAGGTACGTACGGACCGGCACCGCCTTGCTCGCCATCGCGTCGATGCGCGGTACGTCCACGTCGCCGGTGTCCATCACCGCGAGCACCGGCACCCCGGCCATTTCGGCCCCCTTGGCCCCCTCCCCCAGCAGCGGCCCGGCACAGACCAGCACCTTGGCACCGGAGTCCTTCAGGACGTACCGGATTTCCTCGGCGACAAGCAACGCGTGCACCGGTACGACGCTGGCGCCTAGGCACAGCGCTCCGTAATAGGCGGCCGGGAAGTGCGGGGTGTTCGGGATCAACAAGGCGACCCGGTCGCCCTTGCCGACGCCGTGGTCGGCCAAGACCGTGGCGTACTGCCGAGCCATGTGCCAGGCCTGTGCGTAGGTGACCTGCAAGTCCCCCAGGATCATCGCGACCTTGTCGGGGGTGCGCTTGGCGGTTTCGGCCAGGATGCTTGCGACGTTGACCAGGGCCATGGTTCCTCCGGGGTTGTGCGTCAGCTTTGTCGGTTCGCTCCATCCTGTCCCGGATCACGGGCACGCACCCGCCGAACGGCCTGAAACGGTGAGGGACGGATCTGCTGTGCGTTTGGCAGCCGGACCGAATGGGGCGAGCATGGAGGCATGAGCAACTCCGACGACATCGAACGGCTGCTGCGCGAGGTCGACGCGCTGGGCACCCCGGGCGGAACGCCGAAGAGTTCCCCGCCAGCGCGCAAGGGCGAATCGAGCCCGGCGAACAAGCGCGGCAAAGAGGTCGACGAGTCCGGCAGCGGCGGGGCGCGGATGGGCTTCGCGATCGGCGCCGCGGTCGTGCTCGGGGCGGTGATGTTCCTGCTGGGGCTGTTCCTGCCCTTTGTGGGCTCGTTCTCGATGGGAGTCGGGGGTGCGGCGGCGGCCTTCCTCACCGCGCTGGCCGCCGGCCCACCCCGCTGGTTCGACAGCTGAGCGGCCTGCCCACCTCAGACTGTGACGACCTGCGCGATCCCGTGCCCGGTCAGCACCGACCCGTAGTGCCCCCGCTGCTCGGCGGTCGGCTCCGGCCAGCTGCGGGCCTCGGCGCGGACCCCATGGGCCCGGAAGCCGATGACCTTCACCCGGATGCGCGGGTCCAGAGCCAGCAGGAACTCGGCGGTGGCCCGAAGTTGATCGTCGGCGTCGTTGATTCCGGGTACGAGCAACAGCCGCACCTCGTACAGCATGCCGGCCTTGGCGAGCAGCCGTAGCGACGCGAGGACGCGGTCGTTGGTCCGTCCGGTGAGGCGCTGGTGCACCTGCGGATCCAGTGCCTTCAAGTCGATCATGGTCCCGTCGGTGACCGGCAGCAGCCGGTGCCACACTCTCGGTTCGGCATCGCCGTTGCTGTCGATGTAGGTAGTCAGCGACGACAACTGCCGATCAGCACGTACGGCCGCGAACAACGCGCGCACGAACTCGGGCTGCTGGGTCGCCTCGCCCCCGGACACGGTAATCCCGGACAGGAAGGCCGCCCGCGGTCGGATCTCGTCCAGGACGCCGGCCACCGAGCGCAGCCGGGCCCGCGGGGTAAAGGCCGCAATGGTGTGCGGGTTGTGGCAGGCGATGCAGTTGAACCCGCAGCCCTGCAGAAACACCGCGAAACGATTACCCGGCCCGTCCACCCAGGAGAACGGCACGGTGTCGGCAACCAGCCCGCACACCGCGTCGGCGGGCTGGCGGGTGGGGACGGCAGCCGCAGCCGCACGGCAGCCCGTCGGGACGTCGCCTGCCGCGACGTCGTCGGCTGCGGTCGTTCCGACCGCGTCGTCACCCACGCTGGCGCGGGCTGCTCTCGGCGCTGACGACCCGCTTGACGGCTCGCTGGTCGCAATGGGCCCCCGCAACCGAGCCGGCCCCGAGCACCGTGCTGGAGTGCCGGGCGCCTTGCTCGATCTTGGCCAGGTCCGATTTCCGGACGAGATATCCGGTAATCCGGATGAAGTCGTTGCTGTCCAGGTTGAACGTCACATCTCGCATGCCGCTGGCCAGACCGCCCCGAACGATGTCGACGACCGCCTGTGGGTTTGCCTTCGCCGTGTCGTCGAAGGCGAGGATGTCGCTGACGCCCGCGGTGAAGAAGCGATGGTGTGGCGCGACCGTGTGCAGGTGCTCGTACAACGGAGGTTCGGTGCCGATCGGGATGCGAGTGCCGGCGGTGACGGCATCGTCGGAGTCGATACCGGACTGGGAGTGCAGATAGGCACGGTCCCCGTTGCCGCCGCAATACGGCATCGGACGGTCGGCCACCAACTCGGCAACCCGCTCAATGATCCGGTAGGACAGCGCGTCGGCCTGCGCGCCGTGGCCGTACTTCTCGGCCACACCCTCGCGTTCCATGAGCTGGTTGACGGCCTCAGCGAGTCCGTACACCCCGAACATGGCCGAGTAGCGGTCCAGGTCGATCAGGCCTTCCCGGACCAGCCAGTGCCGGTCGAAGAACCCGGCGTTCTCAACCAGGAACCGGATCCGCGACTCCATCAGTTCGGCGGTGAGCTCGACATAATGCGGCAGCGTGACGGCCAGGAAGGAATCGGCACCACCGTCGTGGTGCAGGACGGTTTCCTTCAGATTCACCCGAACCAGGGTGTGCGACCCACCGCCGACCTTCAAGGAGTTGTAACAAGACACCGATGCGTACGACCTGCCGAGGCCTTCGACCATCATCGGGTCGTTGACGAAATGCGGTTTGCCGCAGGCGAAGACGGTCTGCACAGCATCGGCGAGTACGTCGTCGCAGGTCCGCTCGGGGTCGACTCGCAGGCTAAGATTGGGAACCACCTGGAGTAGTTCTCGCTCCAGCGCCAGTATCACCCGCAGGACCCGGTTGTCGTCCGGGCCGAGGTCGGCGTGGGCGAAGGCGTCCGGGATCAGCCGGTCGAGCAGGATCCAGAACTGCCGAAGCTTGTCGGTAAGTTCGGCGTCACTTACCCCCTCCGCAAAGGGCAGCAGCAGGGTGTCCAGGTCGCCCAGATAGACCGGATAGCCGGTGATGGACGGCACCTGGGCGTACATCGCCAGCAGGAACGTCAACGCCTCGTCGAGTCGCTGCGGCGCGGGCAACTCGAGGAACTCCGAGCCCTGCCGCAGGGCCTTGGCGTAGTCCGGCAGGACATACCGAGGCCGGTAGGGCGCGTTGCCCTCGTACATATCGCAGATGACCCGCTTGTCCAGCGCCTCGGCGCAGGCGACGCTCACTGATGGTGGCGGAATGGACCCCTCAGCGAGGCCGGCGAGGGCCTGGATGCGTTGCCGGTCGGTCAGTGTCGGATCGGCGATGGCGGTACGGATCTGGGCGCGCAATTCGGGGAGCTCCACCGAACAAGGGTACGCCTGTTAGTCCCCTGGCCCGAGAGCCGATAGTCACGGACGATCGAGGTCAACGCTGGCGTGCATACCACTGCGCCAGCCTGGTGAAGCCCTCATCGAGCGAGACCTCCGGGACCCACCGCAGATCAACGCGGGTACTGCGCTGGTCGAACCAATGCGCCGTGGACAGTTGCTCGGCCAGGAAACGGGTCATCGGCGGATCGTCGTCGCGCCCGGTCCGCTCCCAGACGGTGTCCACCGCCGCGCCGGCCAGCCAGGCCAGCGGCCTCGGCACGGCAATCCGGGGAGCCGGGGCTCCAGCCGCCGCGCACAGCCTGGTGAAGATCTCCGTCACCGTACGGGGCTCCCCGTTGGACACCACGTACGCCCTGCCGTGGCAGTCCTCGGCCCGGTCCAACGCGGCCACGATCGCCGTCACGGCGTTGTCCAGATAGGTGGTGTCGATCAATGCCAGACCCGAGCCCACCAGCGCAAGCCGCCCGGCCCGGGCCCGCGCGACGATCCGCTCGACCAGCTGCGTGTCCCCCGGCCCCCAGACCAGGTGCGGCCGGACGGCGATCACGTGCAACTCGGCTCCGTCGCCGGCCAGCGCCAGCCGCTCGGCCAGCGCCTTGCTGCGTGCGTAGCGCCCCCGCGCGCGCTGCGGATCGGCCGGCCCGGCGCCGGCGCCGACCAACGCGGACCCTGCATGCGCCACCGATGGGGACGACACCTGCACCAGGCTTCGTACGCCGTGCCGCCGGGCACTGTCCACCACATGCCTGGTGCCCTCGACGTTGCTGCGCAGATAGTCCGCCCAGGCGCCGACCACGTGCACCTTCGCGGCCAGGTGGACGACCGCCTCCTGACGCGCGACGGCTGCATCCACCGCTGCCGCGTCGGCGATGTCCCCCAGGCACTCGCGGATCGGCGGCCCGCCGTTGGACCCGGCCGAGCAATCCGGCAGGCCGCTGGGCCGACGCTGGAAGACGGTGACGTCATCCCCGCGCGCAGCAAGTGCCGTCGCCACCCCGCGGCCCAGCAGTCCGGAGGCGCCGGTGACGAGGATCCTCACGGCAGACGGGCCCGACCGCCGGCCAGGACCGCCGCGGCCCACGCCCCCAGCACCGTACGGTCGATCTTGGAGTTGTGCCGGATGTCGACCGGGAGCCGGGGCACGCTCAGCACCGCAGCCACCGGGATGCCGGCGGCGGCGCGTACCGCCTCGGCCAGACCGGGATCGGCCGAACCGGCCCGCTGCGGCGCCACGGCCGTTCGCACCACGACGACAACCGCGGCTGTCCCGGCCGGCCCGACGCCCACGCAAGCGGCCTGCGCGACGCCGGGGACCTGTTCCACCCGGGTCTCCACCCCGACCGGCGTGACAATCCCCTCGGCGGACACGATGACGTGC
>JBBQYX010000066.1:0-15815 GCA_038208295.1 Candidatus Nanopelagicales bacterium | reverse complement strand
CCGGCGAGGGCGTCCACGTGCAGATGGGCCATCGCGACCTCAATCGGTCGGCACGCGCTCAGTAGTCACGTGGGGGGGTGAACGACAGGCCGACGGGCGTCTGCGGCTCGCTCGGGGGCGTCAGCGCCGCCCGGGTCGCATCAAGCTCGGAGCGCTCGGCCCGGGCGGAGGCCCGCGCGACCCGGGCTGCATGCACCCCGGCGCCGAACCCGTTGTCGACATTGACCACCACCACACCGGGCGCACAAGAGTTGAGCATCGCCAGTAGCGCCGCGACCCCGCCGAAGGAGGCGCCGTAGCCGACGGACGTCGGCACGGCCACCACCGGCGTACCGGTGAGCCCACCGACCACAGACGGGAGCGCGCCCTCCATCCCGGCGACCACGATCAGGCAGTCACACGCGTCGAGTTGCTCCTGGACTGCCAGTAGCCGATGAATGCCCGCCACCCCGACATCGTTGAGCCGCAAGGGTTCCGCGCCGAAGACCAGGACTGTCATGGCGGCCTCGGCGGCGACCGCGGCATCCGACGTGCCGGCCGAGACGATCCCGACGACCCCACGCATCTCGGGGAGCCCCCCGACTGCGACGCAGCGGGCGGTCTCGTCGATCAGGATTGGGTCGCCGGCGAACTCCAGGCGGACCGCGGACATCGTCTCAGGCTCCACCCGGGTGGCCAGGGCGGCCCGCTCGGGATGGGCGTCGCGCAGTGCCCGGAGCAACGCCACCGTCTGTTGCCGAGTCTTCCCGGCGCCGTAGACGACCTCCGGATCACCCGTACGCCGGGCCCGGTCCACATCGACCTTGGCAAACCCGAGGTCGACGGTGCCCGCCACTGGCTGCGGCGGCCTCGCCGGTCCGCGGGGTTCGAGGGGCTCGATGGGCTCGCGGGGGGTACGCGGCTCGGCGCGGGGCATCGGCGGGGGCCGGCGCCCGCGGGCCGGGGTCGATCCGCCACCCGGTTCGCCTGGCGGATCCGAGCGAGCGCCCGGTCCGGCGGCGTACGACCGCCCCCACA
The DNA here is from genome assembly GCA_038208295.1 of Candidatus Nanopelagicales bacterium. GTDB lineage: Bacteria > Actinomycetota > Actinomycetes > S36-B12 > JBBQYX01 > JBBQYX01. The sequence goes on along the minus strand of JBBQYX010000066.1, from coordinate 14,798 downwards.
CCTCTTCGCCACCCGGACCCCGCGCCACGAGCAGTGACCTTAGCCCCCGATAGCCTGACCCGCGTGTCCGCCGAGCCTGTCCTGCGCGATGCCCTGGTGATCGCCGCATTGGCCCTATCGCTAGTGGCTCTGATCGCCGTGTTCGTCCTGGCCCTGCGCACCCGCGCTCTGCGCAAGGCGGCGGTGGTGCTGCAGGCGGGCGACCGGCACACCTCCCTGGTCGGCATCGTCGCCCGCCAGCAGGTTGAGGTCGAGGCACTGCGGGCCGAGGTGGTGGGGCTGAACCAGGCGATCGAACGGTCTCGGATCGAGCTGAGTGACGCCATCCGGCATGTCTCGGTGGTGCGCTACGACGCCTTCGGCGACATGGGCGGGCGGCTGTCCTTCAGTGCCGCGCTGCTCGACGACGCCGGCGACGGCTTGGTGCTGACCGCGATCCACGGCCGCAGTGAGACCCGTACGTACGTCAAGGGCGTCACCGGCGGCGATGCCGACATGCAGCTGTCGCCGGAGGAGGAGCAGGCCGTGACCTACGCCATGAAGGGGTCATGACCGGTTCGACGGTGAGCCCCGCGCGGTATGCGTATCTGGGCCCGCGGGGGACGTTTTGCGAAGCGGCGTTGTTGAGCATGGCTCGATCGTCGGGCGCTGACCTACTGCCCTGCGCGACCGTGACCACGGCGTTGGAGGTCACCCGGGCAGGTACGGCGGACGCCGCGCTGGTACCGATCGAGAACTCCGTCGAGGGCGCAGTCCCCACGACGCTGGACGAACTCGGTTTCGGCGACCGGCTCATGATCATCGATGAGGTCGCCCTGCCGGTGCAGTTCTCGTTGCTGGTCCGGCCGGGTACACCACTGGCCGATGTGCGACGAGTAGCGACACATCCGCACGCCCAGGCCCAGTGCCGCGGGTGGTTGGCCGAGCACCTGCCCGACGCTGCCCTGCTGCCGGCCATGTCGACGGCCGGGGCGGCGGCAGCGCTGCTGGACGAACCCGCGCCGTACGACGCCGCGATCGCGCAGCGCATCGCCGGCGAGCACTACGGCCTGGAGTCGCTGGCCGACGGAATCGCGGACAACGACGACGCCTGGACCCGGTTCGTGCTCGTGGCCCGCCCGGGGGCGCCCGCACCGCGTACCGGGGCGGATAAGACGACGCTGACGTTGTTCATGCGTGAGGACCACGCCGGTGCCTTGCTGCAGATCCTCACAGAGTTCGCGGTGCGCGGCGTCAACCTGACCCGCATCGAATCCCGCCCCACCCGAAAAGCACTGGGCGACTACTACTTCTCGGTCGACTGTGAGGGGCACGTGGACGATGCCCGCGTCGGTGAGGCGCTGATGGGGCTCCGGCGCGTCTGCGCCCAGGTGCGGTTCCTGGGTTCCTACCCCCGGCACGACACTCAGGCTCCGAAACTCAGCCCCGGGGTCAGCGACGAGGATTTCGCCCATGCGCGAGAATGGCTGCAGCGCATGCGGAACGTGTGATGTCGCAGGCCTGGGCTGAGCCGGGGAAAAACGAAACCGGCCGCCGTACGCGCGAGGCGTACGACGGCCGGTTTTGCCAGTAGCGGGTTCCGCGGTCAGGTCAGAAGTTGACGACCCGGGCGGCACCGGAGAAGCGCGAGCCGTACCACGGGCCCATGACGCGGTCGATCTTGACGCCGCTGCGCGGGTTGGACGCGCCGACCATCTTGCCGCCGCCGATGTACAGCGCGACGTGGTGAGCGCCCTTGCGGAAGAAGAACACCAGGTCGCCGGGGCGGGCCTTGCTCAGCGGAACCTTCTTTAGTTTGGAGTACTGCGCGCGGGAGTAATGCGGCAGTGACTTGCCGCCGGCCTTCTTCCACACGTACATCGTCAGCCCGGAGCAGTCGAACCGGTTCGGCCCGGCGGCGCCAGCGACGTAGCGGGCGCGACCGACCTTGGACTTGGCCAGTGCGACGACCTTGGCCCGAGCGTTGGAACTGCGGGCGGCGAGCACCTTGGCGACCCGAGCCTGGTAGGCCTTTTGGTAGGCGGCCCGGGCGGCGAGGATCTTGGTGACCCGAGCGGCATAGATCTTGGCGTACGCAGCCTTCTGCGCCGCGGTCGGCACGAAGGTCCTGGGCTCGGTGGCGCGCACGGCGGTCACAGCGGTCGTGGAGACCGCGGCCGTCGAAACCGCTGCCGGTACGGGGGCCGCGGTGGCCGGGGTGGCGATCAGGGCCGAGGCGGTCAGTGCTGTCGCGACGCCGAACGAGGCGAGGGACAGGCGGACACGTGAGGGCGCAGCAAAAGACGACAAAGCGACTCCTTCTCGACCGCCTCCCGGGTTAGCTGACGGGCTCGGGCGAGAAGGTCGCGCCCTACCGGCTGGTGAGCCGGATTCGCCCCGGTGGGACTGGGTGGGTCCCCGGTACGGGCCTGCGGTGCAGGTCCCGATTCGGCGGGTCGTCCGTGCCCCACGGATGCGGTGCAACTGCGAACGACTGGTCACGGACGTTAGAGGTGGCGGCGAAGTGGGTAAAACCCCGCACTCCAGATAACGGACAGGTAACGGTCGCACCGGGTCGACGAGTGCTTACATTCGGTGACCCTGCGTAGCGATTCGGTCCTGCATTCATCGAACTGACCTCCCCCAGCATCCAACAGGGACGCAGGACGACGTCGCCCTGCGTCACGCGTCTGTGAGCCGTGTCACAGTTTTGTCGTAAACACGTCACAGCCAAGCGTCGGTCAAGCCACGGTAAACGGGGCGCCATGCAGTTGACCGTCCCGTTACCCACCGAGCCGGGTCGCTGCGGGCCGCATCCCCGGATGAGGCATCGTGGCTCAACGCGGAGCCTGAGGTACCTGCAAGGCAACCAGACTCAACAGGTCGGCGACCCCCTCCGATTCGTGTCCGGCGACGACGTGGTCGACCGCGGCGAGTACAGCGGGGTGGGCATTACTCACCGCGTAGGACGTACCGACCCAGGAAAGCATCGGCAGGTCGTTGGGCATATCGCCGATCGCCACGCAGGCCTGCGCCGGGATGCCCAGGTCGGCGGCCAGGGCGGCCAGGCCGGACGCCTTGCTGACCCCGGCGGCGCTGATCTCCAGCAGCGGATCGCCATGGCTGGAGTGGGTGACCTCTACCAGGCCCGCCAAGATCCCCTGAGCCTGCGCGAGCAGCCGGTCGACGTCCTCGCCGCGAGCCGCGGTGGCTCGGGCCAGCAACTTGACGACGCCGCCGGCGGCGACCAGTTGCTCGGCGGCGGCCACCCGGGCATCGCCGGGTACGGACAGCCGGGAGCGGTAGCCCCGGTCGTGGGCGAACTCGTGGGCGGTCCCGCCCGGCAGGTCGGCGTACGTCCACGCGGGTGACGCGGCCGACGTCGAGCTGTGCGGTCCCGACGGCAGGTGTCCGCCGGGCGGCGTGGGTGGCAATGCTGCGACCGGCGCACCCACCTGGACCCGTTCGACTGCGAAGCTCAAGCCCCTCGGGCGCCACGCCCGCAGTCGGGTCACCACCTCGAGGCCCACGTCAGCGGGGATCTCGTACGCCTGGATCACCCGTTCGACCCGCAGGTCCACCACCACGGCGCCGTTGGCGCACAGCGCGATCCCGCGATGGCCGCTCATGGACGCCACCGGCGCCATCCAGCGCGGCGGCCGCCCGGTCACGAAGACCACGATGATCCCGGCGGCGACGGCGGTGGCCAGCGCAGCTCGGGTGCGCCCGCCGATCGTGCCGTCGGGCAGCAGCAGCGTCCCGTCCAGATCGGTTGCCACCAGCCGCACGTCGCCCACGGCCACCATTCTCACGCGCCCGACTGAGCCCGCTCGCTCAGGCGCCGAAGAACTCCTCCAAGACCAGCGCGACGCCGTCGCCGGGAACACCGGAGGTGACCCGGTCGGCCACGGCCAACAGCGCGGGCGGTGCGACGTCCAACGCGACTCCCACCCCCGCCCAGGCCAGCATCTCCACATCGTTGTCGCCATCACCGAAAGCCATCGTGTCGGCGATGTTGATGTCGAGCTGCAGCCGGAGACGCTCCAGCATCGACGCCTTGGACACGCCCTTGGGGCCGATGTCCATCCAGGCCACGCGAGCGACTCCAAACAGGACGTTGTGCAGGCCGAGTTTCTCGGCGAGCTCACCGAAACCCCGTTCGGCGTGCTCGTCACTGTGCATCACGATGCGCACCACTGGCTCCTCGGTCAGCCGGGACCAGGGCACCTCGACGATTCGGTCGCCGAGCGGGCTCGCCGGGAACAACTGCGTGGTGTGAAACACCCCGTGCAGGTCCTCCACCGCGAACGACGCGTTGGGTAGTTCGGCGCGAAGCAACTCCAGGATCTCGGTCGGGTCGAACGTGTCCGCCTGGGTGACAGTCGGTTCTGGCGTCAGCCGGGCGAGGATCGCGCCGTTGCTGCAGACCGCCCACTCGTGCATACCCGCCTCGGCGGCCGTCGGCGCGGTGGTCGTCAGTGAGCGGCCGGTGGCCGGCAGGACGTGCACTCCCGCATCGAGCGCACGGGCCAAGACGCGGCGCAGCCGATCGGGCACGACATTGTCGCGGTCCACCATGGTGCCGTCGACATCCAGGGCGATGAGCCGAGGTCGCCAGCTCATCGGACCGGCTCCAGTGACGTCCGGCCGCCCAGAAGCGGTTGTAGGGCAGCGGGGACGCGTACCGAACCATCAGCCTGCTGGTGATTCTCAAAGAGGGCCACGATGGTCCTGGTGATGGCGGTCAGGGTGCCGTTGAGCGTGGCCACCGGTTGGATCCCGTCCGCGTCGCGCATCCGTATCCGCAGCCGCCGGGACTGGAATTGCGTGCAGTTCGATGTCGACGTCACCTCCCGGTAGCGCGCCTGTGACGGCACCCACGCTTCGCAGTCGTACTTGCGGGCCGCGCTGGCGCCTAGATCGCCACTGGCGACATCGATGACCCGGTACGGGATCTCGAGGGAATCCAGGAACTCGCGCTCCCAGCTGAGCAGGCGTAGGTGCTCGGCCTCGGCGTCGTCGGGGTCGCAGTAGGAGAACATCTCGACCTTGTCGAACCAGTGCACTCGGAAGATGCCCCGGGTGTCCTTGCCGTGCGAGCCCGCCTCGCGGCGAAAACACGGGGAGTATCCGGCATACCGCAGCGGCAGTGCGGCCCGATCCAGGATCTCGTCCATATGGTAGGCAGCCAGGGGCACCTCGGCGGTGCCAACCAGATACAGGTCGTCGGCTTCGAGGCGGTAGACGTTCTCGGCGGCCTGGCCGAGGAAACCGGTCCCCTCCATCGCCGGTGGTTTTACCAGCGCAGGAGGAATCATCGGGACGAGCCCATGCGAGGCGGCCAGCGCCATGGCGTGGTTGACCAGGGCGAGTTCGAGCAGGGCACCGACACCGGTGAGGTAGTAGAAGCGCGAACCGCTGACCTTCGCGCCGCGCTCCACATCGATCGCCGCGAGCAGTTCGCCGAGTTCCACGTGATCGCGAGGCCGGAAACCCTCCGCGTCGAAGTCGCGGGGAGTCCCGACGAGCTCGATGACGGTGAAGTCGTCCTCACCGCCGACCGGTGCCCGCTCGTCGATGATGTTCGACAGGGCTAATACGACGGCATCGAGTTCGGTCTCGGCCATGCGCTGCCGTGCCTCCGCGGCCTTGACAGCGACGCTGAGTTCCTTCGTACGAGCCAGCAGCTCAGCCTTCTCCGCACCTGACGCAGCGGCCACACTCCGACCGGCCGCCTTCTGCTCAGCGCGCAGTTCGTCGAAGGCGGTGACGGCTGCGCGCCGGTCGGCATCAGCAGATAGGACGGCATCGACCAGCGCAGGGTCCTCCCCGCGACGCCGCTGGGACTCGCGCACCATCTCAGGACTGTCCCGCAGGACGCGCAGATCGATCACTCGGGCATGTTACGGCTGGACGTGACGGCCTACAGGTAGGGCCCGCTGCTGCGTTCGCTGGGACCGTCCGATTCAGGCTCACCCTGCTGCTCGGTCAGCATCCCCGGCGGGAGCATGCCGCCGCCGGGCATCGAGCGGCGCCGCATCTCCTCAAACTGTGCACGGGCCGCGACCTGCTGAGCGAACAGGGCTGTCTGGATGCCGTGGAACAGGCCTTCCAGCCAGCCCACCAGCTGCGCCTGCGCGATGCGCAACTCGGCATCGGTCGGCACGCTGTCCTCGGTGAACGGCAACGACAACCGTTCCAACTCCTCCACCAACTCCGGGGCCAGCCCCGACTCCAACTCATGCACCGAGCGGGCGTGGATCTCCCGCAGCCGGGCCCGGGAGGCCTCGTCCAGGGGAGCGGACTTCACCTCGTCGAGGAGCTGTTTGATCATGCTGCCGATCCGCATGACCTTCGCGGGCTGCTCGACCAGTTCGACCGGATTTCGCTCGCGGGACTCGGTGTCCTTGTCGGTGTCGCCGGCTGCGTTCAGCGCCTGCGCCAGGGCAACGACGCCACCCGGACCCATCTGGCCGATCGGGGTGCCGTCGGGCCCGACCACCACGACGCGGTGCTCTGCGGAGGTATCGGGGGTGGGGCCGTCCGGATCGCTCATGCCGTCATCCTCCCATCGGTGCAAAGGCCGGAAACCACGGCGTGGGAGACTGCTGCGCCCGTCGCGGCGACGTCGCGACCTCGTTGGCGGGAAGCCGTGTGCCGACCTTGCGCCGATAAGGAGACCTCCTTGGACTACAACTGGCTCACGCCCAAGGCGCAGGCCCGCCCGCTCGGGGACAAGGGCTGGGGCAGCCTCGCGATCGAGGCCATCACGGCCGGGGAGACCGTCGCGGCCTTCGGCGGCTGGATGGTGCACCGCGACCTTCTGGACACGATGAGCGACGATCGCCGGGCGCGGTCCATCCAGGTCGAGGACGACCTCTACCTGGTCTCCGACGAGATGCCCGAGCCGGGCGACATGGTCAACCACTCCTGCGACCCGACCTGCGGCCTGCTGGGGGGCACGTTGCTGGTCGCGCGCCGAGACATCGCCCCGGGTGAGGAAATCACCTTCGACTACGCCATGTGTGACTCCAGCGATTACGACGAGTTCCGCTGCGAGTGCGGCACGCAGCGGTGCCGCGAGGTCGTGACCGGCAACGACTGGACGCTGCCGGAGTTGCAGGAGCGGTACGCGGGCTGGTTCTCGCCGTATCTAGCCCGCCGGATCATCGACGCCTTCGCCGCGCCCCTGCAGACGTAGCGCTAACTACCCACGCGCAGGACGACCTTGCCGACCGCGCCGCCCGCTTCGAGGATCCGGTGCGCTGCAGCGGCCTGAGTGATCGGCAGGACGCGGTCGATCACCGGCCGCACCGTGCCGGCGCTGATCAGCGGCCAGACCTGATCCACCACGGCGGCGCAGATCTCGGCCTTCTGCGCGGCCGGGCGGGCTCGCAGCGAGGTGGCGATCACTCGGCCGTTGCGGCGCAGCAGCGAGTTCAGATCGAGTTCGGCGCGGGTCCCGCCCTGCATGCCGATGACGACGAGGCGACCGTCACGGGCCAGTGACTCGACGTTGCGGTTGAGGTAGCTGCCACCCATGTTGTCCAGGATGACGTCGGCGCCGCGCCCATCGGTGGCCTCGCGGATCATGTCCACAAAGTTTAGTTCCCGGTAGTTGATCAGCACCTCGGCGCCGAACTCCTGGCAGCGTGTCAACTTGGCCGGGCTGCCGGCAGTGACCGCGACGTGGACCCCCAGGGCAGCGGCCACCTGGGTCGCCATCGTCCCGATGCCACTGCCGCCGCCGTGCACGAGCAGCCATTCGCCCTCGGTCAACTCGGCTTCGCGGATCAGGTTGCTGTGGACGGTGGCGGTCACCTCGGGCAGCGCCGCCGCGCTGACTAGGTCGACGCCGCCCGGGACCGGCAGCAGCTGACCGGCCGGCACGGCCACCCGTTCGGCATAGCCGCCGCCGGACAGCAGGGCGCAGACCTCGTCGCCGACCGCCCATCCCCGTACGTCCGCGCCGAGCGCAGCGATCGTGCCTGAGCACTCCAGGCCCAGATACTCCGCAGCGCCCGCGGGTGGGGGATAGAAGCCCTGTCGCTGCAGCAGGTCCGCGCGATTAACGGCGGTCGCGGCGACGTCGATGACGACCTCGCCGGCGGTCGGCTCCGGGTCCGGGACCTGCGACCACTGCAGCACGTCGGTGCCACCGAAGCCCGCCATCACGATCGCGTGCACCTCAGGCCTCCAGGGAGTGTCGGATGACCACGACCCGATCGTCACGCTGGAACACCGAGACGGTGCCGGTGTCGAATCGGTGCACGATGTCGCCGCGGATCACGGCCAGGACGATCTCGCCGTGCTTTTCCAGGTCGCTGGGCGCGATGCCCAACTCCTCGCGGGTGATGGAGCGTTCGATTACCTCCAGTCCGCGGCCGGCGTCGAGCAGGTCTTCCATCAGATTGCCCGCGGTCGGCGAGAGCAGCGACATCCCGAGCAGTCGGCCCGCGGACTCCGCGGTGGTGATGACGTTGTCTGCGCCGCTCTGCCGCAGCACGTCCGCGTTGATCGACTCGCGGGCAGCAGCGACGATCATCGCGTTGGGAGCCAGTCGCCGTGCGTTGAGCGTCACCAGCACGGACGTGTCGTCCTCGTCGGTGGCCACGATGATGCGTCGCGCCGAGGCCGTTCCCGCGTCGCGCAGGATGTCGTCGCGCCGCGCGTCGCCCAGCACCGCGGCCAGCCCCAGCCGGTTGGCCTCGGCGACCGCCTCCGGGTCGGGTGCGACCACGACCAGCTGGGTTGGCCCGATGCCGCTGTCCAGCAGGGTGCGTACGGCGGTGCGGCCCTTGACCCCGAACCCGATCACGACTGTGTGGTCGTGCACCTTGCGCCTCCAACGGCCGGTACGTAGATCGTCGCGGGTGCGAGCGGTGAGGACCTCCACGGTCGTCCCGACCAGCACGATGAGGAACACGAACCGCAGCGGGGTGATGACCAGGACGTTCATCGCCCGGGCCAGGTCGCCCGCCGGGGTGATGTCGCCGTAGCCCGTCGTCGACAGAGACACCGTCGCGTAATAGAAGGCGTCCAGCAGGCTGATCGAATCGCCGTTGACGTCGCGGTAGTCCGCCCGCTCGGTGTAGACCAGCAGCGCGGTGATGATCAGGCAGCCCAGGGCGATGCCGATGCGGACTCCGATGGACCGAAGCGGGCTGAAGCGCCGACGCGGCAGCAGCACCTGACCGCCCGGCTGCGACTCCGCGCGGGGTCGCTCCCTCCGGTCGTCGGCCACGGCGGAGCACGCTAGCGGGTGTGTGGAGCCGCGCCACCCGGGGAGGACCGCTGAGTACGGGGGCCTCGGGTCTGACGGCCCCCTCCTGCCGCACAGGTCCCGTTTCAACGCAAGAGGGTGGTTTTATGACGTTGTCGTGGCCCAAGATCGGTCCCATGGGTGAGCGGCGAGCGGCGAGCACGGACGCTCAGGCGCGCCGCGTGCTGGCTGGGGACAGTCGGTCACGGGTCCTGGAGATCCTCCGTGAGGCCGGTCGACCGATGTCGGTCGCTGCGTTGGCCGAGCAACGGGGGCTGCACGTCAACACGGTACGGGCCCACCTGGATCTGCTGACCGACACCGGCTTCGTCCGCCGGATCTCCGAACACCGGACCTCGCCCGGTCGACCACGGGTCCTGTACGAGGCGACCGCCCGGTCGCTGCCGAGCAGCAGCTCGGCCACGGTGGCGACCAACTATCGGATCCTCGCCGAGGTGCTCGTGCACCAGATCGCAAGCAGCGTCGATGACTCCGACGAGCTGTTGGCTGTGGCTCGCCGGGCCGGGCGCACCTGGGCCGCCGCGGTCCCGGACCTGGTTGGTTCGGCGCGGCCGGTCGACGACGGCAGCACTCAGGACGCGCTGGTCGCAATGATGTCGGATTTAGGTTTCGAGCCGAAGCCCGACCAGGACGGCCCCGGGGTGCGGATGCTGGCCTGCCCGTACGTCGAGGGCTGGCCCGACCTCCTGCCGGTCGTCTGTGGTGTCCACCAGGGACTCATCGAGGGTTCCCTGGAACGCCTGGGGGTTTCCAACCAGCGGGTCGAACTGGACGTTGCCCTCGACCCCGTTCGCTGTCACGTCCGACTGCACCGCGCTGCTGCCGATGGCAGCGGAACCGGCGCGCCAACGCCCACGGACCCCAACTCATCGGAACCGTCCCAACCGAACGAGGAGCCACGGCATGAGCCCGACCCGGCAGATCCCCGGTGACGAGCACGTCCAGTTGGATGGCGACGTATCCCAGGCGTTGCTCAAGGCCCGGCGGTTCTTCGCCAAGGACAAGGTGTCCGCGGATCTGCGCACCATCCACCAAATCGGTGGCCGAGCGGCTGACGAGTTCTACCGGGATCGTTGGAGTCACGACAAGGTCGTGCGCTCGACGCACGGGGTGAACTGTACCGGGTCGTGTTCCTGGAAGGTGTATGTCAAAGACGGGATCATCACCTGGGAAGCGCAGCAGACCGACTATCCGTCGGTCGGCCCGGACCGCCCGGAATACGAACCGCGGGGCTGCCCTCGCGGAGCCGCCTTCTCCTGGTACACGTATTCTCCCACCCGAGTCCGGCACCCCTACGTCCGCGGATTGCTGCTGCAGATGTATCGGGAGGCTAAACAGCGCCTCGGCGATCCGGTGCTGGCCTGGGCAGAGATCGTCTCCGATCCGGTGAAGTCGGCTCGGTACAAGTCGGTCCGTGGGCACGGTGGCATGGTGCGGGCCAGCTGGGACGAAGCCGTGGAGATGATCGCGGCCGCACACGTACACACCATCAAAGAGTTTGGCCCGGACCGGGTCGCGGGTTTCTCCCCGATCCCGGCGATGTCTCAGGTCTCGCAAGCGGCCGGTGCCCGCTTCATCTCGCTCATCGGCGCCACCATGCTGAGTTTCTACGACTGGTATGCCGACCTGCCCGTGGCATCCCCGCAGGTGTTCGGCGACCAGACAGACGTTCCGGAATCCGGTGACTGGTGGGATGCCGCGTACCTGATCATGTGGGGTTCCAATGTTCCGGTCACCCGGACCCCGGATGCGCACTGGATGACCGAGGCGCGTTACCGCGGCCAGAAGGTCGTGGTCGTGAGCCCGGACTACGCCGACAACGTGAAGTTTGCTGACAACTGGCTCGCGCCGCACCCGGGCACGGACGGCGCCCTGGCAACGGCCATGGGTCACGTGGTCCTGCGGGAGTTCTTTGTCGAGAAGTCCACGCCCTACTTCGAGGACTACGTCCGTACGTACACCGACCTGCCGTTCCTGGTCCGCCTGGAGGCAGACGGTGACCACTACCGGGCCGGCAAGTTCCTGACCGCCGCGGACCTGCCGGGGTCGGCCAGCCAGGTGGAGCATGCGCAGTTCAAGACCGTCCTGCTGGACGAGTCCGGCAACCCGGTGGTGCCCAACGGTTCGTTGGGGGACCGCTTCGGCCCCGATGGAATGGGTCGCTGGAACCTCGATCTGGAGGGCGTCCGACCGCGCCTGTCGGCCGCCGATGCCACGGAGGCTGCCGGTAATGCGGTGGCTGTCGAGCTGCCGCGATTCGACACACCCGACGGATCGATGGGCACGATGATCCGGGGAGTCCCGGTCGCCCACGTCGGGGATCACCTGGTTACGACAGTCTTCGACCTGATGCTTGCGCAGTACGGGGTTTCCCGCCCCGGTCTCCCCGGAGCCTGGCCTACGTCGTACGACGACGCGTCACAGGTCGGTACGCCCGCCTGGCAGGAGACGATCACGGGAGTGCCCGCCGAGATGGCGGCCCGGATCGGCCGGGAGTTCGCAGCCAACGCCGAGGAGTCCCGTGGGCGTTCCATGATCCTCATGGGGGCCGGAACGAATCACTGGTTCCACTCCGATGCCATCTACCGGACCTTCCTCACGCTGACCACGCTGACCGGTTGCCAGGGCGTGAACGGAGGTGGCTGGGCGCACTATGTCGGGCAGGAGAAGGTGCGCCCCATCACCGGCTGGGCACAGCAGGCGTTCGGCCTGGATTGGTCGCGCCCGCCGCGGCAGATGGTGCAGACCGCATTCTGGTATCTGCACTCCGACCAGTATCGCTACGACCAGGTCGACGCGGCCACGATGGCCAGCGCCCGCCCCGGCGGCTCACTGTCCGGTCTGACGACGGCCGATGTGATCGCTAAGTCGGCGCGGATGGGCTGGATGCCGAGTCATCCCACGTTCAACCGGAATCCACTGGACCTGGCCGACGAGGCCGCGGCTGCCGGGATGGAAGCGGCCGACTACGTCGTGGCCGAAATCAAGTCGGGGCGTTTGCGGTTTGCCGCCGAGGACCCCGACGATCCGGCAAATTTCCCACGCGTCCTGACCCTGTGGCGGGCCAACCTGCTCGGCTCGTCCGGGAAAGGCAACGAGTATTTCCTTCGGCATGTCATTGGCGGCGGCGACAACCTACTGGCTAGCGAGACGCCGCCGGACCAGCGACCCCGGGACGTGGTGTGGCACGAACAGGCACCGGTCGGCAAACTCGATCTACTACTGACTCTGGACTTCCGGATGACATCGTCCACCCTGTTCTCCGACGTCGTGCTGCCGGCGGCCACGTGGTACGAGAAGCACGACATCAACACCACCGATATGCACCCGTTCGTGCACGCGTTCAACCCAGCGATCGCCCCACCCTGGGAGACCCGCAGCGACTTCGACGCGTTCTACACGATCGCGCAGGAGTTCTCCCGGCAGGCTGCGACTCACCTGGGCACCCGCAAGGACGTGGTCGCGGTCCCGTTGCTGCACGACACCCCGGACGAAATGGCGAACCCGCACGGCCTGGTCCGGGACTGGAAGGAGGGGGAGTGCGAACCCGTGCCCGGTGTCACGATGCCGAAGCTGGTCGTGGTGGAGCGGGATTACTCAGCAATTGCAGCGAAATGGTCGTCCATCGGCCCGCTGCTGGGCAAACTCGGCGCGACGACCAAGGGTGTCACCTTCGACGTCGAGGCCGAGGTGGAGCGGCTGGGTCACGTCAACGGCACCGTGCGCGGTGGCGTCGCGGATGGGCGCCCTCGGCTGACTCGGGATGTCCACGCTTGCGAGATGATCCTGGCGCTGTCCGGGACGACCAATGGCCGACTGGCGGTGCAGGGGTTCCACACTCAGGAGAAGCGCGTCGGGAAACCTCTGGCTGACCTGGCGATCGAGGCCGAAGGGCGCCAGATCACCTTCGCCGACACCCAGGCACGCCCGGTTCCAGTCATCACCTCACCGGAATGGTCCGGTTCGGAGACCGGCGGTCGACGCTATTCCCCGTTCACCATCAACGTCGAGCGACTGAAGCCCTGGCACACCCTTACCGGGCGCCAACACTTCTATCTTGACCACGACTGGATGGCGGAGGTCGGGGAATCCCTGCCCGTCTTCCGGCCGCCGTTGGACCTGACCCGGCTCTTCCACGAACTCCCTGTCGGCGCCGACGGCCCGGACGGGGTCGGGGTGTCGGTTCGCTATCTCACCCCGCACAGCAAATGGTCCATCCACTCCGAATACCAGGACAATCTGTTCATGCTGAGCCTGTCGCGTGGTGGGCAGTCCATCTGGGTCTCCGTGCAGGATGCCGACCGCATCGGAGTGGCGGACAACGACTGGGTCGAGGCAGTCAACCGCAACGGAGTAGTCGTCGCGCGGGCGATCGTCAGCCACCGCATGCCGGCAGGCCTGGTCTACATGCATCACGCCCAGGACCGCCTGATCGATGTTCCCCGTACGGAGACCACCGGTCGCCGCGGCGGGATCCACAACTCCCTCACCCGGATCTATGTCAAACCCACCCATCTGATCGGCGGTTACGCGCAGCAGTCCTTCGCTTTCAACTATCTGGGCCCGACCGGCAACCAGCGCGACGAGGTGACCGTGCTCCGGCGCCGGTCGCAGAAGGTGGAGTACTGATTATGCGAGTCATGGCGCAGATAGTCTCCTGGAGCGGAGAGCTGGCGAGCGAGGAACGAGCGAGGCTGCGAACGCGACCGTTGCTGTCCATGGCCATCGCGCCGACGGGAGGCGACCAACGATGAAGGTCATGGCGCAGATGGCTATGGTCATGAACCTGGACAAGTGCATCGGCTGTCATACCTGTTCGGTCACCTGCAAACAGGCGTGGACGAACAGGACCGGAGTCGAGTACGTCTGGTTCAACAACGTCGAGACCCGTCCCGGACAGGGCTATCCGCGAACCTATGAGAACCAGGAACGTTGGCGGGGCGGCTGGACCCGTAACCGACGCGGTCGACTGACGCTGAAGGGTGGCGGCCGCGCGAAGCGACTGCTGCGAATCTTCTCCTCGCCGGTGATGCCGAGCATCTCCGACTACTACGAGCCATGGACCTATGACTACGAGACGCTGACCAACGCCCCGCTGCAGGAGCACACCCCGGTGGCCCGGCCGAAATCACTGCTGACGGGCAAGGACATGCAGGTGACCTGGAGCGCCAACTGGGACGACAACCTGGGCGGTGGGCCGGAGAACATCGGCAAGGATCCGTTGCTGGCCAGGTTGGAGAAGAAGGTCAAGCTCGAGTTCGAGCAGACCTTCATGTTCTACCTGCCCCGGATCTGCGAGCACTGCCTGAATCCCTCTTGTGCGGCCTCCTGCACGTCCGGTGCGATCTACAAGAGGTCCGAGGACGGCATCGTCCTGGTCGATCAGGACCGTTGCCGTGGCTGGCGGATGTGCATCACCGGCTGCCCGTACAAGAAGGTCTATTTCAACCACCGGACCGGCAAGGCGGAGAAGTGCACGTTCTGCTTCCCGCGCGTCGAGGTGGGAATCCCCACGGTCTGCTCGGAGACCTGCGTG
>JBBQYX010000065.1:0-16141 GCA_038208295.1 Candidatus Nanopelagicales bacterium | reverse complement strand
GCCCGATGAGCGCGACATCGTCGCCAACACCGCCGGGGCATTGGTGGGCGTGCTGGTCGGGCTGGTGCTGACCTGGCCCGCGACCCGCCGCCGCGCCGCCGTACGCCGGGCGCGGGCGCGCGAGCGGACCGGGTCGCCGTCCGCGGTGTGATCTGGCCGGGACGTCGCTCGCCGAGGACGGCACGCTGTCGATCACCGTCACGGACGCGCTCGCGGCGGCCTTGGCCGCGAGGCGCTGCTCGGGGCCGACGACGTGCCGTTCGTCCTCCCGGCGCACGTCGGCGCCGGTGGGTAGGCTGAGGCCCGCTGAGCTTGCCCCGCGTCGGCCCCGTCCGAGCCCGCCGGAGCCCGCGCCAGTGCCGAGACCGCCCCCTGTGCCATCCGTCCTGTCCGATCCGTCCTACCCGACCCACGTGACCCTCGGTGATGGAGCCCTGCGTTGTACCTCAAGAGCCTGACCCTTAAGGGGTTCAAGTCGTTCGCCTCCGCGACGACCCTGCAGCTCGAGCCGGGCATCACCTGCATCGTCGGGCCCAACGGGTCCGGCAAGTCGAACGTCGTCGACGCCCTCGCCTGGGTGATGGGGGAGGCCAGCGCCAAGAGCCTGCGCGGCGGCAAGATGGACGACGTCATCTTCGCCGGCACCTCCGGCCGCCCGCCGCTGGGCCGCGCCGAGGTCGTCCTCACGATCGACAACTCCGACGGGGCACTGCCGATCGAGTACGCCGAGGTCACGATCAGCCGCACGATGTTCCGCAGCGGCGGATCGGAGTACGCCATCAACGGCAGCGGGTGCCGGCTCCTCGACGTCCAGGAGCTGCTCAGCGACTCCGGGATCGGCCGCGAGATGCACGTCATCGTCGGCCAGGGCCAGCTCGACACCATCCTGCGGGCCACACCGGAGGATCGACGCGGCTTTGTGGAGGAGGCCGCCGGCGTCCTGAAACATCGGCGCCGCAAGGAGAAGGCGCTGCGCAAACTCGACGCGATGCAGGCCAACCTGGCCCGCCTGACCGACCTCACCGCCGAGTTGCGCCGCCAGCTCAAACCGCTCGGCCGGCAGGCCGAGGTAGCCCGCCGGGCCGCCGTCATCCAGGCGGATCTGCGTGACGCCCGCTTGCGGCTGCTCGCCGACGATCTGGTGACAGCGCAGGCCGGCTTGGCTGCCGATGTGGCCGACGAGACCGCGCTGCTGCAGCGCCGGGAGGCCGTCGAGGTTGCCCTCGCCGACACCCAACGCGATGAGACCGACCTAGAGGCGCAGGCACAGGCCGACGCTCCCGCCGTCACCACTGCGCAGGAGACCTGGTTCCGGCTATCGGCCTTGTACGAACGCTTCGCCGGAACCCGCTCGATGGCCGCCGACCGGGTACGGCACCTAGGCGATGAGCCGCCGGCGACCCCTCGTGGGCGGGACCCGGAGGAATTACAGCGGCAGGCGCACACGGCCCGCGACGAGGAGTTCGCGCTCGGTCGCCAGGTTGAGGCGGCCCGGACGGCGCTGACCGAGGCCACCCACGTACGCGCCGCGGCCGAGCAGTCTGCTGCGGCGGCCGAGGCCCGGATGACCGCCGCGGTCCGGGCTGCGGCGGATCGACGGGAGGGCCTGGCCCGGCTGTCCGGGCAGGCGGCCGCCGCCGCGTCACGGCTGGATGCGCGTACCCACGAAGTGGGCCGGCTGAGCGCCCAAGTCGATGAGGCGCAGACCCGGGCTGACCGGGCGCTGGGGGAGTTCCAGGCGCTGGAGACGAAGATCACCGGTCTGGACGAGGGCGAGATTGGGCTGGACGCCGAACACGAACGCGCCGTGGCCGAGCTGGCCGAGGCGGATGACACGGTGGCCCGGCTGCGCCGCGAGGAGGCGACCGCGGACCGGGACCGGGCCGGTCTGGCCGCCCGGGTCGAGGCCCTGGAGTCGGGCCTGGCCCGTAAGGACGGCGGCGCCGTACTGCTAGCCGCGGCCCGGTCCGGACCCGGTGATCTTGACGCGACCGATGCGCCGCCCGACGGGGTCCTCGGGTCGCTACCACAGTTGATCCACGTCGAGTCCGGCTTGGAGACCGCGGTGGCCGCCGCGCTGGGTGTACGGGCGGACGCAGTCGCCGTGACCGGCCCGCTGCAGGCAGCCGCGGCGCTGACCTGGTTGCGCGAGCGCGACGCCGGGCGGGCGACGCTGCTGGTGGCGCACGACGAGCCCGCGGCGGACCAGCCGTGGCCGGGCCTACCGGGCGACGCGCGCTGGCTGATCGACACGGTGACGGCTCCGGCCGACCTCCGACCGGCCCTGGTGCGCGCGCTGCGCCGGACCGCAGTGGTCAGCGACATCGAGGCCGCCCGGGCCCTGGTTGCCGAGCACACCGACGTCGTGGCGGTCACGACCGCCGGTGATCTGATCGGGCCTGGCTGGGCAACCGGCGGCAGTGACGCTACGCCCAGTCTCCTGGAGGTGCAGGCGGCTGTCGACGAGGCCCATCAGCGACTCGACGCGGCCCAGCACCGCACCGAACGACTTCGCTTTGAACTAACTGCCGCGCAGGCGTGCCAGCGGCAGGCAGCGGACCGAGTGGCCGCGACCCTGTCGGGGCTGCACGAGTCGGATGCGCGGATGGCCGCCGTCGCCGAGCAGCTCGGCCAGCTCAGCGGGTCCGCCCGGTCCGCGGCTGCCGAGGCCGAACGGTTGCTGGCCGCCCTGCAGTCGGCGCAGGTGGCGCGGGATGCAGACGAGCAGACCAGCGCCGGCCTCGCCCTGCGGCTGGCGCAGGCGCAGCAGATGCCCGCCGACACCGAACCCGATCCGACCGAACGGGACGACCGTGCGACCGCGGCGACGGGTGCGCGCAAGGCCGAGGTCGATGCCCGGCTGGCGCTGCGTACTGCCGAGGAACGGGCCAACGCCTTGTCCGGCCGGGCGGAGGCGCTCGAGCGAGCGGCCGCGGCGGAGATCGCCGCCCGGCGGGCGGCGGCGGAGCGAGCCGTGCGGCGGGCCCGCGAGGCCGCGGTCGCTGAGGCCGTGGTCCGCGGCGTCGACGAGGTGTTGATCCTGCTGGCGCAGTCGTTGGAACTGGCTTCGCAGGAGCGTGCGTCGGCCGAGCAGCAGCGCACCCAGGGGCAGGCCCGGCTGACAGAGGTCCGTGCGCAGGTGCGGGACCTGGGCGCGGAGTTGGAGCAGCTGACCAGTTCGGTGCACCGGGACCAGTTGGCCCGGGCGGAGCAGCGGCTGCGCTTGGAGGCGTTGGAAACGCGGGGCGTCGAGGAGTTCGGCGTCGACTCCGAGACCCTGGTCGCGGAGTACGGCCCAGACCAGTTGGTGCCGCCGTCACCGCCCGCGCCCGGCGACGAGGTTCCCGAGGGCACGCCGTTGCCGGCGCCGACCCCGTACGACCGGGGCGTGCAGGAGAAGCGCGCCCGCACGGCCGACAAGGCAATGGCGTTGCTGGGCAGGGTCAATCCGCTGGCGCTGGAGGAGTACGCGGCGCTGGAGGAGCGCAGCACCTTCCTGGCTGCGCAACTGGACGACCTCAAGCGGTCCCGCGCGGATCTGCTGTCGATCGTGCGGGAGGTCGACGACCGGGTGCAGGAGGTCTTCGGCCAGGCGTTCGCCGACACGGCTCGTGAATTCGAGCGGGTCTTCGCCCGGCTGTTTCCCGGCGGTGAAGGTCGCCTGCTGCTCACCGATCCCGGTGACATGCTGACCACCGGGATCGAGGTGGAGGCCCGGCCGCCGGGGAAGAAGGTCAAGCGGCTGTCCCTGCTGTCCGGCGGCGAGCGGTCCCTGACCGCGGTGGCGTTCCTGGTGGCGCTGTTCCGCGCCCGGCCGAGTCCGTTCTATGTCCTGGACGAGGTGGAGGCCGCGCTGGACGACGTCAACCTGGGCCGGCTGCTGGAGGTGATCGACGAGTTGCGGACCGCCAGCCAGCTCATCGTCATCACTCACCAGAAACGGACCATGGAGATCGCCGATGCCTTGTACGGGGTGTCCATGCGCGGCGACGGCGTCACGCAGGTGATCGGCCAGCGGTTGCGGGAGCGCGAACCCGCCACGGCGTGATGAGCAGCGCCGCGGTCGGCTGTCCGTGCGGTGGCTGGCTGACCGTGCGGCCCCGGCGGCGATGCGAGGATGACGTCCCGTGGACGCCCTGACGTACGTACTCATCGCTGTCGCCATCCTCGCCGTCGTGGCGGTTGCCGCCGTGGCCCTGCTTGCGCCCAGCCGCCGCAGGGTCAAGCCACCCAAGCCGCGGCCCGGCGTGGACTATGCGCCCGGGGTGGGCGATGACGCCGAACCGCCCCGGGACACCCCGCGGCGCGGTATCGAGGACGTCGCTGGCGCCGGCACCGACCTGCTGGACCGCCCCGGCCCAGTCGAGGAACTGCCCACCCTCCTCGAACCGACGCTGGAGGTCCCGGCTCCCAGCGCCGGCCGGTTGGCCCGGTTGCGTGCTCGGTTGGCCCGGTCCAACAGTGCCCTGGGCAAGGGGCTGCTGGCGTTGCTGTCCCGCGACGTATTGGACGAGGCGACCTG
The DNA here is from genome assembly GCA_038208295.1 of Candidatus Nanopelagicales bacterium. Classification (GTDB taxonomy): domain Bacteria; phylum Actinomycetota; class Actinomycetes; order S36-B12; family JBBQYX01; genus JBBQYX01. The sequence goes on along the minus strand of JBBQYX010000065.1, from coordinate 11,619 downwards.
GGAGGAGGTCGAGGAGACCCTGCTGCTGGCCGACCTCGGCGTCGCGCCCACCCAGGAACTGCTGGAACGCCTTCGTACCCGCGTACGGGTGGACGGGGTTCACGACCCGGCAGCCCTGACGACGTTATTGCGCACGGAACTGCTGGCGCTGGTGGACCCAACCATGGACCGCACCCTGCACACCGCGCGCCGCGAGGGGCGGCCGGCCGTCGTCCTGGTGGTCGGGGTCAACGGGACCGGGAAGACGACGACGACTGGAAAACTGGCGCGGGTGCTGATCGCTGACGGCCGGCACGTCGTGCTCGCCGCTGCCGACACGTTTCGAGCCGCTGCGGCCGATCAGCTGCAGACTTGGGGGGATCGGGTCGGCGCCACTGTCGTACGCGGTCCCGAGGGCGGCGACCCGGCTGCGGTCGCCTTCGACGCGGTGAAGGTGGGCACCGAGCAGGAGGCGGACACGGTCGTGATCGACACCGCCGGTCGGCTGCATACCAAGGTCGGGCTGATGGACGAACTCGGCAAGGTCAAGCGGGTCGTGGAGAAGCGGGGACCGGTCGACGAGGTGCTGTTGGTGCTGGATGCCACCACCGGTCAGAACGGCCTGGTGCAGGCGAGGGTGTTCAGCGAGGTTGTCGACGTGACCGGCATCGTGCTGACGAAACTCGACGGAACCGCCAAGGGCGGCATCGTGGTCGCCGTGCAGCGCACGCTGGGAGTTCCGGTGAAACTCGTCGGGCTGGGCGAGGGTGCCGATGACCTGGCGCCGTTTGAGGCCGAAGCCTTCGTCGACGCCATCATCGGCGACTGACGGACCGCGTCAAGAACGCGTCAGTAGCGGCCGCGGCCCCATCAGGGCCGCGTCAGGATCGCGGTTGGGCGTATTTCGGTGCGCTGTGGGGGACCTCGGACGCGGTCCGGTGACCTGCCGCGTCGGCCCTGCCGCCACCGGCGACAGCCGAGCAGTCACCCTGTGTGACGAATGGTGACGCCCTCCTCCGACTGTCCCGGTCGGCATCGTCCGTTCGACCGATAATTGCCTGAATCGGGTCGACTGTGTTGACACTGCGTGAGAGTTAGTGTCACCTTACTTCCACAGATCACGGTCACCCCTGGGGTGGGACTGGCCGCGATCGAAGACGAATGACACGGGCGTCGCATGACGCCCACCACTGGGGTCCAGCGCGGGCTGGCCTGGTGTGACATTCCGGCCGTCCCGACCAGGCGCTCCCGACCGCAGCCGCGGCCAGGTGCCGTCGTGGGTCGCCACGTCCGGGGGGATCGGGAGAGAGCGCGTGCTGAAGTCAACGGGGCTTGACGTGTTCGGGAGCAGACCACGGCACATCACCTTGGCGACCGAAGGCGGATATCCGTTCACCGCTGGAGGGGTCAGCGTCTGGTGCGAACAGCTCGTCGGCTCCATGCCCGAGCGCGAGTTCCAGGTGGTCGCCCTGACCGGCAGTCGGGTGACCCCTCTTGCGTTCGAACTCCCCGACAACGTGGTGTCGGTGACCCCGGCGCCGTTGTGGTCTGCGAAGAGTTCTGGCCGGCCACTGAAAGGCGCGGTACGCAAGCAGTTTCGCGAGGTGTATCACCAGGTTCTCACCCAGGCACTCTCGACGCGGGTGTCGGGACGTGTATTCAGTTCCGTACTTCGCGATCTGTACGACTTCGCACAGACTCAGAATCTCGCGGCCGCCCTCAGTTCGGAGGACGCTGTTGTTGCGTTGGCGGACGTGTGGAACACGAATCCACCAGGCATGGATGATCCCAACGCTCACCTGGCTGCCCGCCCCACCATGGGCGATGCCGCGACGGTGACGGTCCTGATGGAACACATGCTTCGCCCGCTCAGCCTGCCGGCAGCCCCGACCGACCTGGTGCACTGCGCCTCCAACGGCCTGGCCGGGCTGGTCGCTCTCGGCGCGAAGTGGACCCATGGCGCACCGTTCATTGTGAGCGAGCACGGTGTCTATCTCCGCGAGCGCTACCTGGCCCACCGCTCCGACACCTACGGCTGGGCCGTCAAGTCCGCTCTGCTGAAAGTCACCCGCGCGATCACCGCGGCGACCTACGCCGAGGCGGATGTGGTGGCGCCGGGGAACATGTACAACCGGCGCTGGCAGGTGCGTGGCGGTGCCGATCCGGATGCGATCGTCACTGTCTACAACGGCGTCGATCCCATCGCCTTCGCACCGGTTCCGCAAGAACCCAGCGTGCCAACTCTGGTGTATGTGGGGCGGATCGATCCGCTGAAAGACATTGAGACGCTGATCCGCGCATTCTCCCTTGTCCTGGAGCACATTCCGGCTGCTCGACTCCGCCTCTTCGGGGTTCCCGCACCGCATCGCGTCAACTATCAGCGCACCTGCGAGCAGCTCGTTGCGGACCTCGGTATCCAGCACGGTGTCACCTTCGAGGGCCGGGCCGAATCGGCTCGGGAGGCGTACGCCTCGGGCCACGTGGTCGTCCTGTCGAGTATCAGCGAGGGGTTCCCGTACACGGTGATCGAATCGATGAGCACCGGGCGAGCCACGGTGAGCACCGACGTCGGAGGGGTGAGCGAAGCCGTTGGAGCTGCGGGGACCGTTGTCCCGGCTCGGGATCCCCGCGCCTTTGCCGACGCATGCATCCGATACCTCGAGCATCCCGAACTGCGTCAACGAACCGGTCAGCAGGCTCGGGCGCGGGTGCTGGACATGTTCACCCTCGAACATTCGATGTCCGCATTCCGGAGAATCTATGCAGATCTCCTCGGCGAGTTCGCCCAACCGGTCGCACTGACCGACGAGTTGGCAGACTCCATGCAGTTGGCCAGGTCGGCATGACCGACATCGGGATCGAGAGGGGTATGCCGACCCTGACCGTTCGCACGGTTCGGGTCGGCGAACCCGACGGCAGGGCGTGTCGGCGGTCCACCAACCCACTGACCGTCCTGTCCCGACAGCACGACGAGTTGTGCAACTCGGCGGTGGACCCCTGGGAGATCGCCGCCGGGCTGGAGGCAGAGGGCATGAGCGACGTCGCCTGCCACCGGTATGGATACCCCGACGTCTTCTCCTTGGCGGAGGCGCTGTTCGTGCTGGTCCCGCGCCGCGGCGCCAGCCGTACCGGCGGGACCGTCCGGCCGCCGGTGTCCCGGAGTGCGATCCTGCTGCGCGGCTTGATCTACGCCCTGCCTGGTCTGGTCAGCGTGGAGGCGATGCGGCAGACACAGGCGACCGCGGTGCTGATGCTGCTGCTGGGACTCAGCCTGGGCTGGGGTCTTAGTCAGGCGCTGTCCTATCTGGGCTACCGAAGCCTTGGCTGGGACGGGATCGCTGCGGCGCAGCGGGTTCTGCGCGCTGGCCTGCTGGCCGGAGTGCTCCTGGTGGTCGTAGTACTCGCGCTGGTGGCGGTTCTGGTGGCAGCACCGGCTGCGGCCGTGCTGGCGGCGATGGCAGTCGGGGCCTACATGATCGGCGCAGGGGTCCTGTTGGTGCTCGGCCGGGACCGGCTGTTGCTGGCCGCGTTGGCTCCGGGAAGCCTGGCCGGGCTCCTGCTCCTGCTGGGGCTGGCACCGTGGGCGCGCCCCGGTCAACTCGCCCTGGCCGCCGCCTCCGTCCTTGCCGTCTTGGTCATGGCCGTGGTGGTGACCGCTGCGGAGCCGGTCACTCATGCCCACACGGACGCCACCACCCTCAACCTGCTGCTGACCCCGGCCGATCTGCGCGCCGCCGGACCGCATGTCCTGTACGGAATGCTGTGCGCCGGTGCCGTGGGGCTGGCGCCTTTGACCTTGGCTGTGCTGGCCGGCCGGCCGGCCTCGGCCATCTGGTATGCCGCCCTACCGCTGGTCCTCAGCATGGGTGCCGTCGAATGGCAGTTGTCCCGACTGCGCAGCCGGGTCGACTCCGCCATGCGGGAATCCACCACGCCGCAGCGGTTCGCTCGCCGTGCGCAGTCCGCCTTCGCCCGGGCCATCGTGGAATACTTGGCGGTGGTCGCGGTCCTGGGGGGTATCACGGTCGTCGCCGCCCGCGACACCATCGTCACCGGCCTGCCGCTGTTGGTCCTCGGCTATTCCGTGCTGGCCGCCTGCTTCTTCGTCACGATCGTCCTGGTCTCCATCAGCCAGGTGCGTCTCGCCTCGATCTGTATCGGGTCCGCCCTGGCGGTCTACCTGCTCGCTGTGCGCGTATCAGCGACGCAGGCCGAGGCGGCCTACGTCTTCACCTTCGGCGCCATCCTCGTGGTCCTCCTCGTCGCCGCACTGCGCCATCTACGCAGTCCCCTCGTCCACCTGTGACCTACGTCCACCTCGGACCAAGCCCACCTCTGATCAAAGGAAGTGCCAGTTATGAGCGGAACCGTTGCCGTAACGGGATCCGAAGGTTTCATCGGCTCCCATCTGGTGGAGTCCCTCGTCGCCCGCGGGCATCGGGTCCGGGCCATGGTGCAGTACAACTCGTTCGGTTCCTACGGGTGGCTGGACACCCTGCCGCGCGAGGTCATGGACCAGGTCGAGCCGATCCTCGGTGACGTACGGGACGCCCGCAGCGTTCGCGAACTCATGGAGGGTGCGGAAGTCACGTACCACCTGGCCGCGCTCATCGCGATTCCGTACTCCTACGTCGCTCCGCAGTCCTACGTCGACACCAACATCACCGGAACGCTGAACGTCCTGGAGGCGGCGCGCCAGTTGTCGACGCCCCGCGTCGTCCACACATCGACGAGCGAGACATACGGAACTGCTCGTACGGTGCCCATCAGCGAACAGCACCCCATTCAGGCTCAATCGCCCTATTCGGCCACCAAGGCCGCGGCCGACCGCATGGTGGAGAGCTACTTCTTGAGTTTTGAGACACCCGTGGTGACGTTGCGGCCGTTCAACACCTACGGTCCGAGGCAGTCCGCGCGTGCGGTGATCCCGACCATCACGTCCCAACTCGCCAGCGGACGCAAACAGATCTCGCTCGGCTCGCTGACACCGACCCGGGACCTCACTTTCGTCGAGGACACCGCCGCCGCCTTCGTGACTGTGGGCACCGCGCCGGCCAAAGACGTGGTCGGTGAGGTGTTCAACGCGGGGAGCGGCCGCGAGATCTCGGTCGGTGACCTGGCCGCGATGATCGCTGAGGTGATGGGCAGTTCTGCGGAGATCGTCGAGGACGGTCAACGATTGCGGCCCGTCGCCTCGGAGGTCCAGCGACTGCTGGCCGACACCACGAAACTGCGAACGGCGACCGGCTGGGAGCCGATGCACGACCTGCGCTCCGGCCTCAAGGCGACCACGGCATGGTTTTGCGATCCCGCGAACCTCGCCCGCTATCGCCCCGACACTTACACCATCTGAGGGGATCGGACATGCATGCAGTGATTCTGGCCGGCGGCAAGGGCGTCCGGCTACGTCCGTACACGACATCGATCCCGAAGCCGCTGGTGCCGATCGGCGATGAGCACTCCATCCTGGAAATTGTTCTTCTCCAACTGGCGGCCCGAGGCTTCACGAGTATCACGTTGGCCATCGGTCACTTCGGTCACCTCATTCGCAGTTTCGTGGGAGACGGGTCCCGCTGGGGACTGACCGTGGACTATGTCGAAGAGGAGGCACCGCTCGGCACCATCGGGCCGTTGCTGCCGGTGCTGGATCAGCTACCCGAGCACTTCCTGGTGATGAACGGCGACGTGCTGACCGACCTGCCCTTCGACGAGGTGCTGCGCGATCACATCAGTTCTGGTGCGCCGCTCACCGTGTCGACGTTCGACCGCCGGGTGCATATCGACTTCGGTGTTCTCGACGTCAAGGACAAGGCCATCTTCGGTTTCCGGGAGAAGCCGACCCTGCCGTTCCGCGTCAGCATGGGCGTGTACGGAATGTCTCGGGAGACGCTGCGACGCTACCCGGCCGGCCAGCCGTTCGGCTTCGACGACCTCGTTCTGGATCTGCTGGAGCGCGCCGATCCGCCGCACACCTTCGACTTCGACGGCTATTGGCTGGACATCGGCCGGCCGGAGGACTACGACCGGGCCAACGCCGACTTCGAGGTGCTGCGCTCGGCGCTCCTGCCGGACCCGCGTGCCCTCGACGAGACAACCACGACCTCCGCATCGACAGGGGTCCGCGGCGCGGCCGTCCGGCGGACCGGAGGTCACCGGGTCCTCGTGCTGGGCGGGAAGGGTTTCCTGGGCCGCCACGTGGTAGAGAAACTCGCCGAGCGAGACGATGTCGACGTCACCTGCCTGGATCGACGAGCGGATCCGTCACTGGCCGTCCCCACCATCGAGATGGACGTGGTGGAGGCAGGAGAACTGGCCCTGCAGCGGCTGATCCGCGGTTTGGAACCGACGGCGGTCATCAACTGCGCCGGCGCCATCACCGGAGACCTCAACGCGCTGTCCCGGGCCAACATCGGGCTCGTGAGCACGTTGGTCGACGCCATCGCCGAGTCTGGAACCGGGGCCCGCCTGGTTCACATCGGCTCCTCGGCCGAGTACGGCGCCGGGACGCCGGGAACACCGATTGCCGAGTCTGCTGTGTCCCGGCCGACGAGCGGCTACGCGGTCACCAAACTCGCCGGCACCGAGACAGTGCTGTCCGCTGCGGCCGCGGGTCGCCTCGGTGGTGTGGTTCTGCGCCTGTTCAATCCGCTCGGTCCCGGCGCCTCGGCCGGCAGCCTCACCGAACGCGTCCTGGGTGAACTCGACCGGGTTCGTTCTGAGGGCGGCCCCGTGCGACTGGGACCGCTGGATGCAGCCCGTGACTTCATCGACGTACGTGATGTCGTGACGGCGATCATTCGGGCGGCAACCCTGCCCGGCGACCTGTCCGGCGTGTTCAATATCGGACGTGGCCGGGCCGTGACCGCCCGCCGGTTCGTGAACCTGCTGTGTGCTGAGTCCGGATATGTCGGGGACATCTTCGAGCGGGAGCATGGGTCCGATCGGTCCGCGCACGTCGACTGGCAGTGCGCCGACATCACCCGAAGCAGCGTGGCGCTCGGCTGGCATCCCGAATACGACCTGGCCGACACGGTTCGGCACATAGTTGCTGCGCGGGTGCCGGTGTGACCGCTGAGATCGTGCCGGGGTATTTCCACCCGCTCACGGCATCAAGTGACTGGCGCATCGTGGAGCACCTGGGAACTGCCTGGGCCGGGGTGGTGGTCAATGTTGCCGATGGTCCGGGCTCCAGCCGGACGCCGGACGTCGAGTATGTCGGTCAGCTTCGGCGACTCGCCGAGCGCGGCATCCGAGCCCTGGGGTATGTCGATCTCGGCTACGGTGCTCGGCCCGAGGATGACATCTGGATCGACGTCGCGCGCTGGCGGCAGGCGTACGGGATCAGTGACCTGTTCCTCGACCGGTTTCCGGTGGTCGGCGAGGAGTTCACCCGGGGTCTGATCGTCTCGATGCGTGCGGCTGGCGCGGGTTTCATCGCAGCGAACCCGGGCGTGCACCCGCTGCGGCCGACACCGGAGCTCTGCGATGTCTGCGTGACGTTCGAGGGCGACTGGACCGCCTACCGCTCCCTCCAGGTTCCGGCCTGGATACGAAACATCTCGGCAGTCCGACTGCTCCATCTGGTCTATGGCGTGCCGGTCCAGCACCACGGTGCGGTACGTCGGATGGCGGCCGGGCGGGGCGCATCGGTGTATGTCACCGAACTCGATGGCGCCAATCCGTGGCGACGCCTGTCCGGTTCCCTCGCAACTTCGATGAGTTTTCAGTGAAGCAGTTCTCAGTTCAGTAGGCGATTGCGGGCAGCGTTCTCGCCCGGTGTCGAGTCAGGTTGGGCGGGCACATCCGTGTTCCGCTGTGTTTCTCGGGTGTATGGAGGCGATCTCGGTGTTCGGTAACAGTAGACGGGGCGGACGGGCACCGCGTCGGTGGCGGGCAGTGGTCGGCATGGCCGCTGTGGCTGGTCTCGTCACGACGACGATGGCTCTGACACCGCCGGCCACGGCGGCAGGGTCCGCGGTTCAGATGCGAGTGCTCGTGGTCGACGACGGCAGCGTCATGGTCGATGCCATCGCCGCTCAGTTGGACTTCGAGGGGGTCCCGCACACCGACGTGAGCCTGTCGGATCCGAATCGTCCCCAGGTGACCGACGGGTATCTGAGCCAGGAGGGTGTCGGCCGCTTCCAGGCTGTCGTCCTGCCCAGCAGCACCGGTGGCACGTGGACGGCCGCCAGCGGCCTGTCCGGGGACGAGATGACCTCGATCCGCAACTACCAGGTCGGCTACGGCGTACGCTCGGTCGACGCCTACGACATCCCCGGTCCGCACGTCGGACTGCACCCCTACGGATCCGCTACCGCCCCGACCTGGGCGGGCGGCCTCACCGGCGTGACCGCAACCGTGACTGCTGCGGGCAAGGGTTCAGGGTGGATGTACCTCGACGGCCCGGTGCCCTTCCGCATCGGCAGTTACGCGATCACCTCCACTCCGCTGACCGCCACCTCGGAGCCACCAATGCCGGATGGCGCCCAGTTCACCCCGCTGGTCACGGTGCCGATCCCGGGATCCTCCGTCGAAGGTTCGCTGATCGGGGCCTACTCCTCCGGCGGCGTGGAACAACTGGTCGTCAACGCCACCTTCAGCGCACCGCTGCAGCAGTTCCGCATGCTGGCCCACGGCATCGTCACCTGGGCGACGGAAGGCATCCACTTCGGCTACAACCGCAACTACTACACGCAGCATTTCGATGACGCCTTCAGCTACGACGCCCGCTGGAACTCGACGTACAAGTGCACCCCGGGCGAGGACTGCCCTCCCGGCGTGAACGTTCCTGCCGACGACATCCGGATGACCGCGGGTGACGTGAGTGCTTTGCTCGCCTGGCAGACCGCCAACGACTATCAACCGACGCTGGCCTTCAATGCCTACCACTCGCTGTTCGACCGGGACGGCAACCCCTGGAACGGTACCGACGATCTGACGAATGCGTTCGTCGCAGCGAAGAACTCGATCCGTTGGTTGAACCACGGCTACGAACACATCTACCAGGGGTGTAATCAGGACTTCAGCACCGTGCCGTGGACCTGCCGCACCACCGACGGCGCGCCTGCGGCCGCGGACGGCAGCAACATCTCGTGGACGTCGCAGACCGACATCAACTCCGAGATCACGGCGAACATCACCCAGGGTCGAGCCCTCGGCCTGCCGTTTGATGCCCGCGAGTATCTGTCCGGTGAGCACTCCGGGCTCTTCCTGACCCCGCAGCAACCCATCGACAACCCGGGCTTCGGTGCCGCCCTCAGCGAGCGAGGCATCACGGTCATCGGTGCGGACGCCTCACGTGAATCCGGCCCGCGTACGGTCGGCTCGGCCATCACCGTGCCCCGGCACCCGGTCGCGGTCTACTACAACGTGTCGACGGAGGCGGAGGAGGTCAGCGAGTACAACTGGATCTACCTGTCCGCCGCGGACGGCGGGAGCGGCTATTGCGACGCCAACCCGGCGACGGCGACGTGCCTAGCGGCCCCCCTGGACCTGGCAACCGGTTTCCGCGATTACATCCTGCCCACCGATGTAGCCAACGACCTGCGCTTCATCCTCAGCAACGACCCGCGGCCGTTCTACGCGCACACCTCCAACCTGACGGGCCCCGACTACCTTGGCCTGACCCTGATGAGCGAAATCCTGAACACCTACCAGGCGTCGTTCTCGACCAACGCCCCATTGGTTAATCTCAGCCTGACGCAGGCGTCCCAGGCACTGCAACGACAGCAGGACTGGACCACCAGTGGCATGCCGGTCGGATCGGCGGTCACCGGCCGCATCAGCAATGGCGTGGTGACGCTTTCCAATCCCACCGGGGTCGAGGCGCCCCTCACCGTCCCGACCGGCACTCTGGTGAACGGAGCCAGATTCGGCGCCAGCTATGGCGGGGAACTGTCGGGTTGGGTGGCGGGAGGCCTGATCGGCACCCCGCCGCTGCCCGTGATCACGGGCCCGCAGTCCGCGACCTTCACCACCAGCAAGTCTTCGACAGTGACGCTCACCGCGGTCAACGCGGACACCATGTCGATCGTCGGTGCGCTGCCCGCCGGAGTCACGTTCTTCGACGGCGGCAACGGCATCGGCACCATCTCGGGTACGCCGACCACCGGTACGGCCGGCACGTACGCGGTGACGGTGACGGCCACCAACGGCGGTGGCGCGGTCAGCCGGGCATTCGTTCTGACGGTGTTGGAGACACCGACGTTCACCAGCCCAGAAACCGCGACCTTCACCGTGACGCAGTCCGGCTCGTTCCTGGTCACCACCAGCGGCTCGCCCACACCCACACTAAGCACCACCAGCAAACTGCCGCCGGGGCTGACGTTCACCGACAACGGTGACGGGACGGGCGTCCTTGCCGGAACGCCGCAGACGGGTTCGGCACGCGACTACACCGTGCAGGTCAGCGCAGTGAACGGCACCCAACGGGCGACCCAGCGGCTGGTCGTGACAGTGCAACAGGGTCCCGCGATCACCAGCAATCCGACCACAACCATGCCCGCCGGCGCGGCCCGCACCTTCACCATGCGCACCAGTGGGTGGCCACGCCCGGTCGTGTCCCTGTCGGGCGCCCTGCCCGCCGGCGTGACCTTCACACCGGCGGCCAACGGCACCGCCACCCTGTCAGGGACCGCGCAGCCAGGGTCGGGCGGTGCCTATCCGCTGGCGGTGACAGCGACGAACTCCAGCGGATCGGTCACTCAGTCGTTCGTGCTCACCGTCTCGGACCGCGCCGCGTTCGTGAGCCCGGCCACGGCGACCGTTGCAGCGGCGACGCCGTTCGCGATCATGGTAACCACGACTGGCTCGCCAACACCGCAGATCACCGTGCGCCAGACACCACCGGTCGGTATCACGGTGCTCGATCATGGCGACGGGACGGCGACGGTTTCGGGAACGGTGCCGAAACGCGGGACCCAGCGAGTCCAGTTGCGAGCCACGAACGCCGGCGGGAGCGCCAACCAGACTTTGACGATCACCGCGAACTGACCCGCATGCTTGGTGCGGACGGGTTCGCCCCGGGTTACGTCCCGGGTCGTCTCCGTCCGCACCCGCGTTCGTTCGGCCATCGGCCAGGGGGCTCCTAGCGAAAGGCATGCTATGCGGAAACTCCGCACCTCGAACTCGCGCGTGGCCAAGCGGCGGCGCCCCAACCGTCCGATGCTTGTTGGCTGCGCCTTGGCGGCCGGGATGATCGTCTCTGGCTGCGCCGAACTCACCGCGGCAGTGCAAGATTCCCCCCGTCCGGCCAGGACCACGCACACCAGCTCGCCCCGGGAGACAACGATGCCTGGTCCGACATCTACTCCAGCCGTTACCACAGCTTCGTGGTGGCGTCCGGTGGTGGGGACGGATTGGCAGTGGCAGTTGTCGGGCAATATTGATCTGTCGGTGAGCTCGCCGGTGTTTGATGTGGATGGGGAGCAGACGTCGGCGGCGACGGTGGCGGCGTTGCATGCGAAGGGCGCGAAGGTGATCTGTTATTTCGATGCGGGTGGTTGGGAGAATTACCGGTCGGATGCGGCGAAGTTCCCGGCGTCGGTGTTGGGGAACACGATGAATGGGTGGCCGGATGAGCGGTGGTTGGATATTCGGGCGCTGTCGGTGGTGTTGCCGTTGATGGAGGCTCGGATCGCG
>JBBQYX010000064.1:0-16241 GCA_038208295.1 Candidatus Nanopelagicales bacterium | reverse complement strand
AGTCGTCAACTCCACTCAACGCCTCTGCCGAGTCGTCAACTCCACTCAACGCCTCTGCCGAGTCGTCAACTCGACTCAACGCCTCTGCCGAGTCGTCCATGGACTGGCCCTGCCGGGCGGGCTGGCTGCCGATCCCCAGTGCCGCGGGCTACCCGGCCATGCAGCGCCTGCTGGCCTCCCGCGGCTTCCTCACCGTCTCCATTGCCGCGAACGGCATCAACGCGCAGGACGCCGACCTGCCTGACTCCGGCGCGAGTGCCCGCTCCGCCTTGGTGCGCTACCACCTGGGGCTGCTGGCCGGCTGGGCCCGCGGCCGACCGGCACCCGTACTGCCGGGCGCCTTGCTGCGAGCGGATCTACGTCACGTACTCCTGGTGGGGCATTCGCGCGGCGGTGAGGGCGTCAACCGAGCGGTCGTGGACTCCGCCGTGACTGACCCCTGGCGGGTCCGTGGGCTGCTGCTGATCGCGCCCACCGCCTTCGGCCGGCAGACCGCCCCCGGCGTGCCGGTCGCGGTGGTCCTGCCCTATTGCGACGGCGACGTGGCCGACTTGCAGGGCCAGCAGTACGTCGATGACAGCCGGGCAGTGGCCGATCCGGCGCTGCGCTCGGCGGTGCTGGTACTCGGAGCCAATCACAACTATTTCAACAGTCAGTGGACCCCCGGACGAGCGGTGGCACCGGCCGAGGACGACTGGGCAGACCCCACCGACGCGGCCTGCGGCACGACCCGCCGCCTCGCCTCTCATGCCCAAGAAGACCTCGGCGCGGTCTACGCGTCCGCGGCAGCAGCTGCTTTCCTGCGCGAGGACGCGCGGGCCCGACCGTTCCTGGACGGGTCAGCCGTGCGCCCGGCCTCCATCGGCTCCGGTCTGGCGCTCAGCGCCGCCCTGGCGGGCGAGACGAGCGTCGTGTCCGCGGACTTTCGACCGGGCACGGCGGTGTCCGGCACCAGCCCCGTGCAGACGCGGGTCTGCCCCGCCTGGGTTTCCGCAGCCGATGCGTGGAATCCCGGGAGCGACGCCAGCACGCCGAGTTGCGCCGGCGAAGTGTCCGGGGTGACGCCGCACTGGCTGTCAGTGTCGTACGCGGGCAATGCCCCGCCGCCCGGGGCCTGGGAGGTGGCTTGGGACCGACCTGCCGGGTCAGCCACGCTGCCCGTTACCGGGGGGGCTGCGGTCCAGCCGGGCGACGTCCTGCAACTGCGCGTGGTGCTCCCCGGCCGGGTCGGACGTGTGCGTTTTGCCGTCGACCTCACCGACCGTGCGGGACGCCCGACGGCGACCGAACCGGTGACGATCACGGCGCTGCCCGGCAGCGCCGACTCCGCCAAGGCGTGGGCCCGGTCAGTACGGATTCGGGTACCCGCGGGACTGCAGCCGGGACCCCTGCGAGCCCTGACCGTGCGTCCGCTGCCCGGGCCTGGCGTACGAGCGGGAGCGGGCCGGCTGTGGGTTCTCGATGTCGCCCGGATCGCGCCGGTCCCCGCAGCGCTGACGCCACGCGTCCCACGGGTGGACGTGGGCAGTCGTACCGTCGTCGAGGGTCACGTAGGCCGGCCGCACGTCGACATCCCGATCACCGTCGAAGCCGGGCCGACCCCCGTACGCCTGTGGGTGGACATCAGCGACCCGCGCACGGGCGGCTATCCCACTGGCCGCGCGATCACCGTGCCCGCCTCCGCGGGACCGGGCCCGACCAGGCTGGCCATCCCGATCTACTGGGACGCCAACCGTCGCGACGACGAGGACGTCATGGTCCACACCGTCACGGTCCGGGCGCTGCGCGGCGGCGTCGCGCGGCAATACGTCGGCGGTCTGACCGTGCTCGATGACGACCCCACCCCGACGCTGTCCGTGGAACAGGCGGCGGTACGGGTCACCGCCGGCCAGCCGCTGCGCTGGGTGCTGCGGCTGTCCGCCCCCAGCAACCGCTACGTGGCCCGGACGCTGGAGTTCCGAGCGCCGCCGTCCGGCCCGCCGGAACTCACCAGCGACGGTGTCACCGCGCGGTATCTGGCCGACCTCGGCGTTGATCCGCCGCCCGTACCCGCCCTAGCGATGTCGCGACTGGGGCTGAGCACGTGGGTTTCCTTCGAGCTGGGCTCGACGCGTACCGTCGTGGAGATCCCCACGACCGCCCTGCCGCCAGGCGCGGCGCCCAGCCAGGTCCGGCTGCTCGATGTCACGCAGGACGTGCCACCCGCCGCCCGGCTGCGACTGTCCGGCGCGGTGGACGGCCCCGCCACCGACGCCTCGCTGGGCTGACTTGAGCGGGCAGGCCGTGACCCGAGGTCCGCTCAGCAGTATCGATGGTGGAGCGCGACGACCGAGGTGTCGGTCAGGCTGGCGACCTGGTCGATGACCACGCGCAACCGGGCCGCGTCGGTGTCGGCGCCCAGATAGGTCGGCCGCAACCACGCGTCCAGCGCGGGCGCACCAGCGAGCACCAGGGCACTGACCAGTTCGGTGAGCACGTCGCGCTGCCGCTCATAGATCGACTCCGCCCCCGCCCGCCGCATGATGTACCGCACGGCCGTCGCCTTGAGCACCGCGACCTCCATGCGTACCTCTCGCCAGATCACCAGGTCCGCGGCGTACCGCGTCAGCCGGCCGTCGCCGTAGCGCTCCCGGGTGGCCACGTCAACGGCCTGGCAGAAGCGCCCGATGAGCGAACTGGTGAGGTTCTTCAGATCCGCCAGGGAGCGCTGCGACCCGTCGTACGCAGGCAGCCAGTACGGCAGCCGCACCAGCCGGTCCAGGGCCGCCTCTAATTCACCACTGTGGGCGTCGCCGGCGTACCACTGCGTAGCGACCTCCACCAGGCCGGCCCGCTCGTCCGGGGACGTCATGACCCGTACGTCCAGGTGTCCCAACTGCACCGCGTCCTCGAAGTCGTGTACGGAGTAGGCAACGTCGTCGGCCCAGTCCATGACCTGCGCTTCGAAGCACGTACGCCCGGCCGGAGCGCCGGTGCGCAGCCACTCGAAAACGGCCAGGTCGTCCTGGTAGACCCCGAACTTCGCGGTGCCCTCGCGTCGCAGCCACGGGTATTTCGTGGTGGCATCCAACGCAGCCCGGGTCAGATTCAGACCGACGCTGTTGCCGGCCGCATCCATCGTCTTGGCCTCAAGTCGGGTGAGCACCCGTAGCGACTGGGCGTTGCCCTCGAACCCGCCGCAGGACCGGGCCATCACATCCAGCGCCTGTTCGCCGTTGTGCCCAAAGGGCGGGTGGCCGAGATCATGGGCGAGGCCGGCCACCTCGACGAGGTCTGGATCACAGCCCAGCGAGCCGCCGAGTTCCCGGGCGATCTGCGCCACCTCCAGGGTGTGCGTCAGCCGGGTCCGCGGGATGTCCGACTCCCCTGCCTGGACCACCTGGGTCTTGGCCGCCAACCGGCGCAGAGCCGCCGAGTGCAGGATGCGGGCGCGGTCGCGGGCGAACGCGGTGCGGCTGCGGCGCTTGGGCGGCTCGTCCACCCACCGTTGCTCGTCGGCCCGCGAATACCCAACGGAGGGGAGGTCGTCGGCCGCCGGCAGATCATCGACGACCGAAGGTTCGAGCTCGAGGCCTGCGACGAGGTCGACGCCGGGTGAGTCATCGGGCCGACCGACACGTGGCTGCATGGTGACAGCGACTCTACGCAAACGCCGCGCCCCGACCCCGCGGCCGGGGACACGCTGCGCCTCAGGTGCTGATCGACTGATGGCTGTCGTAAAACCACAGCCGCAGCAGACCGGCGGTCTCCCGTACGACATATTCGGGGGTCACGCTGCTGCCGGGTCCCTCGACCGTGCCGCTGACCCGGGGGTCCAGGCCGAAGAACCGGGCGACCGCGGCCGAGCGGGCCAGGTGCGCGGGATCGGAGACCAGGGTCAGCGTGCCCGCCTGCACAGGCTTGCCGGACATGGCGGCCAGGCCCGTTCTGCTCAAGGCGGACATGCTGGTGTACGTGTCGGAGCCGTACGGGACGGCAACGACGTCGGTTGCCGGCACCCCCGCATTGATCAGATATTGCCGACCAGATTCGGCCTCGGTCGTCCGGTCGCCGGGTTGCCCACCGCCGAGGGTGACGATCAATGGGGCCATGCCGTCGTCGTAAAGCTCCCTGGCGTGGTCGAGGCGGTTCGCGAACACCGGCGACGGGGTGCCCCAGAACTGCGAAGCACCCAGGACGACGATCGCATCGGTCGGAGTTCGATCATCAGCGCGGGCTGTCCACAGCACCGTTGCGAACGCCCAGGCGACCGGCGCCAGCACCGCCAGGACCAGCAGGATGAGCAGGCTGCTGACGACGCGCCGCGTCCGAGAACGCCGACGCCGACCGGGGCGGCTGGCCACGGTCGGCGCAGTGACGTCGAGGGGCTGGGGCGCGGGCACGCGGTCATTGTCACCCGGCACCGGTCAGCGGCGGGAATCGGACCTGTGCCCGGTCACAGGGGTTGCTCAGGCCCCGTACCCCGCCGTCACCGCCGCAGCGTGTCCCATGGGGAACGCATGTGCTGCGGTGACGGCGAGGACCGTCGATGGTGCTGGGTCAGCGGGTGTCGGAACCCCCGGTGTCCAGCGCGGCCCGGGCCGCCTCGAGACGAGCGATCGGGACCCGGAATGGCGAGCAGGACACATAGTCCAGGCCCACCTCGTGGAAGAAGTGCACCGAGTCCGGGTCGCCGCCATGCTCACCGCAGACACCGAGATGCAGTTCCGGCCGGGTCTTGCGGCCCTCCTTGATAGCGGTCTTGATCAGCGAGCCGACGCCCTCGCGGTCGATCGACTCGAACGGCGAGACCCCGAAGACACCCTTCTCCAGATAGGCCGAGAAGAAGCCACCCTCGACGTCGTCGCGGCTGAAGCCCCACGTCGTCTGGGTGAGGTCGTTGGTGCCGAAGGAGAAGAACTCCGCGGCCTCGGCGATCTGCCCTGCGGTGAGCGCCGCACGGGGCAGCTCGATCATGGTCCCAATCGGGAACTTCAGGTTGCAGCCGTGCACCTTGGACACCTCAGCGAGGACCGTCGAGGCCTCCTCGGCGATGAGCTCGAGCTCCTGGATGCTGCCGACCAGCGGAATCATGATCTCGGCCATCGGCTTGCCGCCCAGCCGGTTGCGGAAGCACGCGGCCTCCGCGATCGCCCGCACCTGCAGGGCGAACAGGCCCGGAATGACCAGGCCCAGACGTACGCCTCGCAGGCCCAGCATCGGGTTGGACTCGTGCAGCCGGTTGACGGCCTGCGCGAGCCGCAGGTCACCCTCGGTCGCCTCGCCGCGAGACTCGGCCAGGGCCACCCGAACGGCCAGCTCGGTGCGGTCGGGCAGGAACTCGTGCAGCGGCGGGTCGAGCAGCCGGATGGTCACCGGCTGGCCGTCCATCGCCTCTAGGATGCGGACGAAGTCCTTGCGCTGCAACGGGAGCAGGGCGTCCAGGGCCTCCTGGCGCTCCACCTCGTCCTCGGCCAGGATCAGCCGCTCGACGAACTGCTTGCGCTCGCCCAGGAACATGTGCTCGGTCCGGCACAGCCCGATGCCCTCAGCACCCATCCGACGGCCGCGGGCGGCGTCGTCGGGGGTGTCGGCGTTGGCGCGGACCCGCATCCGGCGTACCCCGTCGGCGTGCTTCATGATCCGGTCCACGGCCTTGACCAGGTCGCCGGCCTCGTCCCAGTTGGGGTCCAGGTCGCCCTCGAAATAGCGCACGACCGGGGACGGCACGACCGGCACCTCGCCGAGGAACACCTGGCCGGAGGTGCCGTCGATAGAGATGACGTCACCCTCGGAGACCATGATCCCGCCCGGTGCTCCCATCCGGCGGAACTTCGTGTCGACCTCAAGCTGCTCGGCGCCGCAGACCGCGGTCTTGCCCATGCCGCGGGCCACCACGGCCGCGTGCGAGGTCTTGCCACCGCGGGAGGTCAGCACGCCGGCCGCGGCCACCATGCCCTCAAGGTCGTCGGGGTTGGTCTCGCGGCGGATCAGGATGACCTGCTCACCGGACTGCGACCACAGCACGGCCGTACGGGAATCGAAGACTGCCCGACCAACCGCGGCACCCGGTGAGGCGGCGATGCCCTTGGCCAACTTGACCCGGTCACCGCTCTCGTCGAAGTGCGGGAACATCAACTGGGACAACTGAACGCCGTTGACCCGCAGGACGGCCTCGTCCATGTCGATGAGGCCCTCATCGACCAGCTGGATGGCGATCCGGAAGGCCGCACCCGCGGTCCGCTTGCCGACCCGGGTCTGCAGCATCCACAGCTTGCCGCGCTCGACGGTGAACTCGATGTCGCACAGATCCGCGTAGTGCGTCTCCAGGGTGTGCATGTTCGCCATGAGCTTCTCGTACGAATCGGGGTCGAGCTCGGCGAGCTCCTCCAGCGGCAGGGTGTTGCGGATCCCGGCGACAACGTCCTCGCCCTGCGCGTCCGGCAGGTAGTCGCCGTAGGAGCCGGTCGAGCCGGTGGACGGGTCGCGGGTGAACGCGACGCCGGTGCCGGAGTTGTCGCCGACGTTGCCGAAGACCATGGCCTGCACGTTGACCGCGGTGCCCAGATCGTTCGGGATGCGCTCCTGGCGACGGTACAGCCGGGCGCGGTCGGTGTTCCACGAGTCGAAGACGGCCAAGACGGCCATGTCCAGCTGCTCGCGCGGCTCCTGCGGGAAGTCCTGGCCAGTGTGCGAGTGGATGATCTGCTTGTACGTGTCGACCAAGCGGCGCAGGTCCTCCGCCCCCAGGTCGATGTCCAGGGCCACGTTGTGCAGGTCCTTGATCGTCTCCAGGGCTTCCTCGAACAGGTCGCCGTCGATACCGAGGACCGTCTTGCCGAACATCTGCAGCAGTCGCCGGTAAGAGTCCCAGGCGAACCGCTCGTCACCGGACTGCTTGACCAGGGCGTCGATGGAGTTGTCCGAGACCCCGATGTTCAGAACGGTCTCCATCATGCCGGGCATCGAGAACTTGGCCCCGGAGCGTACGGAGACCAGCAGCGGGTCGACCGGGTCGCCCAGCTTGCGGCCCATCTGCTTCTCCAGCCAGGCCAGCTTCTCGCTGACCTGGTCGCGCATCGCCTGCGGCTGCTCACCGAGCTCGAGGTAGTGCCGGCAGGCCTCGGTGGTGATGGTGAAGCCGGGGGGGACGGGCAGACCCAGCCGGGTCATCTCCGCGAGGTTGGCGCCCTTGCCACCCAGGAGATCCTTCTGGTCCTTGTCACCCTGGGTGAAGTCGTAGACGAAAGCGGTCATGGAATGTGGCCTCACGGTTTGTCGGCGGTTGGGGTCCGCACGGGCCTGCCACTTGTGTGCCGGCCCGCACGTATCGGATGCTCGCACAACCCAACCGCATGCGGGTTAAACCCGGCAGGGTCCTGCGGTCCCCACCAGCGGCCCGAACGTCCGCGCAGGTGGTGACGCCTGGCAACCTTGTCAGCCGCCGCTCACGTGCAGGTCGTCGGTGATCAGCCGGTCGGCGGGGACGTCTCGGGAGTCCAGCCAGCCGTCGGGCAGGGCGGGGCGGCGAGGGGGGCTGGTCCGGCCGCGGGGGGCACCCAGGATGGCGGGATTGGCGTCCTGATCGGCATCGATAGCTGCCAGCAGCACGTCCAACTCGGCCAGCGAGGCGACGTGGCCCAGGGCGAGCCGGATGTGCTGACGGACCGCGAAACCCTTGAGGTACCAGGCGATGTGCTTGCGGATCTCGCGGCAGCCCTTGAACTCACCGAACGCCTCGACCAGGAGTTCGGCGTGCCTGCGCAAGATGGCGAGGACCGCGGACAGTCGCGGCTCGGGCGGTACGGAACGACCCTCGAAGGCGGCAGTCAGCTGGGCGAACAGCCACGGCCGGCCCAGGCACCCGCGGCCGACAACGACCCCGGCGCACCCCGTACGCGCGACCATGTCCAGCGCGTCGGTCGCTGTCCAGATATCCCCGTTGCCCAGGACGGGCGTCCCCGGCAGGTGCTCGACCAGTCGGGCGATGGCGTCGTAATCCGCGCGGCCTGCGTACAGCTGAGCGGCGGTTCGCCCGTGCAGCGCGACCCACGCGGCACCCTCCTGGGCGGCAGCGCGACCGGCGTCCAGGTAGGTCAGGTGGTCGGCGTCGATGCCGGTCCGCATCTTCACCGTCACCGGGATGCGGCCGTCAGCGGCCCGGACCGCCGCAGCCACGATCGACCGGAACAGGTCCGCCTTCCACGGCAGCGCGCTGCCACCGCCCTTGCGGGTCACCTTGGGTACGGGGCAGCCGAAGTTGAGATCGACGTGGTCGGCGCGGTCCTCGGACACCAGGATTCTGACGGCCTGCCCAACCGTGCGCGGATCCACCGCGTACAGCTGGATCGACCGCGGGGTCTCGTCCGGGTCGAACCGGATCATGTCCAAGGTCTCGGCGTTGCGCTCCACCAGCGCCCGGGCAGTGATCATTTCGCTGACGTACAGCCCTGCCCCGGCCTCCCGGCACAACCGGCGAAACGCCCGGTTGGTCACGCCCGCCATCGGCGCGAGGACGACGGGTGGCTGCACCGTGATCCCACCGGCGACCAGAGGCGGCGCGGCGGTCGTCCCGGTGATGCTCATCAGTCCATTGTCCGCGATGATGCGCCCTGGTCATGCCCCAAGATCAGTTGGCGCCGACTAGCCGGCGCCGCCTCGCGCCTGAATCAGCGCCGCGAGGATGACCTCCTGCGGAGGGCGCCAGACCTGCCAAGGCACGACACCCGATACAGGGTACGTTCCGACGTGGCGTCGGTATGATCCCGAGCCGAGTCACCAACGCTGAAGGGTTCCGCTGGAATGAGCAACGCATCCGCATCGGTCCCGGCCGGCAGCCTGCTCAGCGGGCGCCGCAAGTGGATCGGTCTGTTCGTCCTGGCGCTCGGCGTCGCCATGATCATCCTGGACGCGACCGTGGTCAACGTCGCCGTCCCGACGATCGTGCGGGACCTGGACCTCACGACGACCGACGCCGAGTGGATTACCTCGGCCTACTCCCTGACGTTCGCCTCGCTGCTGCTCGTGTCGGGGCGACTCGCGGACCTGTTCGGGCGGCGGCTGATGTTCGTGTCCGGAGTGACGCTGTTCGCGATCGCCTCCGTGGGCATCGCCGCATCCGGCAGCGGCACCATGCTGATCGGGATGCGGGCGCTGCAGGGCGTCGCGGCGGCGATGATCCTGCCCGCCTCCCTGTCGGTGCTCAACGCGGTCTTCGTCGGCAAGGACCGAGCCGTGGCCTTCGCGGTCTGGGGTGCCACGATCGGCGGGATGGCGGCCATGGGTCCGCTTGTCGGGGGCTACCTGACCACGTACGCCTCCTGGCACTGGGCCTTCCTGATCAACGTGCCCATCGCGATCGGGGTGGTGATCGGCCTGCTGACGATCGTGCCGGAAACCTCCGACCCGGCGGGTCGACGCGGCATCGACGGGGTCGGCACGGTGCTCGGGACGGTCGGCCTCGGGAGCCTGGTGTTCGCGCTGATCGAGGGGCAGCGGTACGGCTGGTTCCGGCCCATCGCCCCGTTCTCGGCGGGCAGCTTCACCTGGACGTCGGACACGGTGTCGATGTCGTTCCTGGCGTTCGTGCTGTCCGCGGTGAGCATCTTGGCGTTTCTGCTGTACGAGAATCGCCGGGCCCGCGCCGGGCACGTGGTGCTGTTGGACCTGCGGCTGTTCACGATTCGGTCGTTCGCGGCCGGCAACGCCGTGGCCTTGATCGTCAGTCTGGGCGAGTTCGGACTGCTGTTCTCACTTCCGCTGTTCCTGCAGAGCGTGCAGGGCTACGACGCGATGCAGACCGGTTTCATCCTGGTCGCGCTGGCGATCGGCTCGTTCCTCGGCTCGGGCGTGGGCGCGCCGCTGTCGCAGCGGGTCGGGTCCGTCCGGGTGCTGCAACTGGGCATGGCGCTGGAGGCCGTGGGCATCCTGGCGATCGGGCTCAGCATCTCCACCGCGACGACCGGGTGGGCGCTGGCGCCGTGGCTGTTCGTCTACGGGATGGGTGTTGGCTTCGCCACCGCCCAGTTGACCGGCGTGATCCTGTCCGACGTACCTGTCGCCGAATCGGGCCAGGCCTCCGCCGTGCAGTCCACGTCCCGCCAGGTGGGCGCCGCCATCGGCACCGCCGTACTGGGTGCCGCCCTCGTCATTGGGCTGGGCGCCACCACCGCCGCCCTCACCGACCGCGGTGTTCCCCAAGCAGCCGCCGAGCAGGTCACCGCGGCGGTCAAAGCCAGCGCCGGGACCGTCATCCCGTCGCTGGCCTCCCAACCGGGTGGCGACGTGCTGGTCGCAGGTGCCTCCCAAGGCTTCGCCGATGCCGCCCGTGGCACCGCGTGGGTGGCCGGTGCCTTCGTCACCCTCGGTCTCATCGCCTCCCTGGCCCTGCCGCACCCCAACCGCAAGCCCGGCGACATGGGCGGCAACCGCGGCACGCCGGCGCGTCGGGAGGACGAGGCCGAGGCGGATCAGCCGGCGTCGACCGACGGCCGCTGAGTTGTCCTTGGCTCCGACGGCCGTCGTTGCTGTATTCGGCCCGCTCAATACGCCAACAACGGCCGTCTGAAGCACGGCAATCACGTACCCGGAGCAAGATCAGCGGAAAGCCCTCCACGACGCGTTGATGCTACCGTGTCGCACATGGAGATCGGCGTACGCGACCTGCGGAACGACACGGCCCGGGTAATCGACGCCGTACGAGCGGGGGAGCGCGTCACCCTGTCCGTGCGTGGCGAGCCAGTGGCCGACATCGTTCCGCACGGGGGGCGTAGTCGCTGGTTGGCGGGCGCCGCCCTACAGGAGCAACTCGCTTGGCGATCCGCGGACCCGGGCATACGTGGTGACCTTGACGAATTGGCTGGCCAGACCCTGGCCGACTCGTGAGCCCTGGATTGTTGGACACCTCGGTATTCATTGCCGCTGAGACAGCCAGGAAACTGGGGCCCCTCCCGGACCGAGTCGCAGTTTCGGTAGTGACCATCGGCGAACTGGAGCTAGGAGTGCTTGCTAGCGAAGATGAGGCAACCATCGCCCGACGGGCGGACACTCTCGCCTTGTCGAGGACTTTCGATCCCATCCCTGTCACGGAAGCAGTCATGTCTGCCTGGGCGCGCCTGGTGGTGGACTGCCGGCGCACCGGAGTCCACCGCACGATCCGGCTCACCGACGCCCTCATCGCTGCCACCGCCGTGGCACATGGACTGCCGGTGGTGACGCAGGACGACGAGTTCGCCCGGATCGCCTCAGCGCATCCGCCGTTGCGCGTCATCAGGGTCTGAACGCGATAACCCCCGGCGTTAGACCTTTCACGGCGCCGCCCGCACCACCGGAAAACTCAACCCCATCCGCTAGGCGCCGTTAACGCAACCAACAACGAAACTGCGCTAGGCGCCGTTAGCGCAACCAACGACGTAAGGTCAGCAGGCGGGCAGCCGCTCGGCGAGCCACCCCTGCACCGCGTCCAAGCCGATCCGCTCCTGGGTCATGGAGTCGCGTTCGCGGACGGTGACGGCGTCGTCGGTGAGGGTGTCGAAGTCGATGGTGACGCAGAACGGCGTACCGATCTCGTCCTGCCGGCGGTAGCGCCGGCCGATCGCACCGGCGTCGTCGAAGTCCACGTTCCAGCGCTGTCGCAGCGCCGCCGCCAGGTCACGGGCCTTGGGTGACAGGTCGGCGTTGCGGCTCAACGGCAGCACCGCGACCTTGACCGGAGCCAGCCGCGGGTCCAGTCGCAGCACGGTGCGCTTGTCCACCCCACCCTTGGCGTTCGGCGCGGAGTCCTCGTCGTAGGCATCCAGCAGGAACGCCAGCACGCAGCGAGTGAGCCCGGCTGCCGGTTCGATGACGTACGGGGTCCAGCGCTCGCCGGACTCCTGGTCGAAGTAGGACAGGTCGACGCCGCTGTGCTGACCGTGGGTGGTCAGGTCGAAGTCCGTACGGTTGGCGATGCCCTCCAACTCGGCCCACTCGCTGCCCGCGAACCGGAACCGGTATTCGATGTCGACGGTCCGCTTCGAGTAGTGGCTCAGTTTTTCTTTCGGGTGCTCGAAGAAGCGAATGTTCTCGGGGTTGAGGCCGAGCCCGGTATACCAGTCCCAGCGCTGCTGCAACCAATATTCGTGCCATTCCTCGTCGCTGCCCGGCTGGACGAAGAACTCCATCTCCATCTGCTCGAACTCCCGAGTTCGGAAGATGAAGTTGCCCGGCGTGATCTCGTTGCGGAACGACTTGCCCGTCTGCCCGATGCCGAACGGCGGCTTCTTGCGGGCGGCGTTCATCACGTTGAGGTAGTTGACGAAGATGCCCTGGGCGGTCTCCGGGCGCAGGTAGTGCACCGATCCCGCGTCCTCGGTCGGCCCGATGGCGGTACGCAGCAGCCCGTTGAAGTCGCGCGGCTCGGTGAAGTCACCGCGGGTGCCGCAGTTGGTGCACACGATGTCGGCCAGACCATTGGCCGGTTCGTGGCCGTGCTTTTCCGCATACGCCTCGATCAACTGGTCGGCTCGCCAACGCTTGTGGCACTTTTTGCACTCGGTCAACGGGTCGACGAAGGCGGTCAGGTGACCCGAGGCGGCCCACACCTGCGGCGCCAGGATCACCGAGGAGTCCAGGCCGACGACGTCGTCCCGGCCGCGGACGACGCTCTGCCACCACTGCCGGCGGATGTTCTCCTTGAGCTCCACCCCGAGCGGGCCGTAGTCCCATGCCGACCGCGTACCCCCGTAGATCTCACTGGACGGGAAGACGAAGCCCCGACGCTTGCTGAGATTGACAACGGCATCGACACGATCGGTGGCCACGGGAGCTCCGGGGGGCAGGTTTCAACGGTCAGCGGAGGGTCCAGGGTATCCAGCGCCACCGGCCGGCCCGTCGCCCTCGTCGGCCAGCAGCGACGCATGATCGGTTCCCACGCCCCTAGTGACCGTACGCAGCACCTCGTACGCCCCCGCTTCGGGCACGAGCACCGATCCCAACTCAGCAAGAAGGATCTTCGCCGCGACGCTGCCCACCGCTCGGCGGTAGTGGCCCGGGCCGGTCCAGGTGGTGACCACGACCAGGCGCTGCGGGTCGTCCACCGATCGACCGAACCAGCCGGCCGTGCACCCCGCAGCGGCCGTCAAGAGCTCGAGCAGCCGCCGCGCGCCTGCGAGCGTGGCGGCATCGGACTGCGTCAGACGGGTGACGACGATCATGGTGTGGATCCCTTCGGGCGGTGGGGGCGCACCGGTGGGTACGTCACCATGGATACCTCGACCGCGCGCGTCCACCCGCACCCGTCCGTACGGAGTATCCCCATGGCACACCGTCCCCAGCAGCGTCGATCCGGCCGGCCGGCTCGACCGGGGGGAAACCCGGCGGCCCGCAGCCACGGCACGGCGACCGGTCCGAACGCCCGGGGCGGCTCGGCGCCCGGCAACGCGGCGCGCCCGGGGCGCAATCCACAGCGGCCGGGCGGTGCTCCCGGCAGCAGCCGTGGTCCCCGGACCGCGGCTCCCTCGCCCTCCTCGGCGTGGCGGCGGCGACTGGAGATCGCCAGCGCCCCGGTGCTGCTGACCCTGCACCGGCTGCCCCGCTTGGTCCTGCCGGTGGTGCTCGGACTACTCCTGTTCCTCGGCCTGATCGCGCCTGCGGACAGGCTGGCCTGGGCCGGCGGCCTCGCCCTCAGCCTGGTCACCCTGTTCCTGGCCTGGCTGCTAGCACTGTCCTGGCCGGTGCTGACCCCAGGATCCCGACTGCTGCGCGTCGCCGTCGTCATCGCCGTGGCCGGTGTCACCGTCCTGAAGTTCGTCGGTCGTATCTAAGCCGGGTTGGGGCCCGTGCCCCCTCCCGTCACCTATATGGATATGACAATCATGTTCAACTGAGGTACGCTTCACGGGTGCAATCACCTGGGGCTCGTAGTCGGCGTGTCGGCGTGCTCAGCAGCTGGGCGGCGGGTGCGATCGCGCTGGTAACGCTGGCCGGCTGCGGGAGCTCGGCCGGACCGTCCGGGGGGACGGGTTCACCGGACGACTCCCCCAGTGCCACACCGATCAAGGTGGTCGCCGCGTTCTATCCATTGGCGTACGCGGCTGAGCAGGTGGGCGGACCTGCCGTGGACGTCACCACCCTGACCGCACCGGGTGCGGAGCCGCACGACCTGGAGTTGACGCCGCAACAGGTCGGGGAGATCTCGCAGGCCGATCTGGTGCTCTACATTCCCGGCTTCCAGCCGGCCGTGGACGACGCCGTGGCCCAGCAGGCGGCCGACCGGGCGCTGGACGTCACCGCCGACCTGCCGCTGATCACCCCGTCGCCGACCCCGACCGAGGCCACACCCACCGAAGCCACAACGACCGACGCCACGCCCGGCAATAGCCCGCCCCCCGACACCACACCCACCGACAGCGCGACCGCCGAGCCGCAGACCTCCCCCGCCGGCGACGCAGCAGAGCTGCCATCGGACCCGCACGTGTGGCTGGACCCCACGCTGATGTCCGCGATCGGTGACCAGATCGCCGCCCGACTGGAGGACCTGAACGGGGCCGACCAGCAGCAGGTGATCGTGGGCCGTGAGCGGCTGCGTACGGCCATGAATGCGTTGGACCAGCGGTGGACGGCGGGTACGCGGAACTGCGTCAATCGCGACCTGGTGGTCAGCCACGAGGCCTTCGGTTACCTCGCGCGGCGCTATGACTTCACTCAGATCGGCATCTCCGGGCTGTCCCCCGAGGCCGAGCCCTCGCCCCAGGTCTTGGCGGAAGTGGCCGCCAAGATTCGGGCAGACGGGATCACCACCATCTACTTCGAGGCTCTGGTCGACCCGAAGATCGCTGTCACGCTGGCTCAGGAGACCGGCGCGAGCACCGCCCTGCTCGATCCGATCGAGGGACTCAAGCCGGGCTCGGCCCAGGACTACGTGTCGATCATGGACGCCAACCTGATGACGGTGCAGAAGGGCCAGGGCTGCACATGACCGACGCCCTGGACAGTCCCAAGGTCGTGGGCCAGGCCGCGCCAGATAGCCATCCCCGTGTCCACGGCGTCCCCTTCGCGGTGCACCGCGCCTGCGTCGATTTCGACGGGGAATGCGTCGTCGATGAGGTCGACCTGACCATCCGCGACGGCGAGTTCGTCGCGGTCCTGGGTGAGAACGGCGCCGGCAAGACGACCCTGATGCGCGCCCTGCTCGGCCTGCAACCGCTCAGCCACGGCCGGTTGGAGATTTACGGGGTGCCCGCCGCGCGGTTCCGCGACTGGGACCGGCTGGCCTACGTGCCGCAGCGACTGATGTCCGCCGGCACCGTCCCGGTCTCGGTGGAGGAGGTCGTCCTGGCCGCGCGGGTCAGCCCCCGGCGACGCTTCCGGCCCGCCCGTGGCACCGCCCGCCGAGCGGCTCGCGCAGCTCTGCTCGATGTGGGGCTGCTGCACCGGCGGCACGAGCGCTTCGACACCCTGTCCGGCGGCCAGCAGCGCCGCGTGATGATCGCCAGCGCCCTGGCGACCGGCGCCCAGACCTTCGTCCTGGACGAACCTACCGCGGGCGTGGATGCCGACAGCCTCGTACGCCTGACCGCGACGTTGGCCGGGTTGAAGGCGGCCGGGCGGACCGTGGTCCTGGTCACCCACGACCTGGGCCCGCTGGCTGATCTGACGACCAGGGTCGTGGTCCTGGGTCGCGGTGGGCACGGCTCCGTCCGCTACGACGGCCCGCCGCCGGTTCCCGTCGCCCTGAAGGACCCGGTCTGGCACCACGACCAGGAGACACCCGCCGGACCGAGTCACGCACTGCTGGAGACCTGACGATGGGACTGTTCGACTTCGACTTCATGCGCCGGGCCCTGGCGGCCGCGGCGCTGGTGGGGCTGGTAGCGCCCCTGATCGGCGTTTTCCTGGTTCAGCGGCGGCTGGCGCTGCTTGGCGACGGGATGGGGCACGTCGCCCTGACCGGGGTGGGGCTGTCGTTCCTGGCCGGCACCGCCGCGGTGCCGACGGCTCTGGTCGTTGCGATCGTCGGGGCGCTGATCCTGGAGACCATCCGTACCCGCAGCAGGGCCGCCGGTGACCTCGCTCTTGCCCTGGTGTTCTACGGCGGCATCGCCGGCGGTGTTTTCTTCACCTCGCTGTCCTCGGGCAAGGCATCCACAGCACTGAACCAATACCTGTTCGGCTCGTTGTCGACGGTGTCCGCCAGCGATCTGTGGGCCCTGGCCGTCGTGGTCGTCCTGATTCTGGCGACCCTGGCGATCTTCGGCCGCGAGTTGTTCGCGATGTCCCTGGAC
>JBBQYX010000063.1:0-17588 GCA_038208295.1 Candidatus Nanopelagicales bacterium | reverse complement strand
ATCGGTGTCGCCGTTTGGGCGTAGTCGGCGATGACGTCCTCGACCGCATCCAACTGCGCCCGCAGAGTCGGCAACTTCGCGTGCGCATCCCCGAGGACGTGCAGATGGTCGAGGCTGACGTCACCGGCGGCCAGGCGGGCGGCCATCACCGGATGGGCTCGGGCCAACTCGGCGACGCGGCGGCGGCGATACGTCTCACTGTCCGAGCAGTGGGTGCGCTGCCGCATCCACATCCCCACCGAGCCGGCCTCGACCGCCCAATCCGCCTGCGCCTCAAACCGCGCCCACACCTGCGCCTCGGCAGCGGCCAGCCGCATCACCACCCGCCGCAGACCGATGACCGCATCCCCGAGCTCGGCTCCGCACACGCCGCTGATGTCGACCAAGGCCAACGCGTCGATAGCCGCATCCACCTGCGCCACCGCAGCATTCAGCGGTAGGGCGGCAGCGTCCGGGGACGCGGCGGCGCCAGGCCAAACGGGCGCGTCGGGCGAAACCGACGACGTGGTCGGAGTAGGCCGCCGCATTCGGGTCGTGCGTGCGGGAACGTCGAGCAGGGCCGGGTCACTGTGCCCACGCGGTGTGCTGGGCAGGACGGGCGTGCGAGTGGGTGCGCCGAGCATGGTTCGTCCCCTCAGGGCGTCGGACCACGCCGACGAAGGGCATGGCAGGACTGAGACCCGGCGGGGATTAGCGGCCGAAGAGATCGGTCGCCCAAAGGAGGGGGAGTGTTCCACATCGCAACAACAACCGGGTCGAACTGATGTACGGAATACTACGCCAGGCGCCAGACCTCGTCAACCCCTCGCCGTACCCCGGTTGGTCGGCTCACAGGCCCACGAGCTCGTCGGCATCACCGACCTGGTCGCTGCGGCGTCTGAAGTGCCACTTAACTTCCAGGCTCTGGATTTACGTCCGGTCCGCGACAATCTCGCGCCAGCGCGAGGTGACGGGCAGACGGCGGTCACGGCCGAAGGCGCGTACGGAGATCTTGGTGCCGGGTGGGTATTGCCGCCGCTTGTATTCGGCGGTGTCCGTCAGCCGCAGAACTCGTTGCACCAGATCGGGGTCGAAGCCGTCGGCGACCAGATCGGCGGCGGAGTGGTCCTGCTCGACATAGGCGTCCAGCAGCGCATCCAGAACTTCGTAATCCGGCAGCGAATCGGTATCCAGTTGCCCCGGGCGCAGTTCGGCGCTGGGTGGTTTCTCGATACTGTTCGGCGGGATCGGCGGGGTCTCGCCCCGGGCCAGCGCGTCGGCGTTACGCCAGCGGGCCAACCGCCAGACAACCGTCTTGGCCACGTCCTTGATCGGGGCGAACCCGCCCACGGCATCCCCGTAGATCGTGGAATACCCCACGGCCAGCTCGCTCTTGTTGCCCGTCGCCAGCACCAGATGTCCCTCGGCGTTCGAGATCGCCATCAGCGTGGTGCCGCGGACTCGGGCCTGCAGGTTTTCCTCGGCCAGCCCGGACAACCCCAACTCGGCCTGATAGGCATCGACCATGCTCGCGATCGGCACCGTCCGGAACCCGCATCCGGTACGCACGGCCAGGTCTGCCGCGTCATCCTGGGAATGCTGCGAGGAATAGAAACTTGGCATCGACACACCGTGCACGTTCTCAGGCCCCAACGCATCGCAGGCGAGTGCGGCAGTCAGCGCGGAGTCGATGCCACCGGACAGCCCGAGCGTCACGGAGCCGAACCCATTCTTGCGGACGTAGTCCCGCAACCCGACAACCAGAGCGCCGTAGATCTCCGCGTCAGCGTCCAGCCGGGCCGCGACGGGCGCGGCGTCGACCACATACGGGGGAACCGGTGTCGCCGAGATGGTCACAACACTGCGCACTGCCGGTTCGGCGCCCGCCGCGAGGTCGAGGTCGACCACCAACAGGTCCTCGCTGAACTGCGGAGCACGGGCCAGCGTCGAACCATCGACGTCGACGACGAGGGAGTCCCCGTCGAAGACCAGTTCGTCCTGACCGCCCACCAGGTTCACGTACGCCAGCGGACAACCCGCTTCGGCCGCCCGGCGTGCGCACAACGTCAGGCGCACGTCATCCTTGTCCCGCTCGTACGGGGAGCCGTTGAGGACCACGAGCAGCCCGGCGCTGGCGGCCCGCGTCCACGCGACCGGGCCACCCTCTTGCCATAGGTCCTCGCAGATCGCCAGCGAGACGTCCACCCCGCCGACGCGGACCACACACGGGGCATCGCCCGGTAGGAAATAGCGGAACTCGTCGAACACCCCGTAGTTCGGCAGGTGGTGCTTCACGTACCGCGCCACGATGCGTCCTTGGTGGAGGACGGAAGCGGCGTTGACCGGGCCCCCTCGAGGTCGGCCCAGCCGGTCGGTGCCCTCGGCCAACCGGTCCAGGTGTCCCACGACCACCGGCAGTTCACCGGCACCGTTGAGGACCAGATCAGCGGCCAGTTGGTGCAGCGCGTCCCGGGCGGCCTGCTGGAACGACGGCCGCAGCGCCAGGTCCTCGACGGGATAGCCGGTGAGCACCATCTCGGGTAGCACGAGCAGGTGGGCATCCGCTGCGACGGCACGCCGAGCGGCATCCAGCACCAAGGCGGCGTTGCCGGGCAAATCGCCGACGACGGCGTTCATCTGGGCCAGCGCGAGGCGCAACTGTGGCATCGCGCCAGGCTATCGACGCGTTCTCCTCAACCCGGCGGCGGCGTGGCCGATGGGTCAGCCGGACGCTTCTTGGCGCACGGACGCGCGCGCATGAGTGGGAGCAGTTTGGTGGAAGAAGAGCCGTGAGCGTGGCCGAGGTCACCGTCCGGATGACGCAGATCCAGGCACGATTCGCAGCGATGTCCGGCGTACGACCGTCCGCTACCGCCGCCGCGGGCGGCAGTCTGGCTGATCAGGCCAGCTTCGACACCCTGCTCGACGCGCAGAACGCCGCAATAACCGGCGGCACGTCCCTCACCACCGACGTGTCCTCAGCCTCGCTGTTGTCCCCTGCGACGACTACCACGGCGCCGAGGGCTGGCTCAGGCGGAGCCGACGGGGACGACATCGCCGCGTGGGCCCAGCGCTTCGCCGGCGTTCCGTACGTGGCCGGCGGACGTTCACCGGCGGGTTGGGATTGCGCCGGTTTCACCCAGTACGTGTTCAAGCAGTACGGGGTGTCGATCCCCGAGGTGTCCTGGCAACAGATCAACCAGGGCAGCAAGGTCACCGGTCTGGACGCAGCGCAGCCCGGCGACCTGCTGTTCTTCCACGAGCCCAACGGGCACAACCGCGATCCGGTCCGCGGCCGCGGCGTCAACCACGTAGCGATTTATGTCGGCAACGGGAAGATGGTGGAGGCCGCCAACCCGTCCAAGGGCACGGTGGTCAGCGCCGTTGACACCAAGCACCTCATCGAGATCCGGCGCGTGCTGCCGACCGGGGACGGCATCGCACGCTCACCCGAGCAGCTCGCCGCCGGGCCAACCGCACCTGCGGCAACGATCACCACTACCGCTCCCGTAGCAGCCACGACCGCGCCCGGCAAGGCGCTGTCGGCCACCGCCCTGGACGCCACCTTGCGTCGGGCCGGCTTCAGCGGCGACGGTCTGCGTACGGCCTGGGCGGTGGCGATGCGGGAGTCGGGAGCGGTCCCGGACATCGTGAGCAAGCCCAACGGTAACGGAACCCTCGATCACGGGCTGTTCCAGATCAATGACGTACACCGGGGCAGCTGGATCGACTTTGACCGGCTCGGCCAGGCCGACTACAACGCATCAGTCGCCTATCGGATGAGCAAGGGCGGCACCGACTTCTCCGCCTGGGGGCTGGGTCGTACCGGCTGGGCGGGACAGCTGGCCGCCAAGAGCCCAGCGACCTACCAGAATCTGCAGGAGGCCTTCCAGCGCCAGTACCAGGCCTACCCGAACGCCATCGCAGCCTGATCGCAGGATCCCCCCTGCCCCAGCCGCTGACATCCGTGTCAGGGTGGACGCGTCAGTAGTTGGCGAGCGAAGGGCTTTCCGGATGAGCAGCGACACCGCACCGGCCATCAGCGTGCACACGGCACCACTGACCGACGAGGAAATGCGCGCCATCGACGCCTATTGGCGGGCGGCAAACTATCTGTCCGTCGGGCAGATCTATCTCCTGGACAACCCACTGCTGCGTGAGCCTCTCAAGTTGGAGCACGTCAAACCCCGGCTGCTCGGCCACTGGGGAACAACGCCCGGGCTCAACCTCATATACGCGCACCTGAACCGTTGTATCGCACGCGACGATCTCGACATGATCTATGTCGCCGGGCCCGGGCACGGTGGGCCCGGGCTGCTTGCGAACGTCTGGCTGGAGGGGACCTATTCCGAGGTCTATCCGGACATCTCGCTGTCCACCAATGGTATGCATCGGCTGTTCAGGCAATTCTCGTTCCCAGGCGGGGTGCCCAGCCACGTCGCGCCAGAGACCCCCGGATCCATCCACGAGGGGGGCGAGCTGGGCTACTCGATCAGCCACGCGTTCGGCGCGGCGTTCGACAATCCGGAGCTGATCGTGGCCTGTGTGGTCGGCGACGGGGAGGCGGAAACGGGTCCACTGGCGGCTAGTTGGCACAGCAACAAGTTCCTGGACCCGGTCAACGACGGCGCCGTCCTGCCGATCCTGCACCTGAACGGATACAAGATCGCCAACCCGACGGTGCTGGCCCGGATCGACCCGGGCGAGTTGCACGACCTCATGGTCGGGTACGGCTGGGAGCCGTACGTTGTCGAGGGCGACGAACCGATGGCCGTGCACCAGGCCATGGCCGGGACGCTGGATGCCGTGCTCACCCGGATCCTCCAGATCCAGGAGGAGGCCAGGTCCGGACGCAGCACCGAGCGGCCGCGCTGGCCGATGATCGTCCTGCGAACGCCGAAGGGCTGGACCGGCCCGGTGGAGGTGGACGGCCTGCCGGTGGAGAACACCTGGCGTTCGCACCAGGTGCCGTTATCCGAAACGCA
This sequence comes from Candidatus Nanopelagicales bacterium, assembly GCA_038208295.1. Classification (GTDB taxonomy): domain Bacteria; phylum Actinomycetota; class Actinomycetes; order S36-B12; family JBBQYX01; genus JBBQYX01. The sequence continues at coordinate 12,624 of JBBQYX010000063.1, read as the reverse complement.
CACCAACACCGACCACATGCACCAGTTGGAGCAGTGGCTGCGTTCCTACCGGCCCGAGGAACTGTTCGACGAATCCGGTGCACCGGTCGAGGAACTCCTGGCGCTGCCGCCGCGGGGGGACCGTCGGATGGGTGCCAATCCGAATGCCAATGGCGGGAAACTGCTTCGCGACCTCGAACTGCCTGACTGGCGGGGATTCGCCGTTGACGTGCCTGAACCGGGTGGCACCCGCAGCGAACCCACCCGGGTGCTCGGCTCGATGCTGCGTGAGGTGATGAGCGCCAACGAGCGGCACGCGAACTTCCGGGTGTTCGGTCCGGACGAGACCGAGTCGAACCGCCTCGGCGCGCTCTACGACGTCACGGACAAGGCGTGGCAGGCGCAGGTGCTGGACACCGATCTGCATTTGGGTCGGCACGGCCGGGTGATGGAGATCCTGTCCGAGACCACCTGTCAGGGGTGGCTGGAGGGCTACCTGCTGACCGGTCGGCACGGTCTGCTCTCCTGTTACGAGGCGTTCATCCACATCATCGACTCGATGTTCAACCAGCACGCCAAGTGGCTCAAGACCACGGACGATATTCCGTGGCGGTCAAGCATCGCCTCGCTGAACTATCTGCTGACCTCGCACGTGTGGCGGCAGGACCACAACGGTTTCTCGCATCAGGACCCCGGCTTTATCGATCACGTCATCAACAAGAAGCCCGATGTCATCCGGGTCTATCTGCCGCCGGACACCAACACCTTGCTGTCCACCATGGCGCACTGCCTGCACAGCCGCCAGTACGTCAACGTCGTCGTCGCCGGCAAACAGCCCTGCCTGGATCTGCTCACCGCCGAGGAGGCGGACAAGCACTGCACCCGTGGTCTGGGCATCTGGGAGTGGGCCGGTACGGAAGCCCCGAACGAGGAACCCGACGTGGTCCTCGCGTGTGCCGGTGACGTACCCACCCTGGAGGTACTGGCCGCCGCGGGGATACTGCGCGAACACCTGCCTGAGTTGAAGGTCCGGGTGGTGAACGTGGTCGACCTGATGCGGCTGCTACCGGAGAGCGAACACCCGCACGGCCTGTCGGACGCCGCCTTCGACTCGGTGTTCACCAACGACAAGCCGGTCATCTTCAACTTCCACGGCTACCCCTGGCTGATCCATCGCCTCACGTACCGGCGGACCAACCACGACAACATGCACGTGCGGGGGTACAAGGAGGAGGGCACCACCACGACGCCGTTCGACATGTGCGTGCTCAACGACATCGACCGGTTCCATCTGGTCCTCGACGTCATCGACCGAGTGCCCGGGTTGACCTCGCGGTGCGGCGTGTTGCGTCAGCAGATGCAGGACAAGCGGATCGAGCACAAGCAGTACATCAGGCGTGTGGGTGAGGACATGCCCGAGGTGCGGGACTGGCTCTGGCGGCCGGCCTCAGACGGTTCCTGACCAGCGGTGCCGGCAGCTCCGAAACACCGCCGAAACATCGTGCTGGGCAGGATGACCGGTCAGGAGGTCGCTATGGACAAGCAGACCGAGTTCGTGCTGCGCACCATCGAGGAACGGGACATCCGGTTCGTCCGACTGTGGTTCACCGATGTGCTGGGCACGCTGAAGGCGGTGGCCGTCGCGCCCGCTGAGCTGGAGGGCGCCTTCGCCGAGGGGATCGGCTTCGACGGCTCCGCGATCGAGGGCTTCACCCGGGTGTATGAGTCGGACATGCTGGCCAGGCCGGACCCGGCGACGTTCTCGGTACTTCCCTGGCGCTCGGAGGCCCCCGGAGTGGCCCGGATGTTCTGCGACATCCTGATGCCGGATGGGTCACCGTCTTACGCCGACCCGCGCTGGGTGCTCAAGCGCACTCTGGGCAAGGCGGCCGATCTGGGATTCACGTTCTACACGCATCCGGAAATCGAGTTCTATCTGATGAAAGACCGTCCGGATGACGGCGGCCGGCCCGAGCCGATGGACCGGTTCGGGTATTTCGACAACTCGCCGTCGTCGACCGCCTCGGACTTCCGCCGGCACGCGATCGGGATGCTGGAATCGATGGGCATTTCGGTGGAATACAGCCACCACGAGGGTGGTCCCGGCCAGCAGGAGATCGACCTGCGTTACGCCGACGCCCTGACCACTGCGGACAACATCATGACGTTCCGGCTGGTGGTCAAGGAGGTTGCCCTGGAGCAAGGCGTGTACGGGACGTTCATGCCCAAGCCGTTCCGGGATCACCCCGGTTCGGGAATGCACACGCATTTGTCCCTATTCGAGGGTGACCGCAACGCCTTCTTCGAACCGACCGGGCAATATCAACTGTCCAAGGTGGGACGCTCGTTCATCGCCGGGCTGCTGCGGCACGCGCCGGAGATCACCGCGGTGACCAACCAGTGGGTCAACTCGTACAAGCGCCTGGCCGGCGGGGGAGAGGCTCCCGCGTGGATATGTTGGGGCCATAACAATCGTTCCGCGCTGATCCGGGTCCCGATGTATAAGCCCAGCAAGGGCAACTCCACCCGGGTCGAGGTCCGCTCGCTGGACAGTGCGACGAACCCCTATCTGGCCTTCGCGCTGTTGCTAGCGGCCGGGCTCAAGGGCATCGAGGAGGGCTACGAGCTGCCTGCCGGCGCCGAGGACAACGTCTGGGAGCTGTCCGAGGGGGAGCGCCGCGCACTCGGCATGAAGCCATTGCCGTCCTCCCTCGGGCAGGCTCTGGCCACCATGCAGGACAGCGAGCTGGTTGCCGAAACGCTCGGCGAGCACGTGTTCGAGTTCTTCCTGCGCAACAAGCGGGCCGAGTGGGAGGAATACCGCCGCCAGGTCACCCAGTTCGAGCTCGACCGCTATCTACCGCTGCTCTGAGGCACTGCACTCAGAGCCGGGTCCCGACAACGTGTCCGGAAGGCCTCGCGACGGCAGGCGCGCGGGGCTACCGTGACGGGGTGATGACGTTAGCGACGGATCCCGTACAGAGCTCCCCGAGCCGGGTGACCCATCAGGTCTTCAACCAGACCCCGCCCCTGGTCGGGCACGACGTGTTCACAGCCGACTCGGCACTGGTCGAAGCGGTGCATCGCTACGGCGCAGCCCACGCCGGTGACCGGCTGTCCGATCTCGGTCGACTCGCGGGCTCAGCCGAAACCCGAGACTGGGGCCGGCTCGCCGATGAGAATCTGCCTCGTCTGCATACCCATGACCGCTTCGGCAACCGTATCGACGAGGTCCAATTTCACCCCGCCTGGCACCAGTTGATGACCGTGGCGACCAGCCACGGCCTGCACGCGGCCCCGTGGACGACCACCGATCCGGCCGCCCACGTCGTACGGGCCGCCGGCTTCCTGATCTGGTCCCAGGTCGAGGCCGGCCACGGATGTCCCATCTCGATGACGTACGCCGCCGTGCCGGCCCTGCGACGCGAACCGGACCTGGCCCGGGAATGGGTGCCGCGGCTGGCCATGCACGCCTACGACGGGAGCCTTCGCAGCCCGCGGAACAAGCCCGGTCTGATCGCCGGGATGGCGATGACCGAGAAGCAGGGCGGCTCGGACGTGCGCACCAACACGACCACCGCGACGCCCATCGATGGCGGCTACCAGCTCAGCGGGCACAAGTGGTTCTGCTCCGCGCCGATGTCGGACGTGTTCTTGGTGCTGGCCCAGGCGCCGGACGGACTGACCTGTTTCCTGCTGCCCCGGGTGCTCCCCGATGGCACCCGCAACACGTTCCGCATCCAGCGGCTGAAGGACAAGCTCGGCAACCGTTCCAACGCCTCGTCGGAGGTCGAGTTCGATGCGACCTTCGCCCACCGGGTCGGGGCGGAGGGTCGCGGCGTACGCACGATCGTGGAAATGGTGTCCGCGACCCGGCTCGACACCGTCCTGGGTTCGGCCGCGCTGATGCGAGGTGCCCTGTCGGAGGCCATCTGGCATGCCGATCACCGGGTGGCCTTCGGTGCCCGACTGGCCGACCAACCGCTGATGCGTGAGGTGCTGGCGGACCTGGCGGTGGAGACCGAGGCCGCCGTGGCGCTCGGGCTGCGACTGGCCGCCGCTGTGGACGCCGCGCAGGCCGGGGACGAACAGGCCGCGCTGTTGCGCCGGATCGCGCTGCCGGCGGCCAAGTACTGGGTGACCAAACGGGCCATCGCCGTTACCGGCGAGGCGTTGGAATGCTTGGGCGGTAATGGGTATGCCGAGGAGTCCGGCATGCCCCGGCGATATCGGGAGGCGCCGGTCAACTCGGTGTGGGAGGGGTCCGGCAACGTCAACGCCCTGGACCTGTTGCGGGCGCTCACCCGTGAGCCCGGCACCGCTGACGCCCTACTGGCCGAGTTGTCCGCCGCGACGGGTGCCGACGCTGGTTATGACCGGGCGGTGTCGCGGTTGGGTGACGACCTGCGTGCGGCTGTACGGGCCGAGTCTCAGGTCGCGGCAGCCGGGGCCCGCCGGCTGGCCGAGCAGGTCGCCGTCATGCTGCAGGCGAGCCTGCTGCTGCGGCACGCTCCCGATGCGGTTTCGGAGGCCTTTATCCGGACCCGATTGGACGGGCGCGCCGGCACCTTCGGCGGCGGGCCCAGACCGGACCCGGTGACTGGGGCGATCGCGACGATCCTGGATCGGGCCCGGCCGACGAACTGAGCCGGCAGCACAATGGGCCCGTGACCGATCATGACCCGCGCGAGGCCTCGACGCACGTACGGCTGGCGCGGCTGGGCTTCACCGACCCCGAGCGGGCCGTGGAGTTGCTGGCGTCCAGCGGCCTGGGCCAGTGCTGTCCAGAGATCGTCGAGGCCCTCGGCGCCGCGGCAGATCCCGATCTCGCGTTGCGTGGGCTGCAGGGGCTGTTGGCAGCCCCCCTGGTGGACGCGGCCGAACTGGTCGCGGCCCTGCGCTCCGACGAGCGGGTCCGGGACCGGTTGATCGCGATCCAGGGCGCCTCGATGGCCCTGGGGGAGCACCTGCTCCGCCATCCCGACCACTGGCGGGTGCTCCAATCCGACCTCCCCCCCAGCGGCGAGGCCTATCGGACGGCGGTCACCGCACACCTGCTAGGCAGCGTGGGCGTGGGCGTGGGCACGGGCGAGGGCACGGGCGAGGGCACGGGCGAGGGCACGGACGAGGGCACGGGCGAGGGCACGGACGAGGGCACGGCGCAGCCGAAGGCGACCGGAGCCGGGCAGGCCGAACTGCACGCCCTGCGCGTGGAGTATCGCCGACAGCTGCTGGCCATCGCCGCGCGAGACCTCGCCGAGGCCGCGCCGGTGGACGAGATCGCCGAACGGTTGGCCGATCTGGCCGACGCGGTGCTCGGCGCCGGACTGGCCATCGCCCGGGCCGGGCTGCCCCCCGGCGCGCAGCCGTGCCGCTTCGCCGTGATCGCGATGGGCAAGTGCGGGGGTCGGGAACTCAACTACGTCAGCGACGTCGACGTCATCTTCGTGGTCGAACCCGTCGAGGGCGGCGACCCGGGTGCGGCATTGGCGACGGGCGAGCGGCTCGCCCGCGGTCTGATGCGCGCCTGCAATGAGTCGACCGCCGAGGGGACGATTTGGGAGGTCGACGCTGCGCTGCGTCCCGAGGGCAGCTCCGGGGCACTCGTCCGCACCCTGGACAGCCATGTCGGCTACTACCAGCGGTGGGCTTCCACGTGGGAGTTTCAGGCGCTGCTGAAGGCGCGTCCGGCGGCCGGCGACCCTGAACTCGGCGCGGCCTATGTCGACAGCATGCGACCGTTCGTGTGGTCTGCCGCCGAGCGGGAGGGTTTCGTCGACGACGTTCAGGCGATGCGCCGCAAGGTCGTGTCGCACATATCCGGCAACGCGGTGGACCGGCAACTGAAACTTGGCCCGGGTGGCCTGCGGGACGTCGAGTTCAGTGTGCAACTGCTGCAGTTGGTCCACGGCCGCAGCGACGTCATGCTGCGCAGCGCCACGACCCTCACTGCGCTGGAATCGCTGGCGGTCTGGGGGTATGTGGGCCGGGAGGACGCTGCGACTCTGGCGTCGGCCTACCGGTTCCTGCGTACCCTCGAACACCGTGTTCAGGTCTTTCGGTTGCGCCGCACCCACGTGCTGCCCGACGACGATGCCTCGCTGCGGCGCATCGGCCGCTCGATGGGGCTACGGACCGATCCCGTCGCCGAACTGCATGCGTTGTGGCGCAAGCACGCGCGTGAGGTACGCCGGCTCCACGAGAAACTGTTTTACCGGCCGCTGCTCAATTCCGTCGCCCGGTTGGGCGCGGGGGAGGCCCGGCTCACCCCGGAGGCGGCCCGGCAGCGGCTGGAGGCGCTGGGCTATCTCGATCCTGCGGAGGCCCTGCGGCAGTTGGAGGCACTCACCCAGGGTGTGAGTCGACGGGCCGCGATCCAGCGGACGTTGCTCCCGGTCATGCTGGGGTGGTTCGCCGACGCTCCCGATCCGGATGTGGGCCTGCGGGCGTTCCGGCGCGTCAGCGACGCGCTGGGTTCCACGCACTGGTATCTGCGGCTGCTGCGCGACGAGTCCGCCGCCGCTCAGCGCTTAGCGAAGGTGGTAGCCACCAGTCGGTATGCGACGGATCTGCTGCTGCGGGCGCCAGATGCGGTGGCCATGCTGGCCGACGACGACGAGTTGCTCCCGCGCACCCGGGACCAGTTGCTGGTCGAGGCGCTGGCCGCCGCCGGCCGCCACGGCAATCCGGAGAATGCGGTGGCGGGCGTACGGGCCCTGCGCCGCCGGGAACTGTTCCGTACCTCGACAGCAGACGTGCTGGGCTTGCTCGAGGTCGACACGGTCGGCGACGCCCTCAGCGATATCGCCGCCGCCTCGATCTCGGGCGCTCTGGAGGCGGCGATGCGGTCGGTCGCGGCGTCCGCCGGTGCCCCGCTGCCCGTCTCGATGCTCGTGGTGGGCATGGGGCGCTTTGGCGGTGGCGAACTCGGTTACAGCAGCGATGCCGACGTGATGTTCGTACACGAGCCACTGCCGGGTGTATCCGACGGCGACGCTGCCCGGGCAGGTCGGGAAGTGGCGACCGAACTGCGCCGTCTGCTGTCTATCCCCACCCCGGACCCGGCTCTGGAGGTCGATGCGGACCTCCGACCGGAGGGTGCCTCGGGCCCGTTGTCCCGCAGTTTCGCGTCGTGTGCCGCGTACTACGAACGCTGGTACTCGCCCTGGGAGAGTCAGGCGCTGCTCCGCGCCCAACCGGTTGCTGGTGAATCGGAGCTCGGCACCCGCTTCCTGGCGCTGGTCGATCCGTTGCGGTATCCGATCGGGGGGGTTTCTGACGAGACCGTCCGTGAGGTGCGTCGGTTGAAGGCGCGGATGGAGGCCGAGCGGTTGCCGCGCGGCGCCGACCCCACTTTGCACACCAAATTGGGCCGCGGTGGATTGGCCGACGTGGAATGGGTGGCGCAGCTGATCCAGCTGCGCCACGCGGCCGAGTTCCCGGACCTGCGTACCACCCGGACGGTGCCCGCCCTACACGCGGCGGTGCGGCACGGCCTGCTGGGCGAAGCGGACGAGACGACGCTGACCGCGGCATGGCGGCTGGCCACCCGGGTGCGCAACGCCACCATGCTGGTACGGGCCCGGGCCAACGACATGGTGCCCACCGATGCGAGCGATCTGGCCCGGCTGGCAGCCGTCCTGGGCTACCCACCCGGGGACAGCGGTCGGGTGCTGGATGACTACCGGCGGGTCACCCGGCGAGCCCGTGCGGTGACCGAGAGACTCTTCTACGACTCCTGACCGGACGGACCTCAGCACCTGATGTCAGGCGGCCGGCCCGACATCGCTGGCGGTGGTTGCCGTGGGGGCGGTCGTCGCATCCTCCTCGGGCAGGGGGACGCGCTTGGCCTCGATGCGCTCCGGCGTCATCCAGCGGACGTTGCTGGCCCAGCCCCACTGCTCGAACCAACGGATGATCCGGGCGCTGGTGTCGATCTGCCGGGGCAGGACGCCGTGCCGAGCGCTGGTCGGTTCGGCGTGATGCAGGTTGTGCCAGGACTCCCCGGCGGAGACCACGGCCAGCCAACCGACATTGCCGGACCGGTCCCGGGTCCGGAAGGGCCGGGTGCCGAACACGTGGCAGATCGAGTTGATGGACCAGGTCAGGTGGTGGACCAGGGCCACGCGTACCAGAGACGTCCAGAAGAACGCCCGTAGGGCGGCCATCGGGTCCCAGGTGATCGCCCACACCAGCAGCGGGACTGCGGCCAGGCTCAGCGCGGCCAGTGCCGGCCAGGCTGCCGAGACCCGTGCGGTGTCCCGGTCGGCATGCAGGTCCGGGGCGAACCGATGGGTGTCGGTGCCGAGGTCGGTGAACAACCAGCCGACGTGCGCGTGCCACAACCCCTTGGTGATGCCCCAGGCGCTGTCGCCATAGCCCCAGGGGGAGTGCGGATCGCCCGGCAGATCGGAGTAGGCGTGGTGCCGGCGGTGGTCAGCGACCCAGTCGATGAGACGTCCCTCGACGGCCAGACTTCCGGCAACCGCCAGTCCCACCCGCAGTCCGCGGCGGGCGGTGAACGAGCGGTGGGTGAACAACCGGTGGTAGCCGATCGTGATGCCGTGCACGCCGACCGTGTACAGAAGGACCATGAGGATCAGGTCGAGCGGAGTCACCCACCCAGTCGTGATGGCCACCGGCACTGCAGCCAGCAGCGCCAGGAAAGGGACGACGACGAAGGTGCCCAACACCAACCGTGGGATCAGCGCTCGCGGTTCGGTCAGCGAGGGGGACCGGGGAGCAGCAACGGGTGCGGACGTGGCGGACTGGGGCATACACAGCCTCTCGGGAACGAACACGTCGTTCCCGCGAGACCCAGAAGGTGGCCACACCAAGCGCAACGTGGACCAGACGGTAGGGCGACGAGAGCCGATACACCAAAACGCAGGTGGTTGAAAATGTGATAGGTGCGGACGGAAGGCCTTCTTGGTACTTCCTGCTTGCACACCGCCGGACTGACGACGCCCCTCGGCGCCATGACCGACGACCCCGAGCTGGTCGCGGCGCAGCCGTGCCAGGGTCCGTCGCGGCGCAGCCGTGCCAGGGTCCAAGATGGGGTGATGACCACCGCGAAGAATCCCGGCAGCGACCAGCCCACGAGCACGGCGTCTGCCGACACCAGTACGGACGAGGCGCCCGCGGACGGGACCACCGACCAGTCACCCGTGGCCGAACCTGCGGACGAAGCGCCCGTGGACGAAAGCGCGGACGAGGCCCTGCGGCGCAAGTACCGTGACGCGTTGGCCCGCAAGCACGGGGCGCATACGGGGGAGACGCACTCCGACGCCGGCTCCGGCAAGCCCACGCACGGCAGTGGCCCCGCAACCAGTCAGCGCATGTTCCGGCGTAAGTCGGGGGGCTGACGAGTCAGCCACACATGGCCGGTTGCTGGCCGGTTGCTGGCCGGGTGCTGGCCAGCACCGACCCGATGGATCAGTTCTGCGTTTCCTGCAGGGCCTTCAGCGCTGCGGTGAATTCGTCGTCGGTCAGGTAGGAGACGGCACCCCAGCCGCGGGCGTCATGTTCGTAGCGGCACGGCCCGAAGCGGCCGACCATGTGCCCCTTGAAGCCCTCGAGCAGCCGATCGGTGTCCAACTCGACACCGGCCGCGGCGATCAACTCCGACGCCTTTGTCTGCCGGCGTTCCCGCGACCACGCGGTGATCCCGGGCCGGTCGGACCCGTCACGAGACGTACGAGCCAAATTCATCGCATACCATCCTCTGCCAAACCTCATCGGCCCCCGCGCTGCTTCGGTGCAGCGACGCTGAGGGATGCGGCGGTGAGGATCGCTCCCGCGCGCCGACGTGGCATGCCTTTTGGGCACCTGCCCATGATCTCATCGGCCACCCGTGCTGCTGCCCGGCAATGGTCCCCTACCGCTGGGGTGTTCGGCGGGACTTTTTCGATGCCGTTCGTGGCGGTCCCCACGATGGACGCGACACCAGCGGCCTGATCGGGTGTGGAATGGCTGGCATGGCCGTCCCTCAGCTGCCCCTTGCCGCTCTGCTGCCCGACCTGGGTGCCTCGGACTGGCTCGCAGCGCAGGTCGCCGAGCAGCTCGTCGTGTACCGGTACGACGGTGGCACCCGACCGTCCGCCCACGAGCTGCAGCAGATCCGGTACTACGTACCGCCCTACCTCGGCGGTACGCAGGACCTGGAACTCATGGCCAATATGCCGGCTCTGCAGGTGTGCCAGACTCTCACTGCCGGAACTGACAACGTTCTGCCGTATCTGCCGGCGGGCGTGACCTTGTGCAACGCGGCGGGAGTGCACGACGCGAGCACAGCTGAACTGGTCGTCGGCCTGATGCTGGCGTCCCTGCGCGGTCTGGACGAGTTCGCCCGGGCGATGCCCGGCGGGTACTGGCGACCGGAACGGCGCCAGTCGCTGGCGGATCGCCGGGTGGTCGTCGTGGGTTTCGGTGGGGTGGGCCAGGCTGTTGTCACCCGGTTGGAACCGTTCGAGGTCGACGTCGTGGCCGTGGCGCGCAGCGCCAGGACCGAGGCCGGCCGTACCGTGCACGCGCTGACCGAACTGCCCGAGCTGCTGCCCACGGCGGATGTGGTCGTGTTGGTGGTCCCCCTCACCGACACGACTCGGGGCCTGGTCGACACCGCGTTCCTGGCCCGGATGCCCGATGGGGCGCTGCTGGTCAATGCGGCTCGTGGCCCGGTGGTGGACACCGCTGCCCTACTGGCCGAGGTGGCCGGTGGCCGATTGCGGGCCGCCCTGGATGTGACCGACCCGGAGCCGCTGCCTGGCGACCATCCGCTGTGGCGGACCCCGGGGGTCCTGATCAGCCCCCATGTCGGCGGGAACACCAGCGCCTTCGAGCCGCGCGCCCGGCGGCTCCTGGCCGACCAACTGCGTCGCTGGGTGTACGGCGATCCGCTGCGCAACGTCGTCAAGGTCGGCACCGAACGGGGCTGACCACGTGCAGGTCGACCGGCCTTGGCTGCGGGGCTGCTCAGCCGTCGAGGGACGCGCGGGCATCGCCCAGCAGCAGGTGGAGGTGCAGCTGATCGGTGGGGGACTGCTTGAATCCAAGGGCTGCGTAGAAGTTGGCGGCCTGTTCGTGCAGGGCATGAACGAGCAGCAGCCGGACTCCAATCCGGTCAGCTGCCGCCAGGGTCGACAGGATGGCGTCTCGCACGAGAAGTCGACCCACGCCCGAGCCTTGGGCCAAGCGGTCGATGGCGAGGCGGCCTAGCAACACAGCCGGGACGGGGTTCGGTGCGTTCCGACGTGCCCGTCCGGGGAGGTTCGCGTGCTCGACCGCGACCGCTGACAGCGTGTAGTAGCCGACGACTCTGTTGCTATGGCTGTCCAGGCTGACGTAGCAGCGGGCCAGGTCCGAGATGTGGTTGGTGAGAGCGCGATCGGTGAGGTAGCGGTCGAGTGACGCTTCACCCGACTCGAAGCCCGATGTGCTGTCTGTCGGCTCGATGGGGCGGGGACGCTGAATCGCCACTCAGGCCTCGTCCCAGGGCGCCCGTTCCCTGAGCAGCCTCGCCACCTCGGGGACGCGTTCGGCCGGTCGGTCGAGGATCGCGGAGAACTCTGCCCAGGCGGTGTTGTCGAGTCGGAATACGCGTCGATCGGCCAGTGTGTCTTCGGCTCGAACGACGGCGGCCATGGTGACAAAGTCGGTGAGGGACTGACCGGCCGTGGCTGCCGCATCCCGGATCAGGGCATCCTGATCGGGGGTGAGGCGTACGGCGAGACGTGCCTGCTTACGCCGGGTGGTTTCGGGCGTGGTGGTCATGAAACGAATGTACGCCTGTTGGGCAAACGGAAACGGCCACGATTCTTGTACGTGCAGGTCGCGGGTCAAGGGTCCACCGCGGGGCTCGCAGTCATCGGCGCCGATGGCACCTGGCACCGCCCGGTCCGCACCCGGCTGCGTGACTTCGTCGTGCCGCGCTGCTAGGCCGTCGGGCAGGCGAACTCCATTCGACCCCTCGACAGGCCGGGCTGGAAGGGGGGTCGACCCGGATTCGGCATGACGTTGGTCACGGGAGCCACCGTCGATTTGTGCTGGCCTAGCCGAGCTAAACCCCGGCCCAACTATGGGCCGGGGTTTAGCAACCATGTTTCGACAGTAGGCATCCCGGCAGGGGCGCCGGCGCAGATCAGATGTCGTAGTAGAGCTCGAAGTCCGCATACCGTATCGGCGGGTGTCGGAAATCGGCGAAAAACAGCGTCTGACCTGCGGAAACACTGATTTTGCCAGTCGGGCGATGTTGGCTGATTTTGACCTCTGGCGATTCTCCTGCGGAATCCCTGCGGAATTTCGAGGCGCCGAATGGCGTCCCTTCAGGGGGCAGATCGCACGATCCGTGTGGCGAGGTCGACCAACGTTTGTGCGCGTCGGATCAGGGGCTCAGCCTTCGCGAGCGTGATGAGTGTGGTGCCGTACTCGACTTCGCCTTTGCTCGTGATCAACTCGCGAAACGCCTTCTCGGCTGACACAGCCTCGGTTCGAGTGCCCAGCGCAGTTCGCAGCTCTCGCGCCGACTGGGCGTGGTCCTTGGCCTTGCCGGTGGCGCCGGTGAGCATCGTGACGATCGCGTCCTTGGCGCTGATACCTGCATGGATCGCGTCGCCGGCTGCAGGGGTGGCGCGCTCCAGGTCGAGG
>JBBQYX010000062.1:0-17872 GCA_038208295.1 Candidatus Nanopelagicales bacterium | reverse complement strand
GTTGAGGCCCGCGGAGTTGCCAGCGGTAACCCGACCGTGCGAGCGGAACGGCGTCTTCAACGTGCCCAAGCCCTCCAGGGACGTCCCCGGCCGGGGCGGCTCGTCGACGCTGACCAGGCCCCAACCCTGCTCGGCGGTACGCACGGCCACCGGCACCAGATCGGGCTGGATCTTGCCATCGGCGTACGCCTTGGCGGTCTTGTCCTGCGAGGCAACGGCGAAGGCGTCCGCGCGGGACTTGGTGATGTGCGGGAACCGGTCGTGCAGGTTCTCCGCGGTCTTGCCCATCAGCAGGGCTTCCGGGTCGACCATCTTCTCGGCGACCAGCCGAGGGTTCGGGTCCACGCCCTCACCCATCGGGTGCCGGCCCATGTGCTCCACCCCGCCGGAGAGCGCCACGTCATAAGCCCCGAAACCGATCCCGGACGCGAGCGTCGTGACCGACGTCATCGCGCCGGCGCACATCCGGTCGATGCTGAAGCCGGGCACGCTGCGCGGCAGCCCGGCCAGGATCCCCGCGGTCCGGCCCAGGGTCAGACCCTGGTCGCCGATCTGTGTCGTGGCCGCCACCGCGACCTCGTCGATGCGCTCGGGTGGCAACCCGGGGTTGCGGCGCAGCAGGTCGCGGAACACCTTCACGATCAGGTCGTCGGCGCGGGTCTCGGCGTAGACGCCGTTCTTACCCGCCTTCCCGAATGGGGTACGGACGCCATCGACGAGGACGACGTCACGAACGGCACGGGTCACGGGCTGACTCCTTGCAGAAGTGGGCGGCGGGCAAGTTACCGAGCGGTAACACACGATGCTACCGGCCGGTAACACACTGGCGGAACCCCGACAGTCGCGCGGGTACGGCGGTTACGTCGATCGGAGTTGGACTGCGTCCGGGGCAGCCTGCAGGCAGGCCGCCAGCGGCTCGGCGGTCAGCCGGACCTGCCAGTCCCGGGCTCCGGTCGCCCGCAGCGCGGCCATGACGTGCTCGATGGTCGGTTCCGGGGGCGACCAGGCCAGTCGTCGGACGGCATCGGGGGCGATCAGGTTCTCCGCCGGGATCTGCCGTTCCTCGGCGATGGCGGTGACGGCCGCGCGGCAGTCCTGCAGACGAGCGGCCGCCGCGGGGTCGCGGTCCGCCCAGGAGCGCGCCGGGGGCGGCCCTTCGTACCGGGCGACCGCCGCGGGCAGCGCTGTCACCGGCAACACGAGCGCCGCGGCGATCGGCCCCCACCACTGCGCGAGATGCCGCCGTTGCCCCTTCCCGGCGAACTCCGGGAGGCCGGTCAGCCACTCGGGTCCCGATGGCCGGCCGGCTGGAGTGCCGGGAGGGCTGACCAGTGGGCTGACCAGGGGACTGACCAGGGGGCTGGCTGGCGCGGTCGCCGGGGTGATCGCCGCCTTGGCAGCAGCGATGATCGCCGCGTCGGGCAGCACCCGGCCGGGGGCGATATCGCGGCGGCGTGCGGCGGCGTCGCGGGCCTCCCACAGTGCCCGCACGATGGCCAGACCCCGGCGATCACGGATCCGGTGCAGCCCACTGGTTCGCCGCCACGGTTCGACGCGGACCCGGACCAGTGGCGCCGCGAGCACCGCGGCGAACTCCTGCTCCGCCCAAGCCGTCTTGTCCTGCGCCGTCAGCTCCGCACCCAGGGCAGCTCGCAGCTCGATGAGGACCTCGACATCCAGCGCTGCATAACGCAGCCACGGCTGCGGCAGCGGTCGCCGGGACCAGTCCGCCGCGCCGTGGCCCTTTTGCAGTGACAGGCCCAGCACGTCCTGCACCAGCGGACCCAGTCCCACCCGGGGGCGACCCAGCAGCCGGCCGGCCAACTCGGTGTCGAACAGCCGGTGCGGGCGCAACCCGATCTCGGCCAGGCAGGCCAGATCCTGCGAGGCGGCGTGTAGGACCCACTCCACGTCGGCCAGAGCCTCGTTCAGCTCGCCGAGGTGGGCGAGACTGCCGCCGGCGGGCGCCAGCGCGATCGGGTCGATCACCGCCGTCCCCGCTCCGGCCCGGCGCAGTTGAACGAGATAGGCGCGCTGCCCGTACCGGTAGCCCGAGGCGCGTTCGGCGTCGACGGCGACCGGGCCACTGCCGGCCGCGAACACGGCGGCAATGGCCTGGAGTTCCGCGGCTTCGGTGATGACCCGCGGAATGCCCTCGCTTGGCTCCAGCCACGGCAGCGATGCCTCGGCCGGGTTGTCCGGCTGCTCCTGCACCGCCCCGAGCGTGGGCAGCGGTGACCCGGGCTCGGGCTCGTCGGCGGGAGGTGTGGCTGCTGGCACGCCCACGGTCGTCGCCTCGGTCGCCGGGTGATCCACGGCGAGCACCGTACGCGCCTGGGCAACCGGCCGACGTGATGATCGCCCCGGTTGATTTTTCGGACCGGTGGCGATGCCGCTAGTGGATCAGCTGGGACCGCATGGCCAGGGCCACCATCTCGGCGCGGTCGCCGGTGCCCATCTTGCGGGCGATTCGGGCCAGGTGGGACTTGACCGTCAGTGCGGACAGCCGCAGCCGGTCACCGACATCCCGGTTGGAGTTGCCTTCGGCGACCAGTTGCAGCACCTCCACCTCCCGGCCCGACAGTTCATCGGGCGCACCGGTGCGTACCCGGGCTCGCACGATGACCGGCTGTCGGGCCTGGGCGGGAACCGCGTCCTCGGTGAGCACGATAAAGACTCGGATGCCGCCGGCCAGCGCGGCGCGGACAGCGGCGGGATCGCGCCTGCTGGTCATCAGCACGACGCGCTGCCACCCGGCTCGGCGCAACTCGTTCGTCAGGTGCAGCACCGGCCGGTCGGCCACGGCCCCGTCGAGCAGGCAGACGTCGTGGCCACCGTCGTGTCGCGCCCGCACGGCCGCCTCGGCGCCGGTCGCCGCCTCGATGACCTCGTGCGCACCGAGCAGGTGCAACTGCTCGACCAGGGTGGCTCGCCGCCGGGCCGACGGGGAAACAATCAGCGCGTCGAACCTGATCCGGGGCTGCGGGTAGGCGGGTGCGACGGGGCGATCGACGACCGCGACCACGGCCTACCTCCGGCAGACGGCGACGGCGGCAGCCCGGGAACTCGACTCGCGTCGGACCGGTCGCCACCTGTCGGGTCAGTTCATCGACCGGGCCGGGGGGCTGACTTGACCGCGACGACTGCGCCGAGGGTCACCTGTTCGGAGGATTCGTCACCGACCGCGACGTCGTCGCAGGGCAGCGACACCGTCCAGCAGCGGCGGGAGTCCGGCCGCCGCTGCCAGCGCATCCGCCCAGGCCAGGGCGTGCGCGGCCAGGTCCGGGCCGGCCGGCGTCCAGGAAGCGCGAATCTCCACCTGACCTTCGACGGGTCGGTCGCCGAGTTCTCCGTAGGACACCGACGTGGTCCGGGTGACGGTGCCCCCCAGGCAGGCGTACGGCGCCCGGCGGTCCGCCAACGGTTCGAGCAACCACGCCCAACCGACATCGGTGAGCATCGGGTCGGCAGCCATCTCCGGCTCCAGCGTGGCGCGGACCAGAGCCACGATCCGGAAGTCACCCTCCCAGGCCTGCGGTGCCCCGGGGTCATGCAGGACGACCAGTCGCCCGCTGGCCGCCTCCTCTTCCGCGTCGTCGACGATCTCGGCGACCAGGGCGACCGCGTGCGGCGCGAGCCGTTGCGGGGCTGGGCTCTCGCTGACGACGACCTCGGGACGAAACTGGACCGAGCGCAGGGAGTCCAGGGCGAGTCGGAAGGTGTCCGCGCCGGCGTCGCTGCCGATCCAGGTCATTCCGGCGTCCGCGTCGTCGAAACCGGTTCGCGCATCGGCAGCCAGGGCTCGGCGTCGGTGGGCCTCATCGCCGCGTTCCCGTCATTCGCACACGGTAATCGGGTGGCTGCCCCCGGAGCGGGAACCGCGCCGTTGGCGTGCCCGAGTCCCGTCCCGGAGGACCGCAACTCCTGGTCAGGTGCGGCGTCCCCGTAGGGTCCGGGGACTCGCCCTTCCCGTGGTGGGTGCGCGGGAGGGGTGGTCCGGAGTGGGCGAGGTCCTGCGCGCGCTGGTCGACGACATCCTCGACCTCGACCGCATCCATGACGACACCTTCCGCGGCCGCAGCCCGCAGGGCGCCACCCAGCGGGTCTTCGGTGGGCAGGTCGCGGCCCAAGCGCTGGCGGCGGCCTCGCGTACCGCGCCGTCCGACCGGCCGGTGCATTCGCTGCACGCCTACTTCCTGCGCCCCGGCGACCCCACCGAACCGATCGTCTACGAGGTGGACCGGCTGCGTGACGGTCGCGCGTTCACCACCCGACGCGTGGTCGCCAGCCAGCACGGCCGGCCGATCTTCACCAGCTCCGTGCAATTCCACACCGACGAGCCGGGGCTCGAGCACGCTGACACCATCCCCGCGGTCCCAGCCCCGGAGTCCGTACCGCAGACACCGCGGTTGCTGCCGCGATCCGCCAGCGGCGAGCCCGAACCCTGGGCGTGGGGGGAGTATCTGGAACTGCGCTACCTGCAGGCGCCCGACGATGCCAGTCAACGGGTGTGGTTCCGCACGGTGGATCCGCTGCCCGACGACGCGGTGCTGCACGCCTGCGTCCTGGCCTACGCCAGCGACATGACTCTGCTCGGCGTGGCGCTGACGCCGCACACCGACCCGCGCGAGGCGATCGCCCGGGCGACGGTGCAGATGGGCAGCCTCGATCACGCGATCTGGTTTCACGCACCGGCGCGGCTGGACGAGTGGCTGCTGTATGACCAGCGCTCCCCGTGGGCCGGTGGCGCCCGCGGGTTGGCCACGGGCAGCATCTGGCGCCGCGACGGGCAACTGGTCGCGACCGTGCTGCAGGAGGGCCTCATCCGGGTCCGGCCGACCCCGACGGAGTAGGCACCTGGGCAGCCGCGGCCCGACCGATCAGGGACCGTCGCGCCCGGCTAGGTTCGGCTGCATGCCCGCTGTGCTCGCCCTGCTGTCCAGCGCCATGTGGGGGACCGCGGACTTTCTTGGCGGCAGCCTGTCCCGGCGCCGGCCAGTGCTGGCGGTGGTGGGGTGGTCGCAGCTGGCCGGGCTGGTCCTCATGATCGTGACCGCGACCGTGACCGGCTCGTGGGGGACGGACCTGGCGTACCTGCCCTGGGCAGTCCTGGCCAGTGTGAGCGGCTTCCTGGGTCTGATCGCCTTCTATACGGCGCTGGCCATCGGAACCATGGGCATCGTCTCGCCGGTCGCCGCACTCGGTGTTCTCGTACCCCTGAGCCTGGCCCTGTTCGGCGGCGAGGCACCCACGTCGGTGCAGGTGCTGGGCATCGTGCTGGCGGTCATCGGCGTGGTGCTGGCCAGCGGCCCGGAACTGTCCGGTTCGGCCGGGGGGCGCCCGGTCGCACTCGCCTTGCTGTCCGCGGTCCTGTTCGGTGCTGCGCTCGTCGGGATCGCCCGCGGCAGTCAGACCAGTGCCGTGATGACCATGACCGGGATGCGCGCCTCGACGGTGATCTGCTTCGCGGTGGTGCTCGCGGTGGCCAGGACCGCCGGCGGAATCACTCGAGCTGATGTCGGGCCGCTGGTCACGGTCGGCTTCTTCGACGTCGCCGCGAACGTCGCCTTCGGCCTGGCCACCGCCGCGGGGCTGCTGTCCGTCACCTCGGTGCTGGGCTCGCTGTACCCGGTGGTCACGGTGCTGCTGGCCTGGTGGTTCTACGGCGAGAGATTGCGTGCGGTGCAGTACGTCGGGGTCGTGGGCGCCCTGACCGGGGTCGTACTCATCAGCGCCGCCGGCGCCTAGCGCGACCGCGAGACCCCATCGTGGGAGCATCGGAGCACCATGACGACACTGCCCTCGACGGGCCTCACCACCCTGCCCGACACCCACCCGCTGCGGGACGGCCGGACCTCGGACAGCCCGCTGGTCCGCGCCGCCCGGCGCCAGCCAGTGCCGCACACGCCCGTGTGGTTCATGCGACAGGCAGGGCGTTCGCTACCGGAATACCGCAAGGTCCGGGCTGGGACCGCGATGCTGGAGTCCTGTTTCCGTACCGACCTGATCACCGAGATCACCCTGCAGCCGGTCCGCCGGCATGGGGTGGACGCGGCGATCCTCTTCAGCGACATCGTGGTGCCGCTGAAGGCGATCGGGGTCGACGTCGACATCCGGCCCGGGGTCGGTCCGGTGCTAACCCAGCCGGTGCGCACCCGCGCTGACCTGGACCAGCTGCGCGACCTCGAGCCTGACGACGTCGCCCCGATCCTGGCCGCCGTCCGGGTCTTGGCCGCCGAGCTGGGGAGCACGCCGCTGATCGGGTTCGCCGGTGCGCCGTTCACCCTGGCGTCCTACCTGGTCGAGGGTGGGCCGTCGCGCAACCACGAGCACACCAAGGCGTTGATGTACGGGGACCCGCAGTTATGGCACGACCTGTGCGCTCGGCTCGCTGCGGTGGCCGGGGAGTTCCTGCGCCTGCAGGTCCGCAACGGCGCCAGTGCGGTGCAGCTGTTCGACTCCTGGGTCGGGGCGCTGCCCCTGGCCGACTACCAGTCCCTGGTGGCCCCGCACTCTGCCGCCGTGCTGGCCGCCGTACCGGCCGATGTGCCACGGATCCACTTCGGAGTCAACACCGGGGAGTTGCTCGCGGCGATGGGGGAGGCCGGGGCCGACGTTGTCGGGGTGGACTTCCGGGTGCCACTGTCCGTGGCTGCTGACCGGGTGGGACCGTCGTATGCCCTGCAGGGGAACCTCGATCCCGCCGTGCTCTTCGCGCCGTGGGACGCCGTGCAGCGGCGCGTCCGGGAAACCCTCGACGAGGCGGCAGGTTTGTCCGGGCACATCTTCAATCTCGGCCATGGGGTGCTGCCGGACACCGACCCCGACGTACTGACCCGGGTCGTGTCGCTGGTCCACGAGGAGACAACCCGCTGAGCCTGGCGGCTGGTCGCGCGCGTCGTTGCGGACGGGGTGGCAAGCCCGCCGGGAGGGACCAACGTCCCCCGAAGCGCCCCTGGGGCGGTGAGAGAGTGGACGGTGAGACAACGCCGGTCCGGTGGGGGCCGCGCCGCGAGAACGGACGGTAGGCACGATGGCGAGACAGTGCGCAGCGAGGCAGGACGCGGCCAGGACAGCCGGGACGACGCAGCGGAGCTCATCCAGGCGCCGCTCACGCGGACACCGCGCATGAGTACCGAAACGTCCCGCAGCCGCACCCCGCTGCGCGTCGTTCCGCAGCCCGGCTCGGACACCGGCCCGGCGCACGTGGTCGTGGTCGGTGGGGGCATGTCCGGCCTGAGCGCGGCGTACGCCCTGGTGACCTCGGGTCGGCCCGGCCTGCGGGTCACCGTGCTGGAGGGCAGCCCGGTTGTGGGCGGCAAGTTGCGGGTCAGCGACCTGGCCGGGATGCCGGTGGACGAGGGCGCGGAGTCGCTGCTGAACGCCCGGCCGGAGGCGGTAGGCCTGGCTCGCGAGGTAGGGCTCGGCGACGACATCGTCTACCCGGACACGACGTCGGCGGCGCTGTGGAACCGCGGCCACCTGCGCCCGATGCCCGGCGGCACCGTCATGGGAGTCCCGACCGACCTGCGCAAAGTCGCTGCGGCACAGGTTCTTTCGCTCCCGTCGCTGCTCCGGCTGCCGCTGGACCACGTCCTGCCTGGCAGCACCCTGACCGAGGATGTGGGAGTCGGTCACTACGTCGCCGCCCGGCTCGGTCGGGAAGTCGTCGACCGGCTCGTGGAGCCGCTACTCGGTGGGGTGTACGCGGGCCGCGCCGATGAGTTGTCGCTGCAGGCGACGATGCCGGCGCTGTATCGGGAGGCCCAGCGCGAGAGGTCGGTGCTCACTGCCGCGCGCCGCACCACGTCCAGCGGCGGGCGTTCGGCCGGTGCTCGGCGGGGTCCCGTCTTCGCCGGCATCCGCGGCGGGGTCGGCCGTCTCCCGGTCGCTATCGAAGCCGCGCTGGTGGCCGCGGGGGTGGACATCCGTAGGGACGTCCCGGCCCGCGAACTGCGCCGGACGGCCACGGGCTGGCGGATCGAGTACGGCGACACCCGCGACCAAGCGAGTCTGGACGCCGATGCGGTCATCCTGGCCACCCCCGCCGCCCCGACCGCACGCCTGCTCACCCGGGCCGCGCCGAGCGCCGCCACCGAACTGGCCGCCGTGGAGACCGCCAGCATGGCGATCGTCACGCTGGTCTACCAGGCGGCGCAGCTGCAGCGGCCGCTGGTCGGCTCCGGCTTCCTCGTCCCGCCCGTCGAGCCTCGCACGATCAAGGCCTCGACCTTCCTCGGCAATAAGTGGGGCTGGGTCGGGGCGGCGACTGCCGCCGAGGGCCTCGTCATGCTGCGCGCCTCAGTCGGCCGGCACCGCGACGAGGTCGTCCTGCAACGCGACGACGACGAGATTGCCGCACTGGCGCACACCGATCTGGTCGATGCGGTGGGCCTGGCTGGGACACCGGTGGTGACCCGCGTCACCCGATGGGGCGGTGCGCTGCCGCAGTACGCGGTCGGCCACGTGGACCGGGTGGCCAGGATCAGGGCGGTGGTCGCCGACCAGCCGGGGCTGGCGGTCTGCGGCGCCGCCTACGACGGCGTTGGGATCGCCTCCGTCGTCGGCTCTGCCCGCACGGCCGTCACGCAGGTGCTCGATCACCTGGCCAGCCGGTCACAATGGAGTCATGGCTGACGGAACCCCCACGAACGCGACCTCGACGACCCTTGAGTCGACCCCTGAGTCGACCCTTGAGTCGACCCCGACTCCTGCCGACCCGGCGGCAGCCAGGGTCAAGCGGCCGCACCAGGGCAAGGCCGCGCGGGACCTGAACCAGGTCATCCGCTTCACCGCCTGGAGCGTGTTCCGCGCGACCGGTCCGCTGCCGAGCGACCGCGGGGCGCTGGTCGCCGAGGTCGACGCACTGATCGAGCAGCTCGCGGCCAAGGACGTGGTCGTGCGCGGGATCTACGACGTCGCCGGACTGCGGGCCGATGCCGACCTGATGGTGTGGTGGCATGCGGCGGACTCCGACGGCCTGCAGGACGCCTACCACCGGCTACGCCAGACCGACCTCGGGCACCACCTCGAACCTGTCTGGTCAGTCATGGCTCTGCACCGGCCGGCCGAGTTCAACAAATCCCACGTGCCAGCGTTCCTGGCCGACGAGGAGCCCCGCGACTACGTCTGCGTCTACCCGTTCGTCCGCTCCTTGGAGTGGTATGTGATGCCGGATGCCGAGCGCCGCGCGATGCTGAGCGAGCATGGCCAGATGGGCCGCGACTACCCCGACGTACGGGCGAACACGGTCGCCGCATTTGCGCTGGGTGACTACGAATGGATCCTGGCGTTCGAGGGCGATGAGCTGCATCGGATCGTGGACCTGATGCGGCATCTGCGGGGTTCCCAGGCCCGGTTACACGTACGCGAGGAGATCCCGTTCTACACCGGCCGCCGCCGCCCGATCACCGAGATTGTCGCCGCCCTGCCGTAGTCGTTGTCAGGCGGGCTCTATTCTCAGGCTGAGACTGTTGATGCAGTACCTCAGGTCGGTGGGTGTTCCGTAACCCTCACCGGAGAAGACGTGGCCCAGGTGGGAGCCGCAGGTGGCGCAGCGGACCTCCGTACGCGTGCCGCCGAGGCTGCGGTCCTCCAGTTCGATGATCGCGTCACCGGCCAGCGGGGAGAAGAACGACGGCCAGCCGCAGTGCGAGTCGAACTTGGTGTCGCTGCGGAACAACTCGGCGCCGCACGCCCGGCAGGAGTAGACGCCTTCGGTCTTGGTGTCGGTGTATTCCCCGACGAAGGGCGCCTCGGTGCCTGCCTCGCGCAGTACGTGATACTCCGCCGGCTTCAGCTGCGCGCGCCAGGCGTCCTCGGCTTGGGACTTCGGGTAGTCGCTGCCGTCGGGTCGGGTGGCATCCACGGGTGCACTCATGCCCAACACCGTACGTCGCAGCCAGCCCGGTCGCCGCTTCGGTTTCGTCGTGCTCATGGCCTGACGGTACGTCCCTGACCGGCCCGGCGCCGCGAGAAACTACCTCGGCCGGTACGCCGTCGACTGGTGCCGAATGTCCAGCACAGTGACGACCCTGGCCCGCTCGTCGATCTCGTAGAGGACGCGCCAGTCCCGGCCGAGTCGAGCGCTATAGACCCCTTCCAGGTCCATCGATAACGCCCTGCCGAGCCGACGCGGCTGCGTTAGCAGCGGACCGGTGATCAACCCGATCGCGGCTGTAGCCACCTCCACGGGCAGCAATTCCGACAGGGCACGCCGAGCCGGGGCGGCAGTGCCCACGTCGTACGGATTGCTCACGAAGCGGGCTCATGCACGCTGCGCTCCTCGACCAATCGGCGCACCGCATCGACACCGCGATGCACATCACCGTTGCGGACCGATTCCCGCGCCTGCGCCAGAGCGCGCAGGGTGTCGGGGTCGGCCCGAATCTCGGCGGTCTCCTTGAGGGCGAGGTAGGTCTCGATCGCCACCAGCACCGTCTGATGGACGCTACGCCGCTGCTCCTCGGCGACCAGGCGTAGCTCGGCTTCCAGCTCTGGGGGCAAGCGCAGTGTCATGGCCATACCGAAATAATATCTACTAGCACCAAGACGGTTCAATGCAACGGGTATTACCGGGTGCATCCATCCGCTCCGGAAGAGGTTCGCGCGTTACGGTCGGGCATGGTCACGAGCCCCGGTCCCGGCCAGGATGAGGATGCTGCGGCCAAGCCTGCAGCGAAGCGGCGTACGGCCGGGTCCGCTGCGCGCCGACCGACTTCGGGTATTGGCAAGTTTGGTGCGCCGACGGTGGTCGAGGTGGCGGGTCGGGAGGTACGCGTCACGAATCCCGAGCGGCCCTATTTCCCCGCCGTCGGACTCACGAAGCTGGACGTCGTGACCTATTACGCAGGCGTCGCGCCCACCATGCTGCGCGGCCTGGACCATCGCCCGACGACTCTGGAGCGCTGGCCCGGGGGAGTGCACCCGGGGGTGACGCTGGCCCAGCGGGACGGCACCAAGGGCGACGCGTTCTATCAAAAGCGCATCCCGCAGGGCGCCCCGTCGTATGTCGAGACGGCCCACATCGCGTTCCCCAGTGGCCGGACCGCGGATGAGGTGTGCCCGACCGAACCAGCCGTCATCGCCTGGGCGGCCAACCTCGGCACCATCACCTTCCACCCCTGGCCAATACGCCGCGACGATGTCGACCATCCCGACGAGTTGCGGCTGGACTTCGACCCGCAACCGGGCACCGGTTGGCCGGAGGTGGTGCAGGCGGCCCTGACCGGTAAACAGGTGCTCGATGAACTTGGCTGGGTCTGCTGGCCGAAGACTAGTGGCAGCAAGGGTTTACACGTCTACGTACGGCTCGAACCGCGCTGGACATTTACCGAAGTTCGGCACGCCGCGATCGCCTTCGGCCGGGAACTCGAACGCCGGATGCCCGGCCGGGTGACCACCGCGTGGTGGAAGGAACTGCGCGGCGAAACCATCTTCCTGGATTACAACCAGAACGCCCGGGACCGCACGATTGCCGCCGCTTGGTCCATCCGCGCCCGGCCGCACGCGCCCGTCTCGACCCCGCTCAGCTGGGTCGAGGTTCCCCAGATCGACCCGCAGGAGTTCACCGTACGGACCATCCCGGACCGACTCGCCGCCCACGGCGACCCGCACGAGGGGATCGACGACATTGCCCACGACCTCACCCCGCTGCTGGCCTGGTGGGATCGAGACGAGGCCGACGGTGCTGGGGACCTGCCGTACCCGCCGGACTATCCGAAAATGGCGGGCGAGCCCAAGCGGGTGCAGCCGTCTCGCGACACCGACCGGCCGCGGTAACGGCAGCGGTGGCGGCAGCGGTCTGCCAGGCTGCCCGCATGCACCTGCCCGTGATGCCGCCGGTAAAGCCGATGCTGGCCAAGTCCGTCTCGGCGATCCCTGACGTCGGTCACGTGGAACCCAAGTGGGACGGCTTTCGCACCATCGTGTTCCGCGACGGCGACGAGGTCGAGTTGGGCAGCCGCAACGAGAAACCCATGACGCGCTACTTCCCCGAGGTGATCGAGGCGCTCAAGGCGCACCTGCCACCGCGGTGCGTGGTCGACGGCGAAATCGTCATCGTCACCGGCGACCGGCTGGACTTCGAGGCCTTGCAACAACGCATCCACCCAGCCGACTCGCGGGTGCAACTCCTGGCCCAAGAAACTCCCGCAGCCTTCATCGCCTTCGACCTGTTGGCGCTGGGCGACCAGTCGCTGATGACGACTCCGTTCCGGCAGCGTCGTGAACTCCTGGCGGCGGCACTGGCCAGCACCGGCCCCGGCGTGCACCTGACGCCGGCGACCGGCGACCTCGCCATCGCCGAGCACTGGTTCGGGATGTTCGAGGGCGCAGGTCTGGATGGTGTCGTGGCGAAACCCCTGGACTCCCCGTACGGGCCCAACAAGCGCACGATGTTCAAGGTGAAGCACGAGCGCACCGCCGACTGCGTGATCGCTGGTTTCCGGTGGCACAAGAGCGGCCCCGTCGTGGGTTCGCTGCTGCTCGGTTTATACGACGAAGCCGACCGGTTGCAGCATATCGGGGTTACGGCGTCGTTCCCGATGGCGCGACGCAAAGAACTCGTCGACGAACTCGAACCGTACGCACTGACCGACAGCCAGGAACATCCTTGGTCGGAGTGGGCCGACGCGCAGGCCCACGAGAAGGGCCGGCTGCCCGGCGCGGTGTCCCGCTGGAACGCCACCAAGGACCTGTCCTTCGTGCCCCTGCGACCCGAACTGGTCGTCGAAGTCGCCTACGACCACATGGAGGGAACCCGGCTGCGCCACACCGCGCAGTTCCGCCGCTGGCGTCCGGACCGCGACCCCGCGACCTGTACCTACGAACAACTCGACACCCCGGTCCGGTTCGACCTCGCCGAGGTCTTGGCCGCGGGGAATCTCTGATCCAGGCTAGGGATCACTGGGCGCGCGTGTAGCGCACGAACAGCGTGCCGTCCTCCTCCAGGATCCCGGCAAGCGCCAGGCCGACCGGCCCATCCGGCAGCCCGGGTCCACTCAGGATCCGTCCGAGGTCGGGGTCGCCGCCGATCAGCATCGGCGAGATGCTCAGGTGCAGTTCGTCCAGCAGCCCTGCTGTGGCCACCGCCCCCAACAGCGAGGGTCCGCCCTCGCAGGAGACCCGGAGCAGCCCGCGGCCAGCCAGGTCGGTCAGCGCCACTGCCAGGTCCACGTGTTCGGTGCCACACACGATCACATCGGCTACCGCGCGAGCCGCCGCGACCTGCTGTGCCGCAGCGTTTTCGGTGACGAATACGATCGGCCGCTGCCGCGGCCGGGTGAACAGCAGCGACTCGAGATCCAGATCCAGTCGACCCGAGACGACAGCGATGACGGGGTCGGGCGACTGCCCGGTCGCGGCCCGGCCTGCGGCATAACGTTCCTGGGACCGCGCCGCCTGATAACCCTCCGCGCGTACGGTCCCCGCGCCCACCAGGATCACGTCGGCGCGACCCCGCAGGGCGCTGAACACCCGCCGGTCGGCGGGGGTCGAGATGGACCCGGAACGCTCGTCGCCGCCCCTCGCCGCGCCGTCGACGCTGGCCACCATCACGCCACGGCACCAGGACCGGTGTCGTGGGTCTGCCGTGCGGTCCTGCGGCCAGGACAGCTCCGTGTCCAGCCCGTCGGCATCCAGGTCCTCGGTGGGCAGCGGGAGCAGTCGGCGCATGCCGCCTACTGTGCCCCTCCGCCCGTCGGGTCGCCTTCCGGCCGTCGTTGTCGTGTTCGCGGCTGCGAAATCACCAACGACGACCGGTAGAGCCGGGGTTGCCGGCTCCGCCGCAGCCCTCCGTACGCTGTCCGCCGTGCCGCAGCCTGCCCGCCTCGTCGATCGTGATCCGTCGGTCGAGCCAGCCCGGCTGATCAGCGAACTCGTTCCGCCTGCGCGCTTTCGTACCGAACGGTTTGAGACCTTTCGCCCCGATCCGGGCGAACCCACCCAGAGCGCGGCGCTGCAAGGCCTGCGAGTCTTCGCCGAGCGGTTGCAGGACAGCATGGCGGAGAGGCCGTCGCGCTGGTGGCGGCGTGGCGGCGGCCCGCCGGAGGGCCGCGCCGGGATCTATCTGGACGGGGGTTTCGGCGTCGGGAAGACGCACCTGCTGGCCTCGTTGTGGCACGCCGCGCCCGGGCCGAAGGCGTTCGGCACGTTCGTCGGCTACACCCACCTGGTTGGCGCCCTCGGCTTCGCGAGCGCGGTGGAGTCTCTTAGTGCGCATCGCCTGGTCTGCATCGACGAGTTCGAACTCGACGATCCCGGTGACACCGTTTTGATGGCGACCCTGCTGTCCCGGCTGGTCGAACAGGGGGTGCGGCTGGCGGCGACGTCGAACACGTTGCCGGACAAGTTGGGTGAGGGCCGGTTCGCCGCGGACGACTTTCTGCGCGAGATCCAGGGGTTGTCGGCGCACTTCGATGTCTACCGGGTCGATGGTGAGGACTACCGCCATCGTGGTTTGCCCGCCGCGCCGCCAACGGTGTCCGACGAGCAGGTCCTCGCCCAGGCCGCGGCCACGCCGGGTGCGACCCTGGACGACTTCGGCGATTTGCTGGACCACTTGGCGGCCGTGCACCCGTCCCGGTACGGCGCGCTACTCGACGGTGTGGAGGCGGTCTTCGTACGCGGTGTCCGGGCCGTCGGCGATCAGAGTCAGGCGCTGCGCCTGGTCGTGCTGGCCGACCGGCTGTATGACCGGGACGTGCCCGTGGTGGTGTCCGGGCGCCCGCTGGACGAGGTATTCACCCCCGAGATGCTGCGCGGCGGTTACCGCAAGAAGTACTACCGGGCGGTGTCCCGGCTGATCGCGCTGGCCCGCGAGGGTGGCGGGTTGGCGATCCGTGGCCAGGCCTGAACGGGTCACCGACGTCAGGGCTTCCGATGACGCGGGTCCATCGAGCGCGGGCAACCCCGAAGGCACCGAGTCGGCAGGCGCACAGCAGCAGGCGGGTTTCCAGCGCTGGCACCGCGTCCGCCGGGCGCCGCCCGCCTGGGCGATCCGGCGCCAGGCTGCGGTGCTGTCCCGCTGGGCGGGCTGGTCTGCGGGCCGACGGGACCGCGTGCTCGGAGTCGCCGCCTGGGTCACCCGAGCCGCGCGGCTGGCCACCGATGGTCGGATCAACACGCTGTCCTCGTCCATGGCGTTCTGGACCGTATTCACCATGCCGTGGTTACTGCTCGGCCTGGTCGCCAGCCTCGGCTTCGTCGGCCGGCTCGTCGGGGACCAGTCCCTCGACGGTGTTCGCACCTGGTTGAGCGAGGCCGCGCAGACGCTGCTCGGCCCTGAGGTCACCACGGGTCTGGTGCAACCGGTGCTGGACGACGTGCTCACCGCCGGCAGCGCGGGCCTGACGTTCACCGGTCTCATCGTGGCGATCTGGTCGGGCTCCCGGCTGATCCGGGCCGCCGGTTTCGCGATCACCCTGGTCAGCGGGCAGGACCCGGATTCCTACGTACGCAGCCGTTCGCAGGCATTCGTCCTCTACGCCGGGGTTCTGGTGGGCATCACCATCGCCGGGATGTTGATGGTCCTCGGACCGGATGTGCTTGCCCGGGTCGTGTCCGTCAGCGGCTCGGTCGTACCGACGCTGTACTGGCTGGGGCTGTTCGGCTCCGCCATCGCGGTGGCCACGACCTTGCTGCACGTGTCCCCGCCGGACCGGACCCCGTGGCTGCGCTGCCTGCCCGGGGCCGTGCTCGCCGTAGGGGGCGGCGTCCTCGGCTCGTTCGGGTTGCGGCTGTATCTGGACCACCTGTTCCGCGCCGGTTCCGTCTACACCGCCATTGCCTCACCGATCGCGATCCTGCTGTGGGCCTTCGTCCTGGCGTACGCCCTGCTGGCTGGCGCGGTCTTCAACACGCTGCTGGCCGATCGGGATGCCGTACGGGAGACCCGCGCCGAACTCCAGTCGGTGGTGCAGCGGATGGTCGGCAGCACTGCCCTTGCCGACAACGCTGCCCTTGCCGGCAGCACTGCCCTTGCCGACAACGCTGCCTTTGCCGACAACGCTGTCCCCGATGGCAACGCTGTCCCCGATGGCAACGCTGCGCCCGACGGCAACCCGGCGAGATCGCCGTGACTGGACGCTCGTGGGGGTGCCGCGCTGATCAGCGGCGCCATCCAACAGGAGTCCGACGGCCCCATCCCCCCGCGGGCGGTCCCGGTCCACCGCAGGGAGAATGGACCAATGCCCCGCGCCCCGGACTCCCTCGACACCGACGTCCTCGTGGTGGGCGCTGGGCCGACGGGTTCGGCGACGGCGGCGTGGGCAGCCCGGGCTGGGCTGGACGTGCTTCTCATCGATGCCGCGACGTTCCCGCGTGACAAGCCGTGCGGCGACGGCCTGACCCCGCGCGCGGTGCACGAACTGCAGCGGCTGGGTTTGGGGGAGTGGCTGAGCGGTCGCGCCCCCAACTGGGGTCTGCGCGCGGGTGGGTTCGGCCGCACCTGGTATCTGCCGTGGCCGGGCGGGACGCTGCCTGCGTACGGATCGGCGGTGCCACGGGTCGAGCTCGACGCGACCATCCTCGCAGTTGCCCGGGACAGTGGCGCGCGTCTCGTCCAGGGCCAGCGAGCCGTCGACGTCGAACGGGACGGTGGCCGGATCACCGGCGTACGCCTGGCTGACGGGAGGCTGGTCACCTGCCGCCGCCTGGTGGTCGCCGATGGGGCGCGCTCTCAACTCGGCCGGCGCCTCGGGCGGGTCTGGCACCAGGACACCGCGTACGGCGTGGCCGCCCGGTCCTACGTCACGAGCGAACGCAGCGACGACCCGTGGATCTCCTCGCACCTGGAACTGCGCAACGCGCACGGGCAGGTGCTGTCCGGCTACGGCTGGATCTTCCCGCTGGGCGATGGCACGGTGAACCTCGGTGTCGGCACCCTGGCCACGGACAAGAACCCCGCCGACGTCCATCTGCGCAGCCTGATCTCGTTGTACGCCGACCAGCAGACCGACAACTGGGCGCTAACCGGTGCGCCGCAACGGGTCGCCTCGGCGTTGCTCCCGATGGGCGGGGCGGTCAGCGGGATCGCCGGGTCGAACTGGCTGCTCGCCGGGGATGCCGCCGGCTGCGTCAACCCGCTGA
This sequence comes from Candidatus Nanopelagicales bacterium, assembly GCA_038208295.1. Classification (GTDB taxonomy): domain Bacteria; phylum Actinomycetota; class Actinomycetes; order S36-B12; family JBBQYX01; genus JBBQYX01. The sequence continues at coordinate 784 of JBBQYX010000062.1, read as the reverse complement.
ACGGCGAGGGCATCGACTACGGCCTGGAGACCGGTCGGCTGGCCGCGCAGGCGTTGGCCGACGGTGCCGGGCTCCCCGGTAATCCGCTGGATCCGGCCTGGCCGGCCCTGTTGCGCAACCGGTACGGGACTGCCTTCTCCCTCGCCCGTCGCCTCGCTGGGCTGCTGACCGTGCCGCATCTGCTGCCCACCCTTGGGCCGGTCGGGATGCGGTCTCGTGCGCTGATGACGGTGGCGCTGCGGGTGATGGGCAATCTCGTTGTCGAGGAAGACACCGACACGGTCGCGCGCGCCTGGCGCACCGCCGGCCGCGGGTCCCTGCGGCTGGATGAGCGGCCTCCGTTCCCGGCCGCAGACCTGCGTCGAGCGGGCTGAGAGTACGGCGGTCCGGACGTCCAAGATCAGACCGCGACCTTCTCGCTGCGGTAGCTGTCGATCACGGTACGCAGGGTCTGCTCCCATTCGGTGGCAGTCACGCCGAGCTCCCGCGTGGTCGCGCTGGCGTCCAGGACGAACGGCCGCTGGAACTGGTACAGCACCTCGCCGAGTTCCCGCATCATCGGGTTGACCACGCCCAGCCCGCGCAGCAGCAGGCTCGGCACCGTACGTACGGTTACCGGCGCGACGCCCGCGACGCTGCACAGGTCACCGATGGCCTCCCGCTGGGTGCGCGGTGGGGCACTGGGCACATGCCAGGCGCGACCCCAGGCGACCTGCTGGTCGCCGGCCGCCAGCACGGTCGCGGCCACATCCGTGATCGCGGTCCAGGAGTGCGGCTGGTCCGC
>JBBQYX010000061.1:0-18508 GCA_038208295.1 Candidatus Nanopelagicales bacterium | reverse complement strand
CGGCTGAGGCAGCGCGAGTCGCGGCGCAGCCCAGCGTCCGGCTGTGGCCGCCGGCCGGGATTGCCCGGTCAGCCGGGTGCAAACTCCAGCGCGGCAGCCAGGTCGGCGTACAGGTCCTCGACGTCCTCGATGCCGACCGACAGTCGGATCAGCGACTCCGGGACGTCCAGGGACTCCGCCGGCCACCGGCGCCGCCGTTCCAGCAGCGACTCGACGCCGCCCAGGCTGGTGGCGTGCACCCACAGGCGGGTGTGGGCGCAGACCCGTTCGGCGCCCGGCGCGCCGCCGACCGTCTCGATCGCCAGCACGGTTCCGGGGCCGGACGTCTGCGCCGCCGCGATCTCGTATCCCGGATGCTCGGTGAGTCCGGGGTAGCGGACCCGGGTGACCGACGGGTGCCGCTGCAGTCGTCTGGCCAGTTCCTGGGCATTGGCCTCGGCCCGGTCGACACGTACGGCCAACGTACGTATCCCGCGCAGCGCGAGGTAGCACTCCATCGCTCCGGGTGCCGCGCCGAGCAGCACCCGCCGGGACTGCAGGGCGGCGGCCCAGTCCGCGTCGGCCGTCACGACTGCGCCGAGCAGGACGTCGGAATGCCCGGCCAGCAGTTTCGTCACGCTGTGCAAAGCAAGGTCGGCACCCAGGTCCAGTGGTCGTTGCCGCATCGGGGTGGCAAAGGTGTTGTCCACCAGCACCTTCACTCCGGCCGCCCGGGCCGCAGCAACCGCGCCTGCAATATCGGCGATTTCCAGCAGGGGGTTGGTCGGAGTTTCCAGCCACAACAGGGTCGCGCCGGGTAAAGCCCGCGCGACGGCGTCGGCATCCTCGATGGCAATCAGGCGAGACTGCACTCGCCCGGCTGCGACGAGTTCAGCCAATCGCAGCGCCGTACCGGTGTAGGAGTGGTTCGGGGCGACCACGACGGCACCCGTCGGCAGGGTGTCCAGGACCGCGTTGATCGCAGCCATGCCCGATGCGTACGCCACGGCGGTCCCACCCTCAAGAACCCCTAGCGCGTCCTCCAGGGCGGCGACCGTGGGGGTCCCCTCCCGGGCATAGCCCAGTGAGCCGCCGGCGTAGTAGGTGGAGGCGAACACGACAGGTGTGTTCAGTGGGACGTCCGCCGCGGCCACCGGGCGGCCCGCGGCGACGGCGGACGTGGCCAGGCTCCAGCCGGGCACGCGGGCCCCTCGCGGCGGCACGTTTTCCTGCGCCGGCACAGGCGCTCCCTTCCCCGCTGGGTTCTCGGTGCGAACCCGTCGCGCCGCAACGGTAGTCAGCCCACCTGCCCGATAGGGTCCCGGCGTGGCGAGGCTGCGAGTGGCGGTGGTCTTTGGCGGCCGGTCCAGCGAGCACGCGGTGTCCTGCGTCAGCGCGGGCAGCGTCGTGGCGGCCCTGGATCCGCAGCGTTTCGAGGTCGTTCCGGTCGGGATCACGCGTGCGGGCCGGTGGGTCCTGCAGCCCGATCACCAGGGGCTGCTGGAGGGCTCCAAGGGGGAGCAGACCGATCCGCGGGCGGTCGGGAGCACCGGCATGGTCGCCGATGCGCTGCCGGAGGTGGCCCCCGACGGGACCGCCGTGGTGCTGGCGGGAGATCCCAGCCAGCCCGGGTTGCTGGCCGCCGACTCCGCCGGTGGACCGGCCGTACTCGCCGATGTTGATGTCGTGTTTCCCGTCCTGCACGGGCCCTACGGGGAGGACGGCACCCTGCAGGGTTTGCTGGAGTTGGCCGGGATCCCGTACGTGGGTTCCGGGGTGTTCGCCTCGGCCGCAGCCATGGACAAGGCGCACGCCAAGGCCTGCCTGGCGGTGGCCGGGCTCCCGCTCGGCCCCTACCGGGTCGTCACGGACCGGTCCTGGCGGGCCGAACCGGACCGCGTCCTGAAGGAACTCGACCAGTTGGGTCTGCCGGTGTTCGTCAAACCCGCCCGCGCGGGCTCGAGTGTGGGCATCAGCAAGGTGCACCGGGCGGAGGATCTGTCGGCGGCCATCGAGGCGGCTCGGCAGCACGATCCGAGGGTCGTCGTGGAGGCCTCGGTGGAGGGTGCCCGGGAGATCGAATGTGGCGTACTGGCCGATGTCGACGGGGCGCCGCGAGCATCGGTCTGCGCCGAGATCGTGGTTCGCTCGGGGCACGAGTTCTACGACTTCGAGGCGAAGTATCTCGATGACTCGGCGGAGTTGAATGTCCCCGCTGAGTTGTCCTCGGAGGTTTCTACGTACATCCAGGACCTGGCGGTGCAGGCGTTCGAGGCGTTGACCTGTGAGGGGTTGGCACGGGTGGACTTCTTCGTGCTGCCCAACGGTTCGGTGCTGCTCAACGAGGTCAACACCATGCCGGGTTTCACCCCGATTTCGATGTTCCCCCGCATGTGGGCGGCCAGTGGCGTGGACTACCCGACCCTGGTGGATCGGCTGGTCAGCGATGCGCTGCGCAGGGGTACGGGTTTGCGCTGACGGATTCGATACGCACGACGCGGTCGATCGCTCAGCAGTGCAGAACTCCGGCGAGAACAAACTTCTGTACCGCAGCGATCTCGGCCTCGGGGTCCGCACCGCGCTCGACCCGGCGGGTGGCCGCCTCCAGGACGCCCTGGAGAAGTTCTGCACAGCGGATCGGCTGGTCACAGCCGAGGTCGGACAGCGCCACGCTCAGCGGGTCGGCGAGTTGGCGGTGCGAAGTGCTCAACTGCTCGGCGGCCTCCGGCGCCAGGGCAATGTCGCCAATGGCGCGGGCGAGGCGGTGCTGTCCCTCAGCGACCGCCGTCAGCGTCGCCTCGAGGTAACGGCACACCTTGTCCTGCGGCGATCCCGCGCTGGTGATGACCTCCTGCATCCGGATTGACCAGGACTGCATCTCAGCGACCACCAGCGCCGCCAAGAGGGCGTCCACCGACGGGAAATATTCGTAGACAGCCGGGCGGGACAGACCGGTCCGCTCCGCGACCTTGGCCATCGTGACCGAGCGGCCGCCGGACTCCAGGGCCAGGTCTCGGGCGGCGGTCAGCAGGGAGGCATGCCGCAGGTCGCGGTGCTGCGCCAGCGTGGGGGCGATGATCCGTGGCATCCGCACATCGTGGCAGATGCCCAGCGGATGGGCATCCCTGGTACGCGCTCAGGCGCCGACCGGGGGCACCGCCGTTCGCACCGCGGCCGCCAGGTCTGTGAGCGCCCGGGCTTCTGGTGCGTACATCGTCGGCACTGTCACCTCGACGTATGCGGTCCGGCCGACGGTGGTGAACAGTGCCCCCCGGTCCAGGGTCTCCGGCAGCCAGTCGATCGAGTCGACTGTCAGCAGTTCCGAGGTGGGCTGCATCGCAACTGGCGCGGGCACCCCGCACCGCAACACGATCGGGCTGCCGCCCCAGGCCGCCGTCCACGGCGACTCCGGCTCGATCGGGCGCCGCTGCTCACCCAGCACCCGCGCCGGCAGCGCGGCGGACAACGCCTGGCAAGCGGTCGCGGCTTGCAAGGTCGGCGTCGGTGGGGACACGGTCACGCCTCGCCCGCAACCCGTCAGCAGGGCCGCCGAGGCACTCAGCAGTGCCGTCAGGCGCAGGACACCCGACGCCCCCCGGCCGCCGAGCTCGCAGTAGGTCCCTGCCAGTACTGCCACGGGTGTCCGCAGGTCACAACTGGCTGCGGGTCACAAATGGACGACGGGGCAGGTAAGCGTACGGGTGATGCCGTTGACGGCCTGGATGTTGGCCACCACCAGCTTGCCCAACTCGTCGACAGTATTGGCCTCGGTCCGCACGATGACGTCATACGGCCCGGTCACGTCCTCGGCCTGGGTCACCCCGGGGAGCCCAGCGATCTCGCGGGCCACGCCAGCCGCCTTGCCCACCTCGGTCTGGATGAGGATGTAGGCCTGCACCATCAGGTCCTCCTGCTGCCGTGCGGCTGGATGGTCATGCGACGCGCCGTCGCTGCCGGACACCGGTGCCCGGGCCTCGGCGAGACTAGCGTGTGGCCGCTGCTCGGCGGGCAGTCTGTCGGCGGGGACTCAGCGAGGAGGTGGTGAGGTGGGCGAGACGCTCGGGACGCTCGGCGAGTTCGGGCTCGTCGCTGCGCTGCTCGCCCGCCCGGTGGAGTCCGCCGCGGTTCCGCTGGGGCCAGGCGACGACGCCGCCGTGATTGCCGCGCCGGATGGCCGCGTCGTGGTGTCCACCGACATGTTGATCGAGGGCCGGCACTTCCGGCGGGACTGGTCCGGCGCGCACGACGTCGGACGCAAGGCGGCCGCACAGAACCTGGCCGACATCGCCGCGATGGGAGCCACGCCGACCGCGCTCGTCGTCGGCTTCGGGGCGCCGGCGGACCTGCCCAAGGCGTGGGCGCTGGAGTTCGCCGAGGGGCTGTGGGCCGAATGTGAGGTCGTGGGGGCGAGCGTGGTCGGCGGCGATGTGGTGCGCGCCGACCGGGTCGTCCTGGGCGTCACTGCGTTGGGGGACCTGCAGGGCCGGGTGCCGGTGACCCGCTCCGGCGCCCGACCCGGCGACGTCGTGGCCCTGTGTGGCCGGCAGGGCTGGGCTGCGGCCGGGCTATCGGTGCTCTCCCGCGGCTTCCGCTCTCCGCGGATGCTCGTCGATGCGCACCGCCACCCGATGCCGCCGTATGCGGCCGGGGTCGCCGCCGCCGTGGCCGGTGCCACCGCCATGATCGACATCAGCGACGGGCTGGTCCAGGACGCCGGGCACATCGCGATTGCCTCCGGCGTGGTGGTGGCGCTGACTTCCGCGGCGCTGCCCATCGACGAGCCGCTGCGGGAGACGGCCGCCGCCTTCAATGTCGACCCGCATGTGTGGATCCTGACCGGCGGCGACGACCATGCGCTGCTGGCCTGCTTCCCCTCCCGTACGGAACTCCCCGAGGGCTTCGTGCCCATCGGCACGGTGGGGACCGGGGGACCGCCCGGCGTGCTCGTGGACGGCCGCCCGTACACCGGCAGCGGCGGGCACGACCACTTCCGCTGAGCAGCACCTACTCCGGCGGCCGCGTACGTTGTTGCGCTGGTTACTGTCCCGGACATGTCCGAGCAGTCGCCCATGCACGCAACAGCCGCTGCCCGCCCGGCCCCACCGCGGGTGCTCAGCATCGCCGGCTCCGACTCCGGTGGGGGGGCGGGAATCCAGGCGGATCTGAAAACGGCGCTCGCGCTGGGCTGTCACGGGATGAGTGTGGTCACCGCCGTCACGGCGCAGAACTCCATCGGCGTACAGGGCGCCTGGGAGTTGCCGACGGCGGCGGTCGTCGGCCAGTTCCGATCCGTCGTTGACGACATCGGCGTCCAGGCCGTCAAGACGGGGATGCTCGGTTCGGCCCAACTGGCGGCCACGGTCGCCGAACTTCTGAGCACCCTGCCGACCGGGGTTGCCGTCGTGGTGGACCCGGTGGCGGTGAGCAAGCACGGCGACGCGCTGCTGGCTCGCGACGCCGTCGACGTGCTGCGCCGCCACGTCCTGCCGCGGGCCACCATCGCCACACCCAACCTGGCCGAGGTGACCAGCCTCACCGGCATCCAGATCAGCTGCGAGTCAGACCTGCGGGCTGGGGCCGAGGCAATGCTGGAGTTCGGGCCGGCGTGGGTGCTGGTCAAGGGCGGGCATCTGGCTGGCGACGCCGTCGACCTGCTGACCGACGGCCACGAGGAGCACCTGCTGCGCGCACCGCGGCTGGACAATCGGCACACCCACGGAACCGGTTGCACGCTCGCCAGCGCGATCGCCTGCTACCTCGCCCTGGGATTCGTCGTCCAGGGGGCCGTGGCCTTGGCGAAGGACTACGTGACCGCCGCGATCGGGCATGGGTTCGCGCTGGGCGCCGGCATCGGACCCGTCGACCACGGCTGGGCTTTGCGGGCCGACTGAGCTGCGGGCCGAGTCCGCCGCACAGCGCGAAGTCCCGGCCCCCGCAGCGGGGAACCGGGACTTCCGTACGCCAATGCGCCGACAAACGGTGCTGCCCGCTGACTAGGCGCGGGTGACCTTGCCCGCCTTCATGCACGAGGTGCACACGTTCAGCCGCTTGGGGGAGCCGGCCACCATGGCCCGCATCTTCTGGATGTTCGGGTTGAAGCGGCGCTTCGTCCGCCGGTGTGAGTGCGAGATGGTGTGGCCGAATCCGGGGCCCTTGCCGCAGACGTCGCAGTTAGCAGCCACGGTGTTTTCTCCATCGGTCACGTTGGTGGCGCGCGAACGCAACGCCTGGGAACCGGGACAGGCTAGCCGAGCGGCTGCCCACCGCCCAAATCGACTCCGCGGGCTCCGGCGCTCGGGCAGAGTCACCCCAACAGGCGCGCCCACCGTCAGCAGTTCCGTCAGTCCGGCCCTCCGGGGCAGGCGCACCACGCCCCGTTGCGAAGGGAACCGATGCGAACCGACCTCGACGCCGTCCTGCTGCGTGACTGGGCCAATGCGGCGCTGCAGGCAGTCGGCGCCGCGCGGGCGGAGATCGACGCCTTGAACGTGTTCCCCGTGCCCGACGGGGACACCGGGACCAACCTCTACCTGACGCTGGAGTCGGCGGTGCAGGCGGCCGCTGGGGTGCCCGATGATGACCTGCGAGCGATAGCGCGGGCCCTCAACCGGGGTGCGCTTCTGGGTGCGCGTGGGAACTCCGGCGTGATCCTCAGCCAGTTGATCCGCGGTGTCACCGGGGTCACCCCGGCCGTGGGGACAGGGCGGTCGCACGGCGGGGAGGCGTTTAGGCAGGCGCTGCAGCGGGCCGCCGAACTGGCCTATGCCGGGGTCGCCGCGCCGGTGGAGGGCACCATCCTCACGGTCGCCCGGCTGGCCGCCGAGGCCGCTGACCAGGAGCCGTCGGACGACCTGTGCGACGTGGTCACCGCGGCGGCCAACGGCGCTCGTGAGGCGCTGGCCCGTACGCCGGACCTGCTGCCCGCGCTGCGGGCCGCCGGGGTCGTCGATGCGGGCGGTCGCGGCCTAGTCGTGATCCTGGACGCCTTCGTCGAGGTCGTCACCGGGGTGCACCGCGCGGAACCCGTGGTGCGGCTGGCTGTCCCGCGTCCAGCGGTGCAGCCGTATGCGGGTCCCGCGTACGAGGTCATGTTCCTGCTGGAGGCCGCAGACGCAGCGATTCCGCCGATGCGGCAGGCCCTGGCCGACCTCGGTGACTCGCTGCTCGTGGTCGGGGGCGAGGGGCTGTGGAACGTGCACGTGCATGTCGATGATCCCGGGGCCGCGGTGGAGGCGGGTATCGCGGCGGGTCGGCCGTATCGCATCCGGATCACCTGGCTGTCTGTCGATATGCCGCAGGCGAGCGGCCAGGGGCGGGGGCTGGTCGTGGTTGCGCATGGCCCCGGGGTCGCCGCACTGCTGGAGCGCGCGGGCGCCGTGGTGGTGCCGGCCGCGCCCCGCGTCCGGCCGTCCACTGCGGAACTCCTCGACGGGATCGCCCGGGCGGGTACGGCCGAGGTGGTGATCCTGCCCAGTGACCGGGACACCGTGGGCGTGGCCGAGGTGGCGGCCGAGCGGGCCCGCGCCGACGGGCTGCGGGTGTCGGTGATCCCAACCCGCGCCGTGGTCCAGTCCCTGGCAGCCCTTGCCGTGCACGAGCCGGGGGCCCGCTTCGATGACGACGTCGTGGCGATGACGCGGGCCGCCGGAGCCACCCGGTATGCCGCCGTCACGGTCGCGGCCAAGGCTGGTGTCACCTCAGCCGGCGTGTGCGCAGTGGGCGACATCTTGGGCCTGGTGGACGGTGACATCGTGGAGATCGGGGCCGATGTGGGCGACGTGGCTGCCGCTGTGCTCGCCCGGCTGCTCGGCGCCGGCGGTGAACTGGTCACTTTCGTGCTGGGCAGCGACGCTCCGCCAGCCCTGGCCGATCGGCTGGCGGCCTTCGTACGTGCTGGTCATCCGGGCTTGGAGGTCATCGAACTGGACGGCGGCCAGCCGCTCTGGCCGGTGATCGTCGGGGTGGAGTGAGCAGCGGGTGGGGTCAAGGGTGGCGACGTGATCGGACTGGCCAGCAAACTGAGCGCCGCAGTGGGCGGCAAGAGCGCCGAGGCGCTGAAGTCGGCCTTCGGGATGCGTACGGTCGAGGACCTGCTGCGCCACTACCCGCGCCGGTATCCCGAACGGGGACAACTGACCGAACTGCGCGACCTGCAGGTGGGCGAGCACGTGACGGTCATGGCCGAGATTTATTCGGCGCAACTCATCCCGAAGAAGAACTCCTCACCGGCCCGGCTGAAGGTCGTCGTCGGTGACGGCCGGGACACCGTCGAAATCACCTACTTCAACCCGCGCCAGCAGATCCGCGAACTGAAACCGGGCGCGCGTGGCCTCTTCGCCGGCAAAGTCGGTCGCTTCAACAAGACCCTGCAGTTGACCCAGCCGGACTACGAAATCGACGCGGACGACAGTTTCGCCGGCGTGCTGGTTCCGGTGTATCCCGCGACCGCGAAACTCGCCAGCTGGAAGATCGCGCAGACGGTGCGCATCGTTCTTGACCTGCTGGACGACGAGGTGCTGCGGGCCGACGATCCGGTTCCGGCCGATCTGCTGGCCGGTCGCGGCCTGATCGACCTGGCCGCCGCGCTGCGGTGGATCCACGTACCGAGCGACCTGCGCGAGGTACACGCTGCCCAGCAGCGGCTGCGCTGGGACGAGGCCTTCGTCCTGCAGACGGTGCTCGCGCGGCGCCGCGCCGAGGTGGCGGCGATGAGTGCCAGTCCGCGGGTCCGCCGCGACGGTGGACTGCTGGCCGCTTTCGACCACCGGCTGCCGTTCACGCTGACCGCGGGGCAGCGTGAGGTCAGCGAGGAGATCTTCGACGATCTGGCCGCGAGCCACCCGATGCACCGGTTGCTGCAGGGCGAGGTCGGTTCCGGTAAGACGGTCGTGGCGTTGCGCGCGATGCTGGCGGCGGTGGACGCCGGCGGCCAGGCCGCCCTGCTCGCGCCCACCGAGGTGTTGGCGCAGCAGCACCACCGGTCCATCAGCGCGCTGCTCGGGCCGCTGGCTGAGGCCGGCCTGCTGACCGGCGGCGAGCTGGGCACCCGGGTCGCGCTGCTGACCGGTTCGATGGGCGCCGCGGCCCGCAAACGGGCGCTGCTGGAGACGGTCAGCGGGCAGGCGGGCATCGTCGTGGGTACGCATGCCCTGCTGCAGGACCGAGTCGAATTCCACGATCTGGCGCTGGTCATCGTCGACGAGCAGCACCGCTTCGGGGTCGAACAGCGGGCCGCGCTGGCCGCGAAGTCCCGGACCGGCACCCGCCCGCACGTGCTGGTGATGACGGCCACCCCGATCCCGCGCACGGTGGCGATGACCGTCTTCGGCGATCTTGACGTCTCAACGCTGCGTGAACTCCCCGCAGGCCGCTCCCCGCTGGTCACGCACGTGGTCCCCGCCGTGGAGCGCCCGGACCTGTTTGCCCGGGCCTGGACCCGGATCCGCGAAGAGGTCGCCGCCGGGCATCAGGCGTACGTGGTCTGCCCGCGGATCGGGGACGAGACGGGCGAGGCGGCCCCCGCCGCGACCACCCGGCGGTCCGCTACCGGTCGAGTCGAAGCTGACCCGGGCAGCGGCGAGGACCAGCCCGCCGGCGAGGAGGGGCTGCGGCCGGGGCTGGCTGTACTCGACGTGTTCCGGCGGCTGGCAGACGGACCCCTGACCGGCCTCCGGCTCGGGGAACTCCACGGTCGGCTGGCACCTGCGGACAAGGAGGACGTCATGCGCCGGTTCGCCCTCGGACCCGGCCACGGCGAGGGTCTGGACGTGGTCGTCTCGACGACCGTCGTGGAGGTGGGGGTGGACGTTCCCACGGCCACGGTGATGGTGGTGCTGGACGCCGACCGGTTCGGGGTCTCGCAATTGCACCAGTTGCGTGGCCGGGTCGGCCGCGGATCGGCGCCCGGGTTGTGCCTGCTGGTGACCGAGGCGCCACCCGGTTCGCCGGCTCGGGAGCGAGTCGAGGCGGTCGCGGCCACCCGGGACGGGTTCGCGCTGTCCCGGTTGGACCTCGAACAGCGCCGGGAGGGGGACGTGCTCGGGGCCGCCCAGGCGGGCCGCCGGTCCTCCCTGCGGCTGCTCGAGGTGCTCCGCGATGAGGACGTCGTCGTGGACGCCCGGCTGGCCGCCATTGACGTCGTCGCCGTCGACTCGGACCTGGGCGCGCACCCCGGTCTGCGGCGGGCCATCGCTGCCCTGCTCGATGACGACCAGGCCGAGTTTCTGGCAAAGGCGTGAGGCGCGGTGCAGTGGCCTGCCCAGCATCGTCGAACCCCCTGAAAGGATGACCGCCATGAGCCAGTCCGACCGCATTGACGTACGCACATCCGATGGCCGCAGCAGTCGCAGTGTGGAGGTGCACCTGGCCGGGGTGCCCGACGGCCGCGTGGTGGTGTTCCACCACGGCACGCCGGGCTCGGGGTTGCCCGATCCGGCGCTGGTCGCCGAACTGACTCAGCGGGGCCTGCGCTACGTCGGCATCAGCCGCCCGGGCTACGGCGGCTCCAGCCGGCAGGTCGGCCGTACGGTCGCTTCGATGGCCGCCGACGTCGCCGCGGTTCTGGACCACCTTGACGTCGGGCGCTGCCTGACCGTCGGTTGGTCCGGCGGCGGCCCGCACACCCTCGCCACCGCGATCGGGCTGCCCGAGCGGGTCGACGCGGCGGCGCTGCTGGCCTCGGTTGCGCCGTACGACGCTGCAGGGCTGGACTTCCTGGCCGGCATGGGCCAGGACAATCTCGACGAGTTTGGCCTGGCCATTCAGTCCGAATCCGTTGCGGGAGAGCCCCTTTTGCGGGACTACCTGGATCAGGCACGGGCCGGCCTGCTGGCGACCGACGGGTCTGGGGTGATCGCCGAGATGGCCTCACTGCTCCCGCAGGCCGACCGTGATGTGCTCACCGGCGCGGTCGTCGACGCGCTGGTGGCCAGTTTCCACGACGGCCTGCAGAGCAGCTGCGACGGTTGGCTGGATGACGACCTGGCGTTCGTGCGTCCGTGGGGAATCGACCTGGCCGCTCTTGCGGTGCCGGTGGCCGTCTGGCAGGGCTCGGCCGACCTGATGGTTCCGTACGCCCATGGGCAATGGCTGGCCGCGCACCTGCCCGGCGCACAGGTCCGGCTGCGTGAGGGTGCAGGCCACCTGTCGATCACTGTCGGCGCGCTGGGCGAGATCCTGGACGACCTGCTCGCGCTGACCGGTGCCGAGGTCGGCTGAGCCGTGACCCGCATCGTCGGCGGCGCGGCCGGCGGTCGGCGGCTGCGGGTGCCACCGGCGGGCACTCGGCCCACCAGCGACCGAGTCCGCGAGGCGGTGTTCAGCACGCTCACCGCCCGGTTGGGATCGTGGGCCGGCCTGCACGTGCTGGACGGGTACGCGGGTTCGGGCGCCCTCGGTCTGGAGGCCGCCAGCCGCGGCAGCGCCCACGTCCTGCTGGTGGAGCGGGACCGGCGCGCCGCTGTGGTGTGCCACGCCAATGCCGCCCTGTTCGCGCCGGCCGTTCACCCGGCACCGCGGGTCGACGTCGCGGTCGTGACGGCCGACATCCGTCGGCTCAGCGCCGAACCGCCGCAGCCGCCGGCGCAGCCCCCGTACGGCCTGGTTCTGCTCGACCCGCCCTATCTCGTCCCGGCCGCCGAGGTCCGGGCAGTTCTTGATGGCCTGCAGCGCAACGATTGGCTCACGGCTGACGCGATGGTGGTTGTGGAACGCTCTGCCCGGGACCCCGAGCCGGTGTGGCCGACGGAATTCGAATCGCTGGACGTGCGCCGCTATGGGGAAACTGCTGTTTGGTACGGTCGAAGTGACCACAAGCGTTCTGCCACGGGGACCCCCGGAGGGAGTTGACCCGCGTGTCAACAGCGGTGTGCCCCGGCTCCTTCGACCCCGTCACCAACGGCCACTTGGACGTCTTCAGCCGGGCCGCCCGACTGTTCGACGAGGTGACCGTCGCTGTCTTGGTGAATAAGCGCAAGTCCAGCCTGTTCACGGTGGACGAACGGATTGAGTTGTTGCGTGTCACCGTGGAACCCTTCGACAACGTGAAGGTCGATTTCTTCGACGGACTGCTGGTCGACTACTGCCTCCGACACGGAATCCACGCGATCGTCAAGGGCCTGCGTGCGGTCACCGACTTCGACTACGAGTTGCAGATGGCCCAGATGAACCACCGGCTGACCGGGATCGACACGCTGTTCGTGTCCACCAATCCCCTGTACAGCTACCTGTCCTCCAGCCTGGTCAAGGACGTCGCGACGTACGGCGGCGACGTCTCCGGGCTGGTGCCCCCGCATACTCTGGGCCGGTTGACCGAACGGCTGGCCAGCATCAAAGCTGCTGAAGAGTCTGAATCGGGCTGAATCGAGGAGGACCTGCGTGGACGTGCACGACCGGTTGGACGAGATCTCCACCCTGGTGGAGGAGGCCAAGTCCATGCCGTTCTCCGCATCCGCCGTGGTCAACCGCGCGCAGATCCTGGATCTGCTGGACGAGGTGCGCGCGCTGCTGCCGGAGTCCCTGCGTACTGCGGACCTGGTCCTGGACGACCGGGAGGCCCTGGTCGAGGAGGGCCGCCTGGAGGCCGAGCGGCTCGTTGAGGACGCCCGGGCGGAGCAGGCCCGCCTCGTCAGTGAGCACGAGATCTACCGAATCGCCCTGGCCGAGGGGGATGCGCTGCGCGCGGACAGCGCCGAGGATGCCGCCCGGATGCGTCGCGAGGTCGACGACTATGTCGACGCCAAGCTGGCGCACTTCGAGGTCGTCCTGACCAACACCCTGCGTACCGTCGAACGTGGCCGAGAACGCATCCGCAGCCGGGTTCCCGAGGACGACTACGCCGACGAAGGAGACCCGGTCCCGTCCTGACCGGGGCGCCCACTGTTCGGGGTATCCTCATCTGTCGCTCGCAGTTGTCCGGTCCAGGCACACTGCCCATCCGCCTCAGCGCCCGCCCCCCTGCGGTGCCGTGCCCGTAGGAGCCCGCCGTGCACAGACCCGCGCCTCGAGGTCCGTTGATCCTCGACCTGCGCGAGCTCGGGCGGCGTGCGGGCGCGATGCAGGTGGTCCGCCGGGTCGTGCCGGCGCCCAGTGACCTGGGGATCCCCGTGGCCGGCGTCCGCAAGGGCAGCGACCTGGCACTGGACCTGCGGCTGGAGTCCGTCCTTGAAGGCGTCCTGGTTAGTGGCACCGTCACCGTCTCGGTGCAGGCCGAGTGCGCGCGTTGCCTGGATCCGTTCGGCTGGCAGGAACAGGTACCCGTGCAGGAGTTGTACGTCTACCCCGAGTCGCGCCGCGACTCCGGGGCCGACGACGACGACGAACTCCCCACGCTGACCGGGGACACCCTCGACCTGGAGCCCACCCTGCGGGACGCGGTCGTGCTAGCCCTGCCGATCGCCCCGGTCTGCACGCCCGAGTGCCCGGGCCTATGCCCGCAGTGTGGCGTCGCTCTTCGTACCGACCCGGATCACGGGCACGACACGCTCGACCCGCGGTGGGCGGCGCTGGCGGGTGCCCTGACCGACGAGAGTCCACCCACCGCCGCGGACGGGCAATAATCACCCGTCGCACCCACGACCCGAGACACAGCACACGCGCACCCGGACACTCCCCGGGTGCCGACCCGAGGAAGAGGATCCACGTGGCCGTCCCGAAGCGGAAGACCTCCCGATCGAACACCCGACACCGTCGTTCGCAGTGGAAGGCCACCGCACCCGCGCTGGTCTCCTGCGACCGCTGTCGGCAGCCGAAGCTGGCGCACACCGCATGCCCGACCTGCGGTACGTACGCCAAGCGCCAGGTTCTCGACGTCTGAGCACCCGGTGACCGCCCGGTCGCTCGATCCGGCGGTTCCCGGCTCGGCGCCTGGATCGCCGTCCGATCACGGCGACCCAGGCGCGGAGCCGGTCCGTTGGGTGGTGGATCTCACCGGCCCCGCTGCCGATGCCGTCGCCGGTGCCCTGGCGGCCGCCCTCGACCAGGCCACTGCGCCGGGTTCCGCGTCGCCGGTCGTTGTGGACCCGGCCGATTTGACCCTGGTGGTGCCCGCTGCCGCCGCGGTGGCGAATTCCGACCCCCTGCGCCGTCTGATCGACCGCGGGGCCGTACGGGTGCCGGGCGCGCCGAGCCGACCCGGCCTGACTGACATTGACGCGGTCCGCGCCCAACGCGACCTCGGCGTCCGGGTCGCCTGCACGCTGGCCGCGGAGCGGGACGCCATCGTGGTGTCCACTGCCAGCCCGGCCGTGCTCGCCGCCGCCGCCCGCTTCACCGCCGGACTGCTGCGCGGCGTTACCACTGCTGCTTGGGCGCACGTGAGCGAGCTACCCACGGTCCTGCTGGACGTGGCGGCCACGTCGCGCCCCAGCACGGACCAGCTGGTCGTGCACGCTGCCCTCGGGACGGCGTTCGCGGGTGCGATAGCAGTGGGCGGGCTTGACAGCGGGGGAGGCAGCGGCGCCCCGGAGGCGCCGGCTACGCGGGTGGGACTGCTAGGCACCCGCGCGGCGCTGCCCGTCGATCCGATCCGCGCCGACGCACGCGCTGCGCTGGCCGACCTTCTCCCCGAACTCGGCGCGGTTTTCGTGGAACACATCGATGCCACCGACTGGCCGACGACCGCAGCGGATGTGGTCGTGACCGACGGGCACACCGCTGGCGTCCTGCTGGATGCGGTCGGCTCGCCAAGCGGTGACGCAACCCCGATGATGCTGCTCGGCGCGCGGGTGCTGGCGCTGCATCTGCCGGCCGAGCAGTCTGACTCGTCGATGGCAGGGCTGACAGCAGGGCTCACAAGAGGGCTAACAACGGGTGCTCGTGCCGTACGGGGAGAGCTGATGACACGCACCAGGGCGGCGCTAGACGTGGTGATAGCCCGCCGACGTGCGGTCGCGGGGATGCCGGCGACCGTGCTGGCCGGTGCCGGGGGGAGTCGGACATGAGCCGGGTGGAACCTGAGCTGATGCCGGTGTCCGAGTTGGCGGCGAGCCTCCAGGTCACGCTGACGCCTGGAATCCTGGAACGGGCCCTGATGCACCGCTCGTACTCGTACGAGCATGGTGGGCTGCCGACCAACGAGCGGCTGGAGTTCCTCGGTGACGCGGTCCTCGGCCTGGTCGTCACCGACACCCTGTACCGCGCGCATCCGGACCTGCCCGAGGGCCAATTGGCCAAGCTGCGAGCGGCCGTCGTCAACGCCCGAGCGCTGGCGGACGTCGGTCGCAACCTTGGCGTCGGGGACTACATCCGGCTCGGCCGGGGTGAAGAGACCACCGGCGGACGGGACAAGTCCTCGATCCTGGCCGACACGGTTGAAGCCCTCATCGGCGCGGTCTACATGGACCTGGGACTGCAGGCGGCGCACCAGCTGATCCACCGCCTGTTCGATCCGCTGATCACCGCATCGGCGGCACTGGGCGCGGGTCTGGACTGGAAGACGTCCTTGCAGGAACTCACCGCAGCGACCGGTCTGGGTGTCCCGGAATACGTGGTCGGGGAATCCGGGCCGGACCATCGCAAGGAGTTTCGCGCGCGGGTACGCGTGGGCCAGGCCCTCTACGGCAACGGCGTCGGACGATCCAAGAAGGAAGCCGAACAGCGTGCGGCCTCGACCGCATACGAACAGATCCAGGACCTCCACTCGGTCGCTGCGGCCGCCACCCTCGCACCGGTCGCGAATACGCCCGAGACCGGTACCGCCGACCAGCTGGCCTGAGCATGCCCGAACTGCCCGAGGTCGAGGTGGTCCGCGCCGGCCTGGACCGCTGGGTCCGCGGCCGCACGATCGCCGAGGTTGCGGTACTGCATCCGCGTGCGGTGCGTCGGCACACCGCGGGTGCGGCCGACCTGTCCCGGCGGCTCGTCGGGGCGACGGTGCGGGCCGCCAGCCGCCGCGGAAAATATCTGTGGCTTCCGCTCAGCGGTCTCGACGAGCCGATCACGGACCCGATCGCCGAAGGCATTTCCAGGACGGCTGACGCCGGTACGCATGCCCTGCTGGCGCACCTGGGTATGAGCGGTCAGCTGCTCGTCCAACCTCCCGAGGCCGCAGCCGAGAAGCACCTGCGGGTCCGGATCTCCTTCACCGACGGCGGTCGCGAGCTGCGGTTCGTCGACCAGCGCACCTTCGGCGGGCTGGCGCTGGAGCCGCTGGTGGCCGACGAAGCACGAGGCCGCGTCCCGCAACCGGTCCGCCACATCGCCCGCGATCCGCTCGATCCGGGCTTCGACGACGCGGTGTTCATCCGAGGGCTGCGGGCCCGCCAGACCGGGGTCAAACGCGCGTTGCTTGACCAGTCCCTGATCTCAGGCATCGGCAACATCTACGCCGATGAGTCGCTGTGGCGGGCCCGACTGCACTATGCCCACCCGACCGGTGAACTCACCCCGGTGCGGCTGCGAGGCCTGCTCGGTCACATTCGCGACGTTCTCACCCAGGCGCTGGCCGCGGGCGGCACGTCGTTCGACTCGTTGTACGTCGACGTCAACGGACGCAGCGGACACTTCGAGCGGGGCTTGAATGCCTACGGGCGCCGCGACCTGCCGTGTCCCCGGTGCGGCCGCCCGATCCGCCGCGAGTCGTTCATGAACCGGTCGTCCTACCGGTGCCCGCGCTGCCAACGGACTCCCGTACGGCCGTCCTGGTGAGTTGACCGGAGCCGGGACCTGCGCGCCTTGACGGTCCAGGATCCGGCTGGGACCCTGGGTCACGACTCGATAACACCGAAACGTCGCTGATCCCCCGAAGGCCCCTCGTCATCGGCCCGGGACCAGCCCACGGGACAGTTCAGGTTCGAAGCGCTGTTGACGCGGCGCGGTGCAGCGGAGGAAACGCATGTCCAAGGCTCTGTTCGGATACGTCGGTGGCGCCGACCCCCGCCTGCTCGCGGAGGTGTCGAGCCTACGGACCCGCGTACGGGAGCTGGAGGCCGAGGTGGCGCAGTTGCGGTCCACCCGAGTCGTGGAGATCACCATCGACCACGAGCAGTTGGACAACGACCTGATTGCCCTGCAGCAGCAGGCTCCCGCGCTCGCCTGAGGTTTCCCACGGGAACTGCGCACGCTCGGGCGCCGCGGGACACGACGGTAGGGTGACGCGGCCCGTCCCCAGCCTCGAAAGCGGTCTGCGTGCATCTGAAGTCCCTCACCCTGAAGGGGTTCAAGTCGTTCGCGTCGGCCACGACGCTGCACTTCGAACCCGGGGTGACCGCTGTCGTCGGCCCGAACGGGTCGGGCAAGTCGAACGTGGTCGACGGCCTGACCTGGGTCATGGGGGAGCAGGGCGCCAAGACCCTGCGCGGCGGCAAGATGGAGGACGTCATCTTCGCCGGCACCGCCGGTCGTCCGCCGCTGGGGCGCGCCGAGGTCGCCCTGACGATCGACAACACCGACGGCGCGCTGCCGATCGAATACGCCGAGGTCACGATCTCGCGGATCATGTTCCGCAGCGGCGGTTCGGAGTATGCGATCAACGGCCAGTCCTGCCGGCTGCTGGACGTGCAGGAACTGCTCAGCGACTCCGGCCTGGGCCGGGAGATGCACGTGATCGTCGGGCAGGGCCAGCTCGACGCGGTGCTGCGGGCCAGCCCGGAAGAACGCCGCGGTTTCATCGAAGAAGCCGCCGGCATTCTCAAGCACCGCCGCCGCAAAGAGAAGACCCTGCGCAAACTCGACGCCATGCAGGCCAACCTCACACGGCTCAACGATCTGGCCGGAGAGGTTCGGCGCCAACTCACGCCGCTGGGCCGGCAGGCGGACATCGCCCGGGAAGCGCAGACCATCGCAGCCACGGTGCGCGACGCCCGCGCGCGCCTGCTCACCGACGACGTTCGGCGGCTGCGCGAGACGCTTGACGGTCACGGCCGCACCGAAAGCGAACAACACGCCGAACGACTCGTGCTGCAGGACCAGCTCACGAGCATCCGCGCCCGGGTGCAGGTGCTCGATGGCGACCTCGACGGCGACGACCTCGAGGGTCCCCGCCGCACCCAGCACGCCCTCGACTCCGTGCAGGACCGCCTTCGCGGCCTGCTCGTGCTGGCGACGCAGCGCCTGACTCTGCTCGGCACGCCGCCGTCACCCGGCGCGACCGACCGTTCCGCCGTGACCCAAGCCACGGTGACGGATGCCGCAGCCGAGGTGATCGTGTTCCGTTTTGCCATCGAGACGGCCGACGACGCGTGGGCGGCAGCGCGCACCGCCAGCGCCGCGCTGCGCGCCCGCGTCGATGAGGCCGACATGAGCCTCGGCGATCAGGCCGCCCAGGTCAGTGCCTACGACCTGAACGCGTCGGCGCTCGCGGGCGCTCTGCACGCCGCAGACTCGCGACGCACGGCGGCTCAGGCCGAACGGCAGCGCCAGCAGGCCGGACTCGACGACGCCGCCGAGAGGCTGCAGCGCGCCCGCGACCGTGCCGCCGACCTCGTGGAGCCGAACCTCGCCGGCAGCGTCGACGGTAGCGGCCACAAGGCCCATCCTGCCGAGACCGGTACTGCCGAGACCGGTACTGCCGAAGCCGATTCTGCTGAGACCG
>JBBQYX010000060.1:0-18679 GCA_038208295.1 Candidatus Nanopelagicales bacterium | reverse complement strand
CCGGGGAAGACGCCCAGCGCGGCAGTGGCCGAGGCGAACATCAAGACCATGACCCACGTCAGCGCCACCGCCTCGACGATCGGATGCAACGCCGCTGGGATCCGCAGCGCTCGGGACGCCCAACCGGCCAGCGCGACGGCGCCGACCGCGGCCAGGACCGCAGGAATCCAGTCGGAGGTACGCAACAGCGGCAACAGCCCGGCGGCGGCGAGCAGGACAGCAGCACTGGCGGCCAGCGTTGTCCCGGTACGGGCCTGACTCATCGCGGGCCTCCCGGGGTGGTGGCAGGCAACCCGGCAGCCGGAGCGGCTGGGGTCACGTCCTGCCGGTGGTGGTCGACGGGTCGGACGTACGGGCTGCGTCCGGCGGTTCCCGGTTCGGACATCCGATCGGCGGTCTGCAGGCCACTGGCCAACCGGCCCCACAGCGTCGCCAGCGGCTCGTCCGGGTGGGCGATTGCGACCCGCCAGCCGGCTGCGCGCAGGACCGCGGCGGACCGGGCTGCGGCGCCGGTGCCCGGCGCGTCGACGTGGCTGCCGCGAACCGGGGTGCTCCAGGCGTCCACGTCCACGATGATCGCGATGGCGGTCGAGGCGCCCGGCCGGATGCCGGCGAGTTCCTGCGCCTGCGTCGGGTCGGTTCGACCCACAACCGCGATGACCAGGCCGTCGGCCACTCGCCGGCGCTGCTGGGGTGCGGAGGCGCCCAGAGTTTCCCCGGGGGTAGGGGTGGCCACCGCAAGGGCGTCCAGCAGCAGCCCCTCCAGGTCGGCGCCCGCGTGGTCGGTCTCGGCCGTCAGCGGATGTGCGTCGCCGTCCATCAGTCGCAGTGACCAGCCGTGCCGCAGCAGATGAACCCCGATGCTGGCGACCGCGGACAGCGTCCATTCGTATGAGGATGCGCTGAGCACGGGTTCGATCGATGCCCCCGGACTCCGGGCGTGGTCGGCAATGGGCCGTTGCCGGTGGGCCATCGCCCGGGTGTCGACCACCAGGGTCGCCCGCGAGCGCCACGGCAATTCCTCGCGGCGCACCATCAGTTCGCCGGCGCGCGCGGTGGCCTTCCAGTGCACCCGGCGCAACTCGTCGCCGGTGCGGTAGCCGCGCGGGACGACGTCGTCCTCGCCGCTGCTGGCCACCGTCCGGGTGCGACTGTCGCCCTGGCCGGACCAGTCCCCGCCCAGCGGCACCGACGGCAACGCGTACACCACCGGGGTCACCAGCAACTGGTCGGTGGCCTGAAAGGCGCGGGTGAGACTGCACAGGCCGAACGGGTCGACCAGGCGAACGGTCAGCGGTCCGACCGGGTAGCGACCGCGGATCTGGGCCTGCAAAGGGTAGGACACCTCCCGCCGGCCATCGGCCTCCAAGCGGTCGATCACCAGCCGGGGGGCGACGCCGAGCTGCCAGGGCAGGGTGTCGCGAGCAAGCAGGAGCCCCGAGGGCAGCCGGGACACGTTCTCCAGGACCAAGGTTGCGGACGCCTCGCCGCCGACCGGGACCCGTGCCGGGATGACCGAGCGGGCGCAAGCCAACCGATAGCGGGTACGGGCCAGCAGCGCCACCGACAGCAGCGGCAGGACCAGAACCAGGACCCCCACCCGCAACAGGTCCCGCTGACCGAAGACCACCGCCGCAGCCAGGACGCCCAGGCCCACGGCGACCAGGGCCCGGCCCCGGCCGGTGAGCCCGGCCAGGGCGGCCATCACCGCTGCATCACCGCCGGGTCATCCCCGCGACCGGCACCCGGTGGACGATGTCGGCGACGATCTGCTCGGCGCTGCGCCGCGCGATCTGCGTCTCGGCGGTGAGCAGCAGGCGATGGGCCAGGACCGGTACCGCCAGGGCCTGTACGTCATCCGGCAGCACGTGGTCACGGTCGTCCAGGGCGGCGGCCGCCTTGGCTGCCCGCACCAGGTGCAGGCTCGCCCGCGGGGAGGCGCCCAGGCGCAGTTCGGGAGACGTCCGGGTCGCGGTGATCAGGTCCACGACGTACTGCCGGATCGGTGCGGCCACATGCACGTCCTGCACGATGGCGACCAACCGGGCGATCAGCGCGGCGTCGGCGACCGGCTGCACACCGCTCAACGGGGAGTCGGCACCGTGGTCGTCCAGCATCCGCAGCTCACTGCTCATGTCCGGGTAGCCCATCGAGATGCGGGCCATGAACCGGTCCCGCTGGGCCTCCGGCAGGGGATAGGTCCCCTCCATCTCGATCGGGTTCTGGGTGGCCATCACCATAAACGGCGTCGCCAGTGGATAGGTCGTCCCGTCGACGGTCACCTGGCGTTCGGCCATGCATTCCAGCAACGCCGACTGGGTCTTTGGCGAGGCGCGGTTGATCTCGTCGCCGAGCAGCAGGTTGGCGAAGACCGCCCCGGGCTTGAACTCGAAGTCGCGGCTGTCCTGGTTGAAGATGCTCACCCCGGTGACGTCGCCGGGCAGCAGGTCCGGGGTGAACTGGATCCGGCGTACCTGGCAGTCCAGCGACTTCGCCAGGGTCTTGGCCAGCATCGTCTTGCCCACGCCGGGGACGTCCTCGATGAGCAGGTGACCCTCGGCCAGCAGCACCGTCAGGGCCAGCCGGATGACGTCGGCCTTCCCGGCGATCACCGTCTCGATGCTTGCGCGGATGCGAGCGGCAGCATGCACCAGTTCGCTCACCGGCGCCGCCGGTGCTGCGTTGACCCCGCCCACCGCTGCGCGTGCTCCCGCAGCCGGTGGCCCCCACGGCTCGGCATCGGGCGGGTGGGGTGCGTCGGTCCGGGGGTCGCGAGTGCCGGCTGCGGGGGTATTGGTCAGGCTCGTGGGGGGGTGCGTCACGCGGGGACCTTCCGTTCGCGGTGTCGACGTCGATTGTCACCCCATCGTGACCATTGGCGCGCCCGGAGACAGGTACGCGGGGCTCCGGCAGACAAGATGGGCTGGCCGGTTCGCGACTCGCCCGGCGCGGGTTGGGGTGGGGTCCGCGGTGCTGCACCTGCGATCCGAGCAGGATGGCCCGATGACAACTGCGCTGCGTTCCTTGGCCGCGGGTCTGCCCCGGCCGGTCGCCTATGTCCTGGGCGGTGGGGCCGCCTACGGCGCGGTGCAACTGGGCATGCTGCAGGCTCTGGCCGAGACCGACCTGCAACCCGACCTGGTGATCGGGACCAGCGTGGGAGCGTTGAACGGCGCCGTGCTCGCCGAGGACCCGACCTCGGCGATCACCCGGCTGACATACTTGTGGACCGGAATCCAGCGCGACGACGTGTTCGGCAACTCGCTGCGCACCGCGTACGCGGTGATCCGTAACCAGCCCTGGGTCGTGGATCCGGGTCCGTTGCGGTCCCTGGTGGAGCGCGCCGTTGCCGTCCGCTCGATCGAGGACCTCGCCGTCCCGTACACCGCGGTGACGACCGATCTGGACACCGGCGACACGGTGCCGCTGTCTGCCGGTCCGCTGGTTCCGGCGCTGCAGGCCAGTGCCGCTATCCCGGGGGTATTCCCCTGGGTCACCATCGGGGGGCGGCGTCTCGTCGACGGTGGCGTGACCGCGAACGTCCCCATCGAGGTCGCCATGGCCGCCGGTGCCGCCTCGCTGGTGGTTCTCGACTGCGGCCTGACGATCGCCGGGCGGCCCCGCGCGCACAACCTGTCCGCGGTGCTCGTCCAGACTGCCGCGATCATGGCCGGGGCGTCCGTCCGGCGGGAACTGGCCATGGCCGTGCCCGCAGTTCCGGTCGTCTACCTGCCGGGCGGCTGGCCGCTAGGCACCCGACCCGATGTGTTCCTGGACGTGATGACGCAGGCCGCGGGCGCCTACCGGTTGAGTCGGGATTTCCTGGCGGATCTGCAGGTCGCCGGGCCGGGCCTGTACGGAATGCCGCCCAACCACCGCTAGTCGATGTACGGGATGGCCTTCTCGACGGGGGTGGCCGTCGATGCCGGGGACCGGCGCGGGAGGATCGAGCCGGGTCCGGCGCAGTCCGCCGCCGGCACCGCGCTGCGAAAGGGGCCGTCACATGACACTGCACAAGGCCGAGTTGGGTCGGTTCTTCGATGAGTTCACGGTCGGCGACACCTATCAGCACCCGTTCGGGCGCACCATCTCCGAGGCGGACAGCACCTGGTTCACCCTGTTGACCTGCAACACCAACCAGAACCACTTCAACGCCCACCTGGCGGAGTCGAACCCGGTCAGCAAGGGCCGCATCATCGTCAACTCGGGGCTCACCGTGGCCCTTGTTCTCGGCCTGTCCGTCATCGACATGAGCCAGAACGCGGTGGCCAACCTCGGCTGGACCGACATCAAACTCACTCACCCCGTCTATGTCGGGGACACCATCTACGCCGAATCCATCTGTACCGACCTGCGGGAGAGTTCCTCGCGGCCGGGTTTCGGCATCGTGTCGATGAAAACCCGCGCCCTGAACCAGGACGGCGACGTGGTCATGTCCTACCTGCGCTCAGTCATGGTGCCCAAGCGCGACACCGGCATCGGCCAGAACTACTTCCCGCAGGCCAAGTCCGGACCGCTGGAAATGCCGTAGATCCGACTGGTTCGGTAACTGGCGTCGGTCTCCGACGCGTGAACCGCCTGGGCCGGCGACTGGGCCCGGTGTGAGTAGCGTGCTGCCATGCGTCGGCTGGGGCTGCTCGGTGGCATGTCGTGGGAGTCGTCCATCGAGTACGAGCGGGTCATCAACACTCTTGTCCGAGAACGGCTGGGCGGGGTGGCCTCGGCGGACCTGCTGATCCGCTCGTTCGACTTTGCCGAGATCGAGGCGCTTCAGCAGGCTGGTCGCTGGGATGCGGCGGGTCAATTGCTGGCGCAGGCCGCCGCGCATCTGGCCGATGGAGGCGCGCAGGCCATCGTGCTGTGCACCAACACGATGCACCGCCTGGCGGACACGATTGCGGCCGCAGTTGACGTACCGCTGCTGCACATCGCCGACGCGACCGCGGCTGCCGTACGGGCTGCCGGCGTGGACACGGTCGCGTTGCTGGGCACCCGCTACACCATGGAGCAGGATTTCTACGTCGGCCGGTTGCGGGACCGACACGGCCTGACGGTCCTCGTTCCCGCCGAACCGGATCGGACCGTCGTACACGACGTCATCTATCAAGAACTTGTCCGGGGCGTGATCAGCCCGCAGTCCCGAGGCCGCTACCTCGACATCATCGGTCGACTGGTTGCGCACGGCGCGCAGGGCGTCATCGCGGGCTGCACCGAGATCGAACTGCTGATCTCCCAGGACGACCTGCCCGTCCCGCTGTTCGCGACCGCGCACCTGCATGCGGTCGCGGCAGTGGACTTCGCCCTGTCCGGGTAGGGGCGGTCGGGCTTACCCAACTCCGCACGCCTTCCTTGATCCATCCGACCGGTGGGCGGTGGCTGCCTTTTCACACTCGAACCCGACCACGGGGCACCACTGGTGTGGAGACACGCACCAATTGAGTGGGGGCGGGTGGAGCAAAGTGGAGTATCTTGGCGCGCGCTGGAGGCTGTGGGACGTCCCGGGTGGGGCGGACGGAGCCGGCGGCACCAGGCGATGACGTCAGCAGCCGGTCAGGGGAGGTGGGTGCCGTGCTCCTTGGTACGCACACCCCCCGACTCGACGACAAGGGTCGGCTGTTCCTGCCGGCGAAGTTCCGCGACGAACTGAAGGCGGGTGTAGTGCTCACCAAGGGCCAGGACCGCTGCGTCGTGGTGTGGCCCGTCGCGGGGTTCGAAGCATTCGCCCAGAAGCTGGAGACGGAGGCCTTGCGGGGCAACGACGACATCCGCGCCTACCTGCGGGTGCTGTTCTCCAGCGCCAGCGACCAGGTCCCCGATGCGCAGGGCCGGATCAGCGTGCCCGCCCCACTGCGCGAGTTCGCCCATCTCGCCCGCGAGGTGACCGTCGTCGGCAACGGGCGGACCTGTGAGATCTGGGAGACCGCGGCCTGGGAGAGCTACGTCGCGGAGAAGGAAGACGAGTCCTACGTACGCCCGGCGCTGGAGGTGGTCCGAAACCTGTTCTAAAGACAAGGGTTTCGCCCCGGCTGACGCGTCGAACGTACCGACCGTGGGACGAGGCCTCCCCCCGCTGATGTCTCCTGGCGCACCTTCCCCGGCGCCAGGCGGCACCGTCCACCGACATGGTGGACGTCCAGCGGGCGGGGACCTGGTGTCACGGCCGTTCCGCCTCGCGATCAGGTCCCGAATCGCTCTGGTATCGCCGTCGGCTTGCCGCATCCCCGTCATCGTGGCCCGCAGTGCCATCCGTTTCGATCGATGAGTCCCGTACGCAGGTGAGGAGGACGTACGCAGATGTCCGCCGGACACGTGCCCGTCCTGCTCGATCGCTGCCTGGATCTGCTGGCGCCCGCTCTCGGCCGTCCCGACGCCCTGCTCGTGGACGCCACGCTCGGTCTCGGTGGCCACACACTGGCTGCGCTGCAACGCTTTTCTGATCTCCAGGTCATCGGCATCGACCGGGACCCCGCGGCGCTGACGATCGCCGCGGAGCGACTCGAAGCAGTGCGTGACCGGGTGACCCTCGTCCGCGCGGTCTACGACGAAATCCCGGACGTGCTGGCCGAGCATGGGACCGCCACCGTCGACGGGGTCCTTTTCGATCTCGGGGTCTCCTCGATGCAGCTCGACGAGGCCGACCGCGGTTTCGCGTACGCCCAGGACGCCCCCCTCGATATGCGTATGGACCCGACCGCGGAGCGGACCGCCGCCCAGGTGCTGAACACCTACACGGTTCCGCAGCTGACTCGGGTGCTGGGGGATTACGGCGAGGAGCGGTTCGCCCGCCGGATCGCCGAACGGATCGCGGCGGCTCGGGACCTGGAACCGTTTGACACAAGTGCCCGGCTGGTGGATTTGGTTCGCGAGGCCATCCCGGCCGCGACCCGCCGGACCGGCGGAAACCCCGCCAAACGCACGTTCCAGGCCTTGCGTATCGAGGTCAACGACGAGTTGGCCTCGTTGCGGGCGGCGATCCCGGCGGCGGTGAACTCGCTCGCGGTTGGGGGCCGCATCGTGGTGATGTCGTATCAGTCGCTGGAGGACCGCATCGTCAAGCGCACCCTGGCCGCCGGCGCGGCACCGACCGTCCCCGCTGGCCTGCCCGTCGTGCCGCCGGACCGCCAACCGTGGCTCGGCCTGCTCACCCGAGGCGCCGACCAGGCCGGCGCCGACGAGATCGCTACGAACCCCCGGGCGGCCTCGGTGCGACTGCGCGCGGCCGAACGGCTACGGTCCGGCAGCGTCGATCCCGAACCCGATCCGCGGACCAGTCGTGGTCGCCGTGGCTCAGGCGGTGTCCGGTGATGGGCGCGCTGTCCGCACGGCCGCAGCCGCAGAAGCCACAGGCACCGGCGCCCGACGACCACGTGCGTACGGCTGACCCAAGAAGCAGCCGCGACGCTGGCAGCGGGCCGGCCATGAGGTCTGCCACAAGCTCTGCTGATCGGCCTTCGATGTCCACCGACGGTGCCGAGGTCGGAGGTAGGCAGCAACCGAAGGCGACACCCAGCACCGGGTCCGACCACCGCGAGGACAGCGCCGTCACCGCGGCCTCGGTCACGCAGACCCACCCCCGGGCCGGCCGCGGGGTGTTCGCGCTGGTCATCTGCGGGGTGCTCGCCATCGGGCTGCTGGCGATGCTGGCCATCAACACCTCGCTGGCGAGTGGAGCCTTCGCGCTCACCGACGCCAAGCGCACCCAGGCGGTCCTCGGTGAGCAAGCCCAGGCCCTGGCGCAGATCGTCGCCGAGCAGGGGACACCAGCCCGGTTGCAGCAGCGTGCCGAGGACCTTGGCATGGTCGCCACCCGGACACCGGTGTTCCTGCGACTGCGGGACGGAGCGGTGCTCGGTGAGCCCGAACCGGCCGTCGCGGCTACTGCTGCCGCGCTACCCGCAGCCTCCGCACCGGCCACCCCTGCCAACGTTTCCGCGCCCACCGCCACACCCACTGTCGCGCCGTCGGCCAGTCCCGGCGACGCGCCCGCGGCTGCAGCAGCCCCACCCAAAGCAGCCCCGACGCAGGCCGCCCCAGCGAAGGTCCCCGCGGCGCCCCTTCCCGCCGAGGCGCGACCGGATGCACCCGTGAGCGACGGCGCGATGGTCGGGGAGGCGCGGCCCGATGCCCCCACCGGTCCGCCACCGAGCCCGCCCAAGCCAACAAAGCCAACAAAGCCAACAACGCCAACAACGCCTGCACTGCCCGCGACGCCCGCACCCGCCGGTGATGGCGCCGTCGTCCTCGACCCCGCGCCCCGTACCCCCGTGGGGAGTCAGCCATGACCGACCACGATCGCCCTGCCGGGGCTGACCGCACCGCGAGCAGTTACCGACCCAGCAGCTACTACCGCTCCGGTCGTGCCACCGATTCGAGCAGTGCCAACCCGGCGAGCAGTGCCAGCAGTGCCACCCGTGCCAGCAGTGCCACCAGTGCCACCAGCGCCACCCGTGCCACCCGTGCCGCCGGAAGTGCCCGGAGCAGCCGGGCGACCCGTGTCAGCAGTGCCAGCGATGCGAGCGGTGCGCCGAGTACGACCGGCGCCGCTACCCGCCCGTACAGGTCCGAGCGACCGCGCGGCCGTCGGTTGCGCCTGGGCGACCCCCGCCGGCGCAGCACCGCGCTGCTGGCCGGCTTGCTGATGGTCCTCACGGTCTTCGCCGGTCGGCTGCTGGACCTGCAGGCCGTCAAGGGGGACGCGCTGGCCGCCGCCGCGGTGGGCCAGCGGTTGCGTACCGTGACCTTGCCGGCCGAACGCGGCTCCATCACCGATGTGCACGGCTCGGCGCTGGCAACCACCGTCGAAGCCGTCAACATCACCGCCGATCAGACCCTGGTGAAGGAACCCTCCGCTGTCGCCGCGCAACTGGCGAAACTGCTGAAGACCGATGCGGCGGCGCTGACCGAGCGGCTGACCGGCACCCGGCGGTTCGTCTACATCGCCAAGGGGATCACGCCGGAGTTGTGGCGCCAGATCAAGGCCGCCAGGCTGTCCGGGATCTTCAGCGAACGTACGACCGTCCGGACCTATCCGGCCGCCGAACTTGCCGCCAACGTGGTCGGGTTCGTGGACGCTGCCGGCAAGGGCAAGGGTGGCATGGAACTCGCCCTGCAAAGGCTGCTGAAGGGCACCGACGGGCGGTCCACCTACGAAAGTGGCATGGCGGGCAACGCGATCCCGAGCGCCCGGGACCGCCAGGTGGATCCGGTACGGGGCACCGATGTGCGGCTCACGATCGACCGGGACATCCAGTTCGTTGCCCAACAGGAGGTCGCCGCGCGGGTGAAGTACGCCAAGGCGGACAGTGGCAACGTCGTCGTCCTCGACACGGTGACAGGGGCCGTCGTCGCACTGGCCACCGCACCAACATTCGACCCCAACAAGCCCGCCGAGTCGGTGACCGCGAACCGTTACAACCGGGCGCTGTCGGAGGTGTTCGAGCCGGGTTCCACGTCGAAGGTGATGACGATGGCCGCGGTGGTGGAGGAGGGGGCGGCGAACCTGTTGACTCCCATCACGGTCCCACCGACGCTGCGCGTGGGCGGGAAGACCTTCCACGACCACGACTCGCACCCGACGCTGCACCTGACCCTCAATGGCGTACTCGCGAAGTCATCAAACATCGGTACTATCCTTGCGGCGCAACGGATCGGGCCGGATAAACTGTATGAATACCTGAAGAAGTTCGGGATTGCCGAATTCACCGGACTGAACTTCCCGGCCGAGGCGCGCGGATTGCTGGCGCCTCCCGAGAAGTGGTCCGGAACCTCGTTTCCCACGATCGCGTTCGGTCAGGGGCTGGCCGTCAACGCTGTGCAGGCAGCCAACGTCTTCGCGACGATTGCCAATGACGGGGTCCGGATCTCGCCGAGCCTGGTGGCCTCGTACACGAAACCGGACGGCACCGTCGTCCGGGCCGCACCGGGCGCTCGCAGCCGAGTGGTGTCGACGGCCACCGCCCGGACCGTACGCACGATGCTGGAAAGCGTCGTGTCCGACCAGGGCACCGCGCCGATGGCGGCCATCCCGGGATACCGGGTCGCGGGCAAGACCGGCACTGCGCAGAACGTCGATCCGGCGTGTGGCTGCTACCGCGGCTACGTCGCCTCTTTCATCGGCTTGGCGCCGGCGGACAAACCCCGGCTGGTGGTGGCGGTCTCGCTGAACAATCCGCGCAACGGGCACTACGGCGGAGTGCTCGGCGCACCGGTGTTCACCAAGGTCATGTCGTACGCGTTGCAGGCCATGCGAATCCCGCCCACCGGCACGGTAGCGCCGCGGCTGCCGGTGTCGCTGGACCGCGGGTAGCCTGCCCACCGTGCCGAGCGCGCCGCGCCCCACCCCGGTGCAGCAGCCGTTGTCGGCTGCAGCCGGGCTGCTCGGCATTCCTACTCCGTCTGGGGCGCAACAGGTCTTCATCACCGGGGTGACGTTGAACTCGCGGGCGGTGCACCCCGGTGACCTGTACGCAGCACTGCCCGGCTACGTCACCCATGGGGCCCGGTTCGCGGCGGACGCAGTCGTGGCCGGGGCGACAGCCCTGCTCACGGACCCGGACGGCGAGGCGGAGTGCCGGGACACGGGGCGGCCCGTGCTGGTGGTGCCGGACCCGCGGGCCGTCGTCGGAGAACTATCCGCCTGGCTGTACGGCCGGCCCGGTGACCGGTTGCTGCTGGTCGGCGTGACGGGGACCAACGGAAAGACGACGGTGGTCCACCAGGTGCACGCCGGACTGACCGCGGCCGGCCATCCGGCCGGGATGATCGGAACCACCGGGATCCAGCTGGACGGGGTCGAGCTGCCCAGCGCCCGGACGACTCCCGAGGCGCCCGACCTGCAGGCGCTGCTGGCGGTCATGGTGGAACGCGGGCTCACCGCCGCTGCGATGGAGGTGTCCAGCCACGCGCTGGCGCTGGGCCGGGTCGACGGCCTGGTCTTCGACGTGGTCGTGTTTACCAATCTGAGCCAGGACCACCTGGACTTCCACGGCGATCTGGAGTCCTACTTCGCCGCCAAGGCAGGCCTGTTCACCCCGCGTCGAGCGCGGCGGGGCATCATCTGTGTCGACGACGACTGGGGCCGCCGGCTCGCCCGGCAGGCCAGCATCGCGGTGACGACCTACTCCGGCGGGCCGGGCCTACGAACAAGCGAAACAAGCGAAACAAGCGAAACAGTCGTGACCGATACCGCCGCACCCGCAACCGGGCTGGCGGACTGGCGCGCCACGGAC
The DNA here is from genome assembly GCA_038208295.1 of Candidatus Nanopelagicales bacterium. Lineage (GTDB taxonomy): Bacteria > Actinomycetota > Actinomycetes > S36-B12 > JBBQYX01 > JBBQYX01. Next base: position 7,451 of record JBBQYX010000060.1, on the reverse strand, counting down.
GCCGCGTCGCAGCCCGACGGCAGCAGCCGGGTGCGGGTGGCGGGTCCGGACGGCGAGGTCGCAGACCTGCACGTGCCCCTGCCGGGGGCGTTCAACGTGACCAATGCGGTCGGGGCGTTCGCCGCGCTGCGGATGGCCGGCGTGGAGTCGGGCGTGGCGGCGGCCGCGCTGGCTGCGGCGGCCGGCGCGCCCGGGCGCCTGGAGCGCATCGCGGTGCCGGGCGCGCCCGTGGGTTTCGTCGACTACGCGCACACGCCCGACGCGGTCCACCGGGTGCTCGACGCCGTCGCCGGGGTGACGGCTGGCCGGGTGCTGGTCGTCCTTGGGTGCGGTGGCGACCGCGACCGGGACAAGCGCGACCAGATGGGCGCCACCGCCGCGCTGCTGGCCGACCTGCTCATCGTCACTGACGACAACCCGCGTTCGGAGGATCCGGCCGCTATCCGCGCTCGGGTAATGACGGGCGCCCAGAGCGTGGCCCCGGCACAGCGGGCCGAGATCCGTGAGGTCCCTGATCGGCGCGCGGCCATCCGGGCGGCGGTCCGGGCCGCGACCCCGGACGATGTCGTGCTGGTCCTGGGTAAGGGGCACGAACAGGGTCAGGAGATTGCGGGGATCAGCCGGCCGTTCGACGACCGGACGCAGTTGCAGGCGGCGATGGAGGAGTGGGCCACGTGATTGCCATGCGGCTGAGCGAGATCGCCGAGGCGGTGGGCGGTGTGCTGGTCGACGCGCCCGATCCCGACGCGGTCGTGACCGGGGCCGCTGCGGACTCCCGGCTCGTACGGGCCGGTGCCCTGTTCGTCGCCATCGCCGGGGAGCGGGTGGACGGGCACGAGCACGCCGGCGCCGCGGTGGCGGCCGGTGCCGTAGCGGTCCTGGCAAGCCGACCGGTCGGGGTCCCCGCCGTACTCGTCGACGACCCGGTGGCCGCGTTGGGCCGGCTCGCCCGATGGCACCGCCGCGGTCTGCCGGAGCTGACCGTTGTGGGTCTGACCGGCTCCAGCGGCAAGACCAGCACCAAGGACCTGCTCGCCGAGGTACTGCCGCTGGTCGGTGCGACGGTGGCGACCGCGGGCTCGTACAACACCGAGGTTGGCCTGCCGCTGACCGTTCTGCAGGCCGATGCGGGCACGCGGATCCTGGTCCTGGAGATGGGCGCCCGCGACCGCGGTCACATCGGTTATCTGTGCGGGATCGCCGAGCCGTCGGTCGGGCTGGTCCTCAACGTCGGCAGCTCGCACCTGGGTGAGTTCGGCAGCCGGGAGCTGATCGCCGCCGCGAAGGGCGAACTGGTCGAGGCGCTGCCCACCGACGGGGTGGCCGTACTGAACGCAGACGACCCGGCGGTCGCGGCGATGCGATCGCGGACAGGTGCCCGTGTCGTCACCTTCGGCGAAACCCCAGCTGCCCAGGTACGCGCCACCGGCGTCCGATTGGACGAGGCGGCGCGGGCCTCCTTCACCCTGCAGGTCACTCCCGAGGTCCACCCCGACGCGGGGGAGTGGCCGGTGACCTTGCGCCTGTACGGCGAGCACCACGTTGCCAACGCCTTGGCCGCCGCGGCGGTCGCGGTGACGCTGGGCGCCGCGCCCGGCGACGTCGCCGAAGCATTGAGCGCCGCGGAGCCGCGCAGCCCGATGCGGATGGAGGTCACCCATACCGACGCCGGGATCACGGTGATCAACGACGCCTACAACGCCAACCCCGAGTCGATGCGGGCGGCCCTGAAAGCCCTGGTGGCGATGGCCGGCGGCCGCCGCAGCTGGGCGGTCCTGGGCGAGATGAAGGAACTCGGCCCGGACACCTTGGTCGAGCACGACACGATCGGGCGGGTGGCGGTCCGGCTGAACGTCTCCCACCTGGTCTGCGTCGGCGAAGGCGCCCGCGCCCTGCACCTGGGTGCCGCCCACGAGGGTTCCTGGGGAGACGAGTCGGTCTTCATCGCCCACCCCGACGACGCCCTCGCGCACGTCCGGGAGCGGCTGGAACCCGGCGATGTGGTGCTGGTCAAAGCTTCTCGCTCGGTCGGGCTGGACCGCATCGCCACGGCCCTGGTGGAGCCGGCATGAGGCTCGTCGTCATCGCCGCCTCGCTGGCCCTGGTGACCTCGCTGCTCGGCACCCCGTTCCTGATCCGGCTGCTGCGGCGGCACGGCTACGCGCAGGCCATTCGGGTATCGACCGATGACACGTCCTACCCGGCCCACGAGGGCAAGCGCGGCACCCCGTCCATGGGCGGTCTGGCCGTTATTGCGGCCGTCATGGTCGGCTACTTCGGCGTTCACCTGATCGTGTGGCGGGCGCCGTCGGTGTCCGGGCTGTTGTGCCTGGGCTTGATGGTCGGGCTCGGCGCGGTCGGCACCGCCGACGACTACCTGAAGATCTTCAAGCAGCGCAGCACCGGCATCCGGGCCCGGACGAAACTCGTCGGGCAGGCGGCCATCGCGGTCGGGTTCGCCGCATTGGCCGTTCAGTTCCCCGATGCCACGGGAAACACCCCGGCTTCGCAGGCAGTGTCGTTTGTCCGGGACACCCCGCTGGTCCTGCCCACCGCGCTGTTCGTGCTGTGGGTGTGGTTCCTCGTGACGGCGACGACCAACGGCGTCAATCTCACCGATGGCCTGGACGGCCTGGCTACGGGCGCCTGTGTGGTGACGTTCGCGAGTTACACGCTGGTCGCGATCTGGCAGTACGGGCAGAGTTGTTCCTTCGGCGTGTTTGCTCGTTGCTATGAGGTACGGGATCCGCTGGACCTGGCAGTGTTCGCCGCGGCGTGCGCCGGCGCCAGTTTCGGGTTCCTGTGGTGGAACACCTCACCGGCCCGCATCTTCATGGGCGACACCGGTTCGCTGTCGCTGGGCGGGGCCATTGCCGGGCTCGCGGTGCTGACCCGCACCGAGTTGCTGCTGCCGCTGACTGCCGGTCTTTTTCTGATCATCTCGCTGTCCGTCATCGGACAGGTCGGGTCCTACAAACTCACCGGGCGACGGATGTTCCGGATGGCCCCGTTGCACCACCACTTCGAGATGGTCGGCTGGCCGGAGATCCAGATCGTGGTCCGGTTCTGGCTGGTTCACGGCATGTTCATCGGGGCCGCGCTGGCGCTGTTCTATGCGGAGTGGGTGCGTACGTGAGGCCCGGTACGCCATGACCGCCTCGGTCGACGCCGCCACGCGGGACAGCGACTGGGGCCGCTGGCACATCGCCGTCGCCGGGATCGGCATCGCCGGGTTTGCCTGCGCCGACGGGTTGCGGCAACTCGGTGCCCGGGTGAGCGTCCTGGACGCCGGCGACACCGACGACCATCGCAACCGGGCCGAGATCCTGCGTACGGTCGGCGCCGAGGTGCGACTGGGCGACGGCGACACGCTGCCGGCTGGCGTGGACCTGCTGGTCGTCAGCCCCGGGCTGCGTCCCACCGCCGACGTCATCGGGGCCGCCCAGGCCGCGGGCGTTCCGGTCTGGGGGGAGCTGGAACTCGCCTGGCGGCTGCGGCCCAGTGCCGACCCCGCGCCCTGGCTGGTGGTCACCGGCACCAACGGCAAGACGACCACGACGCTGATGCTCGCGGCGATGCTCACTGTTGCCGGCCGGCGCACCCTGGCCGCCGGCAACATCGGGACCAGCCTGGTGGACACCGTGTTGCACGAGGACCTCGATGTCATCGCGGTCGAGGTCGGGGCGCCGCAACTGCCGTTCTGGCACACCGTCTCCCCGCAGGCCGCGGTCTGCCTGAACATCGCACCGGATCACCTGGACCACTTCGGGTCGTTCGAGGCGTATGTGGCCGCCAAGGCCCGGGTCTTCGAACGTACGCAGCGGGCCGCGGTCTACAACGTGGCCGACCCGGCCACGCAGCGGCTGGTCGCCGAGGCCGAGGTCGAGCAGGGCTGCCGCGCAATCGGCATCACCCTGGGGGTTCCCGGCCCGTCGATGCTCGGGGTCGTCGACGACGTGCTCGTGGACCGGGCGTTCGTCGCCGACCGGGCGAATACCGCGCAGGAGCTGGCCACCCTGGCCGATGTCACCCCGATGGCCCCGCATACGGTCTTCGACGCCCTGGCGGCCGCGACGCTGGCCCGGGCGTACGGCGTGCCGGCGGCTGCCGTACGCGATGGGTTACAGGCGTATCGCCCGGCCGCGCACCGGATGGCCACGGTCGCCGAGATCGGCGCGGTGCGCTGGGTCGATGATTCCAAGGCGACGAATGCGCATGCCGCGCGGACGGCACTGCGGGCTAGTGGAACCGTCGTCTGGATCGCCGGTGGGCAGGCCAAGGGCCAGACGTTCGACGACCTGGTCACCGACGTGCGAGCGCAGCTGCGCGCTGTGGTGCTGCTCGGTGCCGACCGGCACTTGCTGGCCGACGCGCTGGCACGACACGCCCCCGAGGTCCCGGTCGCAGCGGTTGACCGCACCGAGACTGACGCCATGGACGATGCCGTACGGCTGGCTGCCGGCTTCGCGCGCCCGGGGGACACCGTGCTGCTCGCCCCGGCCTGCGCCTCGTGGGACATGTTCGGCGACTATGCCCACCGCGGCGAGGCATTCGCCACAGCGGTCCGTGCTCTGGGTAGCGCCGGCGGGTCGGGCGCGGCCTCGTGAGCAGTCCCACCACGACCGGGCGGGGTGCGGTCGGAAGCGGCAGCCCCAAACCAGTCCCATCGGACGTACCGCATTCCAGCGTCGACGCCGCCCGGCCAGCGGGTTGGCGGCATCATCCGCTCCGGCATCTGCTCCAGCACCCCGCGGCCACGTACTACCTGCTGCTGGGCTCGACGCTGCTGCTGCTCACTCTCGGCCTGGTGATGGTCTGGTCGGCGTCCAGCGTCGAGAGCATCAAGGTGTTCGGATCCTCGGGGACCCTGGCCGGGCGGCAGGCGTTGTTCGCCGCTCTGGGCGTGGTCGCGATGCTGGTGGCCAGTCGCGTTCCGGTGCGCTGGTGGCGGCGGCTGGCCTGGCCGGCGCTGTTGGGCTCGGCGGTGCTGTTGGTGGCGGTCCTGATCCCTGGTATCGGCGTCGTGGTCGCGGGGCAGCGCAACTGGATCGAACTGTTCGGCCCGTTCCGCCTGCAACCCTCGGAGTTCACCAAACTCGCACTGGTCATTTGGATCGCGGACATTCTGGCCCGCAAGGTCGGCCTGCTTGACCGGTGGAACCATCTGTTGATTCCCGTCTTGCCGGTGTGCATCGGAGTGCTCGGCCTGGTCCTGGCGGAGGGCGACTTCGGGAACACGTTCCTGCTGGCTCTGATCATGTCGGGGGTGCTGTTCGTCGCCGGCGCGCCGCTGCGGCTGTTCGCCGGCCTCATCGCCGCCGGGTTGGTGGCGGTCGCCGCTTTGTCGGCGCTGGCGCCCTACCGGGTGCGGCGTTTTCAGTCCTGGTTGGACCCAGCCGCCGACCCGCTGCACGGGGGCTATCAGTTGACTCAGGGCACGTATGCACTGGGTTCCGGAGGCTGGTGGGGCGTCGGACTCGGGGCCGGCAAGGAGAAGTGGGGAGCCCTGCCGGAGGCGCACACCGACTTCATCTTTCCGGTGATCGGAGAGGAACTCGGCCTGATCGGAACCCTGGCCGTGCTGCTGCTATTTGCGGTCTTGGCGACCGCCACCTTCCGGCTGTCCCGACAGTCCCATGACCTGTTCGTGCAACTGGCCTCGGCGGGGGTCGGGTGCTGGATCCTCGGACAGACCGTGGTCAATCTCGGTGCGGTCCTCGGCCTGCTGCCGATCACCGGCGTGCCGCTGCCGCTGGTGTCCTACGGCGGTTCGTCGCTGGTGCCCACGCTGCTCGCGATCGGCATGTTGCTGTCTTTCGCCCGACCGGGCAGGCGTACGTGACCGACCCTGACCCGGTCGAGTCGCTGCGGGTCGTCGTCGCTGGCGGCGGCACCGCGGGTCACATCGAACCCGCCCTGAACCTCGCCGACGCGCTGCGCCGCCGCTATCCGGCGGCGCAGATCACCGCGTTGGGCACCGCCCGCGGCCTGGAGACCACCCTGGTCCCCGCCCGCGGCTACCCGCTGGAACTGATACCCGCGGTCCCGCTGCCGCGCCGGCCCAGTCGTGACCTGCTGTCGCTGCCCGGGCGGCTGAAGGCCGCCGTGGGTGCGGCCGGCGACGTCCTCGTCCGGACCCGAGCCGATGTCGTCGTCGGTTTCGGCGGCTACGTCGCCCTGCCGGCCTATCTGGCGGCACGCCGGGCACACGTACCCATCGTCGTGCACGAGGCCAACGCGAAGGCCGGGCTGGCCAACCGGGTGGGCGCCCGGTTCACGCCCTACCGGGCTGAGACGGTGGCCGGGAGCCTGCGCGGCGCCCGCCGCATCGGGTTGCCGCTGCGGCCGATCATCTCCGGCTTGGACCGCACCGCCCAGCGCGCGCCGGGGCGGGCCTTCTTCGGCCTTGACCCCGACCGGCCCACCCTGCTGGTGTTCGGCGGTTCGCAGGGCGCTCGCCGGCTCAACGCCGCCGCCAGCGGCGCCGCGCCGGCCCTCGCCGCCGCTGGTGTCCAGGTGCTGCACGTGATCGGACCGACCCAGGAGTTCGACCCGCCCGCGGGGGGCGAGGTGCCCTATGTCGTGCTGCCCTACGTCGAACGGATGGATCTGGCGTACGCGGCCGCGGACCTGGCCCTGTGCCGCGCCGGTGCGATGACCTGTGCCGAGCTGACCGCGGTCGGGCTGCCCGCGATCTACGTACCGCTGCCCATCGGCAACGGCGAGCAACGGTTCAACGCCCTGCCCATCGTCGCCGCCGGCGGTGGCTTCCTGGTCGCCGACGACGCGCTGAGCCCGCGGTGGCTCAGCGAACGCGTCATCTCGCTGCTGGGCGATCCCGAATTCCTGGCCCAGCTGGGGGCTGGCGCCGCCACGGTCGGGCTGCGGGACGCCGACGAGGCACTGTGTTCGCTGGTCCTCGAGGCGGTCGCCTCGAACCGTTCCACGAAGGAGCCGTCATGACCCCCGAGACGCCGTCGCCGGGTGCTGCTGATCCCGCCCCGGCACCCGCTGGTAGTGCCGGCTTAGCGAGCCTGGACAGCAGTGACAGTCTGGACAGCCTGGGGCGCGTGCATATCGTCGGCATCGGCGGCGCCGGCATGTCCGGCATCGCTCGCATCATGATCGCCCGTGGCCTGCAGGTCTCCGGCAGCGACGCGAAGGACTCGCGGCGGTTGACCGCGTTGCGGGCGCTCGGTGCCGATGTTCATGTCGGTCATCGGGCCGAGCAGGCCGATGCCGCCGACTCCGTCGTGATCTCCACCGCCATCAGACTTACGAACCCGGAAGTTGTCCGGGCGCAGCGGCGGGGCGTCCGGGTGCTCAGCCGCGCCGATGCGCTGGCTGCGGTGATGACCGGCAGCCGGGGCATCTCCGTGGCCGGCACCCACGGCAAGACGACGACCACGTCGATGCTGACCGTGGCCCTGCAGCACTGTGGCGCCGACCCC
>JBBQYX010000059.1:0-19502 GCA_038208295.1 Candidatus Nanopelagicales bacterium | reverse complement strand
CCGTCAGGGCGAGCGGGACACAACCGCCGGACGTCGCAGAACGTGCACATCGACTGCGGGGTAGCGGGAAAGGACTCCGTTCGGATCGCGTCCACGGTCGATGTCAACAACTCATCGACCCAGGTCGGCGTGTCAACATCGCCGGCAGAGATGGCTCCGGGCGCGGCGAGCGGAGCCTGGATCTGGACCAGTGGACCCTCTCCGGCCGGCGATTCGGTGAAGCGCAGTTGCACCAGACTCGCGGAACCCACCTCGATCACAGAGTGGATTCGCTCGGCACTGCGGATTCGCTCGGCACTATGGATTTGCTCGGCACTATGGATTTGCTCGGAACTATGGATTTGCTCGGCACCAGGGATGTCGCCGCCGCGAACCAGGTCCTCGGCCAGCCGCCTGGCGTCGGCAGGCTTCTGCGCCGGGCCCGGCAGGACCGCCAGCTCGGCCGGCCCGAGAGCGGCCGCAGCCACCTGATAGACCCCGAGTTGTGGATGTCGTGCCAGTTGCGGTCCGGACGGTTTGGTTCTCGTCGTCTTCAGATCGACGACGTGCAGCCGACCGGCGTCATCGCGTTCGAGCCGGTCGAATTGCCCGGTCAGGCGTACCGGAACAACGACACCGCTCGACGTGGGAACAGCGACCGTGACGTCGAAGGGCGCCTCGACCGCGACGAGTTCCCGTGGATTCGCCCGGTGCCAGGCCAGGAAGCGCGCCATGGCGGCCCGGACCTCGGTCCGCTCCCGATCGGCCCACCATCGGGCATCAAACGGCACCCGGTCCCAGACGGCGGTCAGTGCCTCGTCCACCGCGGTCAGGGTCGCGGGTAGCTCCCCTACCGCGATCGCCTGGGCGAGGGCGTGGACGATGGATCCCACGAGACTTGCGGGACCGCTGGGTGTGACGGCACCCGCCTCCCGGCCGAGAAACCAGCGCAGCGGGCACTCCTGCATGGCTGAGACAGCGCTGCCGGACAGGCGAATCGCAGCGTCGTGGGGGCGCACCGGGGCTGCGCCACTGCTTCGCTCAGCCAGACCCCACCAGGTACGCGGGTGGGCGCCTGCCAGTCGGCTGCCGGCCGGGTGGGTGCCTGAACTCGAATGGGCCGCCAGGACGGCAAGCCGATCTGCTGCGGCTGCGCGCAGGGCGGGTGTGGCGCCCGGGTCGGTCACGACGCGCCGCAACTCGGCGATCAGTCCGGTGGCGGTGAGCGGACGGGCGGGACGGCCGCTGCGGTGCTGGGCCGGGACCCCGAGGTCGGCCAGGAACCTCGAGGGTTGGTCGCCGTCGTCGGCGCTGCTGCTGACGGCGGTCACCACCAATCGGCGGCGTGCCCGGGTGCAGGCGACGAAGAACAGTCGCCGTTCCTCGGCCAGTTGCTCCGCAGCCGTGGGGCTTTGGTGTAAAGGGTCGTCGCCGAGGGTGCCGTCGCCGGGCTGACCCGGGGACTGCAACAGACCGCCCCCGAGCCGGATGTCGGGCCAGCGACCCTGCTGGACACCGGCCACCACCACGAGCCCCCACTGCAGGCCCTTGGCTCGATGCGCAGTCAGCAACCGGACACCCGAGCCCCGAACGGCTGCCTCGGACAGGGTGTCCGACGGCAGCATTTGATGCGTGAGGTCGTCGACGAATCCCCGCGAGTCAGTCCCGGGGGTGCGCTGGACCCAGCGGGCTGCCAGGTCGAACAGGGCCAGCACCGCGTCCAGGTCACGATCCGCCCGCCTCCCGGCTGCCCCGCCGGCGCGCGCAGCGACCGTGAGCCGTTGCGGCCAACCGGTCCCCGACCAGATCGACCACAACGCGTCCTCGACGGTCCCGCCCGGCGACTCCAGTGCCTCGACGGTGCGGTGCAGAAGGCGACCCAGTCGCCGGAACCCGGAACGGGCCGTCGCGTGCGCGTCGTCGAGGACCGCGCCCACGCGCGGATCGGTGACGGCCAGCCGCAGCAACACATCGGCGGCCGGGGGTGTCACGATCGACGCTGTCCCGTGGTGGGCGGCGCTGAGCAGGAGAGCCTCGTCGCCGACCCGCCAGCGACGGCGCAGCTGTGCCCCAGCCCGCCGCAGATCCAGCGGATCAACCCCGATCAGCGGGCCGGTGAGCAGCTCACGGGTGACCTGTGGGCTGAGCGCCGGGAACCGCCGCCGGTTGTCGGTGCTGCTCATGGCGGGCAAGCCGGCATCAGCGGCTTCCGCCGTTTCGGCATCGGTCAGGTACGGGGGGTCGACTGCCGCCACGTCCGGTGCCTGCGCGCCGGCCGCGCGCCCGGCCAGCAGACCCGCTGAGCGGATGGCCGGACCGGGACCGCCGGTTGCCGCACGCAGTGCCCGAAGCAGCACGGCGACGGCGGGCTCTTGCGACAGGGGAATCTCCTCGCCAGCCACCTCGACGGGGATGCCCGCCTGCACCAGGGCTCGATGCAGCGGCGGAATGTCGCGCACCGCTGATCGGACCAGCACGGCCATCTGATCGAACGGCAACGCCGGCTCACCCGGGTCCGGGTCCAGGTGCGCCCGGCGGAGGAGGTCAGCAATGTGCGCGGCCTGCGCCGACTCGTCGTCACAGGTGAATACCGCCACGTTGCCGGCGCCCACGGATGCATCGGCACACAGGGGTTCCCGGTGGGCGCGACGCTGCTCGGCGCTGAGGCCGACCACCGCAACCTCCCCGAGGACGCGGCGGGCGGCCTGCTGCAGGGCGGGACCGAAGCGGCGGGTCCGGTCCAGGACGATGATCGGTGCTGGCGACCCGTCGGGCATCCGGAAGTCCTCGGTGAACCGGTGAATCCCCCCGACATCCGCACCGCGGAACCCGTAGATGGCCTGATCGGGGTCGCCTACGACCACCAGGGACGTCGCCGGGCCGATCAGCCGGCGCAGGAGTCGCACCTGGCCGGGATCGGTGTCCTGGTATTCGTCGACGTAAACGGCCCGCAGCCGGGTGTGCACGGCCGTGGCTACCGAGGGCACCGTCAGCAACGCCGCTGCCCGCTCGACAAGTTCGCTGTAGTCGGTCACGCCCTCCGCATCGAGGACGTCGAAGTATTCGGCGGCGAACCGCCCGACGGCCTGCCACTCCGGACGACCGGCCCGGCGACCCAGCCGCGTCAACTCGCCAGGGCCGAGCCCCGCCGCGCGCATCCGGGCCAAGAGCGCCCGGACCTCACTGGACAGGCCCCGCGTTCCGACTGCCGCGCCCAATTCGGCCGGCCACGGCAGCCGGCCCTCCTGGATCGATGCGGTCAGCAACTCGGTCATCCGAGCGTCCTGCTCGGCAGCGGTCAACAGGCGCAGCGGCTCGGTGAACAACTCCGGATCACTCCACTGCCGCACCAAACCATAGGCATAGGAATGGAAGGTGGCCACCGTCGGGGGGACACCGTCGGGCAGACGCACTGCGATCCGGTCCCTGATCTCCTGGGCGGCGCGCCGCCCGAAGGTCAAGACCAGCACCCCCTCGGGATCGATCGGATCGTCCCGCCGGCCGAGTCGCTCGGCCACCGCCTCGACGATGGTGGTCGTCTTGCCCGTCCCCGGACCGGCCAGCACCAGCAGTGGCCCACTGCGATGCGCCACCACCGCGCGCTGCGCCGCATCCAGAATGGGCGCGGTCCCCAGCGCCGGGATGTCCCGAACCAGCCGGAACGGGGAGCTCGCGGCGCCGGGCTGGTCTGCGTCAACGACCCTTCGGTCGGGGGCTGTGGCGCAGGGTCGACCCTTGGCCACCGTGCGCGGCTCGGCGGGCACGCCGGTCGCCGTCTGCTGCATGACGACCCTCCTCACCGCCCGATCCGGGCCCGGTCTTGTCGATCCCTGCTGACCCCTGGATCTCAGCACGGGGGTCTGACAGTTCCGGTCCCGACCGGGTCGGACGGACTCCAACGCAAGGCGTGGATGCCCTCGATTCGGCCGTTGGCCACCGAGATGCCCTCGCGGGACAACAGGTTCAAGGCCCGCGTCTCATGCCCGGCGGCGGGGCGCCCGTCGGCGCGAACCACTCGATGCCACGGCACCCCCGCGCCGTACCTGGCCAGCACCGTCCCGACCGACCGGGCACCGCCTCGACCCAGGACGTCGGCGATGTCGCCATAGGTCATCACCCGTGCGGCGGGGATCCGGGCGACTAGGTCCAGCACGGCCTCGGCGTACGGCGACGGCACCATCGCGGCAGCCTCCCGCAGAACGTCGATGACGTATCAACTGCGGGGCCACAGTGCCGAGCGACCCTGCTACCGGGGGCCGAACTGAGGTTTTCGTTGGGCTTGCGCCGGTCTTGGCCCCGCGCTGCCGGTCTGCACCCCCGCCGTCTGCGACGATCGGCCGCGTGAGCGACCGCACCGATTCCGCAGCCAGCCAATTCGAAACTGGCCACCAGGCGGATTCCGCCAGCGACCGCCCCACCCCCGACCACACGACCACGATCGACCAAACCACCACTATCCACCGGACCAGCGCGGCCGAACTACGCACCACCAGCCTGCAACCAGACCCAGCGGTCACCGCCACCACGGCGATCCTGCCAGCGGTCACGACGTCGACCCCGAGGGCGGCCGCTCCGGGCGACGACCCAGGCACCCTGGTGATCGAGGACGGTGTAGTGCCGCGGCGGCTGCGACGCCCGCTGGACCTGGCCCGGTTCCTGACCGCACTGGTGGCGATCGCGGCGGTCGGGCTGTTGGCGTACTTCGCCACCAGCACCTCGGCAGGCATCGATCAGGACATCACCTCCAGCGCCCGGCTGCTCCCCGATCCGCTGCGCTGGGCGATCAACGTGATCGGCGGCGTCGGACTGCTCGGCCTCCCGTTTGCCGTAGCCATCGACATGCTCGTTCGGCGCCGCGGCCGTCAGCTGCTCGACGCGGTCGCAGCCCTGGTCATCGCGCTCATCGTCCTGTTCATCGCAGACATCCTGCTGACGTCGTATGGAAGCCCGCGGCTGGTCGTAGCGCTGGCCGGGAGCACGAGCGAGTCCCTGAGCTCCACCACCTCCCCCGTGCTGGGCGCGCTGGTGGCCTTCGTGACCGTAGCCCGGCTGATCAGCCGCTCCCGCTGGAACGTCCTGGCCGCAGCGGTCGTGGGCTCGCTGGTGGTGCTGTCCATCGTGGGCGGCGGCATTTCGGTCGCCGGCCTGGGTCTGTCATTGCTCGCGGGATGGGCACTGGGCCTGATCGTCCGGTATGCGCTGGGCACGCCGACGACCCGGCCGTCCGGCGTGGCGGTGGCCGCCGCGCTGGACCGGGGCGGTTTTCCCATCTCGGTGCTGCGGGCCACCGAGACCACCGACGTCGGCCGCCGCTACATCGCCACCACCCGGCGCGGCGACACCCTGGAGGTCACGGTTCTGGACCGCGACCTGGAGGGGGCCGGCCTGGCAAGTACCGCCTGGCGGGCCGCCCGGCTACGCGCCGATGCTGGCACCGGGGTGTTCAACATGCGCCGGACCCTGGAGCACTCGGCCCTGTTGGCCTACGCCGCCCAGGTCGCCTCCGCACCGACCCCGCGACTGGTCCTGGCCACCGAGGTCGGACCCGACTCCGCCCTGCTGGCCTACGAGCGCCTGGACGGCCGTCGGTTCAGCGAGCTCGCGGACACGCTGACCGACACGGACCTGGAGGCCGCGTGGCGGGCGCTGCGCACGCTGCAGGGTCACCGGATCGCCCACCGCGGCCTGGTTGCGGAGCACCTGCTGCGGGACTCCGACGGGCGGGTCTGGGTCCTGGGCATCGACACGGGCACGATCGCGGTCGGCGACGTCGTGGAGCGCATCGACATCGCGGAGCTGCTGTGCACGCTGGCGCTGCTCACCGATGCCGAGCGCGCGATAGCGACTGGGCGGCGCGTCCTGGGCCGCGAGGCATTGACGCGCGCCCTGCCCGTCCTGCAACCAGTCGCCCTGTCGGCTCCGACCCGAAAGGCGATGCGGCGCAATAAGGATCTGATCGTGGCCCTGCGCGACGGCTTGGTTGAGATGCAGCCCGACCGGCAGGTTGAGCAGATCAAGTTGGAGCGGGTCAAGCCGCGCACCCTGCTGATGATCGGGGTCGGCACGGTTGCGGCGTACCTCTTGCTCACCCAGCTCGGCCAAGTCGATCTGGTCACGCTGATCGGTGAGGCGTCGTGGCAGTGGGTCGCTGTCGGCGCGGTGTTCGCCGTGGTCACCTATATCGGTGCCGCTTTGTCGCTGTCCGGATTCGTGCCGGAGAAGCTGTCGCTGATCCGGACCGCATTGGCCCAGCTGGCCGCCGACTTCGCCACGCTGGTGTCGCCCCCCACCCTGGGTGCGGTGGCCATCAACCTGCGTTTCCTGCAGAAGGCCGGGCTGCATCCGGCCTTGGCGGCGGCCAGCGTCGGGGTGTCCCAGGTAGCCGCGCTCATCGCACATACCCTGCTGCTGCTGGCTTTCGGCATCGCGGCCGGAACCCAGACCGACTTCTCGTTCGACCTGCCCCCGTGGCTGCTGATCGCCGGCATCGCGATAGTGATCCTGCTAGCCGGACTGCTCGCTCTGCCGCCGGTCCGCCGGGTCATCCTGGACCGAGTGCGCCCGACGCTGTCCCAGGTCGTCCCTCGGATGGTCACTATCGCGCAGCGCCCGATGAAGATCCTGGAGGGTTTCGCCGGAATTGTCATCCTCAACGGGGCCTACATCGTCGTACTGGTCGCCTGCGTACGGGCCTTCGGCGGCACGACCGGGTTCGCGGCCACGGCCGTGGTGTATCTAGCCGGTTCGGTGATCGGTTCGGCCGCGCCCACGCCCGGTGGCCTGGGCGCCGTTGAGGCCGCGATGTCCGCAGGTCTGATCGCCGCCGGGCTGGACAGCGGCCTCGCAGTCTCCAGTGTCCTGCTGTTCCGGCTGCTGACTTTTTGGATCCCTACTGTTCCCGGCTGGTTCAGCTTCAACTGGCTGACCAAGAACTCCTATCTCTAGGCGTGTTCAGCCGACGCCAGCAGTTGCATCCCGTTGCCACGACTGAATCCCGCCGGACAGGTGTGTGACGGGCGAGAAGCCCGCCGCCTGCAGTATCTCCAGCGCCTGCCCCGATCGAATCCCACTGCGGCAGTAGAGAACCAGTGGTCTGTCCCGCGGCAGGTCAGACCACCCGGACCCGTCGACGATGCCGCCCAGAGGCACCAGCACGTCACCCGGGATGGCGCCAATAGCGTGCTCAGCTGGTTCCCGTACGTCGATCAACGCGAATTCTTCGTCGCCACGGTCCCGAAGCTCCAGGCGGGTACGCAGTTCCGCCACCGACAAACCCGCGACAGCTTGGGTGACCGCCGTCCCGCAAAACTGCTCGTAGTCGATGAGCTCGGTGACGGTGGGTGCATCCCCGCACACGGCGCACTGCGGGTCGCGCCGGGCAACCACCTGGCGTTGGGTTCCGGACAGTGCGTCGTGCAGCACGAGTCGACCGATCAGCGGCTCGCCGATCCCGAGGATGAGTTTCAAGGCCTCGTTGACCTGTATCGACCCGATGGATGCGCACAGGATGCCCAGGACGCCCGCCTCGGCACATGACGGCACCGACCCCGGCGGCGGCGGCTCGGGATAGAGACAGCGATAACAGGGTCCGTGCGGGGGCCAGAACACGCTGGCCTGCCCGTCGAAGCGGTGAATCGATCCCCAGACGTACGGTTTCCCGGCCAGGACGCACGCATCGTTGAGCAGGTAGCGCGTGGCGAAGTTGTCGCTCCCGTCCAGCACCAGGTCGTATCCGTCGATCACTTTCTCGGCGTTGCTGGCATCGAGACGGAACTCATGCAGCACCACCTCGACGGCGGAATTCCTCCGCGTGACCGCTTCCCGCGCAACCTGGGCCTTCGACGTTCCCACGTCGGCCTGCGTATAGAGCACCTGGCGCTGCAGATTGGACTCGTCCACCACGTCGAACTCGGCGATACCGATACGACCAACTCCTGCGGCCGCGAGGTAGAGCAACGCCGGGCAACCCAGACCCCCGGCACCCACCACGAGCACCCGCGCAGCGCCCAATCGCCGCTGGCCAGCGTCGCCCACCTCGGGAATCAGCAGATGCCGGCTATACCGAGCCACCTGCGAGAAGGACAGGGATGGACCGGGGGCAACGAGCGGCGGAAGCGGCACCAGACCTCCTGGCGGCAGTGATGTGCGAACGGGTCGAAGCAGCGGTGAGTATGCGCACCTCGGTTTAGGCGGTCGGGCGCACCCCCAGCCTGGCCTGCGTGACGGCTGTACGCAGCACCGTGGCCAACGCGTCGAAATCGTCCCGCCGCGGGTCGGCGGCGCGGTGCACGAGGCCGATCACGCGGCCGGGCGCAGGGTCGGCGAACTCGGCGAGCGCCAGGGCGCCACGGCCGACCTCCGCCGGCGCCGCAGATGCGGGCACCAGGGTGATCCCCAGACCGCCGGCCACCAGTTGCACCACCGTGGCAAGGCTGGCAGAGCGAGCAGCAGTCGAGGCAGGCGCCCGGACCCCCGCCTGGCGACACACGTCCAGGGCCTGGTCACGCAGGCAATGACCCTCATCGAGCAGGAGCAGTTCGGCATCGTTCAACTGAGCCGCCGCGATATCCGTCCGACCTGCCCAGGGATGCTTACGCGGGACGACCAGCAGGAAGTCCTCTGCATACAGGGGGAGCTCTCGCATCCCTGGCTCACCCCCGGGCAGCGCCAGGATGCCCACGTCCAGGGCGCCTACCTGCACAGCCGCAAGCACGCGCGCGGTCTGGTCCTCCCGGATGATGGGCACCAGCGCGGGAAGGTGGCGACGGAAGGCCCGCAGCGCGCTGGGCAGCAGATAGGGCGCGACGGTGGGGATGACGCCCAGCCGCAGTGGCCCGGCCAGTGGCGCCCGGTCCGCCTGGCTTGCCAACCGGAAGGCGTCCACAGCGTCCAGCACTGCCTCGGCCGGAGCGACCAATGCCTCGCCATCGGCGGTGAGCAGCGCCGAGCGAGTGGTCCGTTCGACGAGCGTACGGCCCAGCATGCGTTCCAACCCGGCCAATGCCTGGGACAGCGCCGGCTGGGACACGCCGAGAACGGCTGCGGCGGAGCCGAAGTGCAGTCGCCGGGAAACCGCCACGAACGCCCGCAGTTGCGCGATGCTCGGCGTCCCCGCACCCGGTGCCGGGTCAGGCGACGGCTCCGCTGCAGGCGACCAGATCGGATCCATCAGCCAAACTTATCAGTCCCGTCAGGACCGTGGCGTGCTCAGGCAACCGTCGCCACCCTCGGCATCAACAACTCCCGCCACGCGCGTGCGACCCGCCCGGGATGCTCCATCTGACTGACATGACCGGAATCGGTGAACATGACGATACGAGCATCCGGGAAGTGCCTGGTCGCCCGGTGCGCTGCACGCGAATTGACGAGTTTGTCCGCGCGTCCGTAGATCAGCAGGACGGGGCACGACACCCGCTCCGCCAGCCGCCACGGTCGGTTCGGACCGGTCTGGACGTAACTGGCGATCAAACCGCGCAGCGACGACAAGAACGCATCGGTCGCGTACGGAAGGGCATCCCGACGGCGCACCTCGGCGATCGTCTCGGCCAGCCGATCCGGATGCAGCCGGGAATTGTCGGCGTAGCACGAGTCGATGGTGGCCTGGGTCCGTACGGTTGCATCCAGTTTCAGATACCTGCCCACCAGGGACTCCCCCACGCCGGGGATCGCCACGACCGGCAGATGCGCGTTGGTCCGTTGCAAGAGGAGATCGGGCAGGGCCGGCGAGATCAACGTCAGGGATGCGACGAGGTCCGGGCGCGTTGCCGCCAGGTGCACCGCAACCGCACCACCCAGCGAATTGCCAAAGACGTGCGCGGCGCGGCCGGGGAACCGTTTCGCCAACAGGCTGGCCATCCCTCGCGCATGCCCGGCGAGGGAATAGTCGCCGTCGCGGGGCGGCGGGGAGTCGCCGAAACCACTGAGGTCCGGGGCCACGGAATCCAGGCGGTCACCGAGCAGTCCCATGAGATCGGTCCAGTTCTCCGACGACCCACCGAGGCCGTGCACGAGCAGACCCGGCTCCCGGCCGTGGTCCCCTTCCGTGGGCGCCTCCAACGCGCTGACACGAACCGCCAGGCTGCGGTCCGGTAGCCAGATCTCCTCCTGCGGCCACCGGGGCAGCGGCGCGACCGACGTGCCGCTCCCGTCGGTCGGTACGGTGGTTACGCTGGTCATCGGCTCCTCGTCCCTTCGCTGCGTGGCCTCTCATCACGAGGTTACTGGCGAGTAGCATGCGCGGCATGTCGCTCGCGCAGGACTCCCCCCGGGGGGTCCGGTTGCCCCGCCGGGAGCGCCGCGCGCAGTTGCTCGCCGCCGCGCGCGAGGTCTTCGTCGCGCACGGCTTCCATGCCGCCGCCATGGACGACATCGCGGACCGCGCAGGCGTATCGAAACCCGTTCTGTACCAGCACTTTCCGGGCAAGCGCCAACTCTATCTGGCACTCCTCGACGAGGGCGTCAAGGCGCTGGTGGACGCCGTCGAAGCGGCGCTGCAGTCGACCCAGGACAACAAGCTGCGGGTCCAGGCGACCGTCGCCGCCTATTTCAGCTTCATCGATGACGCCGACGGCGCCTATCGGCTGGTCTTCGAGAGTGACCTGGTCAACGAGCCCGCCGTCCGCGCCCGGGTGGACGAGGGCGACGACGCGTGCGCCGAGGCGATCAGCCACGTGATCGCCGAAGACACCGGCCTGTCGCAGTCGGAGGCCCGGCTGCTGTCGACGGCCCTGATTGGGCTGGCGCAGACCAGCGCGCGCCGCTGGCTACGCGACCGTGGGGCGATCCCGCGGGACGCGGCCGCGGCGCTGGTCTCGTCGCTGGCCTGGCGTGGCATCCGCAGCTTCCCGTTGTCCCACCCGCCGCAGCGTGGGTAGTCCCCCCGGGGCACCACCCCTTTCGCCCACGGCGTACGCCCAGACCCCTTGTGCAGCGGCCCGGCAGGCATCGGCCTGTCTAGGGTGATTGCACCGGCTGCCCACCCAGCCCGTCCCGCTGCTGCGAGCACCGCGCCCGCTGCCCACCGTCCCCGCCGAGGAGGCCATTGTGGAGGTCAAGATCGCCGTTCAGGACACCCCGCGGGAGGTCGTGCTGGAGAGCACCCAGACCCCCGAGCAGGTCGTGTCCGCGGTCAACGCGGCCATCGCCAAGGGTGGCCTGCTGACCCTGGCCGATGAGAAGGGCCGTCAGGTGATCGTGCCGGCTGCCAAGATCGCGTACGTCGAGATCGGCGTGAACGAGCACCGCCGGGTCGGGTTCGGGACGGACTGAGCAGCACGTTCGCGAAGCCGATCGACCAGCACTGCTCGCTACGCTGCCAGGCCCAGAGCCTGCATCCGGCGGGTGTGCGCCTCGGTGAGCCGAGCGAGCATCCGGCCGATCTCGGCTAGGTCGGCCCCTGGTCGATTCGCGCCGCCGACGAGCAGGGCGGACAGTGCGTCCCGCTCGGCTGCCACCCGTTGCGCCTGGGCCAGGGCCTCCCCCACCAGTCGGCGTCCCCACAGGGCCAGCCGACCACCCAGCCGGCGGTCCTCGTCGATGGCCGCACGGACCCGTTCCACCACGAACGCCGCATGCCCCAGGTCGTCACAGACGTCCAACACCAGCGTGCGGGTGTCAGCGTCGACGTAATGCGCTATCTCCCGGTAAAAGTCGGTGCCGATGCCGTCCCCGACGTACGCCTTCATCAGTCCCTCGAACCAGTCGCTGGGAGCTGTCAGCCGGTGGAACTCCTCCAGCGGCCGTACGAAGGGGGCCATGGCATCGTCGGCGCGCACCCCCAACTCGGCCAGCCGCGTCCGCAGCAACTCGAAATGGCGGTACTCCGCCGTCGCCATCCCCGCCAGGGTGGCCTTGTCCATCAGGTTCGGCGCCAGTTTGGCGTCGGCCGCGAGCCGCTCGAAGGCCAGCAATTCCACGCAGCCGAGCAGCCCCAATAGGTCTACCACCCCGGCTCGGTAGTCAGGGTCGTCGGCCAACGCCGTCGCCGGTGGGGCGTCGGGGTGACCCGGCGCGCTCAGTGGCAGGTGCGAGGCCGAGACGGGTGCTGCGGACGGCTGCTCACCGGCGGGCTGGCTCATGGGACGCACACGGTAGCGAGGTGCCCCGGACAGCCCGCGCGAGGATCACGGTGGGACCCCTGCGGCGCGGCGCTGGCGACCGGCCGGGAACTGCCCGGGTAGACTCGCGCAGGCCACCTGAATCCTCCTGGGCAGCGGCTTCATACACAACTGACCAGGCACTGTACGAACGACACCGTACGACCGGCTCCCGAGCGCCGCCCGGGGGCTGCGGGGCCGAGCAGGTCCCGCGTCGCCGTGAAGACCTTCACGGCCCGAGAGTCACGACCGACGCCCTCGACCCGCCGCATGATCGTCCCGACGTCCTGGCCCCAGTTTCGTGGGCCGGTGTGGACGACGCAGCCCGCCGGGCGTCGCGTGCTACCCGACGTTGCGGAGCCCGCGTGTCCCCATCATCACCGTCCAACCCAGATACACCGTCCAACCCAGATACACCGTCCACCCCAGACGCACCGTCCAACCCAGATGTGCTGTCGGACCCGGACGCTCCGTCCAACCCGGTCGCCGCGCCGAAGCCCTCGGGTGCTCTCGTCGCGGACGGCATTATCGTCGCCGACAGCATCGTCGCTGACACGACCGCGACGCTGGGCCGGACGTTCGCCGAACTCGGCGCCATCCCCGCCACGGTGGAGGCGCTGGCCGCCGACGGCATTGTCACCGCCTTCCCGATCCAGGAGATGACCCTGGGACTGGCTCTTGATGGCCATGACCTGATCGGCCAGGCCAAGACCGGAACCGGGAAGACCCTCGGGTTCGGCATTCCGATCCTGCAGGCCGTGGTTGCGACCGGTGACCCCGGCTATGCCGATGTGCCGCCCGAGTTGCGCGGCAAGCCGCAGGCGTTGGTGGTCGTGCCCACCCGGGAACTAGGCGTGCAGGTCGCCGCGGACATCGAGCGGGCGGGCCGCATCCGCAACGTTCGGGTGCTCGCGGTCTATGGCGGACGTGCGTACGAACCGCAGGTGGAAGCCCTGAAGAAGGGCATCGAGGTCGTCGTCGGCACGCCGGGACGGTTGATCGACCTGGCCCAGCAGCGCCTCCTGGACCTGTCCCACGCGAAGATCCTGGTCCTGGACGAGGCCGACGAAATGCTGGACATGGGTTTCCTGCCCGATGTCGAACGCATCGTGTCGCTGCTGCCCGCGGTACGCCAGACCATGTTGTTCTCGGCCACCATGCCCGGCCAGATCGTCGGCCTGGCCCGCCGCTACATGACCAAGCCGACGCATATCCGGGCCAACGACCCCGGTGACGACAGTGCGCTCGTGGCCAGCATCGAGCAGCACGTCTGGCGATCGCACCCGATGGACAAGGTCGAGATCATCGCCCGAGTCCTGCAGGCCGATGGGCGCGGCCTGAGCATGATTTTTTGCCGGACAAAGCGGCGGGCACAGAAGATCGCCGACGAGTTGACCGAACGTGGCTTCGCCGCCGCTTCGGTACACGGCGACCTGGGCCAGGGCGCCCGCGAGCAGGCGCTTCGGGCGTTCCGGGCCGGCAAGGTCGACGTGCTCGCCGCCACCGATGTCGCCGCGCGTGGCATCGACGTACAGGCGGTGACCCACGTCTTCAACTACGAGTGCCCCGACGATGAGAAGACGTATCTGCACCGCGTCGGTCGTACCGCTCGCGCAGGTGCCAGTGGCGTGGCGGTCACCCTGGTCGATTGGGAGGACGTGCCCCGCTGGCAGATGATCAACAAAACTCTGGGGCTGGCGTTCCACGAGCCGGTGGAGACCTACTCAACCAGCGAGCACCTGTACGCCGGTCTGGGCATTCCGGCGGGTACCACCGGTCGGTTGCCTCGGGCCCAACGCACCCGGGCTGGCCTGGCCGCCGAGGTTGTCGAAGATCTCGGGGAGACCGGCAAGAAGCGGCGGCCCGGACGATCCGACGGGCACGCCGACGCCGCGCGGCCCCCGGGTCGGCGTACCCACAGCAAGACCGAGCCGGCACACCGAGGCGACGGTGCCCACCGCAGTGACACCGCGCACCGCAGTGACACCGCGCACCGCAGTGCTGCCGGCCAGCGCAGTGCTGCCGGCCACCAGGCTGAGGCAGCGCACGGTCCCGACCCGGTAGCTGGTGAGTCCAGCGAGCCGGGCAAGGCTCGGCGGCGGAGGCGGCGGACCCGGTCCGGCGTGGAGTCGGCACCAGCCCAGGCAGATCAGGTCAGTACACCTCGACCTGATCCGGAAACACCGAGCGGTCCGGCGCAGGACCCGACCACGCTGACCCGACCGGCCGACCAGACGGTCGAGGCACCCGCGGACCCAGCTCAGTTCGATTCCAGCGCTGGAGCCGACGCCGGGACCTCGCAGCTGAAACCCGCACGCCGTCGGGCCCGGTCCCGGACGCGCCGGGCATCCGGCGACCCCGTGGCCCTGGAGTCCGAAGCGACGCCGTCGGAGGCCGCAGACCAAGCGACGGGCTGACCAGGCAGGGTCGCATCACAGGTACGTCGGCCGCGGTGGCACGCCTGCGGCAGCGATACGACCGCGGCCGCAGCGGTGCTCACCCCAGCGGTACGGCCGCGGGCTGCTCGCCGGGGACTTGCTCCGCCGGGACCGGGCGGGCGAATAGGTAATCCCTGGCCAGGGCAGCGTCGGCCTCCGCCAGCCGGTCGACCGGCATGTAGAGCCGGCATGTCGAGGTCGTGGGCGCGTCGTCCGACGGCCTCGGCTGCGCTGTAGCCGTACATCGGCTCAGCGGCCGGGTTCCAGTAGGTGACCACGGCATCGTGCAACCGAACACGAATGATCGCGTCGCTGCTGGGGTGACCCTGGCACACCACCCGGACAGGTACGCCTCAACCGGCGCGGCACAGTGAGCTCGTTCCTCGTGTGGGTCGCCCGCCCGCACCGATTCAGGCCGGTCGACCCAGCGCCCCCAACGTGTGTTCCGCGATGCAGAACACCTACGTGATGGGCGTCACGCCGGTCGCACCATGACGTATCGAGGGTCCACGAGGAGGTGTTATGACGCCGTTCATGGTGCGGGTGGCCGAACTGGTCGGCGGCCCCGACGACGCCGTCGACATCAGCGAATTGCCGATGGTCCGGCCCAGCCGCCCCGAACGGGTCAACCGCGGCACCGATCGCCAGGTGGCACTGCGTTCGGTGGCAGAGCAGTTGGTGTCCGAGGCCAATGCCGTGCTGCCAGGTCCCGATGACCACCTGGCCCTGACCGACGAGATCCACCCGGACGAACTCGCCTTCCGGCTGGACTACCGCGGCCGAGCCGCCCGGGTGTCCACCCGCTTCGCCGACGGGCGGGCTTACGGACGGATCGTCGGCGACGACGTCCCGGCGACCGGCGAGCAGGAACTCATCGGTACCGACGCCCTGCCCGACCTGATCGTCCGGCTGTTGGTGACCGCCGGCGTCCCGCATCACCCCACTCACGACTAACCCCCCCCACCCCGCAACGACCCCTTGAAGGAGGAGGAGCGCGTGCAGATCGAACTGCGGACGCAGGTCATCGAACCTCGTCGCAAGACGTTTCAATACCTCATCGACAGGTACGGAGACCGGCCGGCATCGCGGTACGAAGAAGGCTCCGTCGACATTCAGCCGCGCGAGCACTTCCACTACCGCCCCCTGTGGGCTCCGGACAAGGAGTTGTACGACGAGTCGTGGAGCGCGCTGCGACTCACCGACCCGTACTCCTTCACCGACCCGCGGCAGTTCTACTACGCGCCGTATGTCACCTCCCGCGCCGCGATGCATGAAGCGTTCGGCAAAACCCTGGAGTATCTGGACAATCGCGACCTGTTCGACCGGCTGTCGCCCGAATGGCATTCGTTGCTGGTCAACGTCGTCCTTCCGCTGCGGCACTATGAGTCCGGCGCTCAGTTGATCAGCGTCCTCGGTGCTCGGTTCGCCTACGGCGCGACCATCGGGCAGTGCTGTTCGTACGCATCTTTCGACCGCATCGGCAACGCCCAGCTGATTAGCCGCGTGGGCATTTCGGTGGGTGGCGGTTCCGATGGATTGCTCGCTGACGCGAAGAACGCCTGGATCAGCAGCCCAGCGCTTCAGGGGCTGCGCCGCCTGTTCGAGGAGACCCTGGTCGACCCCGACTGGGCGGCCGAACTGGTCATCCTCGACCTGACCGACCGGCTGCTCTATCCGTTGCTGTACAGCCACCTGGACGAAGCCGCGCTGATCGGCGGCGCGGGCGCGTACAGCCTGGTGGCCCAGCACCTGTCGGGCTGGTTCACCGACCAGCGCCGGTGGCTGGATGCGCTGTACAAGGCGTGGACCACGGACCCCGAACTCGCCGAGGCGAACCGAGCCGCCCTGGCCGGGATCGTCAGCAGCCGACTTCCCCAGGTGATCGAAGCCGTGTCCGACCTGGCCGCCGCAATCGACGGTCATGTCGAGGCCGGCGCGAGCGCGGCGCTGGACGGCTTGGTGGCCACCCTGCACGCCCAGCTCGCCACGTTGGGCATCGACACGGCCACGGAGGTGGCGTCATGACAACCGAGGCCCGCGTCCGCACCGTCGGAGTCGATCTGCAGGAGAGCGACGAGACGCATTTCCTGGTCGAGGCGATCGAGGCCGACAACCCGGACCTGACGATCACGCACATGCCCGGCCTGGTACGGGTGACCTCCCCGACCACGCTGACCATCAACGCAGCGACAGTCACCGAGCGACTGGGACGAACGTGGGAGACCCACGAGTTCCAGTTGTCCATCGTCTCGTTCTACGGCCACATCGCCGAGTGGGACGACGACTCCATCCTGATCGCCTGGGACCACTGAGGAGCGCACTCGACCATGACCGTACCCATGGAGAAAAAGCCCACCCGTAAGTTGTCGATGAAGCAGCGCTACTCCGCGCTGACCCGGGACCTCGACTGGGAGCCCTCCTACGTCGAGAAGGACAAGCTCTTCCCGTACACCAGTTTCGAAGGCATCAAGATCCACGACTGGTCGAAGTGGGAGGACCCGTTCCGGCTGACCGTGGACTCATACTTCAAGTATCAGGCGGAGAAGGACAAGCGCCTGTACGCGGTGCTGGACGGCTTCGCGCAGAGCCAGGGTCACCTGTCCCTGTCGGACGCCAGCTACCTCAACGCGATGAAACTATTCCTGCAGGGCGTGACTCCGCTGGAATACGCGGCGCACCGCAACTTCGCCTACCTGGCCCGTTTTCTCGACGGATCCGGCCCCCGGTTCGCGGCGCTGTGCCAGTCGCTGGACGAGCTGCGCCACGCCCAGACCGAGATCCACACCCTGTCGACGTACAACAAGTATTACGGCGGCATGCACTCGTGGAACACGATGCACGACCGGGTGTGGTACCTGTCGGTGCCGAAGTCGTTCTTCGACGACGCCATGTCGGCCGGACCCTTCGAGTTCCTCATCGCGATCGGGTTCTCCTTCGAATACCTGCTGACGAACCTGCTGTTCGTGCCGTTCATGTCCGGGGCGTCCTTCAACGGCGACCTCCCGACGATGACGTTTGGCTTCTCCGCGCAGAGCGACGAGAGCCGGCACATGACCCTCGGCCTGGAGGCCATCAAGTTCCTGCTGGAGCAGGACGAGGGCAACGTGCCGATCGTGCAGGCCTGGATCGACAAGTGGTTCTGGCGTGGCTATCGGCTCATCGCCCTGGTGGCACAGATGCTGGATTACATGCTGCCGCGGGAATTCATGTCCTGGAAGGAGGCCTTCGAACTGTACTTCGAGGAGCAGATGCTCGGCGGCCTGTTCGTCGACCTGGCGTTTTACGGCATCACCCCGCCGAAGCACGTCGAGCACGCGATCGCCGAGAAGGAGATCCTGTCCCACCAGGCGCACTGGATCCTCTACCAGTTCAGCCATGCCGCTGCGTTCACCACGTCGGTGCCGACGCAGGAGCACCAGGAGTGGCTGGCCAAGAACTACCCGGACACGTTTGAGAAGTACTACAAGCCGCTGTGGGACAAGGAGGCGAAGAACGTCGCGGACGGCGGCCGCTTCTTCGTCCGTGGGCTACCCCAGTTGTGCCAGGTCTGCCAGATCCCGATGGCCTTCACCGAGCCCGGCGACCCAACCACCATCTGCCAGCGGCACTCGATCTTCGAGGGCGAGCGGTACGACACGTGCTCCGACGGCTGCAAGTGGATCTTCGACCGGGAGCCGGAGAAGTACATCCAGGCCTGGCTGCCGGTGCACCAGATCTACCAGGGCAACTGCGGCGGCCCAACCATTCCCGACGTCCTGAACTGGTATGGCATGCGCGACGGCGACAGTGGGGAATACCTGGGGTCCCTGGATCACCAGGACTGGACCCGCTGGCACGCTAGCGTCGGCCACTCGAGCGAACCTCAGGAGGTCTGAGCCATGGCAGTACGTGCGATCACGCCGGACTACAAGTTCCCGTCCCGGTCCCGACAGGAACTCTACGGTGACGACCAACTGGTGCACGTTTGGTGGAAGAACAGCATGTGGTTCTGCTCGGCCGGCTGTTTCCGGGCGCCCAAGGCGATGACCTGGGGCGACTTCAAGGCCGGCATGATCGACGGCTGGGCCGCCAGCGATCCCGACTACGACCCCAGCACGCCGGGGAACTGGGTCTTGGATGACCAGCCGATGACGCCCCGCGATGACGCCACGCTCGCCGAGTTGGGCGTGGGTCACAAGAGCCTGATCTCGTTCCTGGCCTGAGGGAGGAGAACCCACTCCCATGCCGCACCTGACGGTTGCCGGCGACGACGTCGAGGTCGAGCTGCTTGAGGGTGAGACGATCCTCGAGGGTCTCTACCGCAACGGATACGCCTATCGCATCGGCTGCCGCCGGGGTGGGTGCGCTATCTGCAAGGTCGACCTGCTCGACGGCGACGTCACCTACAACCGTCCGGTCGCGGCGAACGTCCTCACCGACGACGAGCGCGCCGCCGGTACGTGCCTGAGTTGTCGGGCCGTACCAGCGGGCGACGTCACCGTGGCCCTGCGTACGGAGCACCTGCGCCGGGTCAGCGCACTGATGTCCCTGTACGCCCTGGCCAGCGCCGCCGCACATGCGGCGCCTCCGGCCGCCCCCACCGTCCGTACCTGATTCACCGAGCACCGCAGCCCGACTGCGCGGAAAGGAAGAACACATGGGCGTCATGCGCATGGGTTACATGCACGTGCGGGTCACCGACCTGGCCGAGGCCAAGGAGCACTACGGGAACACCCTGGGCCTATACCAGACCCTGGAGCAGGACGGGAAGCTCTACTACAAGGGCTGGGACGAGTGGGACCACCACTCCGTCGTCCTTGAAGAGGGCGGCGTCGGCATGGTCAAGACCGGGTTCAAGTGCCGCACGGCTGACGACGTGGCCGACCTGGAGAAGAAGACGCAGGCATTTGGCTACCAGGTGGAGCGCATGAGCGCTGGGGAGAACGCGGAGGTCGGCGACGGCATCCGGGTCACCCTGCCCAGCACGCACGTGGTTGAGTTCTACCACTCG
>JBBQYX010000058.1:0-19546 GCA_038208295.1 Candidatus Nanopelagicales bacterium | reverse complement strand
CACCGACGGTCGAGGGCGACGACACCGGGGATGCCTTCGTCGGTACGGGCGGACTGCTGCTGCCGGGCGACGGGGTGCCTGCATCGTCGCGCCGAGCAGTCGCCACCTGCCCGGGCTGCTCGTGGCGGCTGAGCCTGTACTGCCGCCGGGGTACGGACCTGGCCTGTGGCGAGCTCCCGCAAACCTGTCCACCGGACCACATGCGGCTGCGGGTGTGGTGGCAACGGCCAAGCGACGCGCCCTCGTGGCTGCTGCTGGGGACGACCTGCGTCGGACCCGCCGGTCCGACGACGGTCGCCGAGTTTGGGGCAGCGGTCCGCGACGGATTCGTCGACCGGATGCCGCCCAGCCGGCTGACTGCCCAGCCGCCCGGGCAGACCCTGACGGCGTTGGCCACCATCTTCGCCGCGGGTCAACCTGCGCAGCTGCCCCCGTTCACCGCAGCGGTGCTGGGCTTCGAGGTGACGGTGATCGCCCGCCCGACGTGGATCTGGGACTTCGGTGACGGTAACGGCCTGACCACGGGCGTTCCGGGCGGGGTCTGGCCCGACCGAAGCGTCTCCCACGTCTACCGGGTTGCCGGGACCCGGCAGGTCAGCGTCCGTACGGTCTGGACCGCCGAGTTCACCGTCGACGGCCTTGGTCCGCTGCCCGTCACGGAGCCGGTCCAGCAGACCGATCGACTGATCCTCCGCGTCCGTGAGGCCCGGGCCGTACTCGTGCCGGGGCGGACCGGTTGAGCGGCCCGCCCCGCTTATTCGCCGAGCTCCACGCCGCCTGAGTAGGAACAGCTGTCGTCGACTGGCCCCCGCGCGACCGGGAAACGGCTAGGTTCAGCGGCGGCCCGGCGGGGGCCGGAGGTGTGGAGAGGAGTCAGGGCATGCCGACGATCGTGGTGGGCTTCGTGTCCAAGCCCGAAGGACACGCGGCGCTGCAGCAGGCCATCGCCGAGGCCAAGCTTCGTGCGGCCCGGCTGATCGTCGTGAACTCCAACAAGGGAGGTCCCGCCCTGGACGCCGATGCCGCGGCAGAAGTCGACCGGGAATTGGACGCGGTGCACACGGCGCTGCACGCCTCCGGCCTGCCGCACGAGGTTCGCACCCTCGTTCGTGGCAACGATCCAGCAGCGGACCTGGTGTCCATCGCCCGAGAAGAGAACGCGGACTTCATCGTGATCGGACTGCGTCGTCGTAGCCCGGTGGGCAAATTGATTTTGGGGAGCAACGCCCAGCAGGTGCTGCTCGACGCCACCTGTCCCGTGCTGGCCGTTAAGGCCCCCGAGGGCGCCTAATTCGCGGGTCCCGGCCCGCTCTGCCGATGGCGTCGCCGCCGGTTACCGCGACGTCTGGTCTGTCTCGGTCCGGCGACTCTGTCGGTCCGGTGACGAAACTTCGCCACTGCAACCGGGCCGTTTTCTCTGTTCCGGTGCGCTGTGCCGTTCGTGGGTCGGCCAACCGATCCGGGGAACAATCAGCGGCGATGCCGCGTTGACGAGACTGTCGGTCAATGTGGCCGGTCAGGCGGATCGCGGTCGTGGTCGGGGGGCGACGCGAGCCGTGGCACAATGGAGTGCTGCCGCTTTCGCGGGGGCGCGCGCCCGTCCAGGTCCAGCAACTGCGGACTTGACACGGGTCCTTTTCATTGGCTGACTCCCGAGAGGTCGTTCGTGTCGCCGTCTCGCGCCTCGTCTGTGTCCACCACCTACGCCGACCCTGTCGACCCTGCGGCGGACACTGGCGCTGACACGCCGGAGCCCACCGCCGCCGTTCGCGTGGTGCCCGGCGAAGACACCACGCCGCAGAGCACTGAGCAGTCGCTGGCGGAGTCGGTTGCTGCGGAGTCGACCGAAACCGTGGCCACCCCGAAGCCGCGCAAGCGGCCATCGCGGGCCAAGCCCAAGGTCGCGACCACGGCCGACACACCGGCCGACGCCGCAGCCGAGTCGGGTGCGGCTGCTCCGGAGACGGGCTTACCGCAGGAGACTGCGGCCGGTCCGGCGGCCAAGCCCAAGCGCGTCCGTCCGTCCCGGGCCAAGGGGGCTGTCAAGCCGTCCAAGGACGAAACGGCGCCGGGCACCCCTGCCGTGAACGATGCCGACGCCGTCCTCGAGGGGGACGTCGACCTGGAGGCCGCTGCCAAGATCGAGGGCGAACTGATTGGTGAGATCAGCTCCAACGCTGAGACCGGCGAGACGGTCGTTGCGGCCGGATCCGGCGAAGCCGAGGCTGGGGCTGACACCTCGAGCCCGGAGGCCGAGGCGTTCGTCATCTCCGATGTCGACGACACCGACGAACCCATTCAGCAGGTCACTCAGGCCGGCGCCACCGCCGACCCGGTCAAGGACTATCTCAAACAGATCGGCAAGGTCCCGCTGCTCAACGCCGAGCAGGAAGTGTCCCTGGCGAAGCGCATCGAGGCGGGCCTGTTCGCCGAGGAGAAACTGCACAACGGGGCCAAGATCGACCCGAAACTGCGCTCGGATCTGGAGTGGATCGCCGAGGACGGCCGACGCGCGAAGAATCACCTGCTCGAAGCCAACCTGCGTCTGGTCGTCAGTCTGGCCAAGCGCTACACCGGACGCGGCATGCTTTTCCTGGACCTCATCCAGGAGGGCAACCTCGGACTGATCCGGGCTGTGGAGAAGTTCGACTACACCAAGGGATACAAGTTCTCCACGTACGCAACCTGGTGGATCCGGCAGGCGATCACCCGCGCCATGGCCGATCAGGCGCGGACCATCCGTATCCCCGTGCACATGGTCGAGGTCATCAACAAACTCGCCCGGGTGCAGCGGCAGATGCTGCAGGACCTTGGCCGCGAGCCCACCCCGGAGGAACTCGCCAAGGAACTGGACATGACCCCCGAAAAGGTGGTCGAGGTCCAGAAATATGGGCGTGAGCCGATCTCGCTGCATACGCCTCTGGGTGAAGACGGCGACAGTGAGTTCGGTGACCTGATCGAGGACTCCGAGGCCATCGTGCCGTCGGAGGCGGTCAGTTTCACCCTCCTGCAGGAGCAGCTTGACTCCGTCCTGGACACCTTGTCCGAACGGGAGGCCGGCGTGGTGAAGATGCGGTTCGGCCTCACCGACGGTCAGCCCAAGACCCTCGACGAGATCGGCAAGGTTTACGGCGTCACCCGGGAACGCATCCGGCAGATCGAGTCCAAGACGATGAGCAAACTGCGCCACCCGTCGCGCTCGCAGGTCCTGCGCGACTATCTTGATTAGAGCGTTCGAGTCGACGAGCCGGTTTCCCTTGGCCCCCATGGGAAACCGGCTCATCGCTTGCAGGGACCGCGCGAGTTGTTCGCGGGTTGGGCGTCAGTCGACATAGTGCGGCCGCTGTGCAGTTGGGAAAGCGCACGTCGGAATCCCCGGCTGGTCAGTCGGCAGGATCGCCGCGAGTAGGCGGTCTCGGAATCAGCCGCCCGGCGGCAGATTCGCCAGTTCATCGAAACCCATCCGGATGGCAGCGATCAGCCCGTCCGGGTCGGGGATGTGCTCGGCATCGGTGGTAAGCCCGATGTGCAAGGTGGCGTCGTACGACACGACGCCGACGGTGATCCGCAGGTGCGCACCGATGGGGATGATCGGGTACGACGCCAAGGTCCGGCTGCCGGCCACATACAGGGTGAACGCCGGGCCGGGAACATTCGTGATGAGCGTGTCCACGAATGCTCCGGTGAGTCGACCCGAGCCGGCAACGACGAGTTCCTGGACCGCGGCCGGGACCACGCGGTCGACGGCTACCCAGAAGGACTCCATCACTTTGGGCACCAGGCTGGCTTTGCCGTCCTGGTTGGCGGCGCGGACCTGGTCCAGACGCCTGCGTGGGTCTGCTGTGCCAACCGGGAGGCCGGTGACGAACATCGCCACCTGGTTGTCCGCCTGCTCGTCACCGGGAATGCGCATGGACACGGGTACGACGGCCCGCAACGCGTGGTCCGGCTGATGCCCGGTGGCCAGCAGCCAGGCCCGAAAACCGCTGGTGACTGCCGTGACGACGATGTCGTTAACCGTGGCGCCCAGGGCTTTGCTGGCCCGTCGGGCGACATCCAGCGGCACGGTGGCACTGCGCCAGTGGCGACTGTCGGAGACCGCGCCGCTGAGCGGGCCGGGCAGGCCGGGGGCGAGTTCTCGGGCGGAGCGGACCGTGGGCAGCAGCGCCCGCGCCCCGCTGGTCGTCAGGGCGCCCAGCCGGGCCAGCGGTTGCGTCCAGAGCCGATCTGCCAGGTCCGTAGCGCTCGGGTTCACGGCTGGGACTCCCGTTCCGGTGCCGCCGTTGCGGGCCGGTGCGCTGCGGAGCACCTCCGTCATCGTGGGACCGCCGTCGGGTCGCAGGTCGTACAGGTGCCCCAGCAACATCGCGGACCCCTCGCCGTCGGCCATCGCGTGGTGCAGGCGCCAGACAAGCACCCACCGGCCGTCGCGGCGGTGCAGCACATGCAGGTCCCACAGCGGGCGGTCCAGCGCGAGCGGCGACTGCAGGATGTGGGAGACCGCCCGGTCAAGTGCACCGGGGGCGGTCGAGAGCGCCGCCGCGATGACGTGCTGGTGCAGGTCGGGTGCCGCGTCCACCCAGGCCCGTTGCCGCAGCCCGGTCGGATCTACCTCGATCCGTTGGCGCAACCGCGGCATCCGGGGCAGTCGTTCGGCGATCAGGGATCGGATCGCCGCCACGCCGGGGCCCGGCCCGTCGAGGATCATGACCGAGCCGATGGTCAGCGGAGCGGCGGCCCGGTCGGCCTCCAGCCACAGGGCGTCCAGCGCGCTCAAGCGTTCCATCGAACCTCCCGGTGCAACGCCCGCAGCAGGCGCGTACGAAGGATGCCGTAGGGCGGACGCGGTGGGGGCGCGACCCCCGATGCGGCGCGCCATGCCAGGAGAGATCCATGCCGTCGCATCGAGGGGAGGCGGCGTCGTCGGTCCGGCGCTGGAACATGGCCACGGCTGCTGGCACCGGGTCGCTGGGTCGCCGCGTCGCGTCGCGACCTGACTGTCAAAAGCCGAACGGCCGGGCTGCCTGCTGGGCAGGCGGCCCGGGCCGTCGGGTCGGGCTATCTGATGCTGCTGATCCGGGTGTTCCAGGACCCGGATCGGCGAGCAATCCCTGGGTCAGCGCTCCGCGTCAGGAGCGATCGGACTGACCGTCAGGCGGTGGGTTTCATCATGGACTTCCGCTGCACGGTCGCGAAGCGCGGCCGCGTGTTCGCCATAGTGGTGGGCGCAGAACAGCAACTCGCCGCCCACCATCAGGACGACGCGGACGTAGGCCTGCGCCCCGCACCGGTCGCATCGGTCGGCGGCCGTCAGCGGGTGCATCGGGGCCAGCGTCTGCGTCATGGGCACCTCCTTGGTCGACTGCATCCTGTGGAACATCCTGACACCGCTTATTCGTTCCCGCCGACGACGGACAATCACGTTCGCGGTTGGCGTACTTTTTCCCGATCGGTCGGATACCGCGGTGACCTGCGGCTTCACCCGTGGTTCACGCCTGTTGCGCAGACGTGAGCCTTGTCACATCTCGGGCGTGGCGGGGTGAGCTGCCTCGCTGCGGGAGCCCTGTGGACCTTGACATCGTCGCCCAATCCGACGCAGGAGGCCCGCGCGGCCGGGCTGCACGGGGATTGTCGGTCGTCCCGGCTAGCCTGCGTTGCGGCTCGGTCGCTGCCGCCCGTCGAGACTGGAGTGCGTTGTCCGTGAGTGTCGAACCTATCGATCCGCCCCGCCGTCGGCGGGTAGTGGCCGCTGCGGGGGCTGTCGCAAAGTCCGCCGCGGCCGCACCCGACAAGGGCTATACCGCCCGCCACCTGTCGGTTCTGGAGGGACTGGAGGCGGTCCGCAAGCGCCCGGGGATGTATATCGGCTCCACCGACGGCCGCGGCCTGATGCACTGCCTGTGGGAGATCCTCGACAACGCCGTGGACGAGGCGCTCGGTGAATGGTGCCAGCGCATTGAGGTCCTGCTGCTCGCGGACGGTTCGGTCGAGGTGCGCGACGACGGGCGCGGGATCCCCGTGGACGTCGAACGAAAGTCCCGGCTGTCCGGGGTGGAGCTGGTCCTGACAAAGCTGCATGCCGGTGGGAAGTTCGGCGGCGGGTCGTACAACGCCTCGGGTGGTCTGCACGGTGTCGGTGCCTCGGTGGTCAACGCCCTGTCGGCGCGGCTCGACGTCGAGGTGGACCGCGGCGGGCAGATCCACACCATGTCCTTCCGGCGCGGCGTTCCGGGGGAGTTCGATGGGCCGGGTCCGGCGGCGGGCTTCACCCGGCGCAGCGGGCTGCGTACTGCCGGCAAGGTGCCCCGGACCCGGACCGGTACGCGGGTCCGCTGGTGGGCCGACCGGCAGGTGTTCACGGCCGATGCCGACTACGCGGTGACCGAGCTGCGGACCCGGGCGATGCAGACGACCTTCCTGGTGCCCGGGCTGACCATCACGATCCGCGACGAGCGAGACCCTGCCGAACCGACCGTGGAGTCCTTCCAGCACAAGGGCGGCATCACCGAATACGTCGAGCACCTGGCCACCGGCGAACCCGTCACTGGCGTGCTGCGACTGCAGGGGATGGGGCACTTTCACGAGACGGTGCCGGTGCTGGACGCCAAGGGACATCTGCATCCGCAGGAGGTCGAACGCGAACTCGCGGTGGACGTCGCGCTGCGGTGGTCGGGCGGCTACGACAGTGACGTCCGGTCCTTCGTCAACATCATCGCCACGCCCAAGGGCGGGACGCACCTGGCCGGGTTCGAGCGGGCCATGGTGCGGGTCCTCAACGAGCAGCTGAAGGCCACCAAGGTGCTGCGGGCGGCCGAGGATCCGGTGACCAAGGACGATGTCCTGGAGGGCATGACCGCGGTAGTGGCGGTACGGCTGGCCGAGCCGCAGTTCGAAGGGCAGACCAAGGAGATCCTCGGCACCCCGGCGGCGTCGCGGATCGTCACCGGTGTGGTCACCAAAGAACTCACGGCCTGGTTGACGAACCCGCCCCGAGGGGACAAGGCCGTCGTCCGGGCCGCGCTGGAAAAGGTCGCCAACGCCATGCGTGCCCGGGTCGCCGCCCGGGCGCACCGCGACGTGCAGCGCCGCAAGACGGCCCTGGAGTCCTCCGCGCTACCGGCCAAACTGGTCGACTGCCGTACCGCCGACGTGGAGCGCAGCGAACTGTTCATCGTCGAGGGCGACAGCGCGCTCGGGACGGCGAAGATGGCGCGCAACAGCGAGTTCCAGGCGTTGCTGCCCATCCGCGGCAAGATTCTCAACGTCCAGAAGGCCTCGGTCGGCGACATGCTGAAGAACACCGAGTGCGCAGCGATCATCCAGGTGATCGGGGCCGGTTCCGGGCGTACGTTTGACTTGGACGCCGCCCGGTATCAAAAGATCATCATCATGAGCGATGCTGATGTCGACGGCGCGCACATCCGCTGCCTGCTGTTGACGTTGGTGCACCGTTACTTGCGGCCACTGCTGGATGACGGCCGGATCTACGCCGCGGTGCCGCCCCTGCACCGGCTGGAGGTCCCCCGCGGTGGCGGTAAACCGGCCGAGGTGATCTACACCTATTCGGATGCCGAGATGCGGGCTGTGACCGCCGATCTGGAGCGCCGCGGCAAACGCGCCAAGGATCCGATCCAGCGCTACAAGGGGCTGGGGGAGATGGATGCCGTGCAGCTGCGGGAGACGACCATGGACCCGGCGAGTCGGACTCTGCGGCGGATCCAGGCGGCCGATGCCGCGGCCGCCGACGAGGTGTTCGACCTGCTGATGGGCAGCGACGTGGCCCCGCGCAAGGAGTTCATCGTGTCGGGAGCGCAGGAGCTGGACCGGGCGCGTATCGACGCCTGAACGAGGAGGTGTAGCGGGTCCGTCGCCCGAGCCGTCTGGTGGGCGCAAGGAGGGCGGCGGTGGCCGTTGCCCAAGCGCAGCGCCGGGCAGGCCGCTGTCGGTCGACGTAGCGAACGCCCCATGTGATAGCGAGGGCAGGGCCCGCGGAACCGACGAAGTGAAGGCGTATGGGCGCGCCTGAACGAGGAGGTGTAGCGGGTCCGTCGCCCGAGCCGTCTGGTGGGCGCGAGGAGGGCGGCGGTGGCCGTTGTCCAAGCGCAGCGCCGGGCAGGCCGCCGTCGGTCGACGTAGCGGACGCCCCATGTGGCAGCGAGGGCAGGGCCCGCGGAACCGACGAAGTGAAGGCGCATGGGCGCGCCTGAACGACGAAGCGCATGGGCACGCCTGAGCCTGCCTGGCCGGCCTGTGCACAGGCGTACGAAAGCATTGACAGGCGAGCGTGCGGCCGGTGTAGTCTGCTGACAGGTCGAACACCTGTTCGATCATGAACAATTCGCGTGAGGGTCGTCGGTCGTCCGGTGTGGGGAAGCACTGTCCACGACTGGCGATCCTCAGCGCTCGCCGACTTCCCCCGGCATCAGATGCTGACCGCTGCCTGCGGTCGGCCAGACCCGAGGGGAGCCACGATGAGCCGTCGGCACGCTGATCCGATCGAGGTCCGGCTAAGGCCGCAGTTGTCCTGTCGCGTGCAGATGTCCGATCGTGCGCGAGTGTCCGAATACGCACGGGACGGGACACCGGTCGCCCTACTCGATCCAATTTCTGACTCCGTAGGGCCCGGACTCGTCAGTGACTCCGTGGACCCGAAAGCAGGGGACCCGAATGCCGTGGGCCACGGCGTGACAGACCCGAGCATGACACCCGAGGAGCCCGTCGCAGCCGAGCCGGAGCAGTTTCTCTGGGCCGGCCGCCTGTACGTCGTGCGCGAGGTACTCCACCGGTGGGTGGAGGCGGGCGCTTGGTGGCTGCGTGCATCCGACACCCCGGCTGCCGAACGCACCGTCTGGCGGGTGGAGGCCGCTGCCGGTCGGCATGGTCGCGTGGGTGTCTATGACCTGTGCCTGGAACAACCTCAGGGGCGCTGGAGCCTCACCCGTGTCCTCGACTGATCTGTCGACCGATGAGTTCGCAGGAGGAATCGTGACCGGTATCCAAGAAGCCACCGTGCGACGTGCGGGGAGCATCCAGCCGTTGCGCGCCCCCATACCCCCGGCCGCCCAGGATCTGATCGCCGCCGCGGTCCGCGGCCTGCATGACGCCGCTATGGCACCGAGCCCGGCCGGGCGGTATGCCGCCGCGCACCTTGCGGCGCTGCGGGCAGCGGCCGCTGTGCTCGCCGCGCGGGCTCGGCCGTCGAAGTCACGCGGTCGATTGCGCAGTGTCTGGGTTCTCTTGCCGGGGGTGGCTCCGGAATTGATCGAATGGGCGGGTTTTTTCGCTGCTGGTGCAGCGAAACGAGCCGCTGTCGATGCCGGACTCGATCATGTCGTCAGCCGCCGTGAGGCGGATGATCTACTCCGGGATACAGAAACCTTCGTGACCCGAGTGTGTGCCCTGCTCGAGCTGCCCTATCAGCCGGTTTTTCCGACGCTGTGGATGCGCCCCACGGGCTGAGCGGTGTCTGTCCACCGGGAGTTCATCAAGATCCAATAGAGAACTCCCTCAGCGAGTCACCGAGAAACCCAGCCACCGAGAAACGTCGAAGGGAGCCAGACCGTGCCCACGGACCCGTTCGTCCATCTGCATGTCGCATCCGGCTCCTCCCTGCGTTATGGCTCGAGCAGCCCGCAGGCGCTGGTTGCCCGGGCGGTCGAACTGGGCCAGGCCTGTCTGGCCCTGACCGATCGGGACGGGATGTACGGCGCGGTGCCTTTCATCCAGGCCTGTCAGCAGGCGGGGATCGACCCGATTGTGGGGGTCGATCTGACCCTGGGCGCCAACCCACTCGATCGAGTGCATGTCGATCGGGTGCAAAACGGCCGGGTGCAAAGCGATCGGGTGCACGGCAGCCCGGTGCAGGACGCCCCGGTGCACCAGCGTCGGATTGCACCGGCGCGGGGCGGAGCGTGGGTGGATCAGGGGCAGGACCGGGTGGTCGTCCTGGCCCGGGGTGCGACTGGGTGGGCCTCGTTGTGCCGGCTGGTGTCGGCGGCGCACCTGTCCGGGGAACGCGGCCGACCGGTCGTTTCCGTCGAGCAGGTGGCGGTCCACTCCGCCGGCCTGGTGATCCTGCTAGGACCGGATTCCGATGTGGGACGCGCGTTGGTCGGACGGCGACCCGATCAGGCCCAGGCCGCCTTGGGTCGGTGGCGCAGCCTGCTCGCCGACCCGACCGCGTTGCGCATCGAGATCGTCTCCCACCTGGCCGCTGACACCGGCCGCGGACGCGGCGGCGCGGCAGCAGCGGCCGGCGACGGCGCGGTGCGGGCGTTGGCTCGCTCGAGTGCGCTGGCCGCTCGCATGCTGCACTGGGCAGCCGAGAATGCGGTGATTCCCGTACTCACCAATGCCGTACGGCATGCCGAACGTTCGGCTGCCCCGGTAATCGACGTGCTGGATGCGATCCGTCGACTCGTGCCACTGGACTCCCGGCATCTGGACCGTGCCAACGCCGAGGGCTACCTGAAATCCGGCCGGCAGATGCACCGGATCGCCCGGGAGGTGGCCGGCCTGGTGGGTCCGACCGACCCGGACGAGATGGCGCGCGACCTGCTCCGGTTCACTCAGGAATTGGCGCTGTCCTGCGTGTTGACACCGGCTGTGGATCTGGGGATGGACGACGTCCACGTCCCCGAGATGTCCGTACTGCTCGCGGGATCCGTCGCTGTCGGTTCTGGTTCTGGTTCAGGCCCTGCGGCGGGCGGTTTAGGCGCTAAGAGTTTTCTCGATGGGACGGCGCGAGACCCTGCAGCCGAGGCAGTTCTCGCCGACGGGGTGCTCCGGCGACGCTGCGAGCAGGGGCTTGCCCGGCGGGGTTATGACCGACGGGATGCCGCGTCCCGGTCGGCCCGTGAACGGCTGGAGGCCGAACTGCGCACGATCGCCACCCTGGGGTTCGCCGGCTATTTCCTCACCGTCGCCGAGGTCGTCGATCTGATCCGCGACATGGACGTCCGGGTGGCTGCTCGAGGCTCGGGCGCGGGCAGTCTGGTCAACCACCTGCTCGGCATCTCCGCAGTCGATCCGTTGCAGCACGGCCTGTTGATGGAACGCTTCCTGTCACCGCTGCGGCGGGCGCTGCCGGATATCGACGTCGACGTGGAATCGGCCCGCCGGACCGAGGTCTACGAGCGGATTCTGACTCGATTCGGGGGAGACCGCTGCACCTGCGTGTCGATGATGGACACCTATCGGGTACGCCATGCCGTACGAGATGTCGGCGCCGCCCTGGGCCTGCCGCCGGGTGACATCGACGCCTTCGCCAAGGCGTTCCCGCACATCCGTGCCCGCGACGCCCGGGCGGCGATGCGGGACCTGCCGGAGTTGCGGGCCGCCGGTCTCGGCCGGCTGATCGGCGCGGATCGGCTTGACCGTTTCCTCGGCCTGGTGGAGTCGCTCGACGGTCTGCCCCGCCATGTGGCCCTGCATCCGTGCGGGGTTCTGCTCTCGGATGCCACCCTGCTCGACCGCACCCCGGTGGAGGCCAGCTGGCAGGGGTTTCCGATGAGTCAGTTCGACAAGGACGACGTCGAGGCGATGGGTTTCCTGAAGCTCGACGTTCTCGGGATCCGAATGCAGTCGGCGATGTCGCACGCCCTGAGCGAGATCGGACGCGTTGACGGTGCGATGGCCCACGGTTGCGACGAGAGCGGCCGGATCGATCTGGATGCCATCCCGTTCGATGATCCAGCGACCTTCGCGCTGATCCAGTCCACGCATACGTTGGGGTGTTTCCAGATCGAATCCCCGGGGCAACGCGAACTCATCGGCAAGTTCGCGCCGGAAACCTTCGGTGACCTCATCACCGACATCTCGCTGTTCCGCCCTGGGCCGGTGAAATCGGACATGGTCACTCCCTTCCTGCGAGCGCGGCAGGGTTGGAACGAGCCCGTCTACCTGCACGCGGATCTCATTCCGGCTCTCGAGGAGACCTGCGGCGTTGTGGTGTTCCACGAGCAGGTGCTCAGCATCGTCTCTGTCTTCACCGGTTGTTCGCTGGCCGAGGCCGACGAGACCCGGCGGAGCCTGGGCTCACCGGAGGGGCAGGACGACGTCCGAGCCTGGTTCTATCCCGCCGCGCTGCGCCGTGGCTACGACTTGGACACTGTCGAACGGGTGTGGGACGTGCTGAAGGCGTTCGCGTCCTTCGGTTTCTGCAAGGCCCATGCCGCGGCGTTCGCGGTCCCCACCTATCAGTCGGCCTGGTTGAAGGCCCACCACCCGGCGGCGTTCCTCGCCGGGGTTCTGACCCATGACCCGGGGATGTATCCCAAGCGATTGATTCTGGAGGACGCGCGCACCTTGGGTATCGCCGTACTCGGCCTGGACATCAACGCCTCCGAGTCGGTCTATCGCATCGAACGGGTCGGTCCCGGCGATGAACCGCCGCCGGGGATACTCGGTGAACCGCCCCGTGCGGCACCTCAGGTGCCCGGGCTGCCCGACGGCCGCTCCTACGGGATCCGGTTGGCGCTGGCCGAGGTCAAGGGCATCTCGGCTGCCGAACTGGTGACGATCCTGGCCGGGCGACCGTATGCCTCCCTGTCGGACTTCTGGCACCGGGCCGGGGTGTCCCGCCCGATCGTCGAAAGGCTCGTCCTGGCCGGTGGTTTCGATTCCCTGTACGGGCTGGGCTACACCGCGCCCGTACGCCGGCGAGGCCAAGTGACCCGGCGAGATCTGTTGTTGCAGGTGGCTGATCTGGACCGGCACACCCGCGCGGTTGCCGCTGCTGCCCCGCCACGCCGACGCAGTCGAGGTGGGCTGGCCTCGGGTGGCCGGAGTGCGTCGGGTTCAGCAGCGGGCTCGGGTGGGACGGGTGCTTCCGGTGCCCCTGTCGGCTCCGGTGCTGTGCCGGGCTCTGGTTCAGGAAATAGCTCGGAAAGGTCGGCGATCGACTCGGTGCAGGCGGCGCGGGCCCAGTCCCAGGCACCGGGTTCGGCCGTCCGCGTGGACCAGATCGCGCAGGAAGCAGCACAGGTCTGCGTTCAGTTGACCTTCGATCTGGGGGACGCGCCCGACCGGATCCAGGCCAGTGGATTGCCGGAGATGGGCCCGGCTGAGCGGGTCCAGGCAGAGCTGGAGATCCTTGGTCTGGATGTCAGTCATCACGTCATAGATTTCTATGCGCCGATGCTTGCTGAA
The DNA here is from genome assembly GCA_038208295.1 of Candidatus Nanopelagicales bacterium. GTDB lineage: Bacteria > Actinomycetota > Actinomycetes > S36-B12 > JBBQYX01 > JBBQYX01. The sequence goes on along the minus strand of JBBQYX010000058.1, from coordinate 6,397 downwards.
CTGGGGATCACCCGGGCGCAGGATCTGCTGCACCGCCGCTCCCGGCAGCAGGTCGTGGTGGCGGGAGTGAAGGTCGCGACGCAGACCCCGCCGATCCGTAGCGGTCGACGGGTGGTGTTCCTCACCCTGGATGATGCGACCGGGCCGATCGACGCCACCTTCTTCGAGGACGCGCAGGGACCTTTCGCCGCGACCCTGTTCCACTCCTGGTTGTTGCTCGTTCGGGGTGAGGTACGTCGGACCGGTCCCCGTGGGATTTCGCTGCGGGCAACCGGTTGTTGGGAACTAGGCGCGATCCGCGAGCTGTGGTGCGAGGGAGGACGACCAGCCGTGGAGAACCTGCTGGCCCAGTCATCGGAAGTGGGTGCTGGGTCCGCCGCGGGCTGGAGCCAGGACGCGGTGGCCGGGATGGCCGGCAGCCGGGCCAGCCGGCCGGTGGTCGCCAGCCCGCCGATGGCTGCCCGAACCGATGAGCTGCGGGGCGGTCAGGGCGAGTCGCGGGCCGGCGGGATGGGGCAGAGTCGACGGGTGTTGGTGCATGCCAGCGGGTTCCGGCAGTCGCCGTATGCCGACGTGAAGCCGGCGGGTGCTGCGGCCAGCACTATTCCCAGTCGCCGCCAGACCGCTCAGGCTGGTCCCGGGGCGCGACCCGACGCACGGTCGGGCCATCCCGGTGAGTGGGAACATGAGCGCGCGTGGGGGCAGCCCAACGATTGGGAGATTCCCGCTGAGTCGGTGACTGATCCCGGTGAGCCAGCTGTTCCGTCGCTACCAAGTCACCGGAGCGCGACGCCAGCGAAGTTGTGGCACTCCAGCCCCGGGAGCAGCGGATGGTGACGGGTCGGGTAGGCCGGGACGTCGGGCTGACGGCACGGTCAGTTAGCGTCCGTCCGGTCTACTACGCCGACGTCACCCATAGTCGGTTGGATCATGAACCGAGGTCGGACCCGATGAGTCGTAGCCAGATTCGCCCGGGGCGATGCGGGATCATGGACCGAGGTTGGATCGGATGAGCCGTAACCAGATCCGCCGCGGAACAACTGCCAGTCGGCTGGGTGTCGACGACACCGGGTGCACGATCCTGCACGTCGACATGGACGCGTTCTACGCCTCGGTGGAGTTACTCACCCGCCCGGAACTGCGCGGGAAGCCGGTCATCGTTGGTGGCGCCGGCTCCCGGGGCGTGGTGCTGTCCGCGACCTACGAAGCCCGTGCGCTGGGAGTGCACTCGGCGATGCCGATGTCACGTGCCCGACGGGCCGCGCCACAGGCTGTGATCATCGAGCCGACGCATCATCGCTACAGCGACGTCAGCGCAGCAGTAATGGAGTTGTTCGCCTCGATTACTCCGTTGGTGGAGCCGCTGAGCCTCGATGAGGCTTTCCTGGATGTCAGCGGTTCCCTGCGTCGGCTCGGGTCGCCCGCCGCGATCGCGGCGCTGATCCGCGCCCGGGTCCATGACGAGCAGGGCATCACCTGCTCGGTGGGAGTCGCCGCGAGCAAGTTCGTCGCCAAGCTGGCCTCCACCCGCTGCAAACCAGACGGCCTGCTCATCGTTCCCAAGGACGAGGTGGTGGCATTCCTGCATCCGCTACCCGTGGGAGCCCTGTGGGGAGTGGGGGAACGCACCGAGGAGGTCCTGCGGCGGCTGGGACTGCAGACGGTGGCCGATCTCGCGCACATCCCCGAGTCGACACTGCAGCGCGCCCTTGGGCCCGCAACTGGTGCCCACCTGGCCGCCCTCGCGTGGGGACGGGACGACCGATCGGTGGTCCCGCACGAGCCGGACAAGAGCATCGGCGCGGAGGAAACCTTCGCCCGCGACGTCGACGACCCCGAGGTCGTGCGTCGGGAGTTGCTCCGGCTGTCCGAACGGGTCGCTGCGCGGCTGCGGGCGCAGGCCCTGGTCGGGCGGACGGTGCAGCTGAAGGTCCGGTTCGCCGACTTCAGCACGATCACCCGGTCCCGGACGCTGCGGGAGCCGACCGACGTGGCCAAGACGATCTATGCGACGGTGACCGGCGCCTACGAGGCGTTGCACCTGCAGCGGGCCCGGATCCGACTGGTCGGGGTCCGATTGGAGGGGCTGCGCGACGCCGCCGGATCGCCCGAACAGCTGGCCTTGGGGGATCGCCCGCATGGCTGGCGGGACGCCGAACGGGCCGTCGACCGGGTCACCCGCAGGTTTGGCGCCGGCATCGTGCAACCGGCGCGGCTGGTCACCACCGACCCCCCGTACGACCGTCGAACCCCCCCGTCGGGGCAGTCGTGACCGCTTGATCGCCACGAGCGGACGGTCGCGGCGCCGATGTCTGGTGCGCGCGCATCCGATCGCCGGGACTCACTCCGGCCGGTTCCGATCGTTCGAGTGGCTTGGGGAACCTTCGCCGGTTACCGTTCGTCGACATTCCGACCCATACACGCACCGCATCGACCCTTCGGCCCCCGGGGGACGTTCGGTCGCTAGCCTGCGCCGAGCAGTCGGTGTAGGTAGTGGTGTAGCCAAGAGCAGGTTCGGGTTTCCTGCCGCCTCGAGCCTGCTTATTCTTAGCCCAACGCCGGTGGCCCGTAACTCCGGTGGTCAGTACTGGTGAGGGAGGGAGGGACGCCGTGCCGCTATCCGAGCACGAGCAGCGCTTGCTCGAGCAGATGGAGCGGGCCCTCTACCAGGAGGACCCCAAGTTTGCCACGACCCTACGCAGTGGCGGTCCGGGTCGTGCTTCCCGTGGTCGGGCGGCGCTGGGCATCGTGGCCTTCCTCGTCGGCATCGCCTTGCTGATGACCGGTGTCATCATCACGATCCCCGTCGTGGGCGTGCTGGGGTTCATCGCCATGCTCGCCGGGGTGTATGTCGCCTGGACCTCCCTACGCGGAGGCCAACCGACAAGCGAGGCTGAGCAGCAGGCGACCGCAACCACGCCGGGCGGCAAGTCTGGCCCCGTCAAGCCGTCGGCCAAGAAGGCCGGAGCCCGGGGGTCGAGAGGCTCGGGTGGGTTCATGTCCCGGATGGAGGAGCGCTGGCAACGGCGCCGCGATCAGGGCGGTATGTGAGCGCTCGGCCGGACTCGAACAAGCCCGACCAGACAGCCCGCCTGTGATCCGCCCGGATCCGAGAATCGCACGACGTGGCTGCTCCGACCGCAGTCGGCGTGTCAGGGTGTCCGGGTGGCCGACCGAACCCTCGTCCTGGACGAACTGAGCAAGTCGTACGGCAGCACGGTGGCCCTGGACCGGCTGTCCATGGACGTCCGACCCGGGGAGATCCTCGGTTTCGTCGGCAGCAACGGTGCCGGCAAGACCACCGCGATGCGGATCGTCTTGGGCGTGCTGAGCGCTGACAGCGGCGAGGTCCGCTTCGACGGCGAGCCGATCACCTTCGCCACCCGCCGCCGGATCGGCTACATGCCCGAGGAACGTGGCCTGTATCCGCGGATGCGAGTCGGCGACCAGCTGACCTACCTCGCCCGGCTGCACGACCTCGACGCGCGCTCAGCCGAGGCGGCCGCCCGATTGTGGACCGAACGGCTCGGGGTTGCGGCGCGGTGGGACGAGCCCGTCCAGAAGCTCAGCCTCGGCAACCAGCAGCGCGTCCAGCTCGCTGCGGCTCTCGTGCACGAACCGGACGTTTTGGTCCTCGACGAGCCCTTCTCCGGGCTGGACCCAGTCGCAGTCGACGTCATGAGCCAGGTGCTGCGAGACAAGGCCGCTGACGGCGTGCCGATCGTCTTCTCCAGCCACCAACTAGACTTGGTGGAACGGTTGAGCGATCGGGTCGGCATCGTCGCCCGCGGCCGGATGGTGGCGCTGGGCAGTGTCGAGGAACTGCAGCGCACCGGTGCTGCGGAACTCGTCGTGGTCGCCCCCCACGCGCCGCCGGGCTGGGCCGACCATCTTCCCGGCGTTGTCCGTACCAGCCAGCGTGACGGCCGTACGGTCGTGGAACTCGCGAAAACCCCCTCGGCGATAACCGGCCAGGCGCTCGGCAATGCCGACAATGCCGACAATGCCGACGATGCCGACGATCAGGAGATCCTTGCCGCGGCGCTGGCGACCGGCCCGGTGCACGAGTTCGCGCACCGCCGGCCGTCGCTGACCGACCTGTTCCGCGCAGTGGTGCGGGAAAGCAACGAACCGGACGTCGCGCCGGTCCTGACCAAGGGACAGCGCCGATGAACCGCTCAGTGCTGGGCACCGTGGGCCTGATCGCGGGCCGGGAGATCCGTACGCGGGTGCGCTCCAAGGCCTTCGTGATCACTACGGTGATCACGGCTCTGACTCTCGTTGCCCTGGCCATCGTCGTCAGCGTCATCCAGGGCCAGGCCAACACCTCCAAGATCGGGGTCGCCGCCGGACTGGAGCAGCGGTTCGCGCCGGTGCTCCAGGCTGTCGCCCAGCGAACCGGCAAGGACCTGCAGATCACCTCGGTCACCGATCCGGCCAAAGGCCGCGCGCAGGTGAGCGAGGGAAACCTGGACCTCTTCGTCGCCTCCACGACGCCGACGTCGGTCACTGTCGTCGTTGACAGCAACCTTGACGCGGGCATGCAGGCAGTGCTGCAGGCGGCCCTCCAACAAGACATCGTGGCCGCCGAAGTGGCCCGGCTCGGTGGCAACCCGCAGGCCGTCGCCGCTGACCTCGCCAGCGCCGAGGTCCGCGTCCAGGCGCTGACACCGCCGCCCCCCTATGACCCGCAACGACTGTTCCTCGGGGTCATCGCCGGGATCCTGATCTACCTGGCGCTCATGCTCGCCGGACAGATGGTCGCCCAGGGTGTGGTGGAGGAGAAGTCCAGCCGGGTGGTCGAGTTGCTGTTGGCCACCGTGCGGCCCTGGCAGCTGATGACGGGAAAGGTGCTCGGCCTCGGCACCTTGGGGCTGATCCAGATGACGTTCATCGGAGCTGCGGGCATCACCGCCGGAGTCGCGACCGGGGCACTGGACCTGCCCGTGGCTGCCGCGGCCGGGATCGTCGGGTGGCTGCTGGTGTGGTTTCTGCTCGGCTACCTGGCCTACGCGTTCGTCTTCGCCGCCCTGGGCGCCCTGGTGTCCCGGCAGGAGGACGTCGGGGGAGTGGTCACGCCGGTCACGATGATCCTGATCGTGGGCTACGTACTCGGCGTCAGCGTGCTACCGGTGGACCCGTACAACACCGTCGTCTCGGTGCTGTCGCTGATACCCGCCTTGAGTCCCACTTTGATGCCCATCCGGCTGGCGATCGGTGGTGTCCCGTGGTGGCAGACCACGCTGGCGCTCGTCCTCATGCTCGCGACCATCCCGGTGCTGGTGGCCCTGGCGTCGCGGATCTACCGCAACGCGGTCGTCCGCTCAGGCGCCAAGGTTCGGCTGCGGGACGCCCTGCGGTAACCGGACTGGCTGCGCTGACCTGATCAGCGCAGCGCCCCGACGCCCTCCCGGATCTGCTCACCGGTGTCCTGGGGACGAGCGTCGAAACCGCTCGGTGTCCCTGCCATCGCCCGGTCCGCGCCGCGCTCGGGACGTCGGGTCCGCCCCAGCCGCGCCGTCAGCCGGGTCCCCGCCGAGGCACGGCGGTCCAGGGCCCGGCGGATCGTATGGACATCCGCGGGCAGCCCCTCGACCGGTCCGGCCGTACGGGCATAGCGGACCTGCTCGGTCACGCGCACGATCCGGCGTGCGGCCTCAACCGAGTCGGCGTCCAACCGGGCCGCCCGGATGAGGTGCTCACCGGACTGCCGCGGCGTCTCTGCATCGGTCCAGGGCAGGCCGTAGTCGCGGCAGGTCTCGCGCAGTTCCGCCCAGGTGCCCTCGACCAGCAGCTGCGGGTCGCCCGGTGCCAGCCGCCGCCGCCGACGCAGCGCGCGGGCCGCCATGGGTAGGCCCAGCAGGACGACGCTCAGGCCCAGGGCCGCCAGCAGCAGGGCACGCAGCCAGCCGAAGGAGGTTCCGGCGCCGGCGCCAGCCGCTGTCGACACGTCCGGGGCCCCAGTCTCCTCGGGGCGGTTGCCGAGCCGGTTCTCCGGGTCGAACGCCCCCGCACCGCTGCTGGCGCTGGGCGTCGGCGTCGGTGCCGCGGCCGCGGGCGGGGCGTAGGACGGGGTGGCGATCCCGCTGTCGCTGGGGCCCGGAGTGGGTTCGAAGCGGGTCCACCCGATGCCGTCGAACCACAGCTCGGGCCAGGCGTGGGCGTCCTTGGCGGCGACGCTGTACCAGCCGTCGCGGCCCAGGGTTCCGCCGGTGAATCCAACGTTGACCCGCGCCGGGATGCCCAGCAGCCGAGCCATGACGGCCATGGTGGCGGCGTACTGCTCGCAGTAGCCGACCTTGTCGCGCAGGAACTGTTCGAGGTACGAGGCGTCGTTGCCCGACGGCGCGGAGGTGCTGTAGGTGAACTGCCCGTTGGTGAACCACCGCTGCAGGGC